>NZ_JCAUKV010000002.1:0-882205 GCF_059693665.1 Pseudomonas sp. PGPR N4
TTTGCGAGAAACTCGTTCAACTTCAAACACTTGACTCGCTTGCGATCTCTCGTAGCGGGAGGCGAATTCTACAGCGTTACAACCTGCTGTCAACTGCCTTTTTCACCGCTGACGATCTTTCGATCGAAGCCCTTGCAGCATCTCTGAAACTTCTAACTTATTGAATCTCAAGGAGTTTTCCGTTCCAACTACGCTGGAAGTGGGGCGCATTATAAGCGCTTACAGAAACCCGTCAACCGTTATTTCATAATTGCATAACATTAAGCAAAAGCGGCCCTTCGGGCTCACAAAGCACAAACAAAACGGGGAGGCCCAAAGGCCTCCCCGCTCATACCCTGCCCCAGTTACAAGCTAGGGAAGGCAAACTGCGATGCTTCATGGCTCTTGCGCTGCGGCCAGCGCTGAGTAATGGCTTTACGACGGGTATAGAAGCGCACACCGTCCGGGCCATAGGCATGCAGGTCGCCAAACAGCGAACGCTTCCAGCCGCCGAAGCTGTGATATGCAACAGGTACCGGCAGCGGCACGTTGACACCGACCATGCCCACTTCGATCTCGTCGCAGAACAGCCGAGCCGCTTCGCCGTCACGGGTAAAGATGCAGGTGCCGTTGCCATACTCGTGATCGTTGATCAACTGCATGGCCTGCTCCAGGCTGTCGACGCGCACCACACACAGCACCGGGCCGAAGATCTCTTCTTTATAGATGCGCATTTCTGGCGAGACATTGTCGAACAGCGTGCCGCCGACAAAGTAGCCATCCTCGCAGCCTGCAACACGCAGGTCACGACCATCGACCACCAGTTTGGCACCCGAGGCAACGCCGTCATCTATATAGCCAAGTACCTTGTCGCGCGCCGCAGCAGTTACCAGCGGCCCCATGTCCAGACCACAGGAAGTTCCAGCGCCGATCTTCAGCGCGCGGATCTGCGGTTCAAGCTTGGCGATCAGCGCATCGGCTGCCTGGTCACCCACGCATACTGCGACGGAAATGGCCATGCAGCGCTCGCCGCAAGAACCATACGCCGCACCCATCAGCGCGCTGACCGCGTTATCCAGGTCGGCATCCGGCATCACCACCGCGTGGTTCTTGGCGCCGCCCAGAGCCTGTACACGCTTGCCGCGCTTGGTGCCTTCGGCATAGATGTATTCGGCAATCGGCGTCGAGCCAACAAAACTCAGGGCTTTCACCTCTGGCGCTTCGATCAGCGCATCGACCGCTTCCTTGTCACCATGCACCACGTTGAGGATGCCCTTGGGCAGGCCAGCTTCGAGCAGCAGCTGGGCGATATACAGCGTCGAGCTTGGATCACGCTCGGACGGCTTGAGGATGAACGCGTTGCCACAGGCGATCGCCAGCGGGTACATCCACAGCGGGACCATGGCCGGGAAGTTGAACGGAGTGATACCGGCAACCACGCCCAATGGCTGGAAGTCCGACCAGGCATCGATGTTCGGGCCGACGTTGCGGCTGTACTCGCCTTTGAGCACTTCCGGGGCGGCACAAGCGAACTCGACGTTCTCGATACCACGCTTGAGTTCGCCGGCAGCGTCTTCCAGGGTCTTGCCATGCTCTTCGCTGATCATCTGCGAGATCTTCGCTTCGTTCTGCTCAAGCAACTGCTTGAAGCGGAACATCACCTGGGCGCGCTTGGCCGGCGGGGTGTTGCGCCAGGCCGGGAAGGCCGCCTTGGCCGAATCGATCGCCTCTTGCACGGTGGCACGGCTGGCCAGTTCGACCTTGCGTACGGCCTGACCGGTAGACGGGTTGAAGACATCGGCGGTGCGTTCGCCCTTGGAAACCAGTTCGCCGTTGATCAGGTGCTGAACAATGCTCATGCATAACTCCAGAAACAGGAAGGAAGGATCAGGCGCGCCGGTGCACACCTGCCGTCAAAATCAGACAGATCAATCGATCTGGTTGAGGGTCTCGCCCACCGCGTCGAACAGGCGGTCGAGCTCCTGCGGCTGGGTGTTGAAGGTCGGGCCGAACTGCAGGGTGTCGCCGCCGTAGCGCACGTAGAAGCCTTTTTGCCACAGCTTCATCGCCACTTCGTAAGGACGCACAATGGCATCGCCGTCACGTGCCGCGATCTGGATCGCGCCGGCCAGGCCGTAGTTACGGATGTCGACGATATTCTTGGTGCCTTTGACGCCATGCAGCAGGTTCTCGAAGTGCGGCGCCAGCTCGGCGGCTGACTGCACCAGGTTCTCTTTCTGCAGCAGGTCCAGCGCCGCGATGCCGGCAGCGCACGCCACCGGGTGCGCCGAGTAGGTGTAGCCGTGAGGGAATTCCACAGCGTACTCAGGCGTCGGCTGATTCATGAAGGTGTGGTAGATCTCGCTGCTGGCAACCACTGCGCCGAGAGGGATGGCGCCGTTGGTGACCTGCTTGGCGATGCACATCAAGTCCGGGGTGACGCCGAACGCTTCGGCACCGGTCATGGCGCCCATGCGGCCGAAACCGGTGATCACTTCGTCGAAGATCAGCAGAATATTGTGCTGGGTGCAGATTTCACGCAGGCGCTTGAGGTAACCCTTCGGCGGCGGCAATACACCCGCCGAGCCAGCCAGCGGCTCGACGATCACCGCAGCGATATTGGAGGCATCGTGCAGCTCGATCAACTTGAGCATCTCGTCGGCCAGGGCGATCCCGCCCTCTTCCGGCAAGCCCTTGGTGAAGGCGTTGACCGGCAGCACGGTGTGCGGCAAGTGGTCGACATCGAGCAGCTGGCCGAACATCTTGCGGTTGCCGTTGACGCCGCCCAAGCTGGTACCGGCGATGTTCACCCCATGATAGCCACGGGCGCGACCGATCATCTTGGTCTTGGTCGCCTGGCCTTTCAGGCGCCAGTAGGCACGTACCATTTTCAGCGCGGTATCGGCGCACTCGGAACCGGAGTTGGTGAAGAACACGTGATTCAGATCACCCGGAGTCAACTGGGTAATCTTTTCAGCCAGCTGGAACGACAGCGGATGGCCGTACTGGAATGCCGGCGAATAGTCGAGCACGCCAACCTGGCGCGCGACCGCTTCGCTGATTTCCTTGCGGGTATGCCCGGCACCGCAAGTCCACAGCCCAGACAGGGCATCGAAGATGCGCCGGCCCTTGTCGTCGACCAGATAGTTGCCATCGGCGGCAACGATCAGGCGCGGATCGCGCTGGAAATTACGGTTGGCGGTGTACGGCATCCAGTGCGCGTCCAGCTTGAGCTGGCTAGCGATACCGGAAGGCGCGGTTTCGGGCATGTTCATCGGGCGGTTCCTCGGCAAACGAATAGGCAACGATGGATGTTGTTGCAGCTAAATTGGCACGGCGATAAAGTCTGGAAAAGCCTACTTTTCAAATCTTCAGTTAGCAGTGGACTAAACTAATGAGCCGACGCCCCGATCCACTTGCGCAAGTCAGCGACTTCGACATCCGCCTGCTCAAGATTTACCGCAGTGTGGTCGAGTGCGGCGGTTTTTCGGCAGCGGAGAACGTGTTGGGCATCGGCCGCTCGGCGATCAGCCAGCAAATGAGCGACCTTGAGCAGCGCCTCGGCCTGCGCCTGTGCCAACGCGGCCGCGCCGGTTTTTCGCTGACCGAAGAAGGCCGCGACGTGTACCACTCGGCGCTGCAACTGCTGAGCGCCATCGAGACCTTTCGCACCGAGGTCAACGGCTTGCACCAACACCTGCGCGGCGAGCTCAATATCGGCCTGACCGACAACCTGGTGACACTGCCGCACATGCGCATCACCCATGCCCTGGCCGAGCTCAAGGACCGCGGCCCGGACGTGCACATCCAGATCCGCATGATCGCCCCCAGTCAAGTCGAGCAAGGCGTGCTCGATGGCAGCCTGCATGTTGGCGTGGTGCCGCAGGCCAGCCCGCTGTCGGGCCTGGAGTACCAGCCGCTGTACAGCGAGCGGTCGCTGCTCTACTGCGCCGTTGGCCACCCGCTGTTCTATGCCGACGACCACAAGATCGACGACGAGCGGCTCAACAGCCAGGATGCGATCGCGCCGACCTTCCGCCTGCCCGGTGAAATCCAGGCGCACTATCAGGCGCTGCACTGCACGGCGAGCGCGTCCGACCGCGAGGGCATGGCGTTCTTGATCCTGACCGGGCGTTACATCGGCTACCTGCCCGATCATTACGCCAGCACCTGGGTGCAACAAGGCCGCCTGCGGGCCCTGAAACCTGCGCAGCGCCATTACGACCTGAGCCTGAACTGGGTGACACGCAAAGGCCGGCGGCCAAACCTGGTACTGGAAAGCTTCCTTGAAAGCCTTGCTGCCACACGCTAAAGGCTTGTCACTTCGGCACAGGCAGGTAATCTGTCGGACAATCCCGTTGCCTCAGCCCGTTCGGAACCGTCCATGACCCTAGAAGTCCCAGCGCATCGCCTCTCCGCCTCGGGCAAGCCCGCCGGCCGCATTCGCCAAAAGAACGAGCAGGCGATTATCCAGGCCGCCGAAGATGAGTTTGCCCGCCACGGTTTCAAGGGCACCAGCATGAATACCATCGCCCTCAAGGCCGGCTTGCCAAAGGCCAACCTGCACTACTACTTCACCAACAAGCTCGGCCTGTATATCGCCGTGCTGAGCAACATCATCGAGCTGTGGGACAGCACCTTCAACGCCCTGAGCGTCGACGATGATCCAGGCCAGGCGCTGAGCCAGTACCTGCGCACCAAGATGGAGTTCTCGCGGCGCAACCCGCAGGCATCACGGATCTTCGCCATGGAAGTGATCAGCGGTGGTCAGTGTCTGACCGAATACTTCAGCGCCGATTACCGTGAGTGGTTCCGCGGCCGTGCCGCTGTGTTCCAGGCCTGGATCGACGCCGGCAAGATGGACCCGGTCGACCCGGTGCACTTGATCTTCCTGCTCTGGGGCAGCACCCAGCACTACGCCGACTTTTCCACTCAGATCTGCCAGGTTACCGGCCGCAGCCGCCTGACCAAGCAGGACATGGAAGACGCCAGCAACAATCTTATCCACATCATTCTCAAAGGTTGCGGCATCCAACTGCCCGCCTGACCCGGACTTATGCCATCTACCCTGCTCGACCTCTGCGAGTTTCGCGAAGAGATCCGCAAGAGCCGCTTCATCACCCTCGCCGGCCCGATCAACAGCCCTGCCGAAGCGCAGAGTTTCATCGAGCGCCACAGCGACCTCGCCGCCACCCACAACTGCTGGGCCTGGAAAATCGGCGGGCAATACCGCAGCAATGACGACGGCGAACCCGGCGGCACCGCCGGCCGGCCGATCCTCGCCGCGATCGAGGCGCAGGACTGCGATCAGGTGGTGGTACTGGTGATCCGCTGGTACGGCGGTATCCAGTTAGGCACCGGTGGCCTCGCCCGGGCCTATGGCGGCGGCGCCAACAAATGCCTGCAACAGGCGCCAAAGCGTCTGTTGGTGCAGCGCAGCGAATACACCTGCAGCTGCAGTTTCAGCGAATTAGCCTTGGTCAAACTGCGTCTGGCTGACGTTGACGGGCTGGTTCTGGATGAACAGTTCACTGCCAATGGTGTAGATCTGCGGCTGGCTATCGGGCCCAGCCATCTGCCGGCACTGCAGCAGCAACTTGCCGACCTGAGCCGCGGCAGAATTGTCCTCAGCGCGTAAATCATGGATAAAACCGCTGAAACATTACTCACAACTACTGTGCGCCTGCCTGTGGATAAGCTTGGGGCAGTCCGACCCAGGCCACGAATTACAAGGCGCGCAGAGCATTGATCATATTTTGATCACAGTTTCGTGACAGCGCTGAAAAGCTCCGCATTACAGTAAGTTATCCCCAGCCTGCAATGACAATTCGGCCGCCGGCAGGCAAAACCTGGCCCGCCCGCTTGCGCACAAATACTGTGGAGCAGCCTGTGGATAAACCGTTAGCCACTGGCTCCGGCCCTGACGGCGCAAGGCCCGTAGCCTGCTGATCATTTTTTGCACAACCGTGCATCGGCTGCCACACGCTGGCAAACTGCAGCGACTACGCTGGCAGCTCTGGTGATGGCTGCCCGGCATGCGCTACCTCTGAAGGAGTACAGAAATGACCGCAACCAAGACCGCCCTGATCATTGGCGCCTCACGAGGCCTGGGCCTTGGCCTGGTGCAGCGCCTGCACGAAGATGGCTGGAAGGTAATCGCCACCGTTCGCGACAAGGCCAACCCGGGCGACCTGGGCAGCATTGTCGGCGTGCACATCGAAACCCTCGAGATCAACAACACCGCTCAACTCGACAGCCTCAAACAGCGCCTGCACGGCGAGACGTTGGATCTGCTGTTCGTCAACGCTGGCGTCATGGGGCCGCTGCCGCAGGATCTGGAAGCGGTCAGCGAAGAGCAGATCGGCGCCTTGTTCATGACCAATGCCGTGGCGCCGATCCGCATCGCCCGCCGCCTGGCCGGGCAACTGCGCGAAGGCAGCGGCGTGCTGGCTTTCATGAGTTCGGTACTGGGTAGCGTGAGCATCCCTGATGGCGGCGAGATTCCGTTGTACAAGGCCAGCAAGGCCGCCTTGAACTCGATGATCAACAGCTACGTCGGCGAACTGCAGCGCCCCGACCTCGCCGTGCTGGCCATGCACCCGGGCTGGGTGAAAACTGCGATGGGCGGAGAAAACGCTGAAATCGACGTGTTCACCAGTACCAGCGGCATGCTCAAGCAGATCAAGGCGCACAGCGGCAATGGCGGCCTGCGCTTCATCAATTACAAGGGCGAACCATTGGTCTGGTGAATTGAAAGCTGCAGGGCGAGGCAGTAGACTCGACGCCTCGCCCCCGCGGCGAACCTGGATCAGCAGACAGGGCAAAACTGAGCTGGCTTACCTGAACCCACTTTCAGAGGAGCCGGCACCATGCCTGCGACCCGTACCTGGTTGAAATCCCCCCTTGCCATCTTCACCGCCAACGACAGCGACGCGCGCGGCGGGCTGGTTATCGAAGACGGCAAAATCGTGCAACTGCTGGCCCTGGGCGAAAGCCCTAGCATCCCCTGCTCACAGGTGTTCGACGCCCGTGAGCACGTGATCCTGCCTGGTCTGATCAACACCCATCATCACTTCTATCAAACCCTGACCCGCGCCTGGGCGCCGGTGGTCAATCAGCCGCTGTTCCCCTGGCTGAAGACTTTATATCCGGTCTGGGCACGCCTGACTCCGGCCAAGCTCGAGCTGGCCAGTAAAGTGGCCTTGGCCGAGCTGTTGCTGTCGGGCTGCACCACCGCCGCCGACCACCACTACCTGTTCCCGCAGGGCCTGGACAACGCCATTGATGTACAGGTCGAAGCAGTCCGCGGGCTGGGCATGCGCGCCATGCTGACCCGCGGCTCGATGAGCCTGGGCGAAGACGACGGCGGCCTGCCGCCGCAGCAGACCGTGCAACAGGGCGAGGTGATCCTGGCCGACAGCCAGCGACTTATCCACAGCTACCACGAGCGTGGCGAAGGCGCGCAGATCCAGATCGCCCTGGCGCCCTGCTCACCCTTCTCGGTAACCCCGGAAATCATGCGCGCCAGTGCCGAATTGGCCGCAGAGCTGGACGTGCGCCTGCACACCCACCTGGCCGAAACCCTCGATGAAGAGGAGTTCTGTCTGCAGCGCTTTGGCCTGCGTACAGTGGATTACCTGGACAGCGTCGGCTGGCTGGGCCCGCGCACCTGGCTGGCCCACGGCATCCACTTCAACCCCGACGAAATCGCCCGCCTCGGCGCTGCCGGTACCGGCATCTGCCATTGCCCAAGCTCGAACATGCGTCTTGCTTCGGGGATTGCACCCACGGTGGATCTGGAAGCTGCCGGCGCCACGGTTGGCCTCGGCGTCGATGGCTCGGCCTCCAACGATGCCTCGAACATGATCCTCGAAGCGCGTCAGGCGCTGTATCTGCAACGGCTGCGCTATGGCGCCGAACAGATCACCCCGGAACGCGCCCTGGGCTGGGCCACCCGTGGCTCGGCGCACTTGCTGGGGCGCAGCGATATTGGCCAGCTGGCGGTTGGCAAACAGGCTGACCTGGCCCTGTTCAAGCTCGACGAGCTGCGCTTCTCGGGCAGCCATGACCCGCTGTCGGCACTGCTGCTGTGCGGCGCCGACCGTGCCGACCGGGTCATGATCGGCGGCAAATGGCGCGTGATTGACGGCCAGATCGAAGGCCTTGACGTCAAAGGCCTGATCGCCGACCACCGCCAGGCCGCAGCGCAGCTGATCGCCGGTTGATATGCGCAGGCCAGGCCGGGCGCATTGCCCGGCCTGGCCCTGTAGAATGGCGACAACCGTTCCTGATCGAGATCACACACATGTACGACTGGCTGAACGCCTTGCCCAAGGCGGAACTGCACATGCACCTGGAAGGCTCGCTCGAGCCCGAGCTGCTGTTCGCCCTGGCCGAACGCAACAAGATTGCCCTGCCCTGGGCGGATGTAGAAACCCTGCGCGGCGCCTATGCCTTCAACAACCTGCAGGAGTTTCTCGACCTCTATTACCAGGGCGCCGATGTCCTGCGTACCGAGCAGGACTTCTACGACCTGACCTGGGCCTACCTGCAACGCTGCAAGGCGCAGAACGTTATTCACACCGAACCGTTCTTCGACCCGCAGACCCACACTGACCGGGGCATCCCCTTCGAAGTGGTCATGGCCGGCCTGAGCAAAGCACTGAAGGATGGCCGTGAGCAACTGGGCATCAGCAGCGGGCTGATCCTCAGCTTCCTGCGCCACCTCAGCGAAGAAGAAGCGCAAAAAACCCTCGACCAGGCGCTGCCGTTCCGCGATGCGTTCATTGCCGTCGGTCTGGACAGCTCGGAGAAAGGCCATCCGCCGAGCAAGTTCCAGCGCGTATTCGAGCGCGCCCGCAGCGAAGGCTTTGACGCAGTAGCCCACGCCGGCGAAGAAGGCCCGCCCGAGTACATATGGGAAGCCCTCGACCTGCTCAAGATCAAGCGCATCGACCACGGCGTACGCGCCATCGAAGATGAGCGGCTGATGCAGCGCATCATTGATGAGCAGATCCCGCTGACGGTGTGCCCGCTATCCAATACCAAACTCTGCGTATTCGAACACATGGGCCAGCACAACATCCTCGAGATGCTTGAGCGTGGCGTCAAAGTCACGGTCAACTCCGACGACCCGGCCTACTTCGGCGGTTATGTCACCGAGAACTTCCACGCGCTACACACCCATTTGGGCATGACCGAGGATCAAGCTCGGCGCCTGGCGCAGAACAGCCTGGACGCTCGCCTGGCCTGACCGGCAACGGTTGCCGGCAGCTCAACCCACCAGCAAGGACGGCTCTGCGCGAGCGATACGATTGATCTGCTGGATACCCAGCGGTGATATCTGCAGCCCGCGCGCACCGTCCTGTTCCTGCAGCCAGCCCGACTGCAGGAACAACGTCAGCAAGGCCTGCCCCAGGCTTCCGCCCAGATGCGGCCCCTGATCGCTCCACTCATTGCAGTGACAGATCACACAGTTGCTCAGTGGCCGCTGTGCCAAGGCCTCGATGTACACGCCGACATTGGCCAACTGCGTGCGACCTGTAAAACTCACCCGCAGCTCACCGTCGTACCCCTCCAGCCAGCCGGCAGTGACCATTCGTTGCAGCAATTCAGCCGCCAGCTCACCGCCCATATGCCCATTGCACAGGCGCGCACGGCGCATCGACAGTGGCACCTGCAGCGGTTTGACCTGGGTTACCCGCGGGCGCAAATCATTCAGATGCAGGCTGGCCAACGCCTCGACCGCCGCCCCCACAGCAGGCGTCGCCAGACGGAAATAGCGTTTGCGGCCACGGGCTTCCAGCCGCAGCAAGCCTGCCGAGGAGAGCAGGGACAAATGCGCACACGCTGAAGACGAACTCACGCCGGTCATCACCGCCAGCTCGTCGGCGGGGCGGGGCGTGCCATCGATCAACGCCCACAACATGGCGCTGCGCTTGGGGTCGGCCATCAGGCTGGCGATCTGGCTGATACTGCTGACTGCTTTCATAAGGTAACTCCCTGCTGAATCATGTCTGGGTCCATTGGCCAAACACGCCAGCGCGCTGACCTGCTTACGGTCTTGGCATAGCATTCCCTGGCAGGGAAGTCCCTCTCGCTGGCGCTGGCTGCTGGGGCCAGTATAAGCCGGGCAAAGTCCCGCGATAGCGCTTCCCGGTTCCTCTACAGACCGGACAAAGCGGTGGGTGGGGCGACCCTCGACGCATTCACCAGCAGGGCAGACCTGGCCGGCCAGAACCACCCAGCAGGCGCAAGCCTGTCTAGCCAAAGCCACAAGCGCCCTTAACGCGAGCTGAAAAGAGAAATATCCTCAGACGCTGCCGACAGCGCCTTTCCGCAAATATGGCAAACAAAAGCGAAGGATCCACTGTGGTTGCGCCTCAGCACAACTAGACAGGGCTTGTGGGAAAGGTCCACAGGCGACCGTCAGTCCGAAGCGACTCAAGGATTGGTGGCACTTGGGGGCAGCAGCGCTAGACTGAATCGGCACCTGTTCTGTGGAGGTATGCGATGAAGATCGTCGTCAGTACATCTGAACGTCACCCCAACTGCCCCTGGCAGGTTCGGCTCGACCAGCACGTGGTGAGCTTTCGCAGTGAGCGTGAAGCGCGGGCCTTTGTCGCAACATTGCAGAAGCGCCTGCAGGCCCCTCACTCGTTCAGCCTTGACGCCTGGCCTGCAAGCGCCGAGTCAGCGTCGCGACACTGACCACCAGAGCCCCGCACAGGCTGATCACCATGGCCATTGGTACCGCACTGCCATCATGCAGCAAGCTGACCAGCGCCGCCGAGCCAGCGGCAACGCTGAACTGCAGGCAGCCCATTAATGCCGACGCGCTGCCTGCGCGGTTGCCCTGACCGCTCATGGCCAACGCCGAGGCGTTGGGGATGATGCAGCCCAGGCTGGCGATGCACACGAACAACGGCAACAACAGGGGCCACAATTGCGTCGGCCGCAACGCCGCCACGCCGAGCAGGGTCAGCGCCGCCGCCAGGTACAACCACACTGCTCGCCCCAGCAATACTGCCGGGCCGCGCTTGGCCAACAACCGTGCATTGACCTGTGCAATCAGAATGAAACCCGCTGCGTTGGCACCGAACAGCCAACCATAATGCTCGGTCGGTACCCCATATAGCTTGATGAACACGAACGGCGAGCCTGCGATGTAGGCAAACATGCCGGCAATGGCGGTGCCGCCGGTCAACGCGTGGCCGATAAACACTCGGTCAGCAAACAGCCGCAGGTATTGGCGAAACGCCCCTGACAGCGGCTGGCGCGGCATATCCGCCGGCATGCTCTCGGGCAAGCCGAAGCTGATCGCCAGCAGGCAGCCTGCGCTGAACAGGCTCAAGGCCAGGAAGATCGACTGCCAGCCAGCCAGGTTGACCAATACGCCGCCAAGCATTGGCGCAAGAATCGGCGCCAGGCCCATCACCAGCATCAATTGCGAGAAGACCTTGGCCGAGGCAACCGGGTCGCACTTGTCGCTGACAATCGCCCGTGACAGCACCATCCCCGCGCAGCCACCCAAGGCCTGGACGAAGCGCGCGACAATCAACGTATCCAGATTGGGCGCATAAGCGCAGGCCAGTGAGGCCAGGGTGAACAAGGTCACTCCGAACAGCAGCGGGATGCGCCGACCAAAGCGATCGGCTACCGGGCCGTAGGCCAACTGGCCCAGCGACAGGCCAAGGAAGTACGCGGCCAGGGTAGTCTGGATGTGTTTCTCGTCGGTCAGAAAGGCCTGAGCCATGGCCGGGAATGCTGGCAGGTAAAAGTCGATCGCCAGCGGCCCGAACGCACTCAAGGCGCCGAGAATCAGCACGTAACGCAGGTTCATCAGGAATCCATTAGCAGGCTAAGCAAGCTGCCAAGTCTAACTGCAAAGGCGGATTCTGGCGAAAACCTTTGTGACAATTCCCTGCCCAGAAGCGGCACCGATGACATTCAGCAGCATGGTCGATCACCGGCACCGCTACACTCCAGCGTCGTCAGGCCGATTGCGCCTCGTAGCCTTCCTCACGAATGGCGGCAAGAATCTGTTCGCTGGCCAACTGGCTGTCGACGGTCACTTGCTTGGCAGCCAGATCCACCTCTACCTTGGCCGCAGCATCCTGCCCCTGTACCGCCGCAGTCACTGCTTTTTACACAGTGGCCACAGGTCATGCCTTGTACATTGAAAACTTGCATTGGTCAGTCTCCTTCGTGGGTTTGCCACAGTTTCAAGCTTGCCATCGGGTCAAGGTCAAGTTATGCCGTCCTCGGCCGGACTGGCAATCCGCGCCTGGCTCAGCCAAGCTGCGCCTTTGACAGTTTATGAAGCAGGAGATTGTTCATGATCAGGCCAGCACTGAGCCTTGTCGGCTTGCTCGCCGCTTTGACCGTGGTGCCTGCGGCCAGCGCCGCTGGCAACTCGGACTACAGCGTGCTGATTATTTCGCGCGAGCGGCTTGAGGTGGCGACCACCTGCGAGATCGGCGTGTACCTCAATGACCAACTGTCCGGTCGCCTGTTCCAGGAACAATCGACCTCGTTCAACCTGCCGCCCGGCCCGGTGGATATCCGCTTGCGCCTGTTGCCGGGGCAAGCCCCCGGTTGCAACCCTGGCCTGGAGAACCAGCACACTCAGCGCCTGACCCTGCAGGCCGGACAGATCAACAAGTATCGCATCGCCATGGACCACAGCGGCCTGCACCTGACCCGAGCCAGCCTGGACTATTGACCTTGCCCCTGTGGCAGGGTTGATGCTGCAGGCCTGTCCAAGGAGGCCAGCCATGTCTGCATCCACTGTTTTTGACCTGCCCATCAGCGGCATGACCTGCGCCAGCTGCGCCGGGCGTGTCGAGCGCGCCCTGCGCAAGGTGCCCGGCGCGGCGCAGGTGAGCGTCAACCTGGCAACCGAGACCGCCCGTGTCGAAGCTCCAGCGCAAACCCTGCCTGCGTTGGTCGAGGCTGTACGTCAGGCCGGCTACGAAGCATCCATGCCGGATGCCGCTGCGCCCGACCCTGATGATGCCCAGCGCCATTTGCGCAATGAGCGCCTGGCCGTGGCCGCTGCGGTGCTGCTGGCGCTGCCACTGGTGTTGCCGATGCTCCTGCAGCCGTTCGGCGTGCACTGGATGCTGCCGGCCTGGGCGCAGTTTGCCTTGGCTACGCCGGTGCAGTTCATTCTCGGCGCACGTTTTTACAGAGCAGCCTGGAAAGCCGTGCGCGCAGCCGCCGGCAACATGGACCTGCTGGTTGCGCTCGGCACCAGTGCCGGTTACGGCCTGAGCCTGTATCAATGGGCCAATGCTCCGCTAGGGGTAGAGCCGCACCTGTACTTCGAGGCCTCGGCAGTGGTCATCGCCCTGGTGCTGCTCGGCAAATACCTCGAAAGCCGCGCCAAACGCCAGACCGCCAGCGCCATCCGCGCCCTCGAGGCGCTGCGCCCGGAGCGCGCCCTGCGCGTGCTCGATGGGCGTGAGGAGGATGTGCCGATCAGCCAACTGCGCCTGCACGATCTGGTCCGAGTCAAACCCGGCGAGCGCTTCCCGGTCGACGGCGAAGTCATCGAAGGCAGCAGCCACGCCGACGAGGCGCTGATCAGCGGCGAGAGCCTGCCGGTACCCAAGCACCCCGGTGACCCGGTCACCGGCGGCGCCATCAATGGCGAAGGCCAACTGCTGGTACGCACCCTGGCACTAGGCACCGAAACGGTACTCGCGAGGATCATTCGCCTGGTCGAGGATGCCCAGGCGGCCAAGGCGCCGATTCAGAAACTGGTCGACCGGGTCAGCCAGGTGTTCGTCCCGGCGGTGCTGGTGATCGCTCTGATTACCCTGCTCGGCTGGTGGTGGTATGGCGCACCGCTGGAAACCGCCTTGATCAACGCCGTCGCCGTACTGGTAATTGCCTGCCCATGTGCGCTTGGCCTGGCGACGCCTGCAGCGATCATGGCCGGCACTGGCGTGGCCGCCCGCCACGGCATTCTGATCAAGGATGCCGAGGCGCTGGAGCGCGCCCACGCCGTCAACCGCGTGGTGTTCGACAAGACCGGTACGCTGACCTCAGGCAGCCCGCGCATTGTCCACAGCCTGGCCGCCGTTGCCGATGAAGCGCACTTGTTGCGTCTGGCCGGGGCACTGCAACAGGGCAGTGAGCACCCGCTGGCCAAAGCGGTGCTCGGCGCCTGCAGCGAACATGGCCTGGACGTGCCGCCCGTCAGCGACAGCCAGTCACTGACCGGGCGCGGCATCGCCGGCGTGGTCGAGCAACGCCAGTTGGCCCTCGGCAACCGGCGTTTGCTCGAAGACAGCCAGCTGCAACCCGGCGAGCTTGCAGGCAAAGCACAGACCTGGGAAGCCGAAGGCCGCACCCTGTCGTGGCTGATCGAACAGGCACCGCAGCCGCAGGTGCTCGGCCTGCTGGCCTTTGGTGACAGCCTCAAGCCCGGTGCCGCAGAGGCCGTGCGCAGTCTGCGCGCGCGAGGCGTCAGCAGCCACCTGCTGACCGGCGACAACCGCGGCAGTGCCAAGGTGGTCGCCGACGCGCTGGGCATCGAGGATGTCTACGCCGAAGTACTGCCGGCCGACAAAGCCGCTACCGTGACCGTGCTCAAACGCGACGGCGTGGTGGCTATGGTCGGTGACGGTATCAATGACGCCCCGGCCCTGGCCGCCGCCGACATCGGTATCGCCATGGGCGGTGGCACCGATGTCGCCATGCAGGCCGCCGGCATTACCCTGATGCGCGGTGACCCGCGGCTGGTGCCGGCAGCCCTGGAAATCAGCCGCAAGACCTACGCCAAGATCCGCCAGAACCTGTTCTGGGCCTTCATCTACAACCTGGTCGGCATCCCGTTGGCCGCGTTTGGCCTGCTCAACCCGGTGCTGGCGGGCGCCGCCATGGCCCTGTCGAGCGTCAGCGTGGTGAGCAATGCGCTGTGGCTGAAAACCTGGAAACCCGACAACGACCAGCAGGAGGCACCATGAATATCGGCCAGGCTGCCCGCCTCAGCGGGCTGAGCAGCAAGATGATCCGTTATTACGAGTCGATCGGCCTGCTTAAACCGGCGCAACGCAGCGACAGCGGCTATCGCCTCTACCAACAGCAGGACCTGCACAGCCTGGCCTTCATCAAGCGCTCACGCGATCTTGGCTTTTCTCTGGAGGAAGTCGCCAGGCTGCTGACTCTGTGGCAAGACCGTGAACGCGCCAGCGCCGATGTCAAAGCCCTGGCCAACGAGCACATCGCTGCGCTGAACACGCGCATCGAAGAGCTGGTCAGCCTGCGTGACACTCTTAGCCAGCTGGTTGCCGATTGCCACGGCGATGACCGCCCCGACTGCCCGATCCTCAAGGATCTGGCCAGCGGCAAAGCCTGCTGTAGCTAAACCACACTGCCCTGCCCAGTTTGGTATGCCGTATTAGCCCAATCACGACCGAATCGTCGCCAAACGCGACGTCGGCCAATAAATACAGGGATTTGACCTCTATAAATCGCCCACGCTGCCGATGCCCTGAAGTGCCTGTTTCATGCGTCGATAAAAAAAATACTCCGGGAGCGTGGATGAACATCAAACAAAAACTGACTTGGGCGTTTGCCGTGATTGCCGGCTTGCCCATCGTCCTCGTGGCTACCCTGGTAGTGGTCAACCTGCGCGGCGAGGCCCGCGATGATTTTCTCGACAACAGCAGCCGAGAGATTCGCCAGGTCAGCAATGCGATGAACATCTTCTTCCAGGGCATCGACCAGAACGTCAACTACATGGCCGCGCAGCCAATGGTTGCCGCCACCGGTAGCGAGCTGAACAAGTACACCAGCGCCAACCCGTCTTACACCCTGGGCGAGCAAGACGCCAAGGTGCTCGACTTCTTCACCCGCCTGGCCGACGCCCACCCGGCTTACGCCTACCTGTCCTACGGGGTCGCCGACGGCGGCTACGTCGGCTGGCCGGCCGGGCAGAAGTTCGTCAATTACGATCCGCGCCAGCGCCCTTGGTACCAACTGGCCATGGCCAACCCCGGCAAGACCATCCGCACCGGCGCCTATTACTGGGCAGCCGATGATGCCGTGCTGGTCAGCACCGTGCGCACGGTAACCAACCAGCTGGGCAGCCCCGGCGGCGTGGTCAACATCGACGTCTCGCTGAACGGCCTCACCGAAATCGTCAAGAAGATCAAGCTAGGCGAAAGCGGCTACCTGATCCTCATGGAAAACAACGGCAACGTGATGGTCGACCCACGCGACGCCAGCCACAACTTCAAGCAACTGAGCAGCTTTGGCGGCGGTTACGCCGAGCTGGCCAAGGCCGGCAAGGGCCTGGTGCAAGTCGAGATCAATGGCGAGCGCTACATGGCCAACATCTACCCGGATGAAACCCTCGGTTGGACCTTCATTGGCCTGATCCAGGAAGGCGAGGTGATGCAGACCACCACCCGCCTGACCTGGCTGATCGGCACTATTGCGCTGGTCCTGGCCGCGTTGTTCGCAATCGTCGGTGCCGCGTTCGCCAAGCTCATCGTGCGCCCGATCAACAGCGTCAGCAGCGGCCTGGAAGACATCGCCCAAGGCGAAGGCGACCTGACCCGCAGCCTGGAAGTCCGCGGCCGCGATGAAACCGCGCAACTGGCCGGCTGGTTCAACCAGTTCCTCGGCGCGATTCGCAGCCTGATCCAGCATATCGGCGCTGCCGCCGGCAAGATTCTCAGCACCTCCAGCAGCTCGACGCGCGTCTCCAACGACATGGCCGAAGCGGCCGGGCGTCAGCGCGAAGCAGTGGACATGGTGTCTACCGCCTTCCACGAAATGGTCGCCACCGCCAACGAAGTCGCCCGTTCCTGCAGCCAGGCGGCGCAGTCGGCCGACAGCGGCCAGCAGCAGGCGCGTGAAGGTCAGCAGCAGATCGATGCCGCGGTGCAGAGCGTTGATCGCCTGAGCCAGGAGATCGAGCAATCAGCGCAGTCGATCCAGCAACTGGAGCGTGACAGCAACGCGATCCAGTCGATTCTGGGCACCATCCGCTCGATTGCCGAGCAGACCAACCTGCTCGCCCTCAACGCCGCCATCGAAGCCGCCCGGGCCGGCGAGCAAGGCCGCGGCTTTGCTGTGGTAGCCGACGAAGTCCGCGCGCTGGCCAAGCGCACGGCAGACTCCACCGCCGAAATCGACGGCCTGCTCGGCAACCTCGCCAGTCGCACCGCTGAAGTTGCCCAGCAGATGCACGCCAGCCTGGATGTCTCGCAGCAGTCGGTCAGCCGGATTGGCCTGGCCCGCGACAGCTTTGGCCAGATCCGTGAGTCGGTCGACGTGATCCGCGACATGAACACGCAGATCGCCACCGCCGCCGAAGAGCAGCATCAGGTCGCGGAAGACATCAACCGGCACATCAGCCAGATCCACGGTGATGCGCAGTTGGTGGCAGAACTGGCCCAGGCCGCGCGGCAGGACTCGGAGAGCCTGGCTGGCCTTTCGAACGAGCTGGACAGCCTGGTCCGCCGCTTCCGTACCTGATCAGCCGGCCCGCGCCTGCTCTTGGCCAACCGCCGTCAGAGCAGGCGCAGCTCGCCTGGGGTCACGCCGAACATCTGCTTGAACGCGGCGATGTAAGCTGAGGTTGAGTCATAGCCACAGCCCAGCGCCGCTTCGGTGACACTCTCCCCGGCTTCCAGCAACGCCAGGGATGACAGCAGCCGCATGCGCTGACGCCAGACCCGAAAGCTCAGGCCGGTCTCGCGCTGCAACAGGCGCATCACGGTCTTCTCCGAACAGCCCAACTGCAGCGCCCAGTCTTGCAGGGTCTGCGTCTGATCCGGCGCGGCAATCAGCTGGTTGCACAAGCGCAGCAGGCCAGGATGACGCGGCAGCGGCAAACTGAAGCCGACTTCCGGCAGCCCGCGTAACTGATCGAGCAGCACCGCGACCAAGCGCGCCTCTGCGCTATCTTCCTCTGGATAATGCGCAGGCAGCAGGCAGAACTGCTTGATCAGCTCGCGCGCCAGGGGCGTGACTTCAAGTACCCGGCATTGCGCGCTGGCCCACGGGCAGGCATCGCGGCGCACATATAGGCTGCGCATCTCGGCTTGCATCGAGGTGGCGACATCGTGCTCGAGATCAGCCGGGATCCACACGCCCCACTGCGGCGGGGCGAAGTAGCTGCCGTCGCTGGTATAGACGCTCAAGACTCCACTGATGGCGTAGGAAAACTGCACCCAGTCATGCCGATGGCGAGTGGTCCATGAGCCGGCGCCGAGGCTCTCGGCGCGGGCATAGACGGGGCGTGGCAGGCGCTCCAGCGTAGGGATGGGGCGCGGGGCGGTCAGTTGTCCGTTGCTCGGCATGGTGTCAATCTAGTTGTTCTGATCAGACAAGCCTAACAGGTTTGCCCGAGCAGCCAGCCCAGGCTCAACGCTCGACGATCATGGTCAAGCCCTGGCCGCCCGCCGCGCAGATCGAAATCAAACCGCGACCCTTGCCGGCCGTTGCCAGAAGCTTGGCCATGTTCGCCAGCACCCGACCGCCGGTTGCGGCAAACGGATGCCCCGCTGCCAGCGAACTGCCTTTGACGTTCAACTTGCTGCGGTCGATTGGCCCCAGCGCCGCGTCCAGCCCCAACCGCGTGCGGCAATACTCGTCATCTTCCCAGGCTTTGAGCGTGCACAGCACCTGGGCGGCAAACGCCTCGTGGATTTCGTAGTAGTCAAAGTCCTGCAAGCTCAGGCCATTGCGCGCCAGCAGACGCGGCACGGCATACACCGGCGCCATCAGCAGGCCTTCCTGACCTTTGACGAAGTCCACCGCCGCGCTCTCGCCATCGACCACATAGGCCAGCACCGACAGGCCTTGCTCGGCTGCCCATTGCTCGCTGCCCAGCAGCACCAGCGAGGCGCCGTCGGTCAACGGCGTCGAGTTGCCGGCAGTGAGGGTGCCGAGGCCGCTGCGATCGAACGCCGGCTTCAATTTGGCCAACTGCTGCTGGCTCAGCTCCGGGCGCAGGTTGTTGTCGCGGCTCAAGCCCAGGTAAGGCGTGAGCAAGTCATCGTGCCAACCCTCGGCGTAAGCTGCAGCCAGCTTCTGGTGGCTGTGCAGGGCCAATTCGTCCTGGGCCTCGCGACTGATTTGCCAGGTCTGCGCCATGCGCTCGCAATGCTCACCCATCGACAACCCGGTACGCGGCTCGCCGATGCTCGGCAAGGCCGGTTTGAGGTCGGCCGGGCGCAATTGCAGAAACGGTTTCAGGCGCTCGGCCAGGTTTTTGCCACGACCGGCCTGCAGGAGAATCCGCCGCAAGCCTTCACTGACCGCGATCGGCGCATCCGAGGTGGTGTCGACGCCACCGGCAATACCACTGTCGATCTGCCCAAGGGCAATCTTGTTGGCCACCAGCAAAGCAGCCTCGAGGCCGGTACCACAGGCCTGCTGAATATCGTAGGCCGGGGTTTGCGCCGACAAGCGTGAGCCGAGCACACATTCGCGGGTCAGGTTCATGTCGCGTGAATGCTTGAGCACCGCCCCGGCGACCACTTCACCCAGGCGCAGCCCGTGCAGACGGTAGCGCTCAAGCAGGCCTTCGAGGGCAGCGGTTAGCATCGCCTGGTTGCTGGCCTTGGCGTAGGCGCCATTGGAGCGGGCGAACGGGATTCGATTGCCGCCCAGAATTGCGACCCGGCGAGATGAACGCATGCGGTTATTCCTCCTGAAACAATTTGATCCGTACAGACTAGGTGTTTTTAACCCGGTCGAACGACCGTTACATAAACTTGGTCCACACTTGCATGCTTGCCTTACGGGAGACCCGCAATGACTGACCGCTACCTCGGCTTCGCCAACTCCAACCTGGGCCGTCGCCTGGTCGACGCCCTCGGCCTGCCGCAACCAGCACCGCTGGAGCGCTGGCAGGCTGGCCGCCTGCGCCCGGTCGAGGGCGCGCTGGTGTTGGGCGGCGGGCCGCTGGCCAATCGGGTCGAAGCCATTGCCGCTCGGCTCACCGACGAACTCTACAGCTTTGCCGGCGATGGGCTGCAAGCGCAGCCTTGGGTAGCGGGCCTGGGGCCCAAGCTCAAGGCTGTGGTGTTCGACGCCAGCCATTTGTCCGACAGCGATCAGCTCTGCCAGTTGCGCGAGTTTTTCCAGCCGCTGCTACGCAGCTTGGCGCCAAGTGCCCATGTCGTCATCCTTGGGCGCGCTCCGGAGAGCCTCGGCGATCCGCTGGCCAGCGTCGCCCAACGCGCGCTGGAAGGCTTCAGCCGCTCGCTGGGCAAAGAGCTGCGCAACGGCGCCACCGCGCAGTTGCTGTATGTCAGCGAAGAGGCCGACGAGCAGCTGGAAGGCGCATTACGCTTCTTCCTGTCGCCCAAGAGCGCCTTTATTTCTGGCCAGGTGTTGCGCCTCCAAGGCTGCGCCAGCCAGGTACAGGACTGGACCCGCCCGCTGGCCGGGCGTCGCGCCTTGGTCACCGGCGCTGCCCGTGGCATCGGCGCGGCCATTGCGCAAACCCTCGCTCGAGATGGCGCCGAGGTGACCCTGCTCGACGTGCCGCAGGCCCGCCAGGACCTCGAAGCACTCGCGGCACGCCTGGGTGGCCGCGCCCTGGCGCTGGATATCTGCGCCAGTGATGCCGCCGAGCAGCTGCTGGCAGGCTTGCCCGAAGGTATCGACATCGTCGTGCACAACGCTGGCATCACCCGCGACAAGACCCTGGCCAACATGACCCCGGATTACTGGGACGCAGTCATGGCAGTCAACCTCAAGGCGCCGCAGGTGCTGACCCAGGCGCTGCTGGACGCCGGCGCGCTCGGCGACAACGCGCGGATCATCCTGCTCGCGTCGGTCAGCGGCATCGCCGGCAACCGCGGCCAGTCCAACTACGCCGCCAGCAAGGCCGGCTTGATCGGTCTGGCCCAGGCCTGGGCGCCTATCCTGGCCAGCCGCGGCGCCAGCATCAATGCCGTAGCACCTGGGTTTATTGAAACGCACATGACCGCATCGATGCCGATGGGCCTGCGCGAGGCTGGCCGGCGTCTGAGTTCGCTGGGCCAGGGCGGGCGCCCGGAAGACGTTGCCGAAGCGGTTGCCTGGCTTAGCCAGCCCGGCTCCGGCGCAGTCACCGGCCAGGCCCTGCGGGTATGTGGCCAGGCCTTGATGGGAGCATGAGCATGACGCGCCAATGGCAAGACCTGCACAGCCCCGATTCCAGCGCCAGCCTGTACTTGCGGGCCTTGAGCAAACGCAAGATCAGCGGTGACCAGTTACCCACCAGCGGCTTGCGTTGCTGGTTGCGGGTGCAGCCTGACAATCTCGCGGCCTATCGCCGGCTGTGTCACTTCACCGACAACGGCCGCTTGCCGGCCACCTATCCGCATGTAATGGCCTTCACCCTGCAACTGCAACTGCTGACTGCGGCAGACTTCCCCTTCCCGTTGCTGGGGCTGGTTCACCTGCACAACAGCATTCAGGTACTGCGACCGCTCGGCGCCATCGACGGGCTGCACTTCGCGGTGTATGCCGACAACCTGCAGCCCCACCCCAAGGGCGGCACCTTCGAACTGATCACCGAAGCCGAAGACGGCCTCGGCCTGCTCTGGCGCGAAACCAGTCGCATGCTGGTGCGCGGCCTCAAGCTTGAAGCAGCGGCCAGTGAGCCGGTCGAGGCCGAGCTCGCCAGTGAGCTGGCCGAGGTCACCCGCTGGTACGCCGACAGCGATATCGGCCGGCGCTACGCCAAGGTCTGTGGCGACTACAACCCGATCCACCTGAGTGCGCCAACCGCCAAGCTGTTCGGCTTCCCCAAGGCGATCGCCCATGGCATGTGGAGCAAGGCCATGGCCATGGCTGCGCTGGCCGGGCACCTGCCGGCGGCCGGCTATGTGTTCGAAGTGGATTTTCTCAAACCGGTGCGCTTGCCGTCGGAGGTAGTGCTCAGCGCCAGTGCTGCCGGCGCGCAAGGCGAGCTGCGCCTGGATGGCCACGCTGACCTGCTGCACATGCTGGGCCGCTGGCAGCCGATTGCGCCGAACTGATCGGCAAACTTGCTTTACGTCGGGGCTGGCCGGAAGCTATGCGCCATTAGGAGAGCCCCGATGAATTTGCAAGAACTGACCACACGCCTGCACCAGATCCGCGACAACAACGACTGGCGCGGCTTTCACAGTCCGAAAAACCTGGCCATGGCCGCCAGCGTGGAAATGGCCGAGCTGGTAGAAATCTTCCAGTGGCTGACCGAAGACCAGTCGCGCCAGCTCGCCCCCGAGCAACTCGCCCATGCCGGCCAGGAGGTCGGCGACGTGGTCCTCTATCTGCTGTTGCTGTGCAGCGAGCTGGGCCTGGACATGGACCAGGTGGTGCGGGCCAAGCTGGCCGACAGCGAAAGGCGCTTCGCTCGATGAACGACCGTCATTTCGATCACCTGGCCACGCGCTTCGCAGAAAAAATCTACGGCGGTGCCAAAGGTGCCATCCGCTTGGCTGTGCTCCAAGCCGACCTCGCCGAAGCCTTGCCCGATCGCCCGCTGCGTATTCTCGACATCGGCGCCGGCCTTGGCCACATGGCGCTGTGGCTGGCCGAGCGCGGGCATCAGGTGACCCTCGCCGAGCCGGCGGCACCGATGCTCGATGGCGCCAGGGCCCGCTTTGCCGAAGCCGGGCAGACCGCGACTTTCATCCAGGCCCCCTGGCAAGATCTGCTTGGCCAGTTAACCGAGCCTTATGACCTGGTGCTGTGCCATGCCGTGCTCGAGTGGCTGGCCGAACCCGAGACCATTCTGCCGGTGCTGCATCAACTGACGGCGCCGGGTGGCTGGCTGTCGCTGGCATTCTACAACCGCGATGCACTGGTTTACCGCAACCTGCTCAAGGGCCATTTCCGCAAACTGCGCAGCAATCACCTGGCCGGCGAGAAGCAGAGCCTGACCCCGCAGAAACCACTTGATCCGCGCGAACTGCGCGCGCAACTTGAAGGCCTGTGGGCGGTCGAAACTGAAAGTGGCGTTCGCGTGTTCCACGACTACATGCCCAAGGACTTCCAGGACAAGGCCGAGCTGCTCGACCTGCTCGAGATGGAGCTGGCTCACCGCCGCCACCCAAGCTTCGCCGGCCTGGGCCGCTACCTGCATTGGGTCTGCCGCCCGCTCTGACTGCACCGCGCCAGGAGGAACCATGCTCAACCGTCTTGTCTGCCTGGCCCTGCTGCCCTTCGCCCTGGCCGCATGCCAAGGCAGTAACCCGTATGTGGCCAGCGGCAAGCCGATCCCGCCCGCCCCGGCCAGTGCCGCGACCACCTTTGATCGCAGCGCCTACCCAAGCGCGCCACGCGACTACGGCCGCTACCGCAGCTGGGGCTGGCGCAATGGTCAGTTGCCCAGCGGCACAGCCAACGCCGACCCCGCGCAACTGGCCGATGCCGTCAGCGGCGCGCTCGATCAGCACGGGCTGCGCCCGGCGCACAATGGCCAGGCGGATCTGTTGGTCAGCGCCGACCTGCGCCTGGAGCGACGCCTGCGCCAGGTCCGCGATTACGACTACGATCCTTACTACGGTGGCGCACCGTATGGCGGCATCGGTTATGGCGGCTACCGCAACGGCTACGGCGCGTACGGCAGCGTGCCGATCGTGCGCACCTACCAGGTTGAGGTGATGGTGGTGCACATCGCCTTTTTCGATGCCCGTGATGGTCAGCCGGTGTGGAGCGCCAGCGCCGAAAGCGGCGCCGACAACGACTCACCACGCGACCGCGAGAGCGCCCTGCGCGAATCCGTGCACAAGGCACTCAACGGCTATCCTCCCAGTTAATGCTTAACGGAGAAACCACCATGCTGCGCAGTCTCGTTGTGTTGTCCCTGGCGTTGCTGCTCGGCGCCTGTTCGAGCAATAACGTCCAGCAGGATTTCGACGCCGGTCGCGATTTTGCCGGCTATCGCACCTGGGCCTGGCAGGAGCCGGCCTTGCAATACCGTCCGGACGATCCACGGATCAAGAGCGACCTCACTGAACAGCGGATTCGCCAGGCGGTCGAGCAGCAGCTCGATCAACGCGGCTTGCGCCTGGCCCAGGGTAACGCTCGCGCAGACCTCAAACTGCGCGCCTACCTGATCGTCGAGCAGCGCCAGCAGCAGATCACCACCAACTATGGCGGCGGCTGGGGCGGTTACTGGGGTGGCTATTGGGGCGGGCCGATGTACAACGAAACGCGCAACGTCGACTACAAGGTCGCGACCATTCAGGTCGACATGTTCGACGGCCGCGATGACAAGCTGGTCTGGCGCGGCAGCGCCGAGCAGATCATGAACCGCTACCCGCCAAGCCCGGAAGAGCGTAACCAGGCTATTCAGAAGACCGTCGACCAGGTCCTCAGCCAGTATCCACCAGGCCGCGCCAAATAGCCCTGAGCGCCACAGGTTCGCCTGTGGCGCATCCGCGCTGCCATCAAGGCAACTCGCCATCACTTTGACTACACTCCTGACACCGCCGCCACGCTGCATGGCTGAAGGTCGGCAAAGGAGTGCCTGTGGGTACGCGTTCTGCCCTGCGCCAACGCGGCGCAATCGGCCTGATGGCGGCGATGACGCTCGGCCTGGCGTTGCTGTTTCTGTTGTTGGTAGTCGACAGCGGCAGACTCTATCTTGAGCAACGCAAGTTGCAGCGGATTGCCGACATGGCGGCGCTGGAAGCCGCCGGCCAATCCGCCGTATGCACGGGCAGCGGCCCACAAGCCAGCGCCATTGCCCGCGCTGCGGCGACCCGCAACGGCCACTTGCCGGAGGATCCGCTGCAGGCGCTTTGTGGCTACCTGCAGACCGGCGCCAACAGCGTGCGCGCCTTTACCAGCAACAATGCCCGTGCCGAAGTGATCAAGGTTGATGTCAGCCATACGGTCACTACCAGCATTGCCGGCGGCGTGTTCGCGCTGGTGCGCAACGGCCAGCTGCCAGCCACCTCGACCTTGCGCGCCAGCGCCGTGGCGGCCAAGCCCCTCCCCGCCCAGGCCATGCTGCGCATTCGCACTACCCTGGTTAACCTGGATTCGCGTCAGTCGAGCTTGCTCAACGGCCTGTTGAGTGCGCTTGGCAGTACTGCACAACTCAGCCTCGCCGGCTGGCAGGGTATCGCCGACACAGACATCAACCTGCTCAAATACCTCGATCAGTTGGCCATCGACCTCAAGGTCAAGGCCGGCGACTACCAGCAACTGCTCAACGCCGACGCCACCCTGAGTCAGTTACTCAACGCCGCCGCCAAGGTCTTGCAGCAAGGCGGCGCTGCAGTGGATGTAGTGACCAATCTGGGCAATCTGGCGGCCGGCAGCGCCAACGGTACCCTGCTCAATCTGGGCGAACTGCTGAACATTCAGAACGGCACCGCCCAAGCCGGCCTGGATGCGAACATCCAGCTGCTGCAAATGGTGCAGGGGGTGATCCAGCTGGCCGCCAGGGACAGCGCGGTAACCGCCGATCTGCCGCTCAGCGTACTGGGGCTGCTCAACGGCCGCGTGCGCATCAAGGTGATCGAGCCGCAGCAGATCTCGGCAATCGGAGACCCGAGCAAGGATCAACTGGCTGTTCACACTGCGCAGATCCGGGCCCTGATCTCCCTTGACCTGCCGCTGCTGGGTGGCATCGCCGGGCTGCTCAATGCAGTGCTCGACCTGGCCGCGCCGTTGACCAATATCCTCAACAATCTGCTCAGCCTCAATCTGTCCGGCACGCTGCAATCGGTAGGCTGCGCGCTCGGGATACCGTGCAAGGTCAGCGACATCAAACTGCTCGAAGACAAGCTGCACATCGACATCGGCCTGGAAGTGGCCGAGGCCAGCGCGATGCTCACGCCCACTGCGGCGGATGCGTTCAGTTGCTCACCCAAGAGCCTGAAAACAGCGTCGCGCAAATCAGCGGTAAAAATCGCGGTTGGCAAATTCGATACCCCTGAGACTTTCTTCACCCAAGGCACCACAGCAGTCAAGGCGCTGCCGCTGATCGACATCGGTACCAACTATTGCAGCCGCCTGCTGATCCTGCCGCCCTCGTGCGGCACCCGGGTGCCGTATGCCGGTGGCGGCATCGGTGTGCGGGTCAACAGCAAGGTCCTCGGCAGCGGCCCGCTGGACCTGCCGTTGTTGTTCAAAGCCAGCAGCGAACCGCCGAACATCGGCCTGGCGCCGGCGTATCTGCCGTTGGCGGACACCCTGGTGGTCGCCAGCCTCAGCGACACCCTCATGGGGATTCATCTGGAGGCCTACAAGCCCACCAGCAACAGCGCCCTGGGCGACATTCTGGTGCTGACCGCCGGCCTGCTCGACGGCGTCAAGCTGCTGCTGGAGCCGGTGATCAAAAGCCTGCTCAGCCCCCTCCTCGATCCATTGGTCAACGCCCTGCTGAAGGTACTCGGGATCGACCTCAACAACGCGGCCGTGGGCGCCAACCTGACCTGCTCCGGGGGCCGCGCTCAGCTGATGCTGTGACATGGCAGGCGAATACAGAAACAGGCACCGTCGCCCTGATTGCTCACCTGCACTCTGCCGCCCATGGCGCTGACGATGCCATGACTGACCGACAGGCCAAGGCCGGTACCGACGCCGGCAGGCTTGGTGGTGAAGAACGGTTCGAAGATGCGCTCATGCAGCTGGGGATCGATGCCGCCGCCGTTATCCTGCACCCACAGCACTACGCTGCCCGGCTCAAGGCTCTGGTGCAGGCTGATCGCCGCGTCGCGCCGCCCCAGCCCGAGCAATGCATCGCGGGCGTTGACCAGCAGGTTGATCACCACCTGTTCGAGCTGATCCTGATGGCCAAGCACTTGCGGCTGTTCATCTGGCACGCTGACCTGCACGCTCACGCCTTTGCCGCGCAGGCCTTCATCGAGCAACGCCACCGCAGCAGTCACTGCGGTCCAGGCCGGGAACCACTCGCGCTCTACCTCCGAGCGCCGGCCGAACACGCGCATATGGTCAACCAGCCGCGCCACGCGATCGGTCTGCGCCTCGATTCGGCGCAGCTTCTCCAACAGGTAGTCGGTTTCGGCCAGGCCGCTTTCCACTCGCTTGATGGTGTTGACGGTGGCCATCCGGATGACATTCAGCGGCTGATTGATCTCGTGCAGCAGGCCGGTCGCCAGTTCACCCAAGGTCGCCATCTTGGCCCCTTGCAGCAGTTGCTGCTGGCTGCGCCGCACTTCGGTGTTGTCGCGCCCGACGGCCTGGATTTCCAGCAGTTGGCCGTGCTCGTCGAACAGGCCGCGGTCGGCCCAGATCCACCAGGCGTGCTCGCGGCCGGGCAGCTGCAGACAGATTTCGCTGCTGCTCAGCGGCTGCTCCGGGGTCAGCTGCCGCAGCCGCTCGACAAACGCTGCGCGCTGCGCCGGCGACAACCACTGCCCCAGATCCATCCCTACCAGTTGCTCCGGCGTGCATTGCAGGTAGTCGGCCAATGGCCGGTTGCCGAACATCAGGCTCAGGTCAGGTCGATAGCGGCAGATCATCGCGGGCGAGTCTTCTACCAGCACCCGATAGCGCTCTTCGCTCTGGCGCACGCGCTCAGCCGCTTCGGTGGCCTCGCTGACATCCAGCCACAGGCCGACCACTTCCAGCGGCTGGCCGAGGTCATCACGCAGCAAGCGCGCTTCATCAAGAATCCAGTGATAACCGCCGCGGCTGTCGCGCAGGCGCACGCGGCAGCGGGCCTGGCCCTCGCGCAGCAGGTCGCGGGTGCGTTGCAGCCACAGCGCATGATCATCCGGGTGCACGGCCAGGCCAGGCTGGCGCGCCTGCTCGCTGTCGGCCGCCCAGCCAAGCATGGGCTGCAAGCTGGCGCTGAAGAATTCGCTGTGCAGCGCGCCGTCGCTGCAGCGCTGCACATAGATCACTGCCGGCGAGCTGGCGATCAGGTTTTCCAGCCGGGCCCGCGCGGCGCTGGTTTGCAGCTCCTGGGCCTTGAGCGCACTGACGTCGAGGATGAAGCCGCGCAACTGGCGGCCCTGCAGTTGCCCTGCCCAATGCAACCAGCGCGGTGCGTCAGTGCCCGGCAGGCGCAGGCTCACACTCAGCTCGCGGCCCGCCCAGGCTTGCTCAAGCGCCAACTGCAGCGGTTCGCGGTCGGCCGGATGCAGCCGCGCCAACCATTGCTCCAGGCTTACTTGCGCAGGCAGCTCAAGGCTGGCGGCAAGGCATGGGTCGAGCTGCAGCGGGCCATTCAGCGACCACTCCCACCAACCCGCGCCCAACTGCTGCTGCAGCTGCTGCAGATGCCGCGCCTGATGCACGCTGCGGGCGTGGTGCAGGTGGCCCAGCAGCGGTTGCAGCAGCGCCTGCATCAGGGCCTGTGCTGGCTCACCGTGCAGCGGCGTGGCGACACCGGCGCACAGCAGCCAGGCTTGCACCTGCGGCCCTTGCCGATAAGGCAGCAGGCATAGGCCGGGGTCGGCACACAGCGCCTGCAACTCGGCAGACGCAGGGCCATCGAGCAAACCCTGCGCGGGCAACTGCGCCAACCACGGCTGCAAACGGCTGGGGTCAGGCCAGGGCCAGGTTGCGTCACTGCGGGCGTAGCTGCGCCACCGTTGATCGTCGCAGAGTAACAACTGCAGCGAGGCCGCTTGCCAGTGCTCGGCCAGGCGCTGCAGTTGTTCGCTGACGGTTTGCTGCAGATGCGCTTCACTGCAGTCGCGCAGGGCACGGCTGATATCGGCTGCAAGCTGCTGCTCGACCTGTTGCTGCTGCGTGCTGGCGTGTTCGTGCAGCAGGTCACCGATATCGAACAGCTGCAGCATCCAGCCCTCGCTCTGGCGCAGCAGCCAGCCGCGGGTGTGCAATGGCTGGCCAAGCACGCCATGAAAATCCAGGTCCAGTGGCTGCCCTTGCCAATCGGCCGGCGCCCCTTCGATCACCAGCCAACTGCGCCGCTGCAGGTAATCGTGCAGTCGCCCAGCGCCCGGCGCGGGCAAAGCGAGCACGCTGCGCAGCGGGCCGCCCAGGCGCAATACCCGCGCTTGATCGTCCAGCCAGACCTGCAGGCCGATCGGCAGCGGTGGATGATAGTCTGCGGCCGGCTCGGCCGCCGTGCGCCAACGATCGAACAGGCCGCTCATAATTGCAGGCTCGCTTCGGCCTTGAGCCGCGCCGGCAGGCGTGGCACCTCGCCGATCAAGGGCAAGCGCAGCACCGGCACCAACGCGGTGAGGCGCTCACGGGGATAGTCGATGGTCACCGTCAGCAGCTTGTTCGCCGCCAGGCTGACCTGGGCATCGGTGGCCGAGCGAAAGCCCAGCGCCGCCGGCATCCACGCCAGTTGCTGGTCGATAGCCTGACGGGCAACGTTTTGCACATCAGTGGCATACGAGGCACTGGTGGGGTCGAGGGCCACACAGCGGCGTACCGCCTCGCTGCTGGCCTGATTGAACGATTGCAGCATGAGCATCGGTAGCGCATAGCTGACCAGCCCGTAGAACACTGCAAAAAACACCATGAATACAGCGACAAATTCGATGGCTGCTGCGCCTTTTTGCCGTCCCGCCGAGCCTGCTTGCATGTTCGCGTCTACCCTGACTATGAAACCTGCCTCTGAGCATAGAAGTGTTCAACGAATAGGGATGGCGATTTGCCAATGCACAGCATAGTTGTCTTGATGTGGCTGGCCTTGTGTACTGAACAGGATGTCCGTGAACGGCAGATTTCCAACACGCTCACCCTGGGCGTGGCTGCCTGCGCCCTGGCCTGGCTGTTCGCCACCGGCAAGAGCTGGATCGGCGCCGATGCCAGTGAAGCCGGCTGGGCCCTGGCCATCGTCATGCTGTTGACCTTGCCCGGCTATATGCTCGGGCGCTTCGGCGCGGGCGACGTCAAGCTGATGGGCGCCCTGGCTCTGGCCACCAGTCATTACTACGTACTCGGCACCTTCATCGGCGCCGGCGTGGCTGTGTTGCTCTGGCTGCTGACACGTCGGCGGTTGTGGAGCCTGCTCAATCCCAAAGTGAAAAAACGCTTGCAGATCCTCGCCGAACAGGTTGGCGACAAGCAGCCATTTGCCCCTTACGTGCTGGTCGGCTTCCTCCTGGCATCTGTATGGATCCAATAGCGCGACCTGCTGTCGCATAAGTTGTACAGCCTTTGTACATAATCACGAGGTCAGCCTACTTTCTATAGGACGAGCAGGTCTGGCATTGGAGCGGCACATGTTGAACAGGGAGTTGATCGTGAGCAAATCGGTAAGCGAGGTAAAAATACTGGTAGTCGACGACCAGCCGATAATCGTCGAAGAGTTATGTGAGTTTCTCGAGGAGCAAGGCTATGTCTGTTTTGCCGCTCACTCGACGGCTGAGGCGCTGGAGCGTTTCCAGGCCGACGATGGCATCGGCCTGATCCTTAGTGACCTGCACATGCCAGAACGAGATGGTATCGAACTGATGCGCGCACTCAAGGAGCAGGCCGGGCGCCAGCGCATGTTCGAGGCGATAATGCTGACCGGCCGCGCCGACAAGCAGGACGTCATCCGCGCCCTGCGCGAAGGCTTTGCTGACTACTACCAGAAACCCATGGACCTGAACGAGTTGCTGACGGGGGTACGCCGGCTGGAGCAGACCCTGCTGGAGCGGCGGCGCAACTTCCGCGAGCTGGGCACGTTGAATGAGCGTCTGCAGTATCTGGCCGACTCGATCGATGACCTCTATCAGGACCTGGAAAAGGCCCGTGGCCAGGGTGTGCACCGCCGCGCTGGCGATGCGCCGGAAAGCGAGGGCGAGCTGCCGGCAGTGTTCGACAAGCTGTCGCCACGGCAGATGGAAGTGGCCAAGCTGGTGAGCAAGGGCAAGACCAACTACCAGATTGCCTGCGAGCTGGGCATCACCGAGAACACGGTAAAGCTGTACGTCTCGCAGGTGCTGCGCCTGACCCACATGCACAACCGCACCCAGCTGGCGCTGGCCCTGACGCCGCGTATGTCACCACTGCACCAGCGCTTCACGACCCACTAGTTTTTCTCGGAGCTGACCTTCTCCCAGCGGAAGAAGTCCGGGATCTGATACTTGTAGCTGTCCAGCCAGCGCTGCATGGACTGGTCGCGTTCGCGAGCAGTCTGCTGCTGGGGCCTGCTCGACGCCTGCTGATTGCTCGACTGCACCCGCAGCAGTGCTTCGGTGGCAGTCTCGGCTGGCGGCGGATAGGTGGTTTCAGCCGCCAACGCGTCAATTGGGAAGGCGATGCAGGCAAGCAGGATCAACGATTTGAGCATGACGACTGTCTCCATATAGGCCGGTTGCCAGCGCCGCTGGCGTTGGCGATCAGCTGAGTGGCGCCCGCGCAATGGCCTGCAACTGCTTGGCCCGCGCCTGGGCCTCGGCGAACTGCTGCGGCTTGAGGCGCAATCGAGCGACCAGATCAGCCGCCTGCTGCCAGTTGTCCTGCAGCAGCGACAAGGTCACCAGGTTGACTGCCGGCAACTGGTTGTCGTCCTTGAGTTCCAGCGCCGTGAGAAACTCGAAGCGGGCCTGTTCATGCCGGCCCAGATTCATCAGTACCACGCCCAGGTCATTGCGCACCTTTTCATCGGTCGGTGCCAGGCGCACGGCACGCTGCAGGTTCTGCAGCGCCTGCACATCATCGCCGCGGGCCGAGGCCAACTGGCCCAGACCATGCTCGCCCTCGGCCGCCAGGCAGCCGCCGAGCAGGCTGCGGTACAACGGCTCGGCTTCGCTGCGACCAAGCAGGCGCGACACCTTGGCCTTGCGCAGGCGCACCTGGGCAAGGCTGTCAGGCAGCTCCTGCAGGTGCGCAAGGCTCGCGTGCGGGCGGCCTTCATTGAGCATTTCATCGGCAAGGTTCAGCGCCAGTTGCTGGTCAGCGTCCGGCTTGGCGCAACCGCCGCTGCCGAGCATCTGTGCCAGGCCGCCAGGCGCTTGTCCGGCGCAACCACTCAGGGCGAGCACGCCCAGCAGTACCATCAATCGCTTCATCAGCCCTCCCCTCACGAGCCCAATGCCCGTGCCAACGCAGTCAAACCCGGCCCCGCCAGCACGATCAGCAAGGCCGGAAACAGAAACACCATCATCACTGCCGACATCTTTGCCGACATCTTCGATACACGCTCTTGCAGGCGTGTCAGGCGCCGGTCATCGAGCAGGGTTTTCAGTGCCAGTAGTGACTTCAACGCACCGCTGCCCTGTACCAGCAGCTGGCGCAGAATCACGCAGGTGTCGCTGAACTCGTCGACGGCCAGCAGGTTAGCGGTTTTCTCCAGCTCGCCAGCCAGGGTCAGACCGGAGTCGACCCGCTGCAGAATCAGGCGCAACTCTTCGCTGATCTGCGGCACCAGCGTGCGGCCTTCCTGGCTCAACACCCGTAGCGCCTGCTCGACGGTCAGCCCGGTCTCGAAGAGGATGCGCAGCAACGGGATCAGCAAGCTGATTTCGTGGGCGATCCGCTGCTGACGACGCGCGGCGGCCACCGCCAGAAATCGCTTAGGCAGCAGATAACCCAGGCCCAACGCGCACAGCGGCAGCACCAGCCAATGACCAGCCCAAACCCCGTCCACGCCATGCTGCAGCAGCAGCGCCAGCACCACCGCCAGCAGCGGCAGACCCAGTTGCACCGCCGCAAACAGTGCGCGCTGGCGGCTGCGGCGCCAGCCCAGGCGATCGAGCAAGGTCTGGGTTTCGCCATCGAGCTTTTGCAGGCGCCGGCCCAGGCCACTGCTACCCAGCCATTGCAGCCAGTCACCAAAACGTTCTTGCCGCGCCAACTGGCCCTGCAAGCGCCGGGCAATCAGCAAGCGCGTGCGCAGCCGGCGCAGCAACTGCGCAGCCAGCAGCCCGCAGCCGGCCAACAGGCACAGCGCGCACAGCAGCCAGGCCGCGCTCACAGGCTCCTCATCATGCGCCACAACACCAGGCAGCCGAGCAACTGCAGGGCAAATGCCAGCAACAACAGCATCTGGCCCTGACTGTCGCGCCACATGCCCAGCAGGTAACTGGGATTACCGAGCAAGAAATAGCCGACCATGGTCAGCGGCAGCGCGCCGAGAATGCATGCCGTCACGCGGGTTTCGCCGGTCATTGCCTTGAGCTGGCGTGCGCCCTGCTCACGCTCGCGGATCAACTTGATCAGGTTTTCCATCAACTCGCTGGCATTGCCGCCGTACTGCTGATTGATGCGCAGGCCCATGGCAAACAGGCGCAGCTCGGCCTGGTCATACAGCTCGGCCAGCTCGCTCACGGCAACGTCCAGGCTCACCCCCAGGCGCACATTGCGGCGCACCCGCTGCATGGCCGACTTCAACGGCTCGCGCGTACCATCGATACCGCCGAGCACAGCGTCATTGAGCGTGCGGCCGGCCTTGAGGCTGCGCACGCTGTAGTCGAGCAGGCCGGGCAGTTGCTCGATGATCAAACGCACCCGGCGCCGATAACGCCAGCTCAGGTACAGCCGACCCAGCACAGGCACACTCAGCGCAAGCATCAGTGCCGCCGTCCAGCCCGCTGCCAGTTGCGCGACGATCACCCCGGCCAGCCAGCCCAGCAGCCACGGTTTGGGGTTGAACTGCGCGGTGTCGAAACCTGCGCGTTGCAGCAGTGGATCAAACCAGTCACGGCGGGCCTTGCTGCTGTGCACGGCGCGAAAGGCGCGGCCCAGGCGCAGCAAGGTGCGCTCTTCGCCGCGCTTGTACAGGCCCTGGCGCAACAGCAGCAGTGCCACCCCCAGCAGCAGGGGCGACAGGGCCAGCAGCAGCGCCCCGCTCACAGCACACCGTCGTTGCGCAGCTTGGCCCCGGCGGGGTTCGGCGCATCGCGCAAGAACACATCGCCGCCGCGCCGGTCGAGGCGGAACAGGGTGTTGGTGACGTAGACGTCGTCGCGCACCCCGACCACTTCCAGCACCTCGCTGACACAGCGCCGGCCATCGGCCAGGCGGGTCAGCTGGATGACCACGTCGAGCGCGGCGCAGATCATCTGGCGCAGGGTCTTCTCGGCAATCTGCCGACCACTCAGGCCGACCAGCGTCTCCAGCCGCAGCAAGGCGTCCTGGGCGGTGTTGGCGTGCACCGTGCTCATCGAGCCGTCATGCCCGGTGTTCATCGCGGTCAGCACGTCGAGCACTTCGCCGCCCCTGATCTCGCCAAGCAGAATGCGGTCCGGGCGCATGCGCAGGGCGTTGCGGATCAGCTCGCTGGACTTGATCTCGCCATGCCCTTCGACATTCGGCGGGCGCGTCTCCAGGCGCACCACATGGGGGTGATGCAATTGCAGTTCGGCCACATCCTCGATGGTCACCAGACGCTCCTGCGGTGCGATCATTTGGCTGAGGATATTCAGCAGGGTGGTCTTGCCGGTACCGGTACCGCCGCTGACGAGGATATTGCAGCGCCGGCCCACCGCCCGTTCGAGGAAGTCGAAGATGGCCTGGTCGATGGCCCGAGTGGCGAGCAGGTCGGCGCCCTTGAGCATGTCGCTGCGAAACTTGCGAATCGACAGGCACGGCCCATCCAGCGCCACCGGCGGGATGATCGCGTTGACCCGGCTGCCATCCGGCAGGCGCGCATCAACCATTGGCGATGATTCATCCAGGCGCCGCCCGAGTGGCGCAAGAATGCGCTGCATGACCCGCTCGACATGCTGCGCATCGATGAAGCGCAGGTCGGTCAATTGCAGCAAACCGGCGCGTTCGACAAATACCCGGTGCGGCCCGTTGACCAGAATTTCGGTCACGCTGGGGTCGCGCAGCAGCACCTCCAGCGGGCCATATCCGGTCAGCTCATCGACCAGTTCCTCGGCCATGCGCTCCATTTCATAACGCGAAAGGGCCAGGCGCAGGCGCGCGACATAGTCGCCGACCTGCTCGTAGACGAACTGGGTCAGCGCCGGCCGGGCGCCTTCGAGCAGGCTACGGCCGCTGTCTTCGATGCTGTCGATCACATGCCGGTGCAGGGCGCGCTTGAGCGCCTGCGGTTCAGCTGCAGCATGGCGTGGCCCGCCGAACAGTTCGTCGCCGCTCATTTGCTCCACCACAGGCGGCGCAGCCAGGTCAGGGTCGGTCGCTCAAGGCTCTCGGAGCGATGCGCCAGGCGCTCGCCAAGGCTGTGCAAGGCTTGCGTGAGGGCCTCGCGCGGGGCCAGCTCGAACAGGCTCAAGCCCTGATTCTTGGCATTCAGGCGCAGCTCCGGGCTGTACGGGTGCCTTGAGCAGCGGTAAGCCATAGCGCTTGGCCAGGGCATCGGCATCCGGCGCCAGGTTACGCAGGTAGCAGTCGACCAGCAGGCTGGCGTGCTCCAGCTTGATGCCGCGGTCGCGCCATTGATCGAGCACGTCCAGGTTGCGCCGGCAGTCGAGGATGTTCTGGTCGGTATACACGATCAGCTTGTCGCAGTGGCTGATGATGGTGCGCAGGGCTTCGCTGTCGGCCTGCCCGGTCAGGTTGACGACGATATGCTGAAAGTGCTGGCGCAGGGCGCTGAGCAGCATGTACAGCTCGGCGGCGCTGGTATTACGCAAGGGCTCGTCGGTGTCGGCGTAGGCCAGAATGCGCAGACCGCTGTTGTCACGGCTGAAGGCGCTGTCGATCAATGAGGTGTCGAGGCGCCGCAGGTGGCGCAAGGCGTCGCCAAAAAAGAACGAGGCTTCCAGCCCGAGCAGCGCCAGGCTGTCGCCACGCGGCAGGCCCAGGTCGAGCAGCAGGGTCTGCTGGCCGCTGTCTTGGACTACCCGCGCCAGATGGGTGGTGAGCAAGGCCCCATCAGCGCCGCGCTGAGCACCATAAAGCACAGTGAGGCCGCCCAGGCTGGGGTTGCTGGACACCGCCGGCAGACGTTTGCCGAGGCGCCGCACCAGCCCGGCAACTTCACTCGAGCGCGAGCCGTAGGCAACGAAGTCACGCGCTCCGGCGCGCATGGCGTGCAACACCAGCAGGTTGTCCATGCCGTCGCCAAGGGCAACGATGGCCAGCATCGGCTTGGCCTCGAGTACGCCTTCGATCAGCGCGCACTGGTTGACCAACTGCTCACGGTCCAGGCCGATGAACACCAGGTTGCTGAAGGTCACGTCGACCAGTGCCAGCAGTTCATCGAGGCTGCCGCCGCTGGCGCCGATGACCTGGCCGAGCGGTGCCAAGGCGCCCTGCAACCAGTGCAGGTCTTCTTCATTGCGGGTGATCGCCAGATAGGTCTGGTTGAGGCTGTCAGTCATCGTGATAACCCGCTACGGCCGTCGAAGTTGCCGTTTTCCATGAAAAACAAGCGGCCCCAGCTGGGGTCGTAACTCCGCATACTTTCGCCGGGCAGCTCCGGCAGTCGGGCGTTGGCGGCCAGGGGCTGGACCAGATGGGGGGTGACGATCATCAGCAGTTCGGTCTCTTCACGCACCAGTGCCGACTGACGAAAGAACGCACCAAGCACAGGCAGGTTGCCGAGTCCTGGCAGCTTGTCTACAGAGGAGCGGGTATTGCTGCTGACCAGCCCGCTGATGATGAAGCTCTCGCCATCGGCCAGCGAAATGCTGGTGTCGGTACGCCGCACACTCAGCCCAGGCACCAAGGTACCGGCGATATTCACGGCATTGTTGTAGTCCAGCTCGCTGACCTCGGGTGCCACCTTGAGGGTGATGCGATCGCGGCTGATCACCGTAGGCGTCAGCGCCAGACGCACGCCGAACTCCTTGTACTCGATCGACACGTTGTCGCTGCCGGCGCTCGGCACCGGGATGGGGATTTCACCACCGGCGAGAAAACTTGCGGTCAGGCCGCTGAGCACGGTCAGGCTGGGACGGGCCAGGGTGTAGGCGAACCCGCTGTTTTCCAGCGCGCTGATGGCTGCCAGAAAGCGGCTGCTGCCACCACCCCAGACGATGTTGAAGACATTGTCGTTGAGCGGGATCAGCGGCCGCGCCACCGGCACGTTGCCCGGCGAGACATTGACGCCTGGCACACTGCCTGGCGAGCCGATCAGGCTGTTGTTCGATCCACTGAAGAACAACCGCGCGCCGGCTTCCTTGTATTTGCTGCGATGCACTTCGACAAAGCGAATGTCGGCCTGTACCTGGATCGGCAGTTGCTCATCCTGCGAAGGCAGCGCCATGTCCACCGAGGCACTGCCTTTGACGAACAACATCGCCCGGTGCGGCGTCGCCGCGCAGGCAGTCCACAGCATCAGGCTGGTGCTGCCAGGCGCCAGCGCCGTCAGCAATACCGCGCGCGGGCCGCTGGCCTGCACGTCGGCCACCTTGGGTTCGCCGACGGCCACCCGGCTGATGGCCAGCGGCAGACGCAGCTCCTGCTGCAGGCCTTGGTCCATCTCGATCACCGAGGGCAACTCGGCCACCGCGGCACAGCCTTTGTCAGCCGCTTGCGCACAAGGCGCGGCGCCGAGCAGCGTCAACGCCAGGCACAACGGAGTGAATAACCGCGAGGAACTACGCATGGCTGCATCCTTGCTGGGTCAGGGGGTGTCTGCTGGCGCTTGGTTGTGGGCGCCGCGAATAATCTGCATGCCGGCCACAGCGCCGCTGGGCGCAGCCTTGGCTGGCGGCACCTGCGACAACTGACTGAACCGGAACAGCTCGCGGTTGGCGCTTTGCAACTGCGACTCGGCCTGGCGCTCGGCCCAGTAGCCGGCCAGCAGCTGCTCATCGGCGCTGCGCACTGCCAGGCGCAAGGTGCCGGCCTGGGCGGCGAGCATCAGCCGACTGGCCAGCGCCTCGGGCACGGCCAGGGCCACGGTGCGCGTGCCACCCGTGCCCAGCGCATCGCGCCGCGCCTGCTGCTCATCGGCGCTTTGCGCAGGTCGGCCGTCATTGGCCAGGCCGGTCTGGTCACCGACGCTGAGCACCCGCAGCGCGGGCAGCACGACTTGAGCCGACGCCTGTGGGTTGTTGTTTTCTTCGCGCAGAAACAGCAGCACATCGACGTAATCCCCCGGGCGCAACTGCCCTGCCGCACCGATCACATCGTCTACCGCCAACGCGACGGCGCGCTCATGTCGACGGATCATCCGCGCCAGCGGGCCACCACTCTGAAAGCTTTGTTCATCCAGCCACAAACCCTGCGGCAAGGGGCGCGCGCTGCTGCGCCCGAGCACTTGGTCGAGCTGGCTGAAGGCGCCAGCAGGGACTACCTGCAATCGCTCGATCAGCACATCTTCAGCGGTGAGTGGGGTGTTGGCCGGGACCTGCCGAGCCATGATCACGATGGGGAAACGCGTAGGCTCCGGAACGGTTACGGGCGCCGGAGCAGCTACTGGCGGCGCACTGGCCTCGACCACCGGCGGTGCGGCGACAGGCTCGGCCGGGCGGCTCAGCATCAGCCCCCAATAGCCGGCAAGCAGTGCCGCCAGCAGGAACAGACCGGCGAGGATCATGGTCAAGCGACTGCTCATTAACGCTCTCCTGTCCCTGGAAAACCATGATGGCCAAAAGTAACTATTTCGCTATTGCACGGTAGCGCAGAGCGGCTATTTCGCCATGAATACGGGGGGAGATTTGCAGCCGACAAATTGACGCTGAACAAAAACAGGGGCTTAGCGCAGCTGTTCAAACCTAATACTTTGTAGTTAACGCCTTCTTACATTTGCAGGTCTGCACAGTTTGACGATGCTCTGATGGCAAAGGGGTATCACTGCACGCCGCCCCGCCACCGGCGCCAACCGCGCAAGGAGATGTGCCATGTTGCTGTTGAAGATCTATACCCGCTGCAAAACCTTTATCGAAAGCAAGGACGGCGCCTCGGGTATCGAGTACGCAGTGATCGCGGCGATGGTGGCCGTAGCGCTGGCGGCGTTCGTCACGCCGATATCGACCCAGGTAACGGCCTTGATGACGACCATCCAGACTGCAATTACCCGTTGAGTGGCCCAACCCTCAATTCTGCTGCGCACTCTCAAGCGACCAGGAGCGTTCCATGCTGACTTCTTCCTTGCGTCAACAGATTCTTCTGGTCGACGATGAGGAAGAGGCCCTGCTGGAGCTGGCCGAGTTGCTCGAGAACGAGGGGTTCACCTGCCATACCGCCAACTCGGTCAAGGCCGCGCTGGTGCTGCTCACCCAACACCCGGACATGGCCCTGGTGATCACCGACCTGCGCATGCCCGAGGAGAACGGCATCGCCTTGATCAAACGCCTGCGCGATCACACGGCCCGCCAGCACCTGCCGGTGATCGTGATGTCCGGGCATGCCGATATGGACGATGTCAGCGACCTGCTGCGCCTGCATGTGCTGGACCTGTTCCGCAAGCCGATCTATCACGCCCGCCTGCTGGAAACCCTGGATAACCTGTTCCCCAAGCCACGCATGCAGTCGGTCGGCTAGCGCCGCGACCGATATACCTTCGATGACCCGTACGGCACGCTGATCAGCCCTCAGCCACCGGCATCCACCTGAAATTCCACCCGCGCCGTCTCGCCGCTTTCATCGAGAACACTCAGTTCGACCCGCCCGACCTGCTCAAAGCGCACCAGCAGGCTGTCCTGACCGGACGTTTCGCCCAGCGGCTGGCCGTTGCGGAACCACCAGCGTTGGCCACCACCGCCCAGTGCCGAGACATAGAGTTGCAACGGCTCGCTGCTGGTCCTTGGGCGGCGCAGGTTGTCGCCGTTGCGCACGCCGACGATCGACAGCGGAGGCGCGCTGGCGGGCACCTGCGGCGGGCAGCTCGGGTCAATTGCCGGCAGCCGGGCCGCGCGCCGTTCGACCCGCGCCAGCCAAGGTTCCAGTGGCGCAGGCCAGAGCGCGATCTGTTGCGCCGTGGCACCTGGGCAACTGGCATCCACGCGCAACCCCTGCGGGTTGACCCAGACCGTGTCGCGCAGGCCCAGGCCGAGCGGCTGGTCTGCCGCCTGCAAGGTCGGCGGCGTGGTGCCGTCAAGGGTCCAGGCGAAGCGCTGGCGCCGGCAGTTAGCGTCCTGGCGCGGCATGGGCTGGCCGAGCGGCCAGCAGATCGCGGCCACCCCGACCGACGCCGGCACCTGCTCCACCGGTGGGCGAATACCGCGCTGGCTGTCGCGGTTGCTCAGCAGGTCGTGCACTTGCAGCATCAGCGGCGCCGCCGAGGCCAGGCCGAATTGGCCAGGCACCGGGGTGCCATCCGGGCGGCCGATCCACACCCCGATCAGGTAGCGCGGGCCGACCCCGACCGACCAGGCATCTCGAAAGCCATAGCTGGTGCCGGTCTTCCAGGCCAGTTGCGGGCGCTGCACCAGTTCGGCGTGCGGATCGCGGTCGGGCCGTGCCTGGCCGCTGAGAATCCGCCGGATGATCCACGCCGCACCGGGCGACAACAGCCGCCGTTCGAGCAGCGGATCCTGCGGTTGCAAGCGTACCTGGGCACTCTGCCCGGCCCGGGCCAAGGCTGCATAACCGCCGACCAGATCTTCCAGCCGGCTGCCGGCGCCACCGAGGATAAGCGACAGGTTGGGCTCGGCCAGTGGCGGCAGTATCAACGGCATACCACCCATGCGCATCTGCGCGGCAAAGCGTTTGGGGCCGTAGGCTTCGAGCAGTTGCACGGCGGGCAGGTTGAGCGACAACGCCAGCGCCGAGCTGGCTGACACCGGGCCGCTGAAACCCATCGAGAAGTTGCCCGGCCTGTAGTCGCCATAGCGCCGCGGCACATCCTGCAGAAGGGATTCGGAATGGATCAGGCCGTCGTCCAGGGCCATGCCATACAGGAACGGTTTCAGGGTCGAGCCGGGCGAGCGCAGGGCGTGCACCATATCGACATGACCAAAGCGGCGGGCATCGCCGATGTCGATCGAGCCGATGTAGGCACGGGTGGCCATGGTTTGTGTCTCGACCACCAGAATCGCCGCCGAGGTGCGCTCCGGCAGGCGCGCGCGCCAGCCCAGCAGCAAGTCTTCGAGCCGGCGCTGCAGCGAGGCATCCAGGGTGGTGCGGATCAGCGGCGGGCTGTTCGCCGTGTTCAGCCTGCGGGCCAGCAGCGGCGCCAGTGCCGGCTCCTGCCGCGGGGCGAGCAGCAACGGCTCTTCTCGGGCTTCGGCGACTTGCTGAGCCGACCATACCTGATACTCGCCGAGGCGCTGCAAGACCTTGTCGCGGGCCTGCTGCGCACGCTGCGGATGACGGTCTGGGCGCAGCCGGCTGGGGGCCTGGGGCAGCACCGCGAGCAAGGCGGCTTCGGCTGGGGTGAGCTGTTTCGGTGACTTGCCGAGATAAGCCCAGCTGGCCGCCGCCACCCCTTGCAGGGTGCCACCGAAAGGAGCGCGGTTCAGGTAGATCTGCAGGATCTGCTGCTTCGACAGGTGCCATTCCAGCTGCAACGTGCGCCACAGTTGTCGCGACTTGCCAGCCAGGGTCCGCTCATGCGGATCGAGCAGGCGCGCTACCTGCATCGACAGGGTGCTGCCGCCGGACACCACGCGGCCGCCGCTGAGGTTGAGCCAGGCAGCCCGCGCCAGGGCCAGCGGGTTGACCCCGGGATGGCGATAGAACCAGCGGTCTTCGTAGGTCAGCAGCGCTTGCAGGTACAGCGGCGACACTTCATCGGGGCTGACCGGATAACGCCATACGCCATCGGCATCGGCAAAGCGCCACAGCGGCGTACCGTCCTCGGCCAGGACCACCCGGGCAAGGTCGTCGGCCGGCATCGGCAACGGCCAGATGCGATCGGCCAGCCAGAGCAGGCCGACCAGCAGCAGTGCACCGGCAATACTGGTTTGCAATACACGCAGCGCACGATGGCGCGGGCGTATTAAGCTTGGCATGGGGAACCGACCTGGCCAGGTAATGGCCAAAGCCTTGGAATGATCATCAGGACGCGACTATGCATGTAGAAGGTTTTTTTGAATGGCTGGGGCAGGCACTGGGGGCGGTGATCCGCTTCATTGTCGATGGCTTGAGCGGGCTGTTCAATCTGCTGGCCAATGCCGGCGGCAATTTCATCGACGGGCTGGCGCGCACGCTGGGCATGGATACCTCGCTGGTCAGCATCCTCGCCTTGATCGTCGGTTTGCTACTGTTGTACTCGGCAATCCGCGCGTTCATGCGCGCCTCGATCATCGCCGGGATCATCTGGCTGGTGCTCGGCTTGTGGGTCATGAGCTGGATCATTCATTGACTGGAGATTGCCGGGAGGGCTGCGCCCTCCTTTCGCGACGCAAGGCCGCTCCTACACAGAGCACGTGACGCCCGGGCGGCGCGGTCCTTGTAGGAGCGGCCATGTGTCGCGAAAGGGCTGCAAAGCAGCCCCAGCGATCTCGAGCCAGGCACAAAGCCCGCCTCAGCGGCCCTTGACGGTCATATCACCCTGGCTCTCGCCTACCGCCTGCAGATTGGGCCGGTACATCGACTCCACCTGCGGCGGCGGCACCCGGTAGGTACCCGGGGTCACGGCGCGGGCCAGGTACAACAGATGGGTGGTGCCGTAGCTGTCCAGTTTCAGGGCAGCGACATAGCGGTCATCACGGTACTCCTGATGCACCACGCTGGCGTTCTGCATAGACTCGCGCCATTCCTTCACCGCACTGCTGGCGTTGTCCAGGCTGGCTGCGCTCTGCGCCAGGTTCTGGTTTTCCAGCTCAAGGCCCGCCGGCAGCAGGTCAACCACCAGTGCGTCCGGCACTTGGGTCGAAGCACGCAAGGCCAGGTGCACCAGCACCAGCTCACCGCTACGCAGATTGCGCAGATCCAGCGGCTGACCGTTCATGCCCAGGTACTCGCGGCGGATCTCCATACCGTTACTGCTGGCCGGCGGCGCCTGGCGCGGGTAACCGGACAGGGTCAGTTGCTGATAAAGGGTGTCGCTGCCCTGGTTCTGCAAGGTCAGCGGCGATGCCAGTAACGGCCCTTCGAGCTTCATCCCCGATTCGACGTTGTTGAACTCGCGCACCTCGCCGGCGCTGTCCAGCCGCGCCTGCCACTTGCCTTCAGGTTTACCCAGCAGGCCGCGGCCCGCGAGGAACAGCGCATTGCGCTCCTGGGTCGACAACCAGCGGTTGGCGGCCAGTTCGTCAGACAAGGCAAACAGGCGCTGATCGACCTGATTGGTGGCCAGGTTGTTTTCCTGGAGCAAGGCGAGGATCAACGCCTGGTCACGCACTGCACTGCCGTAGTCGGCCATCCAGCCCTTGCCGCGGCTGATCGCCAGGCCCGCTTGCAGCGCTTGCTGAGCACGTGGCTTGTCGCCCATCTTGTCCAGTGCCACCGCCAACTGCACCAGCGGCAGACCGGAACGGGCATCGCTACGGCGCTCGAACACTGCGCGCAGGGCACCCAGCGGCGCCTGCTGACTGCGCGCCAGTACCAAGGCGGCGTAGGCTTGCACGGCAAAGCGGGTGTGCTCGGCGTTGTCGCTGTAGTTGACCTCGATCATATTGCGCTCCTGCAAGTACCGCAGCAGCCGCTCGTTGGCCTTTTTCAGCGCTTCGGCCGGCACGCCATAGCCCTGCTCGCGAGCACGCAGGAGGAAGTCGGTGACATAGGCGGTCAGCCAGTATTCTTCTTCACTGTCGGAGCTCCACAGGCCGAAGCCACCGTTGTAGCGCTGCATGCCCAACAGATGCTCGATGCCCATCTCGATCTTGCGCTTGCGCACATCGGCAGGCTCGCCCTTGATACCGAGGCGTTTGAGACTTTCGGCATCGGCATAGAGCGACGGGTACAGGCCGCTGGTGGTCTGTTCCAGGCAACCATAGGGATAGGCCTCGAGCGCACGGATCTGCTCGGCCAGGTTCAGCGGCGGCCGGCTCGACAGGGCCAGGCTGGCCTCAAGACCGGCCGGCTCGAACTCAGCCAGATCGCTCTCCGGCAGGCTCCACGGCTGATCCTTGAGTGCCACGCGGTAGTGTTTGAGCATCGCCGGATAAGCCGGGCGCACGCCCAGTTTCCACTCACGCTCAAAGCTGCTGGCGGCTTCACCCGGCAGTTGCAGGCCGTTGACGCGCACGCGCAGGGTGCCCTGGCCGAGACCGCCCAAGGCCTGCACCGGGATCATCAGCGTCTTGCGCTGGCCCTCGGCCAGGGCAACATTCTGCTGACTGCCGGCCGCCAGGCTCAACTGGCCTTCGCCGCTGAGTTCGACCGTCAGCTGCTGAGCGCGCCCGGACAGGTTGGCCAGATCCAGCGCCAGGCTGGTGCGGTCACCACCGGCGAGGAAGCGCGGTGCCGACAGCTCGGCGATCAGCGGCGCGGCGACCACGGTCTTGCCTTCGGCCATGCCGAACTGCTCGTCGTTCCAGGCCTGGGCCATGATCCGCAGTTCACCGTTGAAGTCGGGGATATCGACCGTTGCTTCGCCCTCGCCCTTGTCGTTGAGGGTCACCGGCAGGCTCTGCTGGGCAACGATGGTCACCGTGGTATTGGGCCGCTTGCCGCCCTTGGCCAGCGCGGCGTCACCACCAAAAGCCAGGCTGGCCAGACGGCCCTGCCCGGCTTCGATCAACTGGCCATAGATATCCAGTTGGTCAGCACCATAGGCCTTGCGCCCGAACAGGCTGGCGAAAGGATCAGGGGTCTTGAAGTCGGTGATATTGAGGATGCCGACATCCACTGCGCTGAGCAGCACATGCACCTGTTTAGGCACGCTGCCGTCGGCAGCGGTAGCCTTGAACTTGACCGTCAAAGGCTGCTTGGGACGCATCTTCTCGGGCGTCTGCAGGGTCAGAGCCAGCTTGCGCTCGGTCCGATCCAGTGGCAGATGGAGCACGCCGACCGCGCGTTTTGGCGTGGCGTTGGCCTTGCGCTCACCTGGGCGAATCACCAGCGCACTGATGTACAGGTCATGCCGCGCCCACTTCTTGTCCAACTGCACGTCGAAGGTCTTGCCTTCGGCGGGCACGTCGATTTCCTGCCACCACAGCGGCCCATCGCTGGATTCGATCATCAGGTAGCCGCTGCCGGCTGCAGGCGGCGTGACCGTGACCTTGGCCGAGGCGCCGTCGGCATAGGACGGTTTGTCCAGGGCGAGCTTGACCTGATCCGGGCGCACCGCGCCGCCTTCGGCATTGTCCTGAGCGCGGTAACCGGCCCAGAAGCGTGCACTGGACACCAGCCCGGTCTGCGGGTCTTCAACCTCGACCCGGTACGGGCCCCACTCGACCTGGAAGTTCAGTTTGGCGGTGGAGCCGGCTTTGACGCTGACGGTCTCTTCGCTCTGGGTCAGGTACTTCTCGTTGTAGTTGTAGCTCCAGCCGTCGCTCTGCGAGTAGTTCCAGTAGTAGTCGCGGCGCTCGCGGATCAGCCGCACCTTGAGGTCGTCGGCGGCGAGCTTGGCACCGTTGCGGTCGGCTACCAGCACTTCGAACTCGACCGGGCCATCGCCATCGGTTTCTTCACCGTCGAACAAACCGCGCAGGCCAGGCAGGCGCTCGGCCGGCCAGATCGGTTGCTCAAGGCGGCGGGTAATCGGTCGGCCGCCGGACTCCTGCAGGCTGGCCTGCACACTCAACTGCAGTGGCGAACGGGCCTCGCTCCAGCGGCTTTCGATGTCGATGGTGGCCTTGCCGGCCTGGTCGAGGGTGACTTCGTCCAGCTCCAGATCCTGACTCAGCTCGGTTTCGGTGATCGACCCGAACTGGTAGCCGGGCAACGCCGGCACTGCTTCACGCAGCGGCCGCACGTAGGCCTGGCCACTGAGGCGGTTGCCCGCTGCCGGGGCGCCATACAGGTAGCGGCCATTGACTTTGATCTGCGCGGTCTGCTCGGGGCTCAGCGGCGTGGCGCTGCCCTTGAGTTCAAGCGCCAGACGCTCGGGCAGGAAGTCTTCGACGAGGATCTCGAAAACCTGCTTACGGCCACCGCCGAGATCGAGCAGCAACTGCCAGCGACCGGTCGGTGCCTCGCTCGCCAGTTGCAGCTGATATTGATAGAGGCCATTGGCATCGGCCTCCCAGACGAACTTGCGGCTGACCTGCTCATCTGGCCGGCGCACCTCGACGCTGACTGGCTGCGCCTTGACCGGCTTGCCATCCTGATCACGCAACAGGCCATTGAGCAGCACGGTCTCGCCCGGGCGATAGAGGTCACGCGGGCCGAACACGAAGAACTGCAGCGGGTTGGCCTGCGGCCCGGTGATGTCGAACTCGGCCAGGTCGAGGGCGGCGGTATTGAGCCGCAATAGAGTGGTGTGCACGCCCTGGGTGGCGATCAGGGTATCGGCCTTGTCGGTGATCGGCAGCTGGGCATGGCCATCACTGTCGGTCTTGGCCTGAGCCAGCAGCTTGCCCTTGTCGTCGTGCAGTTCGAGGTTGACGCCACTGAGCGCCTTGCCGCCTTCCAGTGCCTGGGCGAACACATCCAGGCGGTCACGGTAACGGTGCGCCGAGACGCCGATATCACTCAGGGTGAACAGGGTCGCTGGCTGGGAATAGTCATAGGTGCCAGATGCACGCATCACCGCCAGGTATACGCCTGGCTCCTGCAGTGGCTTGATCCCGGCAATCGGCAGCAACACAGTCTCGCGGGTGTTGCGGGCAGGGTTGAGGTCGAAGCGCCCGCCGTAGACCAACTCGGCCATGTCCAGGGTTTCTTTGGACTGGTAGTAGTACAGGCTGCTGTTGCGGCCCCAGTTGGCCAAAAAGGTCGAGAGCATCTCCGGCTTGATGCGGAAGAACTCGACATCGACCTTGTCGACGTTCAGGGCAATCACCGGCAGGCCTTCGGCCAGGCGCGTCGGCAGCAACGAGCCTCGGCTGGCAAAGCCGATGGTGGCCTGCATGTCGCGGGTTTCCAGGCGGCTGACCGACTCGGCCGCGAGGCTGTTGCCATTCACCGCGAGCAGGCCCTTGTCCAGAGTCAGCACCAGCTTGCGCTGCGGTTCAAGGTGGCGCAGGCGCAATTCCATCTGGTTGTCGGAAAGCTCCCAGGCGCCGTCCACCTTGCCTTTGACGGTGTCGACCAGGTGCACCTTGCTGGCGAAGTCCTGCTTGGCATCGAGCGGCGCCGAGAAACTGATCGACAGCGCGCTGGCGCCGTCGAGCTGGGTTTCCGAGACATCGAGCACGGTCAGCTCGCGGCCTGCGTAGCGCTTGGCGAGCACTGCCGGGTCTTCCCGTTTGGCGGCCTTGGCTTCGGCCGGCGCAGTTGCCGCAGGCTTTTCGACAGCGGCAGTGGTGTCCTTCGACGAGGAATCACAGGCACTGAGCAATGCCAGCGCGCAGGCCAGCAACAATCCTTTGTTGAACATGGAGAGAAGACTCTTGGGCAGCGTGTTCTTGAGGCCTGCAACTATAGCGCAACGGCCAGCGGCTTACCTGCTGTCGCGTGGTAACTGCGAGCTTGTTCGCACGGGCGGCCGGGCAGCTCGCTAGAATAGCCTCGGCGGCGCCCCGCCAATCTCAGCCTTGATCGCAACAGGAGTCCGTATGCCCCCGCTGTCCGCCGACTGGCGCCACCGCCTGACCCACCGCAAGGTCTGGGCGCTGGCCGCACCGATGATCCTCTCGAACATCTCGGTGCCGTTGGTTGCATTGGTCGACAGCACGGTGATTGGCCACCTGCCGCATGCGCATCAGCTCGGCGCGGTGGCCGTGGGCGCGACCTTGTTCACCTTCATGGTGGGTTTGATGGGCTTCCTGCGCATGGGCTCCACGGGCTTCGCGGCCCAGGCCGCCGGGCGCAACGATGGCGCGGCGCTACGCCAAGTGCTGGTGCAGGGATTGCTGCTGGCGCTGGGTTTTGCCGCGCTGATCGGGGTGTTGGCACTACCCTTCAGCCAACTGGCGTTGCAGGTAATCAACCCAAGTGCGGCGCTGCATCAGTCCACCGAAGATTTCTTCCACACTCGGTTGCTCGGTTTGCCGGCAGCCTTGGCCAGTTACGCCCTGGTCGGCTGGTTTCTTGGCACGCAGAACGCGCGCGCGCCGTTGGCGATCCTGCTGACCACCAACCTGCTCAACATCGCGCTCAATCTGTGGTTCGTGCTGGGCCTGGACTGGGGCGTGATTGGCTCGGCGCGGGCTTCGGTGATTTCCGAATGGAGCGCCGCCCTGCTCGGCCTGGCTCTGACCCGACCGGCGTTACGCCGCTATCCTGGGCAGCTCGCCTGGGCGGCACTGCGCCGCTGGCAGGCCTGGCGGCCGCTGCTTTCGGTCAACCGCGATATCTTCCTGCGCAGCCTGGCGTTGCAGCTGGTGTTCCTGCTGCTGACGGTGCAAGGCGCACGCCTCGGTGAAGCGACGGTGGCGGCCAATGCCCTGCTGCTCAATGGCCTGTTGCTGACTGCCTATGCCCTCGACGGGCTCGCCCATGCGGTTGAAGCGCTGTGTGGTCACGCCATCGGCGCCCGCGACCGGCAGACCCTGCGCCGCTCGCTGGTAGTCGCCGGCGGCTGGTCGCTGATTGTCAGTATTGGTTTTGCCGGGCTGTTTCTGCTCGGCGGGCATTTGTTCATCAACCTGCAAACCGACATCGCCAGCGTGCGCGAGGCGGCCTATCCGTACCTGCCGTACCTGGCAGTGCTGCCGCTGATTGCCGTGTGGAGCTACTTGCTCGACGGCCTGTTCATCGGCGCGACCCGCGCGCGTGAGATGCGCAATGCGATGCTGCTGAGCTTGCTGCTGGCGGCGCCGTTGGCGTGGATGGCCAGCGGGTATGGCAATCATGGATTGTGGCTGGCGTTTCTTGGGTTCATGGCGTTGCGCGGGGTGACGCTGGGGTGGGTTGGCTGGCGGATGCAGCGAGAGGGGCGGTGGTTGGGGTGATTTAGGGCGATCTTTTCAACGGCCAATTCGAGGATGACCATATCCACCAGGGCGCTGGCCGAGTAAAGCTGGGGCCGCTCTGCGGCCCTTCGCGGGTGAACCCGCTCCCACAGGGGTCACATACAGCCCTGTGGGAGCGGGCTTGCCCGCGAAGGTCGCAGAGCGGCCCCAAAGTCTCAGGCGCAGCAAAGGCCGCTAGCGGCCCCCCCTTTTGTACATTACGACGACAGGTACGAAGACCGGGTCAGGCCCAACCGCAGCGCATCCAGATACTGGGTGCGTTCGCGGGCGGTGATCTTGGCGCTGGCGACCTTATCGCGGTAGTGAGTCATCAACTCCTCCGGAGACAGGTGCACGTAGCGCAGCATGTCCTCGATGGTGTCGTGGGTCTCGATCCCGGCGTGGTAGGCGCTGCCGTCGGCGTTCTGGTAGATGTTCACCGAGTCGGTGTCACCGAACAGGTTGTGCATGTCACCGAGGATTTCCTGATAGGCACCGACCAGGAAGATCCCCAGCAGGTAGTCTTCACCCTCGTTGATACCATGCACCGGCAGGCTGGTTTCGATGCTCTGCTCGTCGACGTACTGGTTGATCTTGCCGTCCGAGTCGCAGGTCAGGTCCTGCAGCACGGCGCGGCGCAGCGGCTCTTCGTCCAGGCGGTGCAGCGGCAGGATCGGCAGTACCTGGCCAATCGCCCAGGTATCCGGCAGGCTCTGGAACACCGAGAAGTTGCAGATGTACTTGTCGGCAAGCTTGTCGTTGAGTTCGTCGAGCACCTGGCGGTGCGAGCGCTGACGGGCCTTGAGCGAGTTGTGCAAGCGGCGGCACACGGCGAAGTAGCACTGCTCGGCGAGGGCCTTTTCCGACAGGGTGAGTTTGCCGTCGGCATACTGCGCCGCGACGTCGCCCATGTAGTGGGTGGCACGCCAGTAGGTCTCGGTGACCATCTCGATATCGGTTGGGCCGAGCAAGTCGACCAGCCATTGCACGGTCTCGGGCAGGGCTTCCTTGTTGTCGATGGTCGGCACTTCGTCGTTGTGCTTCTCGACGTCGGTCACCTGCACCACCAGCATCGCGTGGTGCGCGGTCAGGGCACGGCCGCTTTCGGAGAAGATGTGCGGATGCGGCAGGCCCTGCGCATCGCAGAACTCCTTGAGCATACCCACCACGACGGCGGCGTAGTCGTCGATGTCATAGTTGATCGAGCTGGCATTGCGCGAGTGGGTGCCGTCGTAGTCGACCCCAAGGCCGCCGCCAACGTCGATATGGTCGACCGGCAAGCCCAGTGAGCGCAGCTCGCCGTAATAACGGATCGCTTCCTTGAAGCCATGCTGGTAGTCGGCCAGGTTGGCGATCTGCGAACCCATATGGAAGTGCAGCAGGCGGATGCCCTGGTCCAGCCCGGCAGCGCGGAAGCGCTCGACCACCGACAGCAGCTGCGCCGCCGACAGACCGAACTTGGACTTCTCACCGCCGGTGTCGGCCCACTTGCTCGACGCCAGCGACGACAGGCGTACGCGCAAGCCGACCTGTGGCTTGACCTTGAGCTCGGCAGCCTCTTCGATCACCAGGGCGACCTCGGATTCTTTTTCGATAACGATGAATACGTTATGACCAAGCTTCTGGCCCATCAGCGCGAGGCGGATGAACTCACGGTCCTTGTAGCCGTTGCAGACGATGGTGCCGCCCTTCGGCGCCAGCGCCAGCACCGCCAGCAACTCTGGCTTGGAGCCGGCTTCAAGGCCGATCGATACGTTCTGGGTGGCGATGATGTTCTCGACCACCGCTTCCTGCTGGTTGACTTTGATCGGGTACAGCGCGGTGTACTCGCTCTGGTATTCCAGGCGCGCGATATTGGCGTCGAAAGCGCCGGTCAACTGGCGGACGCGGTCCTGCAGGATGTCCGGAAAACGCACCAGCAGTGGCAGCGAAAGGCCACTCTGGCGCAGCTCGTCAACCTGTTCGAAGAGGTCGATGGGGGCACTGTCGGGGCCGTTGGGGCGCACTTCGACGCGCCCGGCTTCATTGATGGCGAAATAACCAGCGCCCCAATGGCGGATGCCATAAACACTGCGGCTGTCGGCCACGGTCCACTGGCTACCATCGTCTTTGCGTGTGCGTCGTACGGACATTCAAGTCCCCTGTAGATAAGTCGAAGACACTGCCTTGGCGACAAGGCGACGGCAGTGTAAAAGCGAAAAATGACGATTCGTCCATGCCAGGGGTAGACCCTGGTTACGGAATCGAGTTTAGAAAGCTCGGGGGAAAAAATCGCCTTGTGATTCAACCACCGGACTTTTTCGCCTTGAAGCCTTGCTTGGTCAGCTCTGCCAGCAACAGCTCGACGTGGTCGCCCTGGATCTCGATAACGCCGTCTTTCAAGGCGCCACCGGTGCCACAACGCCGCTTGAGGCTGGCAGCCAGCTCTTTCAAGGGTTCGAGCGCCAACGGCACACCGCTGATGGTGGTCACCGTCTTGCCGCCGCGGCCTTTGCTTTCGCGGCGCACACGGGCAATACCGTCACCTTCGGGGATGGCTTGCTGCTTGCAGATACAGGCGTCCGCCGGCTGGCCACAGTCGGGGCAGTGCCGACCGGCATCGGTGGAATAAACGAGACCGCTCAAGGCGGAAAAGGAAGAAGCTTTCTTGGCCACTTTTGTTCCTCTTGCTGAGGACAAAAACTGGTCGATTCCGTTGCCTGGAGCCGACCGCGAAGCCCCACTCTGGCAGGGGCGGCGCTACTGACGCAAAAGCTGCGACAGCCCGAAAAGGGCGCGCAGTGTAACGATAATTGCGCCGCTTGCTAAGTACTGGATTGCGCCATTTTGCGCAGGTTTTACGACCTGACGCAGACTCCTGGCCGCAGACTAGCTCAAGCCTGCCTGATAGCGCTGCAGCGCAACCAGTGAATCCGGGCAATAAGGCAAGCGCTGACGCTCGTCGTCGACCTGCGCCAGGCTGACGAAGCGCGCCTCGCTGACCTCCTCCGGCTGCAAGCGTAACGGCCCGTCCCAGACCGCCGAAAACACGCCGCACCAGAGCCGATTGCCCGGCTGGTCAAAATAGAACCGCTCATGAAAGCGCAGTTCGACGCCGGTCACCCCGAGTTCCTCGGCCAGCTCGCGGGCCGCCGATTCGGCATAGCTCTCATCGGTCGCCACCATGCCGCCAGCGGCCACGTCCCAGTACCCCGGGTAGACCGCCTTGCTCAGGGAGCGGCGGTTGATGCAGAGCAAGCCGGCGCTGTTGAACAGCAGAATGAACGTGCAGCGGCCGATCAGCCCTGCTTCACGCAGCTGTGCACGCGGCATGGCTCCGAGCAGTTGATCATGCTCGTCGACCCAGGCGATCAGTTCGAGGTCCGAGGCCGCCCGGTGGGCAGCCTCGGCCGGGGTGATGGTCATGCTCAGCCTTGCGACAGCAGCTGACGCAGGTCGATCACTGCAGCGTTGGCGCGCGAGATGTAGTTGGCCATCACCAGCGAGTGGTTGGCCCACATGCCGAAACCGCTACCGTTGAGCACCATTGGGCTCCACAGGGCTTCCTGCGAGGCTTCCAGCTCGCGAATGATCTGGCGCACGCTAACCGTGGCGTTCTTTTTGGCCAGGACGTCGGCGAAGTCCACTTCAATGGCGCGCAACAGGTGCGAAAGCGCCCAGGCCTGACCGCGTGCTTCATAGAACACGTTGTCGATCTGCATCCATGGTGTTTCCACCAGCTCTTCGTCAAGCTGCGGCACCTGGCCAGCCACCACGGTTTCAGTCTTCAGGGTGCTGTTCAGCTTGACCCGGCCGACACTGGCCGACAGCCGCTGCGACAGCGACCCCAGACGGGTGGCTACGTCACCCAGCCAGTTGTTCAGGTTATCGGCACGGGTATAGAAGATCGCGCCTTTGTCGCCTGCGGCCAGACGCGCCTGATAACGCTCGAGCGACTTGATGCCTTCAGAGAACTCGGACTCGCTCGATGGCAGGATCCAGCTCTTGTTGTCGAAGTTGAAGCGCGGCTCGGCCTTGGCCAGGTCGGCGTCTTCGGTCGACTGCGACTGCGAACGGGCGAAGTCCTTGCGCAGTGCCCGCGACAAGTCGCGCACCTGCACCAGCACGCCATATTCCCAGCTCGGCATGTTGTCCATCCACAGCCCAGGCGGGAAGCGGTCGTTGGAAATGTAACCGCCCGGCTTGTCGAGCAGGGTGGCGGCAACGGTTTTCAGCGTCTCGACGGTGGTGTAGCCAATGACCATCTTCTGCCCGCTGCGCTCGGCGCTGGCCTGGGCATTCTGCTGCACCGGGAACAGGTCAGGCTCCTGGCTCCAGTACCAGCCAAGGCCGATACAGACCAGCAGGTACAGCCCGATCACAACCCCAAGAGCGCGGCTCCAGAGGCCGCCAAGATAGCTACGGGCGGCGGCGCGACGGGAGTCGGGCCGCTCACGAGGCTCGGCAGTGGCCTCACGGTTTTTCCAGTCCAGCATGGCATTGTCCTTAATCAGTCACGACGGTTCAGAGCTTGGACCTCAGGCTACGGCCAGGGTGCCACGGCAAGCCCACATCGACCCACTATAAAGCAGACACCGGCTTGCGCATAAGCGACCGGGCGGTCAGCAACTGAATAACAGGACCAGACGCAATGTTGACCTGGCACACGCGCAGCTTGCAGAAGTGGTGCTAGCATACAGCCATCATCGAAGCTGCATTCCCCCATAATAAGTAGTCAGCCATGATCCAGTCACCACAGCCCAGCCACGAGCGCGCCAAGCGCAGCAGCGATCACGTCGACGAGGTGCCGCTGCCGCCGTTGCGCAAACCGGTGTATATCCTGCTGCAGGATCATGACCGCGCCGAACGCCTGGCGCAGCAACTGGAATTCTTTGGCCTGGGGGTGCACGCACTGGCCACTGCCGAGGCGTTCTGCGCGGCGATGCGCGAGCGCTTGCCGGCGGCGATAGTCATGGACGTCGACTTCAGCGGCCCGGGCTGTGGCCTGCTGCTGGCGGCGCAGGCCCAGCTGGGGCTGGATCAGGCTGTGCCGCTGCTGTTCTTCAGCCTGCACGAAACCGACACGCCGACGCGCCTGGCCGCCGTGCGCGCCGGTGGCCAGGCGTTCATGACCGGTACGCTGGAAGCATCGAGCCTGCTGGAAAAGGTCGAGATGCTGACCAACGCCACTCAGTACGACCCGTTTCGAGTACTGATCATCGACGACTCGCGTACCCAGGCACTGCATACCGAGCGCGTGCTCAACAGCGCCGGGATGATCACCCGCAGCCTGACCGAGCCGATCCGCGCCATGGCCGAGCTGGCTGACTTCCAGCCCGACCTGATCATCCTCGACCTCTATATGCCCGACTGTACCGGGCCGGAGCTGGCCAAGGTGATCCGCCACAATGACCGCTATGTCAGCGTGCCGATCATCTACCTGTCGGCCGAGGACGACCTGAACAAGCAGCTCGATGCCATGAGCGAAGGCGGTGATGATTTTCTGACCAAGCCGGTGCGTTCACGCCAGCTGCTGACCACGGTACGCAACCGCGCCGTGCGCGCGCGTCATCTCAAGGCGAGGATGGTCCGCGACAGCCTGACCGGTCTGTACAACCACACGCATATCCTGCAATTGCTGGAAGACTGCAGCTTCCGCGCCCGCCGCGAACAGCAGCCGCTGAGCTTTGCCATGCTCGACATCGACCACTTCAAGAAGATCAACGACCGCCACGGCCACCCCATGGGCGATCGGGTGATCAAGAGCCTGGCATTGTTCCTCAAGCAACGCCTGCGCAAGACCGATTACATCGGCCGTTACGGCGGTGAGGAATTCGCCATTGTGCTGCCCAATACGCCGCTGAGCGCGGCCTACAAGGTGCTCGACGAGATCCGCCGGCGCTTTGCCGAGATCATCTATCCGGCCCAACCCCATGACCTGCACTGCACGTTCAGCGCCGGCGTGGTGCAGTTGGATCAAGCGCACGACGCCCTGAGCATGGCCAGTGCCGCTGACGAAGCGCTGTACCGGGCCAAGCATGCCGGGCGCAACTGCGTGGTGCGGGTAGACCCCGCGTAAACGGCGCCAGGCCCGGTCAAGGCAAAAGGCCACAATTGTCCAGCGCAGCACCCTCCTCCGTCATCACCCCGTCATGCAATCGCAATAACTTCAGGCACCTACCTCTCTCCACGCTGCCGGAAGCCTGCGCCATGCGCCTGAAGTGGTTGACCAATTTCAACACCCTGTTGCTCGTTGCCGTGTGCATTGCCCTGGGCGCAACCCTGTGGTGGTCACAACGAGCGCTGGAGCGTCCCTATCTGCTGATGGAACGCTATCTGGGCTTGTCGCAGCAGTTTCAGAACCATATCGAGCGCGATACCCAGGCCTACCTGGCCAGCGGCGACGCCGTACGCCACGCCGCCGCTGTGCAGGGCAACCAGCAGTTGCAGGCAGCGCTTGCTGACTGGCCCGAAGCTCTGGCCGAGCAACTGCGCCCCAGCCTCGGCGAGTTGCAGGCATTCACCGGCAATCAGCTACTGGCCGCCGGCAAGCTGGCGGGTGATCCGCAAGCCTTGCTGCTGCAGGCCGAACGCGAACTGGGCGGCACTCTCGAACAGCTGGCTGGCTACGCCCAAGGTAGCACCAGCGAGCAGGCCCAGCGCTACCTGGCGCCCTTGCTGGACGCAGCGGTGCATTTGGGCCGTTTATCGCTGGCCCGCGACAAGCTGGTCAGCAGTGGGCGCGCCGAGCTGGCTGAAGAAGTCGAACGCGAATTGCAGCAGGTACGTGTTCAGGCCGAGCAGATTGCAGCATTGCCGCTACTGGGTGTGACCCGCGCGGCCGAGTCCGGCGCTGACGACTTCGCCGCGCTGATGGGCCTGCAAAGCCAGGCTAGCGAGCAGCGCGAAGACGTCGCCGTGGCCCTCAAGCGCGATCTGCAGAGCCTGCTCAGCCGCTATCGCGCCGAACTGCAGCGCACCCGCGAACAGATCGATCAGCGCGCAACCCTGGCCAACAGCACCCGCGAGCGGCTCGAGGCGGTGCAGCAAGCGATTGCCGGGCTGGAGCCGCAGGTACGCGCGCAACACGCCAGCATCGCCGCCGAGGTGCGCATCATTCAGGGCGTGATGATCGTCTTGATTCTGTTCATCGCGCTGCTCATCGACAGCCTCCAGCGGCGCCTGGCGGGAACCCTCGGCAGCCTTGCACCAGCACTGTCACGCTGGGCCGAGGGCGATTTTGCCCAGCCCATTTCCTTGGGCAAGACCAACCGCGAACTGCACGACATCGAAGATTCGCTCAACCACCTGCGCCAGTATCTGGTGCAACTGGTGGCGACCTTGCGCGCCAACGCCGAGCAGGTTGCTGGCAGCAGTCATGCCCTGGCCGGCATGAGCAGCGGCCTGCACCAAGGCGCCGAACGCCAGGCCGGTGACACCGCGCAGATCCGCGATGCCCTGGGCGAGCTGGAAGCGACCATTCAGCAAGTGGCAGGCGATGCCAGCGCTGCGGCCCAGGCCAGTCGCGAGGCCGGCAGTGCCGTCGAGCACGGTCAGCGGGTGATCGGCCAGAGCCTGTCCGGGCTGCGTACCTTGGTTGATGAAGTCCAGGGCAACGCGCAGATGATCGAACAACTGGCACAGGAGTCGGCGACCATCGGCGGTGTGCTCACGGTGATTCGCTCGATTGCCGAACAGACCAACCTGCTGGCGCTCAACGCCGCAATCGAAGCGGCTCGCGCCGGCGAGATGGGCCGCGGCTTTGCCGTGGTCGCCGATGAGGTGCGCTCGCTGGCGCAGCGCACAACTGGCGCTACCGGCGAAATCCAGGCACTGATCGACCGCCTGCAACTGGCCGCGCGCGACTCGGTGAATGGCATGCGCACCCAGCTCGAGCATGCCGAGGCCACCGCCAGCCAGGCGCAGACGGCAGATGGCGCTCTGGATGAAATCGTCACGGCAATCCGCACCATCGCCGACACCGCTGGGCGTATCGCCGATGTGACGGCGCAACAAACCGGCGCCGTGAGCGACATCCGCGACCACAGCGAGCGCATTCACCAACTGGGCGAAGACAACCTGCAGCGCATCGGCGAAGGCCGTGAACAAGGCGAGCAATTGCTCAAGCTGGGCGGCGAGCTGAACACTGCAGTGGCTGCATTCCGCGTTTAAACAAGGGCGCCGGGCGGGCGCCCCCAATGCCCGCCAAGTCCGCTATCATGCGCCCACGTTCGACCTCGCGAGTCCGCCATGCGCCGCCTGTTTTTCCTGCTGTTTCTGCTGCTGGCCAGCCCGGCTTTCGCCGCTGGCCTGCTCGACAACCGCCCCAGTGCCACGCTCGGTGCCTCTGCCCTGAGTAACAACAGCGACTTCCTGCCGGTGCATGAAGCGTTCAAGTTGAGCCTGGTCAGCAGTGATGCGCAGAACATCACCCTGCGTTTCGTCGCCAGCGACGGTTACTACCTCTATCGCCACCGCTTCCAGTTCCGCAGCGAGCCTGCCGATATAGCTCTGGGCACGGCGCAGATTCCGCCCGGTGAGGCCAAGCACGACGAGTTTTTTGGTGATGTCGAGGTGTATCACGGCGTGCTCGATATCGTTGTGCCGCGACCTGCCGCTGACAACCGCGGCTTTACCCTGCTGGTGGGCTACCAGGGCTGCGCCGACAAAGGCCTGTGCTATCCGCCGGAAACCGCAAGGATTGCCATCGATGCGGCTGGTGCAGCCAGCTCGCCAAGCAGCGCGCCCGGCTGGGACTGGCAAGCGTTGCTGCTGTTCTTCCTCGCCGGTCTCGGCCTGACCTTCACCCCCTGCGTACTGCCGATGCTGCCGATCCTGTCGGGTGTGGTCTTGCGCGGCCAGGTCGGCGGCTGGCGTGGTTTCAGCCTGTCGCTGGCCTATGTACTGCCGATGGCGGTGTGCTTCGCCACCCTCGGCGCGCTGATGGGCGTGTTTGGCGCGGGGCTGAACCTGCAGGCGCGGCTGCAATCGGCCTGGGTGCTGGTGCCGTTTGCGCTGTTCTTCGTGCTGTTTGCCCTGGCCATGTTCGGCCTGTTCGAGCTGAAGCTACCGCAAGCCCTGAGCAATCGCCTGGACCGCGTGGCCAATCGCACCCAGGGCGGCTCGCTGCTCGGTGCCGCGGTGCTCGGCGTGCTCTCCAGCCTGCTGGTTTCACCCTGTGTGTCGGCGCCACTGGCCGGCGCCCTGCTGTACATCAGCGCCAGTGGTGACGCTTTGGGCGGCGCGCTGAAACTGTTCGCCCTAGGCCTGGGCATGGGCGCGCCATTGCTGCTGATCGGCACCGGCGGCGCGGCCTGGCTGCCGAAGAGTGGGCCGTGGCTGAACACCGTCAAGAATGCCATCGGCGTGCTGTTGCTGGGTCTGGCTATCGGCCTGCTCAGCCGGGTTTTGCCCGGGCCGCTGACTTTGCTCTTGATCGGCCTGCTCGCGGCGGGCGTAGCGCTGTTCCTCGGCGCCCTTGAGCTGGTGGTGAAAACGCCACGCGAGCGCCTCGCGCAATTGGCCGGCCTGGCCTTGCTGGTGTACGCCCTGGCGTGCTGGTACGGCGCCCTCAGCGGCCAGGGTGACCCACTGCGGCCACTGCCCAGCGCGGCTCCAGCCGCTGCTGCAGGCGCAGTCAGCGCCGACGCCTGGCAGACCATCACCACTCCGGCGGCGCTCGACGCAGCCTTGGCGGCGGCCTCGGCCGCCGGCCAACCGGTGCTGCTCGACTGGTACGCCGACTGGTGCATCAGCTGCAAGGTGATAGAACATGAGGTGCTCAGCGCACCGCAGGTGCAGGCGCAGTTGGGCGCCTTCAAGCTGCTGCGTTTCGACATCACCGAAAGCAATGTCGAGCAGCGCAGCCTGCTCGACCGCTATCGCTTGTTCGGCCCGCCGGCACTGCTGTTCTTTGCCGCAAACGGCAGCGAAATGAGCAGCGATCGTGTGGTTGGTGAAATAAACGCCGGCGATTTTGCACAGATCCTCACGCGCGTACGCGGCCAACTCGGGCTATAACTTCCTGCTGACTGCGCTGTTCGCAGCCTGCGGTGACCAAATCTAAACATCTGGTCACATACTTTGCGCGAATCTCGGGCAACGTGCTGGCTATTGCCGGGAACTGGACACACCTACTCGCTTTGCGGCATAGTCGCCGCGCATGTCGTATTGCCCTACAAGACCAAGGAACCCGCAGATGGCTACCCTACTGGTGCTGCACGGCCCCAACCTCAACCTGCTCGGTACCCGCGAGCCGGGTCATTACGGTGCCGCCACCCTCGCCCAGATCAACCAGGATCTGGAGCAGCGTGCCCGTGCCGCAGGCCACCATCTGCAGTACCTGCAGAGCAATGCCGAGTATGAGCTGATCGATCGGATTCACGCCGCGCGCGACGAAGGCGTCGATTTCATCCTGATCAATCCGGCTGCTTTCACCCACACCAGCGTCGCATTACGTGACGCATTGCTGGCGGTGAGCATCCCATTCATCGAAGTGCACCTGTCCAACGTGCACAAGCGTGAACCGTTCCGGCATCACTCCTACTTCTCCGATGTTGCGGTAGGGGTGATCTGCGGTCTCGGCGCCAGCGGTTATCGACTGGCCCTGGAGGCAGCTCTGGAACAGCTGGCTGCAAGCGCACAGCCCTGATGAAACAAGGCCTTGGCCCCTGCGGGCCGAGGTCATAGAGAAACGTTTTCGACACGTTTTCAATTTACGTCCCCGACCGAACCTTGGGAGTTGCTGATTAATGGATATCCGTAAAGTCAAAAAGCTGATCGAACTGCTGGAAGAGTCCGGCATCGACGAACTGGAGATCAAGGAAGGCGAAGAGTCCGTTCGCATCAGCCGTCACAGCAAGACCCCAGCTGCTCAGCAGTACTTCGCGCCACAACCGATGGCCGCCGCTCCAGTAGCTGCGCCTGCTCCGGTTGCCGCTGCCGCCCCTGCTGCCGACGCCGCGCCAGTGCTCAAAGGCACCGTGGTCCGTTCGCCAATGGTCGGTACCTTCTATCGCAAGCCATCGCCGACCTCGCCGAACTTCGCTGAAGTCGGGCAGAGCATCAAGAAAGGCGACACCCTGTGCATCGTCGAAGCGATGAAGATGATGAACCACATCGAAGCCGAAATCGGCGGTGTCATCGACGCCATCCTGGTGGAAGACGGTCAGCCGGTTGAATTCGACCAGCCGCTGTTCACCGTCGTTTGATCCTCGGAGAGCCAACGATGTCTGCGAAGCTGGAAAAAGTCCTGATCGCCAACCGTGGCGAAATCGCCCTGCGTATCCTGCGGGCCTGCAAAGAGCTCGGCATCAAGACCGTCGCTGTGCACTCCACGGCTGACCGTGAGCTGATGCACCTGGGTCTGGCTGACGAATCGGTCTGCATCGGCCCTGCGTCGTCCAAGGATTCCTACCTGCACATCCCGGCGATCATCGCTGCCGCCGAAGTGACTGGCGCTACCGCCATCCACCCAGGCTACGGCTTCCTCGCCGAGAACGCTGACTTCGCCGAGCAGGTCGAGAAGTCCGGCTTTGCCTTCATCGGCCCGAAAGCCGACACCATTCGCCTGATGGGCGACAAGGTTTCGGCCAAGGCAGCCATGATCGAAGCTGGTGTACCGACCGTACCAGGCTCCGACGGCCCACTGCCGGAAGACGAAGAAGAAGCCCTGCGCATCGGCCGTGAAGTCGGCTACCCGGTGATCATCAAAGCCGCTGGCGGCGGCGGTGGTCGCGGCATGCGCGTGGTGCACAATGAAGAAGACCTGATCGCGTCGGCCAAGCTGACCCGTACCGAAGCCGGTGCTGCGTTCGGCAACCCGATGGTCTACCTCGAGAAGTTCCTGACCAACCCACGTCACGTGGAAGTCCAGGTGCTGTCCGACGGCCAGGGCCAGGCAATCCATCTCGGCGACCGTGACTGCTCGCTGCAGCGCCGTCACCAGAAGGTTCTCGAAGAAGCGCCGGCCCCGGGCATCGACGAGCAAGCGCGTCAGGAAGTCTTCGCCCGCTGTGTCAAGGCGTGCATCGACATCGGTTACCGTGGTGCCGGCACGTTCGAGTTCCTCTACGAGAACGGCCGCTTCTACTTCATCGAAATGAACACCCGTGTTCAGGTCGAGCACCCGGTTTCGGAAATGGTCACTGGTATCGACATCGTCAAGGAGATGCTCAGCATCGCCGCTGGCAACAAGCTGTCGTTCACTCAGGATGACGTGGTGATCCGCGGCCACTCGCTGGAATGCCGGATCAACGCTGAAGACCCGCGCAAGTTCATCCCGAGCCCAGGCACCGTCAAGCACTTCCATGCTCCAGGCGGCAATGGCGTGCGGGTCGATTCGCACCTGTACAGCGGCTATTCGGTTCCGCCGAACTATGACTCGCTGATCGGCAAGCTGATCACCTACGGCAAGGATCGCGACGAAGCCATGGCGCGCATGCGCAATGCCCTCGACGAAATCGTGGTCGACGGTATCAAGACCAACATCCCGCTGCACCGCGACCTGGTGCGTGATGAAGGTTTCTGCAAAGGTGGCGTCAACATCCATTACCTCGAGCACAAACTGGCCAACCAGGATTGATCTTGAAGTGATGCGCTGAACAAACCCCGGCCCTGTGCCGGGGTTTTTTATTGCCGCTCGTGCCTCGCTTGCCTCGCCACGCGCACAAACCGCACACACTGAAGTAAACTGCCCTACTTCGCGCAGCCCAGTCGCTGCCCCCACAGATTTTTTAAGGTACCCGCCATGCCCTGGCTGCAAGTACGTCTGGCCATCAGCCCGGAACAAGCCGAAACCTACGAAGATGCCCTGCTCGAAGTAGGCGCTGTCTCGGTAACCTTCATGGACGCCGAAGACCAGCCGATCTTCGAGCCGGACCTCAACACCACGCCACTGTGGTCGCACACCCACCTGCTGGCCCTGTTCGAAGCCGACGCTGAGCCTGAGCAGGTATTCGCTCACCTGCGCCTGCTGACCAACGCCGAGCTGCCCGAGCACCAGGCTGAAGTCATCGAAGACCAGGACTGGGAGCGCAGCTGGATGGACAACTTCCAGCCCATGCGTTTTGGCCAGCGTCTGTGGATCGTGCCAAGCTGGCACGCAGCCCCTGAGCCGGAAGCAGTCAACCTGCTGCTCGACCCGGGCCTGGCGTTCGGCACCGGCACCCACCCGACTACCGCGCTGTGCCTGGAGTGGCTCGACGGCCAGCAACTGGCTGACGTGCAGGTACTGGACTTCGGCTGTGGCTCGGGCATTCTGGCCATCGCTGCGCTGCTGCTGGGCGCGCGCGAAGCGGTCGGTACCGATATCGATGTGCAGGCGCTGGAAGCTTCGCGCGACAACGCCGGGCGCAACGGTATCGAAGCCGAGCGCTTCCCGCTGTACCTGCCTGAAGACATGCCGGCGATGCAGGCCGACGTGCTGGTGGCCAACATTCTGGCTGGCCCGCTGGTCTCGCTGGCGCCGCAGTTGTCGGGCCTGGTACGACCGGGCGGCCTGCTGGCGTTATCGGGGATCCTCGCCGAACAGGGTGAAGAAGTCGCCGCCGCCTATGCTGCAGACTTTGACCTGGACCCGATCGTCGTCCGCGACGGCTGGGTTCGCATCAGTGGCCGCCGTCGCTCGGCAGGCCTGAAATAATCACCTGCACAGCCCCCCGGATCGCCGCATGACCGACAGTTTCGTCACCCAGTGCCCGCATTGCCAGACCAGCTTTCGCGTCACGCATCATCAATTGAGCGTGGCCCGCGGGGTGGTTCGCTGCGGCCAGTGCCTGCAAGTGTTCAACGCCGCCAAGCAACTGCTCGAGCAAAACCGCGTAGCCACTGCCGAGACGGCGCCTGCGCAGCCGGAGCTGGCTACCCCGGTCGAAGCACCAGCGCCTGCTGGGCCGGCGCCGAGCCAGGACGACTGGCAGGCCAGCGCTCAGGCCTTTGACGAAATCGACCTGGACCAGGCATTAGCCAATCTGGAGCGTCGCGATCGGGCCAGCGAAGGCCAGAGCGAGGCGCGCAGCGATGCCCTGCAGGCAGTGCGCGAGGTGCACGACCCGGACGAAGACGTCGGCCGCCCGTTCGGTAACGCCACCGACGAGCCTCTGAGCGAGCCTTCACCGCTGGTCCTCGAGCCGCCACTGATCGAGCCCGAAGCGCTTGAGCAAGAGCCGTTTGAGCAGGAAGCCTTTGAGCACGAGCCATCGCCCCGCGAGCGCACCGAGCCAAGCATTGGCCTGGTGCTTGACCCGGACGATCAACCCAGCCGCCAGCAGCCCACGCTGGGCGCGCCGTTGACCGCAGCCGAAGCGCTGAGCCGCGAGTTTCTGGCCGCCGACGACGACCATGACACGGTAGTAAGCGGCCTGTCGGCGTTCGATGATGGCCGCCGCAAGGAAAACCTGTCAGCGCTGGACGCCCACGACGATGAACTCGAGCAGCCGCTCGATGAGCGTATCGAACCGGGCCTGAACAGCCGCGCCAACCGGCGCAAGGAGCCGCTGATCGATGTGGTCGACGACCCGCTCCAGCTGGACTGGCAAAAGCCCCAGGTCAACTGGGGCAAGCGCTTGCTGTGGGGCACGCTGACCCTGCTTGCCGCCGGCTTGCTGGCCTTTCAGTACGTGTGGTTCCACTTCGACGAAATGGCCCGCCAGGACCAGTACCGGCCGTGGTTCCAGCAACTGTGCCCGACGCTGGGCTGCAAGGTGCCGACCCGGGTCGACATTGCCCGGATCAAGAGCAGCAACCTGGTGGTGCGCAGCCATCCGGACTTCAAGGGCGCCCTGATCGTCGACGCGATCATCTACAACCGCGCGCCGTTTGCCCAACCGTTCCCATTGCTGGAACTGCGCTTTGCCGACCTCAACGGCCAGTCGATTGCCAGTCGTCGCTTCAAACCCAGCGAGTACCTCTCCGGTGAATTGGCCGGGCGCGGCGAAATGCCCAGCCAGACGCCTATCCATATCGCCCTGGATATCCTCGACCCGGGCCCCAAGGCCGTCAACTACAGCCTGAGCTTCCGCTCGCCGGAGTGACAATTGCCTGCAGACGCCGGTTTACCGGCGCCTGCAGCTTGTCCAGAACTGCGAGGCATAAGGCCGCAGCTGTTCAGATTTTATCCAAATTGACCTTTATCCAGTCATCCAGAGCGGGTATTATGCCCACCCTTTTTGACCTCAATGATTCGGCCCCACAACAGGGAACACCTATGTCGGCGGTACGCATCGGCCCATATACGCTTCGCAACAACCTGATCCTTGCGCCTATGGCCGGGGTTACGGACCAGCCTTTCCGCACGCTTTGCCAGCGCTTGGGCGCAGGCATGGTGGTGTCGGAGATGGTCAGCAGCGACATGAGCCTGTGGGACAGCCGCAAGTCACGTCTGCGCCGCATCCATGAAGGTGATCCCGAGCCGCGCTCGGTACAGATCGCCGGGGGTGACGCACAGATGATGGCGGCGGCGGCCCGGGCCAATGTCGAGGCCGGCGCGCAGATCATCGACATCAACATGGGTTGCCCGGCAAAAAAAGTCTGCAACAAAGCTGCAGGCTCTGCTTTATTGAGAGATGAAGTGCTGGTCAGCGAGATCCTCGACGCCGTCATTGGCGCAGTGGATGTCCCGGTGACCCTGAAGATACGTACCGGCTGGGACCGTTCGAGCAAGAACGGCCTGAACGTGGCAAAAATTGCCGAACAGGCCGGCATCCAGGCGCTTGCGGTGCATGGCCGCACACGTGCCGACCTGTACACCGGTGAAGCCGAGTACGACACCATTGCTGCGATCAAGCAGGCAGTGTCGATCCCGGTCTTTGCCAATGGCGATATCACCTCGCCAGAAAAAGCCCGGGCGGTGCTGCACGCCACCGGTGCCGACGGCCTGCTGATTGGCCGTGCGGCCCAAGGCCGGCCGTGGATCTTCCGCGAGATCGAGCATTACCTGCAGACCGGTGAATACCTGCCGGCGCCAGGGCTGGACGAAGTTGAACGCATTTTGCTGGAGCACCTGGCCGCGCTGCATGCCTTCTACGGCGATGTAATGGGCGTACGTATCGCCCGAAAGCACGTTGGCTGGTACCTGGCAACCCGACCCGGCGGCAAGGAGTTCCGCTCCCGGTTCAACGCTTTGGATGAGACACACGCGCAATGCGCCAACGTTCGCGAGTTTTTCTCCGAATGCCGACAGAGCCTTGAAACAAAGGACGAACAAGGGGTGGCCGCATGACGATGATGACCGAGACTTTAGTGAGTGGAACAACGCCCGTGAGCGACAACGCCAACCTCAAGCAGCACCTGAATACGCCGAGCGAGGAGGGCCAGACCCTGCGCGACAGCGTCGAGAAGGCGCTGCACAACTACTTCGCCCACCTCGAAGGCGCCTCCGTCACGGACGTGTACAACCTGGTGCTCTCGGAGGTCGAGGCGCCGCTGCTCGAAAGTGTGATGAATTACGTCAAGGGCAACCAGACCAAAGCCAGCGAGATGCTCGGACTCAACCGTGGCACCCTGCGCAAGAAGCTCAAGCAGTACGATTTGCTCTAAGGCCAGAATCCCAATCAGAAAAGGCGGCTCCCGCAGGAGGCGCCTTTTTTGCTGACTCCACCGCGTTATGGAATCCGAAATGACCGACCAGACTACCCGCCTGCCGATCCGCCGCGCCCTGATCAGCGTCTCCGACAAGACCGGGATCCTCGAATTCGCTCGCGAGCTGCAACAGCTCGGCGTCGAGATCCTGTCCACCGGTGGTACCTACAAGCTGCTCAAGGACAATGGCGTCGACGCGGTGGAAGTGGCCGACTACACCGGCTTCGCTGAAATGATGGACGGCCGGGTGAAGACCCTGCATCCAAAAATCCACGGTGGCATCCTCGGTCGTCGCGGCACCGACGACGCGATCATGAACGAGCACGGCATCAAGCCAATCGACCTGGTGGCAGTCAACCTGTACCCGTTCGAAGCCACCATCGCCAAGCCTGGCTGCGACCTGCCGACCGCAATCGAGAACATCGATATCGGCGGCCCGACCATGGTTCGCTCGGCAGCCAAGAACCACAAGGACGTGGCTATCGTGGTCAACGCCGGTGACTACGGCCAGGTCCTCGAAAGCCTCAAGGCCGGTGGCCTGACCTACGCTCAGCGCTTCGACCTGATGCTCAAGGCGTTCGAGCACACCGCCGCCTACGACGGTATGATCGCCAACTACATGGGCACCGTGAACCAGGCTGCCGAGACCCTGTCGACTTCCGACCGCAGCCTGTTCCCGCGCACCTTCAACAGCCAGTTCGTCAAAGCCCAGGAAATGCGCTACGGCGAGAACCCGCACCAGAACGCGGCGTTCTACGTTGAAGCGAACAAGGGCGAAGCGAGCATCTCTACCGCCACCCAGCTGCAGGGCAAAGAGCTGTCGTTCAACAACGTGGCCGACACCGATGCCGCCCTCGAGTGCGTCAAGAGCTTCGTCAAGCCGGCCTGCGTGATCGTCAAGCACGCCAACCCGTGCGGCGTTGCCGTGGTTCCGGAAAACGAAGGCGGCATTCGTCAGGCCTACGAACTGGCCTACGCCACCGACACCGAGTCGGCCTTTGGCGGCATCATCGCCTTCAACCGCGAACTGGACGGCGAGACTGCCAAGGCCATCGTCGAGCGCCAGTTCGTTGAAGTGATCATTGCGCCGAAGATCTCCCAGGCTGCCCGTGACGTAGTAGCCGCCAAGCAGAACGTGCGTCTGCTCGAGTGCGGCGAGTGGCCAGCCGAGCGCAGCGCTGGCTGGGACTTCAAGCGGGTCAACGGTGGCCTGCTGGTGCAGAGCCGCGATATCGGCATGATCAGCGCCGACGATCTGAAGATCGTTACCCAGCGCGCGCCGAGCGAGCAGGAAATTCACGACCTGATCTTCGCCTGGAAAGTTGCCAAGTTCGTCAAGTCCAACGCTATCGTCTACGCCAAGCAGCGCCAGACCATCGGTGTCGGTGCTGGCCAGATGAGCCGCGTCAACTCGGCACGCATTGCTGCAATCAAAGCCGAGCATGCTGGCCTGCAGGTGCAAGGTGCGGTCATGGCCTCGGACGCGTTCTTCCCGTTCCGCGACGGTATCGACAACGCTGCCAAGGCCGGCATCACTGCAGTGATCCAGCCAGGTGGTTCGATGCGCGATGCTGAAGTGATCGCTGCTGCCGACGAAGCCGGCATCGCCATGGTGTTCACCGGCATGCGCCACTTCCGCCACTAATTTCTGCCGACCGCGCTCTTGTAGGAGCGGCCTTGTGTCGCGAAAGGCCCGCACAGCGGGCCCAGGATTAGTGCATCATCGCCAATTTTGGGGTCGCTCCTCGACCCTTTCGCGACACAAGGCCGCCCCTACAAAGAGGCGTCTGGGCTAAACAGTTTTCGAGGTTTTAGACATGAAAGTTTTGATCATCGGCAACGGCGGCCGTGAACACGCCCTGGCCTGGAAAGTTGCCCAGGACCCACGTGTCGAAAAAGTCTTCGTCGCCCCAGGCAACGCTGGCACCGCCACCGAAGCCAAATGCGAGAACGTCGACATCCAGGTGACCGCTCTGGAGCAGTTGGCCGATTTCGCCGAGCAGAACGTCGACCTGACCATCGTCGGCCCGGAAGCGCCACTGGTTGCCGGCGTCGTCGACCTGTTCCGCAGCCGCAAGCTCGACTGCTTTGGCCCAACCAAGGGCGCTGCCCAGCTTGAAGGCTCCAAGGCATTCACCAAGGACTTCCTGGCCCGTCACCAGATCCCTACCGCGGATTACCAGAACTTCACCGAAGTCGAGCCAGCCCTGGCCTACCTGCAAAAGGTCGGCGCGCCGATCGTGATCAAGGCCGACGGCCTTGCTGCGGGCAAAGGCGTGATCGTTGCCATGACCTTGCAGGAAGCCGAAGACGCCGTGCGCGACATGCTCGCCGGTAACGCCTTTGGTGATGCAGGTTCGCGGGTCGTCATCGAAGAGTTTCTCGACGGCGAAGAAGCCAGCTTCATCGTCATGGTCGACGGTGAAAACGTGCTGCCGATGGCGACCAGCCAGGACCACAAGCGCGTCGGCGACGGCGACAGCGGGCCGAACACCGGCGGCATGGGCGCCTACTCGCCAGCCCCGGTGGTTACCGCCGAAGTGCACCAGCGGGTGATGGACCAGGTGATCTGGCCGACCGTGCGCGGCATGGCCGCCGAAGGCAACGTCTACACCGGCTTCCTGTACGCCGGGCTGATGATCGACAAGGCCGGCAACCCCAAGGTGATCGAGTTCAACTGCCGCTTCGGCGACCCGGAAACCCAGCCAGTCATGCTGCGCCTGGAGTCGAGCCTGGTGCTGTTGATCGAAGCCGCCTTCGCCAAGGCCTTGAACAAGGTCGAAGCACAATGGGACCCGCGGCCAAGCCTGGGTGTCGTGCTGGCTGCCGGCGGTTACCCGGCCGACTACGCCAAGGGCGCTACCATTCACGGTCTCGGCGCTGCGGCCAAGCTGGAAGGCAAGGTCTTCCATGCCGGCACTGCGCTGCAGGACGGCCAGGTCGTGACCAACGGCGGCCGCGTGCTGTGCGCCACTGCCCTCGGTCAGACCGTCGCCCAGGCCCAGGAACAGGCTTACCGCCTGGCCAAGGAAGTCAGCTGGGACGGTAGCTTCTACCGCACCGACATCGGCTACCGGGCCATTGCCCGCGAGCGTGGTGAAGCGCAGTAACAGCGCTTTGGCGAATGGCCGTGACGCCCTTTGGTGCACGGCCTTCGGCTCGTCGACAGGATGCCGATGGGCCTTGCGTTCGCCTTCACCCGCCGCGCATAGTTGTGCTTCGCCACACCCGCTAAGAAAGGATCTCGTCTTGCGTCGGCTTCGGATTGCCCTTGCCCTGTTCGTCAGCTTGCTGACCCTGCTCTGCCTGCCGCCGGCCTCGGCCGAGCAAGGTGGTGGCTGGTCGCTGCTGCTCGATGAACAGGCCAACCTGCAACTGAGCGACGTACGCTCCGAACGCTACCGCAACCAATTCAGTCCCCTCCAGCTCAACGAGCTGGAGGCTGCCGAGCCTGATCAAGCGCTCTGGCTGCACTACCGGCTGGAACCGGATGACCAGCAACGCCTGCTGCGTATCTTCGCTCCCGACCTGTCCCGCCTCGATCTGTACGTGCTCAACGGTGACAAACTGCTGCGCCAGCGCCACCATGGTCCGCAGGCCAACACCGGCAGCGAGCCGACCCTGCTCGGCAGTGACCACTTGCTGACTTTACCCAACAGCAGCCAGCCACTGGACGTCTACCTGCACCTGGTCTCGGAACACCAACTGCGCCCAGCCATCAGCCTGCTGTCTGCTGCCGAGGCTGCGGGCGACCAACACTTGCTGCTGTTGTTCGGCCTGTTGTTCGGCGGTCTGGTCATGCTGATCCTGCACAACGTGATTCGCTTCCTCTACGTGCGCTCGAGCACCACCCTGATTCTTGCCCTTTACCACGGCCTGATGCTGCTCAGCGCGCTGATCCTGCTCAACCTCAGCGGGCCCTGGTGGCACGTCTGGCACAGTGCGCAAACGCCTGCCGCCTACCTGACCCTGGTCATGGCCGGGCTGGCCGGTCTGTACTTCACCCAGCACTTTTTCAGTACCGGCAATTCGCCGCGGCTGAATCGGCTGTTGCAGGGCGAGATGCTGTTGGTTGGTGTCAGTAGCCTGATCCTGCTGTTCGTCGACACCCTGCCGCTCAACCTGATGACCTACGCCCTGCTCGCGATTGGCAGCGCAAGCATGCTGCTGGTCAGCAGCTATCACTGGTACAAGGGCTACAGCCCGGCACGTTTGTTCGCCTTGGCGATGCTGGTGTACAACCTCGGCGGGCTGGTGTTGCTGCCAGCGTTGCTCGGCCTGACCCGCACGCCGACGCCATGGTTGCTGTGCATTCTGCTGGCACTGACGGTAAGCAGCGGCCTGCTGCTCAACCTGGCAGTGAGTGAACGCTTGCGACGCATCAATGAGGACCGCTTCCGTGCCAGCCGCGCGCTGGCAGCCAGCGACGCCGAGCTCAACGCCAAGGCCGAGTTCCTGGCCAAGATCAGCCATGAAATCCGCACACCGATGAACGGCGTGCTGGGCATGACCGAGCTGTTGCTGGGCACGCCGCTGTCGGTCAAGCAGCGCGACTACGTGCAGACCATCCACAGCGCCGGCAACGAGCTGCTGACCTTGATCAACGAGATCCTCGACATCTCCAAGCTGGAGTCGCGGCAGATCGAGCTGGACGATGTGCAGTTCGACCTCAACGCCTTGATCGAAGATTGCCTGAATATCTTTCGGGCCAAGGCCGAACAACGCAACATCGAGCTGATCAGCTTTACCCAACCGCAAGTCCCGCGGGTCATCAGCGGCGACCCAACGCGCTTGCGTCAGGCCCTTTCCAGCCTGCTGGAAAACGCGCTGAAAAATACCGAGCAGGGGGAAATTCTGCTGGTGGTGGCACTGGATCAACGCGGCGAGCTGCCGCGTTTGCGCATTGCCGTCCAAGACAGCGGCAGTGCCATGCCACCGGCCGAGCGCGAAGCCTTGCTGCAGGCCGAGCTACACAGCCATCAGTTTCTTTCCAGCAACAAGCTCGGTGGCCATCTCGGGCTGGTGATCGCCAAACAATTGATTGGCCTGATGCAGGGCGAATTCGGCATCAAGAGCAGCAGCAACATGGGTAACACGCTGTGGTTGACCCTGCCGCTCGACCCGTCGCGTCTGGAGCAGCCACCGGCCGACCTGGACGGCCCGCTGCGCGACGCACGAGTACTGGTGGTCGACGATAACGACACCTGTCGCAAGGTCCTGGTGCAGCAATGCAGTGCCTGGGGGATGAATGTCAGCGCCGTGCCGTCGGGCAAGGAGGCGCTCGCCCTGCTGCGCACCAAGGCGCACCTGCGCGACTATTTCGACGCGGTCCTGCTCGACCAGAACATGCCCGGCATGACCGGCATGCAACTGGCAGCCAAGATCAAGGAAGACCCAAGCCTCAACCACGACATCCTGGTGGTGATGCTGACCGGCATCAGCAACGCCCCGAGCAAGGTCATCGCGCGCAACGCCGGGGTCAAGCGCATCCTCGCCAAGCCGGTGGCCGGCTACACCTTGAAAACCACCCTCGCTGAAGAGCTGGCGCAGCGCGGACGTGAGCAGGCCAGCCCGCCGACAGCGCTCGGCGTGCCGCCGGCGACACTGGAAGTTCCAGCCGACTTCCACGTGCTGGTTGCCGAAGACAACAGCATTTCGACCAAGGTCATCCGCGGCATGCTCGGCAAGCTCAACCTCGAACCTGATACCGCCAGCAATGGCGAGGAGGCCCTGCAGGCCATGCAGGCTCGTCGCTACGATCTGGTCTTGATGGATTGCGAGATGCCCGTGCTGGATGGATTCTCAGCGACCATTCGCCTGCGCGAGTGGGAGGCGGCCAACCAGCGCCAGCGCACGCCGGTTGTCGCGCTGACCGCCCACATCCTCAGCGAGCACAAGGAACGTGCACGCCTGGCCGGTATGGACGGCCACATGGCCAAGCCGGTCGAGCTGTCGCAACTGCGCGAACTGGTCCAGTACTGGGCCGGGCAGCGCGAGGCGAGAGCCGCTGAGGTGGATGCATCATGACCGGCAGCGCTGAGCGCAGCCGGGCAAAGCTCAAACCCACCCCCTGAGCGGCTGATACACTTGCCGCACCAATCCCATCGCCATGGATCCTGGCCATGCTTCATGAGTTGTTCAGCGTTTACCTGAAGATGCTCGTGCTCTACAGCCCGTTCTTCGTGCTGTCCTGCTTCATCAGCCTGACCCGCGGCCACTCCAGCAAGGAGCGCAAGCAACTGGCCTGGCGCGTGGCGATTGCCGTGCTCATTGCCAGCGTGCTGTTGTACCTGTTTGGCCGGGTGATCTTCGGCGTGTTCGGCATCACTGCCGACGCCTTTCGTATCGGTGCCGGCAGTGTGTTGTTCATTTCTGCGCTGAGCATGGCCCAGGGCAAGCCGGCGGTGCAGAGCGACAACGTACAGCAGGACGTAACCATCGTACCGCTGACCATCCCGCTGACCGTCGGCCCCGGCACCATCGGTGCGCTGCTGGTGATGGGCGTCAGCCAGCCGCACTGGGATGACAAGCTACTGGCAATCGTCAGTATTGCTCTGGCCAGTTTCACTGTCGGCCTGGTGCTGTACCTCTCGCACGGTATCGAACGAATCCTGGGTGACCAGGGCTTGCAGATCGTCAGCCGCTTGATGGGGCTGTTCGTCTGTGCCCTGGCTGCGCAGATCATCTTTACCGGGATCAAGGGCTACTTGCTTAACTAGATCTGATATTCGTGGATACTCAGTCGCGCCTGCTCTACCGTGCTGGCAAGAACCTTGGGCAGGTGCGTGTCCATGAATGCTCGGACATTGAACCGCACCAGCTCGGCAGAGACTTTATGGTAGCTACGCTTGCGCTCCATGAAGCCGGTCGCGAAGCGAGTCTTCTTGTCAGTCTCGAAGTACAGCACCATGTCGACTCGACCGTTACCGGCCGGCGAACAAGGAAGAAATTGCAGGCATTGTCGCTCGGCGGCCTGTCGCTCGAAGGTACCCAGGGTGGCCGGGCTGGCCATCAACCGGCGCAGGGCAAGATCGGTGGACTCGGCAAAGTGCTCACCTGCCGTGGCGGCAATGGTCTGAAGCGCTTTGTCCACCAGCTTTGACCGTTGATCCGTCGGCCAATGTATGTCCTCTGGCGCAACCGCATCCCACCCCATGAACTTTAGCTGGTTACGAAAGTAGCTCAACCAGTCCTCGACCAGACCCTCATTGAACACGCTCAGGGTGGCGCGCTCGGCCAAGGCAACCGCCGTCTTTACCGCGTCGCACTGCTGTCCATCAAGACCGTGCAGGAAGCTCACAATCGACGAGCCGATTACCGCTGCTTGGGTATTTGCCATCACATCCTCCTGTTCTGCGTGGGCAGTTCGAGCACATAGGCGTGTTCATGCTGTTTCTTGTCCATCAACATGCGTAACTGGCTGCGTTTTGTTTCAAAGGACTGCGCGTCGCACAGCAGTGAGAGGCAGCGCAGTTGGACCTCCGCCGGCAACGTCTCGATTTCGCTCAGGCTGGGCGGCTCGGCTGCCTCGACAGCGGCCGTGGACTGCCAGCTCAGGCTGCACAGATGCAGACGCATGTCCGCCTCCATCAGGCCGATTTCCAGCTTTGCCAAATGCCCGTCTGCAGTGTCCGAGCGGATGAAGCCTTGCAGCTGCCGCAGCCCATCTGGGTGCTCGCGCAAGCTTTCGAAGACGCTGCGCAAGACCTGACCGCCATCGATGCCTGCCTGCCCGAACCACGCTTGAAGCGCTGGAGAGATGGCCAGCCCGGCGACGCCCGGAACACTCTGCTCATCGTGCGCCTGACTGGTCACGAGCCAGCCCAGCTCTGCATACACTGCTCGATAAGCGCGGTCCCAGGTGGCCGGCTCGGTAAAGCGATTGCCCGCACGCTTGTTCGCGACCAGCTGCGCGTAGAGCGTGCTATCAATGGCTGCCTGACGCTGCGATGGGCTGATCTGTGGATCAATCAACAACACTGTCCCGGCGACCAGCACCAGGGCGTGATTCTGTATTTGCATGGGATGCCTGCTGCCTGCAAGTCGTTGGAATGACGGCGAAGCATGTCGCCGTCAGCCTGCTCAGATCTCGTACTCGAGAATGTCTTCAACACTGCGCACGCCGAGCTTGGTCTCGATGTGCTCACGTACGCGGTCGTAGATCATTCGGTTGAACGACAACACCGCGCTGCCGGCGTAGTACTCCGAGGAAGTAATGTTCCATTCCACGCCGAGCAGGTCAGTGTTGGACTCGGGCGCTGCGGCGTTGACGCAGCTCATCACCAGCACCACCTCACCTTCAGGCGTTTCCATGCACGCACCCAGCCCGACCATGCCGCTGCGCTTATTCTTTCGATCGCTGATGAAGATGCGCTTTTCGCTATCGATCGAACCGAGCTTGTCGATCGCTTTCTGGGCCAGCTTGCTAAACGCCTCACCAACAGGCCCGCCCAGCGCAGCAGCACCGGCAGCGGACATCACGCGAAACACCACTGCGCCGACGGTAACCGTTACCGAAGATGCCGTTTCGAGTTCGAAACTGCGGCGCGCGGCGACAAACCCGCAATCCTGCATGGCCTTCAGAAACTGGTCGTACCAGGCCTTACTTTGAATTTGTGGGTCATACAGTTTATCGGCCACCAATGTGGCGAAGTGGAAGGCATTCTTGACGTCGTTACGGCTTTGCTGGGTCATCCCGGCACCGCAGGCGAGCAGTGAATCCTGGACCAGGACGGCGGTGTTGGTGCTCGCAATATCGTTGCTGTCAGACATGAATAAATCCTTGGTGGTAGCCCCTGTGATTCAGGGATTACCACCCTATGCGCAGGCCTTCGGGGAAGGAGCGCTGAAGGATTTCCTCAACACCTCAGTTGGCCGCTGGGTACCACCGCGGGGTGTAGACCCAGGTGCCACCGTCGGCACGCGGCAATGTGCAGGTTGTCGAAGACCCGACCAGCACCATGGTGCGCATGTCGACCATTTCTGGCAGCAGTTCGGCCAGTGTGACTACGCGCAGCGTCTGCCCTGGCCTGCCAATATCGCGACCAAGGACTACCGGCGTAGCGCCTGAGCGATGACGGCGCACGACGTCCAGCGCTACACCCAATTGCCAGGGTCTGGCTTTCGAAATCGGGTTATAGAACGCCAGCACCAGATCAGCCTGGGCGGCAAGGTCCAGGCGTGTCTCGATGATCGACCAGGGTTTGAGGTTGTCCGACAGCGACATCACGCAGAAGTCATGCCCCAGCGGCGCGCCGGCCTGAGCAGCGGTCGCCAACGATGCCGATACGCCTGGGAGGATCTGCAGATCGACCTGATGCCAGGCCGGGTCGGTCGACTCGTGCAAGGCCTCGAGCACGGCGGCGGCCATGGCGAACACGCCGGGATCACCCGACGACACCACCACGACCGAACGGCCCTGTGCGGCCAGCTCAAAGGCATGCCGGGCGCGCTGCATCTCCTCGCGGTTGTCGGTGTTGTGCAGCACCTGATCCGGGCGGAACGGGCCAGCCATACGCACGTAGGTTTCGTAACCGAGCACATCCTCGGCCAGGCTCAGTTCGCGCTTGACTGCAGGCACCATCAGTTCGGCGGCGCCGGGGCCGAGGCCGATCACTGCCAGCCGGCCACGACCGCGACCGACCTGGGCAGGGTCGATGGGCGCGCTGGCAACTGCCACCAACAACCCCGAGTGTTCACTCAAGCGGGCGCCAGGCACGCTCTGTTCGACCATCTCGGCCAGGCTCACTGCCGGCGCGGCAAAGCGCAGTGCGACACCGAGTTGCTGCGCCGCCTGGTGCAGGCCCGGCAGGGCCATGTGCTGGTCACTGGCAAGCAGGCACGCCAGCGCTGGCTCGGCAATATTGGCCGCGCGCAGGGCCGCGCGCACGTGTTCGGCAAGCTCGGCAGACTCGGCACTGACGGCGACCAGCACCGAACGTGGATGGATCAGCAGTTCGTCACGGCTGGCGGGGCGCGCTTCGCAGCCCACGTGAATGGTTCGTTGCGCTGCCGCATCGGCGGGCAGTTGCGCCTGCGTAAGCCACGGCGCATCACCCTCGATACGCACGCTCTGACCGGCCAGCAGGTCGGAGACAAAGCGCTTGCCCTGCTCCAGGTCTGCCAAGGCATAGCCAACCGGCGGATTGAGCAGGCAGGTGCCGAAACGCAGTTCACCACTCGTGGTGATCGCGGCAGCGACCGACAACGCCGCGCCGATCTCGCGCGCCATCACGTTGACCCCGCCGAGGCCGCCGAGCAACGGCACCACGGCACTGCCATCTTCGGCGACCACCAGTACCGGTGGCTCGACATCCTTGTCGCTGAGCACGCTGGCCAGGCTGCGGATGACGATGCCAGCGGCGCACAGGGCAATGATCGGCGTGTCTTGCAGATACAGCTCGCGCATGGTGCTGCCAAATGACTCATAGCCACTGTCGGCGCCCGCGACCCGGCCATTCAGGCCATGGATGCTGGCCTCGGGATACAGTTGCTGGAGGCGCTGCGCAGTAGCCAGGCTGGCCTGGCCGAGGATGATGATGGCCGGCGCTTTGCGTAGGTTCAGCCCTGCCATTTTTCACCCGGCACGATGATCAGCGAAAAGTAGGGCGAAGACTGCGGATCGACCGCGTCCAGCGCAACGATTTTCTGATTGGCCATGGTCGCACGCTCAACGTACAGCGCGCGCTGGTCCAGGCCCAACTCGGCCAGCACCTGGCGCACCTTGGGGAAGTTGCGCCCCAGTTTCATGATCACCGCCGCATCGGCGTCGGCCAGCCGCCGCTTGAGCTCTTCGGCAGGCAACACACCGGACAATACGGTCAGGGTCTGGTTGCGGTAGACCAGCGGCGCGCCGAGCACCGAGGCGCCACCGAGCATCGAACAGACACCAGGAATCACCTCGGCGTCATAGCGCTGCGCGAGGCGGTCATGCAGGTACATGTACGATCCGTAGAAGAACGGATCACCTTCGCAGATCACCGCTACATCACGCCCGGCGTCCAGATGCGCGGCCACTTGCTCGCCGGCCTCATCGTAGAAATCACTGATGACCTGTTCGTAGGACAGCGGCGCAGGCAGCGCTTCGGTAGTGACCGGATACACCAGTGGCAGCAAGGTCTGCTGCGCCTGCAAATGCGCTTCGATGATGCCGAAGGCGTTGCCGCGCTTACCCTTGGCCACAAAGTAAGCCACCACCGGCGCCTCGCGCAGCAGGCGCAAGGCCTTGACGGTGATCAGTTCCGGGTCGCCAGGGCCAACGCCGAGGCCAAGCAGTCGTCCGCGTGGCGTCATCATTCGACCTCCGTGGCCAGCGCGTTGACGGCGGCGGCGGCCATTGCGCTACCGCCCAGACGGCCCTGCATGATCACGAACGGCACGCCACGGCTGTCGGCGGCGAGCATCGCCTTGGACTCGGCCGCGCCGACGAAGCCCACCGGGAAGCCGAGAATCAGCGCCGGTTTCGGCGCGCCCGCGTCGATCATCTCAAGCAGGTAGAACAGCGCCGTCGGTGCATTGCCGATCACCACCACGCTGCCTTCCAGGTGTTCGCGCCACAGCTCCAGGGCCACTGCCGAACGGGTGTTGCCCTGCTCCTTGGCCAGTGCCGGCACACTTGGATCGCGCAGGGTGCAGATCACTTGGTTGTTGGCTGGCAGCCGCGCACGGGTGATGCCTTCGGCAACCATGTGCGCGTCACACAGGATCGGCGCGCCTTTGGCCAGCGCTGCGCGCCCGGCAGCGCCGGCACCTGCGGAGAACTGCAGACCATCGATTGCCTCGACCATGCCGCAGGCGTGAATCACCCGCACCGCGAGCTTTTCCAGATCGGCAGGAATCCGCTCCAGGCGGGCCTCATCGCGGATGATCCGGAAGGAATTGCGATAGATCTCCTGACCATCGCGAATGTAGTCAATCATCAAGGTGCTCCGTGGGCAGGTCGAGCATGGCGCCTGCTGCTTTCAAGGTAAGGTCGGTCGCGCGCAGGGCACCAAAGCCGGGCTGCTGCGCGTCACGCAAATAAAGGTCGTAGCGGCCCGGCGAACGGGCCAGCAAGGTCGCCGGGGCGACATGGGCCACAGCGCAGGAGCGCGGGCAGCCGCTGAGGTGCACGCTGGCCGGTGCGCCGGGCGCAATCAGCGCGGCGAGCTGGACGGCATCGGCCTTGGTCTCGGCCAGTGCCTTGGCACAACCGCTGGCGCCGCTGCAGGCGGTCACTCGTGCCAGTGGCTCGCGGCTGGAGCAGACCAGGCCGAACGCCTGCAACTGGGCCTGGGCGGCCTGCAATTGACTTGGTGCGATGCTGCTCAACACCAGGCTCTGCCAGGGACTCAGGTGCAATTCACCGTCACCACTGACGCGCGCTACCTGGGCGGCGCCACGCAGCATCGCCGGGGTCAAGCGGCCCAGCGGTGGGGCAACGCCAAGCGCAGTGCCCTGGGCTTGCGCCAGCGGCCCGAGCCAGTTGGCGCAGGCCTTGGCCCGTCGCCATTGGAGCACTGGCGGGTCGCGTCGCAGCTCGATGCCGAGGCCTTCGATGAAATGCTCGACCGGGCAGGTCTGCAGCAACTGGCGCATGCGCGACTGCTCGGCACTGGCCAGCTCGAGAAAGCGCTCCATCACCGCCCGGGTCAGCGCCAGCCCAGCGCCCAACGGCACCGCGCCCAGCGGCTGATCGGTGCCTGGGCAACCGGCCAGACCGAAGGCCAGCCAGGTCTGCTGTTCCAGTTGCAGCGGCGACAGCCACAGGTCATGCGGGTGTTCGAGCATGGCCAGGTGCTCACCGCCATCCAACTGCACGGCAAACTTGGCCGAAAGTTGATGCAGATGCGGCGTGCTTTCGAGCATCTCGAGGATCTGCCTGGCCAGCGGCCGGGTATCCAGCAGCATGGCCGGATCGCGCCCGGCCAGCGGGCTCAGCATCAGGTTGCGGACATCGTCGCCAGCCGCCTGGCGCGGGCCAAGGCCAGCCGCCAGCAAATGCTCGATCAGCGCGGCGTGCTGCGCGCCGACCCCGCGAATCTGCAGATTGCCCCGGTTGGTAGCCTCGATCACACCGCCGGCAAAGCGCTCGGCAGCCTCGGCCACAGCGTCGGCCTGATCGGCCAGCAGCAGGCCACCCGCCAGCTTGATCCGGCAGATGCCGCCATCGCGGGCGGCGACGATGCGCCACAACCCCGGGCAGGCCGAGGGGCGGGGCGAAACGGCAGGGTCAAGGGGCGGGTTCAAGAAGGCATCCGGCAATCGTCAAAGTGCGCTTGAGTGTAGAAGGCGCGGTATTATGCCTGCTTTGCTCGACGGCATGAAAAACCGGCGGTCGAAGATCGTGTGAATTTGCGGCCGTTGTGGCCCACTCAAGCTTGATGAGGAAGCAGATGGCCCCCTGGCTGACAGTTGTAGGTATCGGTGAAGACGGTTTCAGCGGCCTGGGCAAACCTGCCCGGCGTGCCCTGCTGGCGGCTTCGCGGATCTTCGGCAGCCCGCGCCAGCTGGCGCTGTTGCCGCACTGTGTCAGCGCCGAGCAACTGCCCTGGTCGAGCCCGTTCAGCCTGGAACCGGTGCTGGCGCTGCGCGGCGAGCCGGTATGCGTACTGGCCAGCGGCGACCCGATGTTCTTCGGCGTCGGCGCCAGCCTGGCGCGGCAGGTGCCAGCCGAGCAGTTGCGGGTTCTGTCGGCGCCATCGTCCTGCGCCCTGGCCGCTGCGCGCCTGGGCTGGCCACTGCAGGAGGTGCAGATCGTGTCGCTGGTCGCCCGCCCGCTGGCCGCACTCAACGCCTACTGCTACACCGGCTTGCGCCTGCTGGTGCTGAGCAACGATGGCGACAGCCCGGCACAGATCGCTGCGCTGCTGCGCGACAAAGGCTTCGGCCCGAGCCGCTTGCAGGTGTTCGAACACCTTGGCGGGCCGCAGGAACGTCATGTGCAAGGCACGGCCGAAGACTGGCCACACAGTCAGCTGGCTGCGTTGAATGTGGTCGCCATCGAATGCCAGGCTGCAGCGGACACACCGCGCTTGTCACCTGCTGCCGGTTTACCGGACTCGGCCTTCGAACACGACGGCCAGCTGACCAAGCGCGATGTTCGCGCGATCACCCTCGCCCGCCTGGCACCGCAACCCGGCGCGCTGTTGTGGGATGTCGGCGCCGGCTGTGGTTCGATCGGCATCGAGTGGATGCGCGCCCACCCCAGCTGCCGTACCCTGGCGATCGAAGCCGATGCAGGCCGGCAAGCGTTGATCGAGCACAACCGCGACGCGCTTGGCGTGCCGGGGCTGCGCCTGATCCGCGGCAAGGCCCCGCAGGCGCTGGCCGAACTGGAGCGGCCCGACGCCATCTTCATTGGTGGCGGCGTCACCGGCGAAGGCATGCTCGGCCTGTGCTGGGAGCGCCTGCGCCCCGGTGGCCGGCTGGTAGCCAATGCCGTCACCCTGCAAAGCGAAATGGCCCTTGCCCAGTTTCGCGAAGCGCACGGCGGCGAGCTGACCCGCATCCACATTGCCCACACGCAACCGCTGGGCAACTTCGACACTTGGCGCCAGGCCTTGCCGATCACCTTGCTCGACGTAGTGAAAGCCCTGGATGCGTGAAGAAACCCGCGAACAACCCGCGCCCCTGCGCAGCGGCCTGACCACCGGCAGCTGCGCCACGGCAACCAGCCTCGCCGCCGCGCGCCTGCTGCTGAGCGGTGTCGACGCCGACGCGGTGCACATCACCCTGCCCAAGGGCAAGGTCGTGCAGATGCGCCTGGAGTTCTGCAGGCGTAACGGCGACTGCGCCGAGGCCGGCACCTTGAAGGACGCCGGCGACGACCCCGACGTGACCCACGGCGCCCTGCTCTACAGCCAGGTGCGCCTGCTCGCCACGCCCGGCGTGCGTTTTGTCGCGGGTGTCGGTGTCGGCACCGTAACCCGGCCCGGACTGGTGCTGGCGGTCGGCGAGCCGGCCATCAACCCGGTACCGCGGCGGATGATCAGCGAGCACCTGCAGCAACTGGCCAACGACTGTGGCTACAGCGGCGGCTTCGAGGTCACGGTGAACGTGCGTGACGGTGATCAGTTGGCCCTGAAAACCATGAACCCACGCCTGGGCATTCTCGGCGGGCTGTCGATTCTCGGCACCAGCGGTATCGTCCGGCCGTTCTCCTGCGCGGCCTACATCGCCTCGATCCAGCAAGGCATCGATGTCGCCCACAGCAACGGCTACACGCACGTCGCTGCCTGCACCGGCAATGCCAGCGAAGACACCATGCGCCGAGTCTACAACCTTCCGGAAATCGCCCTGATCGAGATGGGCGACTTTGTCGGCGCGGTGCTCAAGCACCTGCGCAAGGTGCCGATGGCGCGCCTGAGCCTGTGCGGCGGTTTCGGCAAGATCAGCAAGCTGGCTGCGGGCAACATGGACCTGCACAGCCGTCATTCCAGTATCGACCTGCCGCAGTTGGCCGGTTGGGCTCAAGCGCTGGGCGCCGATCAGTCGCTGCAGCAGGCGATCATCGCCGCCAATACCAGCCAGCAGGCGCTGGCCCTGGCGCATGCCGCAGGCATCGCGCTGGGCGACGCAGTGTGTGCCCATGCCCGCGCCTTTGCCTGCAGCGTGGTGCCGGCGCAGGTGCAGGTCGAGGTGTTTGCCATCGACCGCCAGGGCGGCATCGTCGGCCGGGCGGGTGTGCAATGAGCGAGCGGATTCTGCTGCTTGGCGGTATTACCGAAGCCTTGGCCATTGCCCGGCGGCTGGGCCCGCAGCATGTCTACAGTCTGGCCGGCGTCGGCCGCGTGCCGCAGGATCTGCCCTGCCAGCTACGGGTCGGCGGCTATGGTGGCGCCGAGGGCCTGGCGCAGTACCTGCGCGAAGCCGGCATCAGCTTGCTGATCGACGCGACCCATCCCTACGCGGCGCAGATCAGCGCCAATGCCGCGCAGGCTGCGCGCAGTGCCGGTGTGGCCTGCTGGGCACTGCGCCGCCCGGCCTGGCAGCCCCAGCCGGGAGATGACTGGCGTGAGGTGGCGGACTGGGCCGAGCTGGTCACGGCCCTCTCGCCGTTTGCCCGGCCACTGTTCACGCTGGGCCGCGAGCCCCTGGCTCATCTGCACGAAATACCCGAGCAGCAGTTCTGGACCTTGCGTGCCCTCGACAGCTACCCGGGCAATGACCGCTGCGAAGTCATCGCCGCCCGCGGGCCGTTCGCGCTGGCGGATGAGCACGCATTGTTCGCCCGCCGCCAGATCGACGTGCTGGTCAGCAAGAACAGCGGCAGCGTCGCCACCGAGCCCAAGCTTGAGGTCGCCCGCGAGCTGGGCATACCGGTGCTGGTGCTCAAGCGCCCACGACTGCCGACAGTGGATCGTGAGTTTGCTCAGGTAGACACCTTGCTGGCCGCGCTGGGGCTTTGATCGCGCTGCTGGCGCCAGCGGGCAGGCTGGTAGAGAGATTTCCTGCACAGCTTTAGGAACCGTCTCAATGGCCACCATCCGGCCATCTGCCGTAAACTGCGCATTCCCCTCCTGGAAGGCCACCCATATGGAAATGCAATGGTGGATCTGGCTCGTCTTCGGCGTTGCCCTGATCCTGCTTGAACTGGTCCTGCCCACGTTCTTCATTCTCTGGTTCGGCATCGGCGCCGTGCTGGTGGCGCTGATCGCCCTGATCGCACCCAGCCTGCAACTGGACAGCCAGGTGCTGCTGTGGGTGCTGTTCTCGTCGGCCACTACCCTGCTCTGGTTCAAGCTGTTTCGCCGGAAAAAACCCGACGTGCGCTGGACTGCCGACAGCGTGATCGGCGAGGTCGGCCTGCTTACCGTGGCCGTCTCGGAGTTTCAGAAGGGCCGGGTGCGCTTCCAGAAGCCGATCCTCGGCAACGAGGAATGGGTGTGCATCGCCGACAGTGACATCGCCGCCGGCGAGCGTGTGCGCCTGACCGCCATCGAAGGCAACACCGCCCGGATCACCCGGGCCTGAATCCGTACTTAAAGGACGCTGCACCATGACCAGCCTAATCGTCGTCGCCTGCCTGGCACTGTTTGTTCTGATCACCGTATTCAAAGGGGTGCGCATCGTGCCCCAGGGCGAAGAGTGGATCGTCGAGCGCCTGGGCCGCTACCACAGCACGCTCAAGCCCGGCCTGAACATCCTCATCCCGTACATGGACGTGGTTGCCTATCGCCTGCCGACCAAGGACATCATCCTCGATGTCCAGCAACAGGAAATCATCACCAAGGACAACGCCGTCATCGTCGCCAACGCACTGTGCTTCGCCAAGGTAATCGACCCGCAGAAGGCCTCCTACGGCGTGCAGAACTTCTCGTTTGCCGTGACCAGCCTGACCATGACCTCGCTGCGGGCGATCGTCGGTGCCATGGACCTCGACGAAGCGCTGTCCAGCCGCGAGCAGATCAAGGCGCGCCTGCGCGAAGCGATGTCCGAGCAGACCGAAGACTGGGGCGTGACCGTGCGCTCGGTAGAAATCCAGGACATCAAGCCGTCGCCGAACATGCAGTTGGCGATGGAACGTCAGGCCGCCGCAGAGCGTGAGCGTAAAGCCGACGTGACCCGCGCCGAGGGTGCCAAGCAAGCGGCCGTACTGGAAGCCGAAGCGCGCCTGCAGTCGGCTCGGCTCGACGCAGAAGCGCAGATCAACCTGGCCGAAGCCTCGGCCCGAGCGATTACCCTGGTGCGCGAGGCGGTCGGCAGCGAGACCACTCCGGCCATGTACCTGCTTGGCGAGCGTTACATCGGTGCGATGGAAACCCTCGCTGCGAGCAACAATTCCAAGATCGTGGTGTTGCCGGCCGACCTGCAAGAAACAGTGCGCGGGCTGCTCGGGCGCAAGGCCTGATACACCGCCGCCCCGCTCAGGTCAGGGCGGCCATTGCACAGGCGCAGCTGCGGCACTTCACCGCACCGGGGTATTTTTACCTATACTGCGCCTTACAATAGCCACCACGATTCCTGACCGGATCTCTCCATGCCCCCACGTCGGCCCATCGCCTGGATCGCCTGCCTTGCAGTGCTGTTCAATCTGCTGGCCATGCCGCTGTCTTCCGCTGCGCCGAAAAGCGCGGCCGAGCAGCTGCTGTGGGGGGCGTTCTGCTCCAGCATGGGCGTCAAGCCCACGCCGGCAGTGCAGGCGCTGGCCAAGATCGACCTCGGCCCGCAAGGCGACGAGCACGCGAGCATGCAACATTGCTGGTGCTGCTCAGGCGGCCTGACGCTGCTGGCCTTGCCTGGGCATCCGCCGCAGTTGCACATCCCTGTCGCCATGGACAACGGCACTGCGAGCATTCTTGCCAGCTACCAACCGACGCCGCGCCAGTTATGGCCTGCGCTCAATCCGCGCGCCTCTCCTCTGACCTGAGTTACAGCCGCCCCGCGCCCTGAACCTGTCCAGATCGGAGATTTCCCCATGCTCAAGCAAGCCCTCGTCGTGGCCGCCCTGTTGCTGCCTGGCGCATTCGCCAATGCCCATGAATACACTCAGGGTGACCTGCACATCGCCCACCCGTGGTCGCTGCAGCTGCCGCCCAATGCGCCCAACGTGGCGGCGTATTTCACCGTGCACAACAGTGGCAGCAGCGACGACCGCCTGCTCAGCGTCGACAGCCCGATCAGTGATGACGCGCAGCTGCATGAGCACGCCATGAATGCAGCAGGCCTGATGAAAATGCAGCAGGTCGACGGCGTGACCATCCCCGCCGGCAAGGACCTGCTGTTCGCCCCCAGCGCCTACCACGTGATGCTGATGCAGCCCAAGGACCGCAGCCTGCTCACCGACGGCAAGCGCTTCCCGCTGACCCTGCACTTCGAAAAAGCCGGCGACATCACCGTGCAAGTGGCTGTCCAGAACCAGCCGCCGGCCGACCAGCCGCAACAGCAACACGCGCACTGACCGCTGACAGGCGCCAGCCGTGAACGTGCTGGGCAAACACAGCTACCGCCGTACCACCCGCCCTGCTCGCAGGCGCGCCGGTGGCGGCTGGCTGAGCCTGTTTGCCATGTGGATGATCTTCATCGGGCCGCTGATTTCTCAGTCGATGCCGATGGAGCACCACACGGGCATGAGCATGAGCATGTCCAGCGACATGGCCATGAACATGCCCATGCCCGCCAGCCATGCCCACGCCGACAGCAAGCACCACCACAACCATAGCGATGACGCCGAGCTGCACGCGCTGTGGGCCAAGTGCGGCTATTGCACCCTGCTGTTCAACTGCCCGGCGCTGCCGCAGAGCTTCAGCCCGCTCAACGCCAGCCGCGTTCCACCTGCCCCGCCCCCGCCAAGCGCCACCCGCCACGGCCACGCGCGCCAGGCGATTTTCCCCGGCGCCCGCAGCCGGGCGCCACCTGCCCAGTCGATCTACGTCTGAACATCCATTGACCGCACGCAGCCAGGAGGCTGTGCGCTCATATTCGACTGATCGACTGGAATCACTATGTCCGGCTGCATCCCCGTTTTCACCCTTTCCCTGCGCGGCACTATCGCCGTGCTCTGCGGCTCGCTGCTGAGCCCCTTGGCTATCGCCGCCGACAGCGGCCATGTTGGCCAGGACCACGACGCCGCCGAGCTGAGCCCGACGGTAATCACCGCCGTCGCCCCCAGCTCGCCGCTGACCATCGTCACCAACCCCAAGGACCCGCGCCAACCAGTGCCGGCCAGTGATGGTGCCGACTACCTGAAGACCATCCCCGGCTTCTCGGCGATCCGCGCTGGCGGCACCAACGGCGATCCGGTGTTGCGCGGCATGTTCGGCTCGCGCCTGAACATCCTCACCAATGGCGGCCAGATGCTCGGCGCCTGCCCCAACCGGATGGACGCGCCAACCTCGTACATCTCGCCGGAAACCTATGACCGCCTTACCGTGATCAAAGGCCCGCAAACTGTGATCTGGGGTCCCGGCGGCTCGGCCGGGACGATCCTCTTCGAACGCGAGCCGGAGCAGTTCGGCGAGCTTGGCAGCCGAGTCAACGCCAGCCTGCTGGCCGGCTCCAATGGCCGCTTCGACAAGCTGCTCGACGTCGCCGCCGGCAACAGCGAGGCGTATGCGCGCTTCGTCGGCAACCAGTCACGCTCGGATGACTACCGCGACGGCAACGGCGACAGCGTGCCGTCGCGCTGGGACAAGTGGAACGGCGACGTCAGCCTTGGCTGGACGCCGGATGCCGACACCCTGCTCGAGCTCACCGCCGGCAAAGGTGACGGCGAAGCCCGTTACGCCGGGCGCGGCATGGACGGCTCGCAGTTCAAGCGCGAAAGCCTGGGCCTGCGCTTCGAAAAATCCAACCTCGGCGAGGTGCTCGACAAGATCGAGGCGCAGGTCTACTACAACTACGCCGACCACGTGATGGACAACTACAGCCTGCGCACCCCGTCCGGCAGCGGCATGATGGGCATGCCGATGGTCGCCAACGTCGACCGGCGCACCCTCGGCGCGCGGATCAAGGCCACCTGGCGTTGGGCCGATGTGCAGTTGATCAACGGTATCGATGCGCAAAGCAGCGAGCACCGCCAGCGCAGCGGCATGGGCGTCGACGCGCACCGTGGCCAGCCGTGGAGCAAGGATGCCGAGTTCCACAACTACGGCGCGTTCGCCGAGCTGACCTGGTACGCGAGCGGCGAAGACCGATTGATCAGCGGTGCCCGCCTTGACCGCGCTTCGGCGCGCGATCTGCGCAGCGACCAGGCCACCGCCGGCAACACTCGCGCCGATACTCTGCCCAGCGGCTTTGTCCGCTATGAGCATGACCTCAGCGCGCTGTCGGCCACCACCTACATCGGCCTTGGCCATGCGCAACGCTTCCCGGATTACTGGGAGCTGTTCTCGGCCGACGGCCCGGCCGGTGCGCGCAACGCCTTCGACGCGATCAAACCGGAGAAAACCACCCAGCTCGACTTCGGCATCCAGTACCGTGACGAGCGCCTGCAAGCCTGGGCCTCGGGCTATGTCGGGCAGATCCGCGACTACATTTTGTTCGACTACCAGACCGGCATGATGGGCATGAGCACCACCCAGGCGCAGAACATCGATGCGCGGATCATGGGCGGCGAGCTGGGCGCGGCGTACAAGCTGTCGGAAAACTGGAAGGCCGATGCGACCCTGGCTTACGCTTGGGGCAAAAACAGCAGCGACGGCAAGGCCCTGCCGCAGATGCCGCCACTGGAAAGCCGCCTGGGCCTTACCTACAGCCAGGACAACTGGAGCACCGGGGCGTTGTGGCGGTTGGTCTCGGCGCAGAACCGCGTCGCTGAAAATCAGGGCAATGTGGTCGGCAAGGACTATCAAAAAAGCGCAGGCTTTGGCGTGTTCTCGCTCAACGGCGCCTACAAGGTCACGCGCAATCTCAAGCTCAGCGCCGGCGTCGACAACCTGTTCGACAAGGCTTACGCCGAGCACCTGAACCTGGCCGGCAACGCCGGTTTTGGTTACCCGGCGAACGATCCGCAGCCGGTGACTGAACCTGGCCGGACCTTCTGGACCAAAGTCGATCTCAGCTTCTGACAATTACAACGGGCGCGGCCATGACCGCGCCCCTCTGATGGGAGGTTCCATGGGCGGACCGCGTATTTCCTTCTATAACCTGGCCTGGCGCTGGCACTTCTATGCCGGGCTGTTCGTTGCGCCATTCATGATTCTGCTGGCGCTCACCGGGATCATCTACCTGTTCAAGCCACAGCTCGATCCGCTGATGTACCGCGAGCTGATGGTGGTCGAAGGCGGCCACCATCGCCAGAACGCCGACGCGCTGCTGGCGCAGGTTCAGCAGGCTTATCCACAGGGCCACGTCGGCCAGTACCTGCCGCCGCTGAACAGCGAGCGCAGCGCGCAATTCGTGGTGCATGACGGCGGCCGTGAGCTGAACGTGTTCGTCGATCCGTACAACGCCAAGGTGCTCGGCGAGCAGGACGCCAAGCAGAACCTGCAGGCCATCGCCCGTGCCCTGCATGGCGAGCTGATGGTCGGCACCGTCGGCGACCGGCTGGTGGAACTGGCCGCTGGCTGGGGCATTGTGCTGGTGGTGTCGGGGCTGTACCTGTGGTGGCCGCGCGGGCGCAGCAGTGCCGGTGTGCTCTGGCCGCGCTTTGCCTCGCGCGGCAGGCTGCTGTGGCGCGACCTGCATGCGGTCAGCGGCTTCTGGGGATCGGCGCTGTTGCTGCTGATGCTGCTCAGCGGCATGACCTGGACTGGCATGTGGGGCAAGCAGTATGCCGATCTGTGGAACCGCTTCCCGGCGGCGATGTGGAATGACGTGCCCAAGTCGGACCAGCAGGCGCGGGTGCTCAACCAGGCGCATCGGCAGACCGTGCCCTGGGCGATGGAGAACACGCCGATGCCGCAGTCGGGCGCCCATGCCGAACACGCCGGGCACCACATGATGTCGAGCAAGCCAGCGGCGCCGCAGGTCAGCCTGCAGCAGGTCGAGGACATTGCCAGCAGCCGCCAGGTCGAGCCCGGCTACAGCATCACTCTGCCGACCACCGCCGACGGCGTGTTTACCATTGCGGTGTTTGCTGATGATCCCCGCAACGACGCCACCCTGCATGTCGACCAGTACACCGGCCAGGTGCTGGCCGATGTGCGCTGGCAGGACTACAGCCCGGTCGCCCGCGCGACTGAGCTGGGCGTGATGCTGCATGAGGGCAAGATGTTTGGCGCGTTCAACCAGATCGTGATCTTGCTGGTGTGCCTGATGATTCTGCTCGGTTCGGTGAGCGGTCTGGTGATGTGGTGGAAGCGCCGGCCCGAGGGTGGCCTGGGGGTACCGCCGCTGCGCCATGATTTGCCGCGGTGGAAGACGGCGACGGTGGTGATGCTGGTCTTGGGCGTCGCGTTTCCGCTGGTAGGGGCGTCGATGCTGGTGATGTGGGTGGTTGATCGTTGCGTGGTGAGGCGGCGGATGGTGGTTCGGGCTTGAGATAGCCGGGGGCGCTTTGCGCCCCCGGACTGTCACGCAAAACTCGTGTCGATCTGTCACGCCCCGATCTGGAACGGGCGTGTTAGCCTACTCGGCTAGCAAAAAAAGACTGAACCAATAATGGAATGCAGCCAATGACCGTGACCTCCACCCCCGAGCCAGATGATCAGCATCTGCAACGCAACCTGAGCAACCGCCACATTCAGCTTATCGCCATCGGTGGCGCCATCGGCACCGGCCTGTTCATGGGTTCGGGCAAGACCATCAGCCTCGCTGGCCCGTCGATCATCTTCGTCTACATGATCATCGGCTTCATGCTGTTCTTCGTCATGCGGGCGATGGGCGAGCTGCTGCTGTCGAACCTCAACTACAAGTCCTTCATCGACTTTTCGGCCGACCTGCTCGGGCCCTGGGCCGGTTACTTCACCGGCTGGACCTACTGGTTCTGCTGGGTCGTCACCGGTATCGCCGACGTGGTCGCGATCGCCGCCTACACCCAGTTCTGGTTCCCTGACCTGCCGCAGTGGATCCCGGCGCTGAGCTGCGTGGCGCTGCTGCTGTCGCTGAACCTGGTGACGGTGAAGATGTTCGGCGAGATGGAATTCTGGTTCGCCCTGATCAAGATCGTCGCCATCCTCGGCCTGGTCGCCACCGGCCTGTATATGGTCATCACCGGCTTCCAGTCGCCCACTGGCAGCACTGCGCAGCTGGCCAACCTGTGGAACGATGACGGCATGTTCCCCCATGGCCTGATGGGCTTCTTCGCCGGTTTCCAGATCGCCGTGTTCGCCTTTGTCGGTATCGAGCTGGTCGGCACCACCGCCGCCGAAGCGAAAGACCCGGAGCGCACCCTGCCGCGGGCGATCAACTCGATCCCGATCCGCATCATCGTCTTCTACGTGCTGGCCCTGATCGCGATCATGGCAGTGACGCCGTGGCGGGACGTGGTGCCGGGCAAGAGCCCGTTCGTCGAGCTGTTCGTCCTCGCCGGCCTGCCTGCTGCGGCCAGCATCATCAACTTCGTGGTGCTGACCTCGGCCGCCTCGTCGGCCAACAGCGGCGTGTTCTCCACCAGCCGCATGCTGTTCGGCCTGGCCCAGGAAGGCGATGCACCGAAGGCCTTCGAGAAGCTCTCGCGCCGCGCGGTCCCGGCCAACGGTCTGTTCTTCTCCTGCGCCTGCCTGCTGCTGGGCGCGGTGTTGATCTACCTGGTGCCGAACGTGATCGAAGCCTTCACCCTGGTGACCACGGTGTCGGCGGTGCTGTTCATGTTCGTCTGGACGCTGATCCTGCTGTCGTACCTGAAGTACCGCAGCCAGCGCCCGGCGCTGCATCAAAGCTCGATCTACAAGATGCCCGGCGGGCGCTTCATGTGCTACGTGTGCCTGGTGTTCTTCGCCGCGATTCTGGTGCTGCTCAGCCTTGAGGCCGACACCCGCTCGGCGCTGGTAGTGACGCCGATCTGGTTCCTGCTGCTGGCAGTGACCTACCAGTTCGTGCGCAGCAAGCGCCAGCCGCGGGCCGCAATGGACCGCTGACTGCTTGGGGCCGCCTAGCGGCCCCAATACCGTGCACGCCTCGGGCGCCAGCACCAAGCTGGACCCAGCAACCCTACCCTTCCCCCGCAAAGCCCCGGAAACCGGGGCTTTGGCCGTGTCCGAAAAGCGGGCACAGCGCTTGCAATGTCTCCTGCAGAGTCGCCAACAGCATAAAAAACTCAGCGGAGAGAGCACATGAAGCGTCGCAGTCTGATCAAGGCCTTTACCCTTAGCGCATCGATTGCGGCGATGGGCCTGAGCTGGAGTATCCAGGCCGCCGAGACCATCAAGGTCGGCATCCTGCATTCGCTGTCGGGGACCATGGCCATTTCCGAGACCTCGCTCAAGGACATGGCGTTGATGACCATCGACCAGATCAACGCCAAGGGCGGGGTCAATGGCAAAATGCTCGAAGCGGTGGTGGTCGACCCGGCTTCCAACTGGCCGCTGTTCGCAGAGAAAAGCCGCCAGTTGCTGACCCAGGACAAGGTCGCGGTGGTGTTCGGCTGCTGGACGTCGGTGTCGCGCAAGTCGGTGCTGCCGGTGTTCGAGGAGCTCAATGGGCTGCTGTTCTACCCGGTGCAGTACGAAGGTGAAGAGATGTCGCCAAACGTCTTCTACACCGGCGCGGCGCCTAACCAGCAAGCGATCCCGGCGGTGGAATACGTGATGAGCGAAGACGGCGGCAGCGCCAAGCGCTTCTTCCTGCTCGGCACCGACTATGTCTACCCGCGCACCACCAACAAGATTCTGCGGGCCTTCCTGCACAGCAAAGGTGTGGCCGACAAGGACATAGAAGAGGTGTACACGCCGTTCGGCCACGCTGATTATCAGACCATTGTCGCCAACATCAAGAAGTTCTCTGCCGGCGGCAAGACCGCGGTGATCTCCACCGTCAACGGCGACTCCAACGTGCCGTTCTACAAAGAACTGGCCAACCAGGGCCTGAAGGCCACCGACGTACCGGTAGTGGCGTTCTCGGTGGGCGAAGAGGAGCTGCGCGGTATCGACACCAAGCCGCTGGTCGGCCACCTGGCGGCGTGGAACTACTTCGAGTCGGTGGATAACCCGGTCAACCAGAAGTTCGTCGCGGACTGGAAGGCCTACGCCAAGGCAAAAAATCTGCCGGGCGCCGACAAGGCGGTGACCAACGACCCGATGGAAGCCACCTATGTCGGTATCAATATGTGGGCGCAGGCGGTCGAGAAGGCCAAGTCCACCGATGTCGACAAGGTCCGCGAAGCGCTGGCCGGACAGACCTTTGCCGCGCCGTCGGGCTACACCCTGACCATGGACAAGACCAACCACCACTTGCACAAGCCGGTAATGATCGGCGAGATCCAGGATGACGGTCAGTTCAGTGTGGTCTGGGAGACCGAGCAGCCCCTGCGTGCGCAACCGTGGAGCCCGTTCATTCCTGGCAACGACAAGCGTCCGGATTATGCGGTGAAGGGTAACTAAGTGACGGGGGCCGCTCTGCGGCCCTTTCCTGTAGGAGCGGCCTTGTGTCGCGATCGAGCGCGCAGCCCTCGCCTCCCCCTGACACAACAGGATCAACCAATGCTCAGATTCCTGCTCGCCCTGCTCCTGCTGCTGCCGCTGGCAACCCAGGCCAGCGAGGGCGACCTCTTCTACGCTGCCAAGCCCGCAGACCAGGCCCGCCTGCTGCAGGACTGGGCAGCCCAGCCAGAGCCTGCGCGGCTGGCGCTGCTGACCGCGCTGAAACAAGGCCGGATCGCCGACGGCGACACGCGCAAGCTGCGCCTGAACAACCGTCTGCGCGGCCTGATCGACAATGCCCTGGCCAGCCATCAGTTGCTCAGCGATGACGCCCGCGTGCGGCTGGCCGCGGCTGGCGAACTGCAACGCAGCGCCCAGCCGGCACAGGTGGCGTTTCTAGACCGGCGCTTCGCCAATGAGTCAGACCCAGCGGTGCATGCCGCTCTGGGCCTGGCCCTGGCCAACCTGCAACTGGTCGCCAGCGAGCCCTCGGTACGCCTGGCCGCAGTGCGTCTGCTCGGCGAAACCGGCGACCCTTTGGCCCGCACCCGTCTTGAAGCGCTGTTGCAGCCCGGTGTCGAGACCGACGCCGCCGTGCGCACCGCCGCCGAAACCAGCCTGGCCCAGGTCAAGCGCAAGCTGCTGATCGGTGAACTGCTCGGGCAGGCCTTCAGCGGCCTGTCGCTGGGCTCGATCCTGCTGCTGGCAGCACTGGGCCTGGCGATCACCTTCGGCTTGCTTGGGGTGATCAACATGGCCCACGGCGAGATGCTCATGCTCGGCGCCTACAGCACCTACATGGTCCAGGTACTGCTGCAGCGCTACGCGCCAGGCGCCATCGAGTTCTACCCGCTGATCGCCCTGCCGGTGGCGTTCGCCGTCAGTGCCGGGGTCGGTATGGCGCTGGAGCGCACAGTGATCCGTCATCTGTACGGTCGCCCACTGGAAACCCTGCTGGCGACCTGGGGCATCAGCCTGATCCTGATCCAGGCGATCCGCCTGCTGTTTGGCGCGCAGAACGTCGAGGTAGCCAACCCGGCGTGGCTGTCCGGCGGGATTCAAGTGCTGCCGAATCTGGTACTGCCCTACAACCGCATGGTGATCATCGGCTTTGCCCTGGCGGTGGTGCTGCTCACCTGGCTGCTGCTCAACCGCACCCGGCTGGGGCTGAACGTGCGCGCGGTCACCCAGAACCGCAACATGGCTGCCTGCTGCGGGGTCTCCACCGGCCGCGTCGACATGCTCGCCTTCGGCCTTGGCTCGGGCATCGCCGGCCTTGGCGGGGTGGCCCTGAGCCAGGTCGGCAACGTCGGCCCAGACCTTGGCCAGAGCTACATCATCGACTCGTTCCTGGTGGTGGTTCTCGGTGGCGTCGGCCAGCTTGCCGGCACGCTGTGGGCCGCGTTCGGCCTGGGCATCGCCAACAAACTGCTCGAGCCGCAGATCGGTGCGGTGCTGGGCAAGATCCTTATCCTTGCGCTGATCATCCTGTTCATTCAGAAGCGCCCGCAAGGCTTGTTCGCTCTCAAGGGACGGGTAATCGACTGATGAACCAGCCACTGCTTGTCACCGCCGCACAAAAGGCCGGGCCGCGCCTGTCGCTGGCCATCGGCATCGTTGTTGTCCTGCTGCTACTGGCCTTGCCGCTGTTGTCGCTGCTACCCGCAGAGCACTCGTTGCAGGTCTCGGCCTACACCCTGACGCTGGTCGGCAAGATCCTTTGTTACGCCATTGTCGCGCTGGCGCTGGACCTGGTGTGGGGCTACGCCGGCATGCTTTCGCTGGGGCATGGATTGTTCTTCGCCCTCGGCGGCTACGCCATGGGCATGTACCTGATGCGCCAGGCGGCGGGTGACGGCCTGCCGGCGTTCATGACCTTTCTGTCGTGGACCGAGCTGCCATGGTTCTGGGCCGGCACCCAGCATCTCGCCTGGGCGCTGTGCCTGGTAGTGCTGGCGCCGGGCCTGCTCGCGCTGGTGTTTGGTTGGTTCGCCTTCCGCTCACGGATCAAGGGCGTGTACTTCTCGATCATGACCCAGGCGCTGACCTTCGCCGGCATGCTGCTGTTCTTCCGTAACGAAACCGGCTTTGGCGGCAACAACGGCTTCACCAACTTCCGCACCATTGCCGGCTTCGATGTGGCCGCGCAAGGCACCCGCGCAGTGTTGTTCCTGCTTACCGTCGGCCTGCTGCTGGCCAGCCTGTACCTGTGCTGGCGGCTGACCCAGAGCAAGTTCGGCCGCCTGCTGACGGCACTGCGTGATGCGGAGAACCGGCTGATGTTCTGCGGCTATGACCCGCGCGGTTTCAAGCTGCTGGTGTGGGTGCTCAGCGCCGTGCTGTGCGGCCTGGCCGGGGCGTTGTACGTACCACAGGTGGGCATCATCAACCCCAGTGAAATGTCGCCGACCAACTCCATCGAGGCTGCCGTATGGGTAGCACTGGGCGGACGCGGCACGTTGATCGGGCCACTGCTCGGAGCGGGCCTGGTCAATGGCATGAAGAGCTGGTTCACCGTGGCCTTCCCGGAGTTCTGGCTGTTCTTCCTCGGCGCGCTGTTCATCATCGTCACCCTGTACCTGCCCAAAGGCGTGGTCGGCCTGTTGAAGAAAAGGAACCAGCCATGAGAGGCATCCCACCGGTACACCCGGAATTCATGCTCGAACCGGTATTCGACCAGATCGGCGCCGGGCGCGATGCGATCGGCCTCGGCCAGCGCCGCGGCATAGGCCTGGATGTGCGCCACGGCACGGTGCTGAGCCTGGAAGACATCAGCGTCAGCTTCGATGGTTTCAAGGCGCTCAATGCGCTGAACCTGTACATCGGGGTTGGCGAGCTGCGCTGCATCATCGGCCCCAATGGTGCCGGCAAGACCACCATGATGGACGTGATCACCGGCAAGACCCGCCCGGACACCGGCACGGCGTTTTTCGGCGACACCCTCGACCTGACCCGCATGAGCGAATACCAGATCGCCCAGGCCGGCATAGGTCGCAAGTTCCAGAAGCCGACGGTGTTCGAGGCGCTGACCGTCTGTGAAAACCTCGAACTGGCGCTCAAGACCGACAAGTCGGTATGGGCTAGCCTGGCCTCGCGGCTGTCATCCGAGCAGCGCGAGCGCATCGACTCAGTGTTGACCCAGTTGCGCCTGCTGCCCTTGGCCCATCGCCAGGCCGGGCTGCTGTCGCACGGGCAAAAACAGTTTCTGGAAATCGGCATGCTGTTGGTCCAGGAGCCGCAACTGTTGCTGCTCGATGAGCCGGTGGCAGGCATGACCGATGCCGAAACCGAGTTCACCGCCGAGCTGTTCAAGGGCCTCGCGCGCAGCCATTCGCTGATGGTGGTGGAGCACGACATGGGCTTTGTCGGCAGCATCGCCGACCACGTCACCGTGCTGCACCAAGGCAGCGTGCTGGCCGAAGGCTCGCTGGAGCAGGTGCAGGCGGATGAGCGGGTGATCGAGGTTTACCTGGGCCGCTGATCGTTGTTTGCCAACAGACCGCGCCAACCGTTGCGCTCAAGGATTTGCACATGCTGAAAATCGATACCCTGCATCAGTACTACGGCGGCAGCCATATCCTGCGTGGCCTGTCATTCGAGGCCAAGATCGGTGAAGTGACCTGTCTGCTCGGGCGCAATGGGGTCGGCAAGACTACCTTGCTGCGCTGTTTGATGGGGCTGGTGCCGGCGCGGGAAGGCAGCGTGCACTGGGAAGACCAGCCGATCACCACGCTCAAGCCGCAGCAGCGGGTGCATGCCGGCATCGCTTATGTGCCACAGGGGCGGGAGATCTTTGCCCGGCTGACCGTTGAAGAAAACCTGCTGATGGGCCTGTCACGTTTCCCGGCCCGCGAGGCGCGGGAAGTGCCGGCGTTCATCTATGAGCTGTTCCCGGTACTTGAGCAGATGAAGCAGCGCCGTGGCGGTGACTTGTCCGGCGGCCAGCAACAGCAGCTGGCCATCGGTCGTGCCCTGGCCAGCCGGCCACGCTTGTTGATCCTCGACGAGCCTACCGAAGGCATCCAGCCGTCGGTGATCAAGGAAATCGGCGCGGTGATCCGCAAGCTGGCCGACCGCGGCGACATGGCCATTTTGCTGGTCGAGCAGTTCTATGATTTTGCCGAGGAGCTGGCCGATCAGTACCTGGTGATGGCCCGCGGCGAGATCATCCAGCAAGGCCGTGGCGAAAACATGCAGGCCGAAGGTGTGCGCGGGTTGGTAACCATTTAATCTGCAGGCAATCCTTCTGCGAGACGTTGTCATGAGCTACCCGATTCGCGATGCCCAGGCTGCCGATGTGCCGGGCATTCTCGCCATCTACAACGATGCCGTGCGCAATACCACGGCGATCTGGAACGAGACCCCGGTGGACCTGGCCAACCGCCAGGCCTGGTTTGCGGCGCGGGCTGAGCAGGGCTATCCGATTCTGGTGGTAGCCGATGACAGCGGCGTGCTGGGCTATGCATCGTTTGGCGACTGGCGCCCGTTCGAGGGTTTTCGGCACACCGTCGAGCATTCGGTGTATGTGCGCGATGATCAACGCGGCAAGGGCCTGGGGCCGTTGCTGATGGCGGCACTGATCGAGCGTGCGCGTGGCTGCGGCAAGCATGTGATGGTGGCTGCGATCGAGAGCGGCAATGCGGCGTCGGTGCGGTTGCATGAGCGGCTGGGGTTCATTGTGACCGGGCAGATGCCGCAGGTCGGCATCAAGTTTGGTCGCTGGCTGGACCTGACCTTCATGCAATTGCTACTGGACCCCGCGCACCTGTAGGAGCGGCCTTGTGTCGCGAAAGGGTCGCGCAGCGGCCCCAAAAATTTCAGCTCCGCCGCTGACATCGCCGGGCCCGCTTTGCGGGCCTTTCGCGACACAAGGCCGCTCCTACAGGCCACGCGCCGGTCGATGGCCCTGTGGCGAGTCACATCTGGGTAAACCGCCCCAAACGCTGGCGCAGCATGCTGTTCTCGCTGCGCAGGTGCTGCACTTCTTCCAGCAACTCCAGCGCCAGCGCCACGCCTTCCCACTCCAGTTCCAGCTCCTGATGCAGCTTGACCGCGCGCTTGAGCGTTACCGGCGCGCGGTCGTCGAACAGCCAGTCTTCCGGCGTTCGCCCCGATGGTTGAACAATGCCGTGCTCGACGATTTCGATCACCCAGTCAGCCGTGATATTGGCTTCCTGGCAGAGGGTGCGCATGTCCAGTTGAACGATCAGGGTGCTGCTCATGATCAACTACTCCATTGAGTCCTCGGGTTGAACGCGGCCTTCTCGGCAAGCTTGGCCCACAGTTCACGGGTGGCGTCGTCCGACTGGGTCGGCATGACCACCTTCAATTGCGCGTACAGATCACCGCGCTCGCCCTGCTTGTTGCTCAAGCCCATGCCTTTGACGCGCAGGCGCTGGCCGCTCTGGCTGTCGGGGCGGATGGTCAGGTTGATCTTGCCGGTCAGGGTCGGTACCGCGACCTTGGTGCCCAGCGCGGCTTCCCACGGCGCCAGCGGCACGGTGATGATCAGGTCATGGCCTTCGACATCGAACAGCGGATGCGGCGCCATGCGAATGGTCAGGAACAGGTCGCCATTGGCACCACCGCCAACCCCTGGCGCACCCTGGCCCTTGAGGCGGATGCGCTCGCCGTCGGTGACCCCGGCCGGGATCTTGACGTTGAGGGTCTTGGTGGTGAACCCGGTGCGCTGCCCGGCGGCGTTGGTCTGCGGGATCTGGAAGCTGATCTGCTTGGACTCTTTGTTCAGGGTCTCCTCAAGGAAAACCGCCAGCTCCAGTTCCACGTCCTGCCCTCGTCTGCCCGCACTGCGTTGCTGTTGCTGCTGTCCGCGTCCGAACGGGCTGCCGCCACGTGCGCCAAAGATCGAGCTGAAGAAGTCGGAGAAGTCGCCGCCTTCGAAACCATTGTCCGCGCCAGCGCCGCGACCCTGCCAGCCGGGCGGGGCCTGGAACGGCCGGCCGTGCTGGCCGCCATACTTGCGGATCTCGTCGAATTCAGCGCGTTTCTGCGCGTCACCAAGCACTTCGTAGGCCTCGTTGGCCTCTTTGAACTTGTCCTCGGCATCGCGCTCCTTGCTGACATCGGGGTGATACTTGCGGGCCAGCTTGCGGTACGCGGCCTTGATCGCCTTATCGTCCGCGGTGGGCTCTACGCCGAGTATCTTGTAATAGTCTTTGAAGTCCATCTATGGATCACCAGTGTGAATTTGCGTGTTGCATCTGAAGATAGGGACCAAGCATAGCCTTTCAAGGGCGGTTTGGGGTTGCCGTGGAGCAGACGACTGGTCTTGATTCTGCTGGCAAAGGGCATAAACTGCGCGGCCGTTTTGCCTCCGGAAGTAAATTGTCCATGTCCGACGTATCCCCGGCCCGTGCCCTGGGCATCGATTTTGGCACCTCCAACTCCACGGTCGGCTGGCACCGCCCGGGTGCCGAGTCGCTGATCGCCCTCGAGCAAGGCAAGATCACCTTGCCCTCGGTGGTGTTCTTCAATATCGAGGAGCGTCGCCCGGTGTACGGCCGCCTGGCCCTGCACGAATACCTCGAAGGCTACGAAGGGCGCCTGATGCGCTCGCTCAAAAGCCTGCTCGGTTCCAAGCTGATCAAGCATGACACCAGCGTGCTCGGCACTGCCCTGCCGTTCAAGGACCTGCTCGGGATGTTCATCGGCGAGCTGAAAAAACGCGCCGAAGCCGACGCCGACCGCAGCTTCGAGCAAGTCGTGCTGGGCCGCCCGGTATTCTTCGTCGACGATGACCCGGCGGCCGACCAGGAAGCCGAAGACACCCTTGCCGACGTAGCGCGCAAGATCGGCTTCAAGGACGTGTCGTTCCAGTACGAGCCAATTGCTGCGGCCTTCGATTACGAGTCCGGCATCAGCCGCGAAGAGCTGGTACTGATCGTCGATATCGGCGGTGGTACCTCCGACTTCACCCTGATTCGCCTGTCGCCCGATCGCCACCATCTGGCCGAGCGCCAGAGTGACATTCTCGCCACCGGCGGTGTGCACATTGGCGGTACCGACTTCGACAAGCAGTTGAGCCTGCAAGGCGTGATGCCGCTGTTCGGCTACGGCAGCAAGATGAAGAGCGGTGCGCTGATGCCGACCAGCTACCACTTGAACCTGGCCACCTGGCACACCATCAACGCCGTGTATTCGCAGAAATCACAGCTGGCGCTGGGCAACATGCGCTATGACATCGAAGACGCGCTGGGCATCGATCGTCTGTTCAAGCTGATCGAGCAGCGTGCCGGGCACTGGCTGGCGATGGAGATCGAGGCCAGCAAGATCGAGCTGACCGACCAGCCCAGCCGCCAGATCGACATGCGCCGGGTCGAACCGGAACTGACCGTCGAGCTGACCCGCGCGTTGTTCGAAGACGCCATTGGCAGCCTGCTGCAACGGGTCCGCGGCAGCGTCAGCGAATTGCTGAACAAGGCTGGCGTCACTGAGGGCCAGGTCGACACGGTGTTCTTCACCGGCGGCTCCAGCGGCATCCCGGCGCTGCGCAACAGCGTTGCGGCGATGCTGCCCAATGCTCGCCACGTCGAAGGCAATATCTTCGGCAGCATCGGCAGCGGCCTGGCGATCGAAGCGCGCAAGCGTTACGGCGCGCTGTGAGCCTCAGCGCAAGCCTGGCAGCGCGTTAGCGCGTGCTGTCAGGCCTGCCCCTCACACCAGCTCGGCGCGGCGCAGCTCACTTTTCAGATACGCATAATAGATCGGCCCGGCCACCACTCCCGGCAAGCCGAACGCGGCCTCGAACACCAGCATCGCCAGCAGCAACTCCCACGACTTGGCCCTGATCTGGCCGCCGACGATCCGCGCGTTGAGGAAGTACTCGACCTTGTGGATAACGATCAGATAGCCCAGCGCCGCCAACGCCACCCAGATCGACAGCGACAAGCCGACGATGGTGATCAGCGTGTTCGACATCAGGTTGCCGATCACCGGCAGCAGGCCGAGCAGGAAGGTCAGCACGATCAGGGTCTTGGTCAGCGGTAGGTGTACGCCGAACAGCGGCAGCACCACTGCGAGGAAGATCCCGGTGAAGAAGGTGTTGAGCAGCGAGATCTTGATCTGGGCGAAGACGATATTACGAAACGCCTGCACCAGCAGCGCCAGCCGTTCGAACATCGCCGCTGCCAGTGGCTTGCGCCGGGAGATATCGGGGATGCGCTGCAAGGCAACGATGGCACCGAGGATCATCCCGATCAGCAGGGTGACGAACATGTGCGCCATGCCCTTGCCAACCAGCTGCAATTCACCGAGGTGGCTCCTCAGCCATTCGCCAATCGCCACCTTGAACTCGGCCGCACTGGCCGGCAGGTAGCCTTCGATGAACGGTGGCAACTGGCTACGCGCCTGCTCCACCAGCAGCATGAACTTGTCCAGCGAGGCGCCAGGGTTCTCCGCTTCATGCAGCAAGAAGCTGAACGCGCCCGCAATCAGCAACGTCAGGCTGATCACCACCAGCGTGCCCAGCAACGCCACCGCCAGCCAGCGCGCGCGCTGCCCGGCAATGATCGGCTGTAGCCGCGGGGTAAGCATATTGACCAGTTCGAACACCAGCAGGCCGGCGAGCAGGCTTGGCAACAACTTCAGCGGCAGGGCCAGCAACAGGCCGGCAAAGACGATGATCCAGCTGGCCAGGGTGACCTGGCGAGGGGTGAAAGTCATACAGCCTCAGGGGCAGACAGCGGAAAAGAATCGCAGTCTGCCAGCCTTCGGCGCGCAAACATAGATACAGCTCATTTCTTCTTCAGGCAGGTACTCATGAATGCTTTGCGCTCGTCACCCTTGAGGGTCTTCTCGGTGGCGGTGGCGTTGCAGCGGGTCATTTTCTCCTGCTGGGTGACCTTCAGGCACTTGCTCATGAATGCCTTGCGCTCATCACCCTTGAGGGTCTGCGCAGTGGCGTCGGCGTTGCAGCTCTTCATCTTTTCCTGCTGGGCGGTGGCGGCAAAGCCCTGCGCGCAGATCAACATGCCCAATACCAGCAATGGCGCTTGCAGTCGCTTCATGGAGTGGTCTCCTTGTTCCGCGCCCAATGCACGGATCCAAGCCTGAGTGTAGCCAACTATTTCCGCGTGCCAGCGCCATCAGAGCCCCGCGGCTTTCAAGCGCGCGGCGTGCTCGGTAAACAGCCGCACCGGCTCAGCCCCCTTGCCCACCGCACCGAGTGACTGGTTGACGATGTCCAGATGATCCAGCGGGTGGTCATCGCCCAGCACCTGGCCCAGGTGCGAACTGTTGCGCCCGACCATGCCGTCGCACTGGCCTTTCTCGCGGACGAAGCTGCGGGCGAACAGGCGACAGAAGCGGTTGCTGCCGTCAAAGCGGTTGCGGCCCTGGTCGGTCAAGCCTGGCTGCAGCGTGCCCGACCACGAGTAGTAGCGCACGCCATTGACCTCATAGGCGCCCTCGCCGCCCCATTCCTGCGGCAGGCCCTGTGGATAAGCCTGGTTGAACAGCGCCACACCCGCGCAGGTCAGCGACTGATGCGACGCGTGCACGTCGATCGGCAGCCGCTCACGGCGCCAGCCCGTTTCCAGCCAGCCCATCAACCGCGCCAGGCCGTGCAACACGACGCGCAGCACACGCCCTTTAAGCGAGTGCCCGGGCGCCGTGCGTTCGAGGTGGTCGGCCAGCTCCGAGCCGTGATTGGGCCCGGCCACCGACGTCACCGAGGCAACCCGGTCTGGCCGCTTGGCAGCGGCATAGCGCGCGCTGAGTGCGCCCTGGCTGTGGCCGATCAGGTTGACCTTGGCGGCGCCGCTGCGCTGGCAGATGTCTTCGATGATCGCCAACAGCTGCTCGCCACGCACCTCGCTGGAATGCAGCGGCGACACCTGCACGGGATAGACCTTGGCACCGCCGCGGCGCAGCGCCGACACGATGCCGAACCAGTAGGGATAAACCAGCAGCCGGACAAAACCGAGCATGCCCGGCACCAGCACCACCGGGTATCGCGTCGCCAGATCCTGTTTCATTGCCGTTCTCCTCGGGTTTGGCCGTGCGCCAACACTAACGCGGGGTAGATGACAGCCACAATCGAACTCCTGAGCCGCGCTGCGGTTCCAATCCTGCACACACCCTGAGCAAGGAGCGGGACCATGTACAAACAGACTTTGGCAATCCTTCTGGCCAGCGCAACCCTGGCCGCCTGCGGCAGCCGTCCGGAAAACCCGGTGGACTACGTTACCTACCGTGACGAGCCGCTGGTCAAGCAGGTCGAGAACGGCATGACCATGCAGAAGGTAATCGCCATCGGTGGCAGCCCGTCGATGGTCATTGACCTGCCCAACGGCGGCACCTGCAACGACTACATCCTCAACCGTGATGGCCATCAACAGCCCTACTACGTGCGCTTCGATGCCACCGGCCACGTCGATGCCAAAGGCTTCAAGACCTGCAAACAACGAGAAGAAGACACGAAAGCCGCAACTGGCGCGTGAGTCTTCCTGAAGCCCTGACAACCCTGATATCTCGGAGATAAGCATGAGCAACGTTGAACTGACCGATAAACACACCTTGCGCGAACGCGCCCGCCAGCACGTTGAAGACGGCGCCGTGACCGAAGGCTATAGCGCCGACCGCGAGAAGATCATCCAGCTGCTCAACGAGTCGCTGGCAACCGAGCTGGTCTGCGTACTGCGCTACAAGCGCCACTACTTCATGGCCAGCGGGATCAAGGCGGCAGCAGCAGCTGACGAGTTCCTCGAGCACGCCACCCAGGAAGCCGAACACGCCGACAAATTGGCCGAGCGTATTGTCCAGCTGGGCGGCGAGCCGGACTTCAACCCGGACAACCTGAGCAAGAACTCCCACGCGCAGTACGTAGCGGGCAACTCGCTCAAGGAGATGGTGCTGGAAGACCTGGTGGCTGAACGCATCGCGGTCGACAGCTACCGCGAGATCATCCAGTACATCGGCGAGAGCGACCCGACCACCCGGCGCATCTTCGAAGACATCCTGGCCCAGGAAGAAGAGCACGCCGACGACATGGCCGACCTGCTCAAGGGTCTGTGATTCGCTAGCCTCTGGCCTCTGCCCGCAACCTGCGGTGCAGAGGCCGATAACGAACCCGCCTTACTTCTTCGTCTTGACCTCCGCCGGCGCCTTGCCGGCTTTCATTTGCTCAAGCAATGGCGTGCATTGATTCTGCTCGCCGTCACCCGGTGCAATCAGCGCCAGCAGCCCTGCTGCCGGGCCAATCGCAACGCCCAGGGCAACCATACCGGCGCCACGCAGGGCCAGCGGCAGCGCCTGCACACCAGCACTGGGTTTGACGAACTTGCCGCGCACATACAGCGGCGAGCGCAGCGAGAACAGGCGCAGGCCCTTGGACTCCGGGGTGACCTTCAGGTCGAGCTGTTCACTGGCGAAGTTGACCGTGCCATCGACATAGATGATCGCGTTCTCGGTATCGAAGACAAACACGCGCGTGCTCGCCAGGCCGTCCTTGATGCCGACATCGGCGGCCGCGCAGTTGATCTGCACATCCTTGTCGCCGAACAATTTGCCGACCACATAGTTACCGACGTTGAGGCCGGCCAGTTCCATCAGCTCACGGCTGATCGCGCCATCGTTGATCAGCATGCGCATGTCGCCGTTGGCGGTGCCGAGCAGCGCCGCAACCGAATTGCCACGGCCGCTGATATCGGCATCGCCGTTGAGCTGGCCAAAGCTGGTCTGCATCGGCGCGAAGCCTGGGAACAGTTCCTTGAGCTTGAAGCCACGCGCGGTCAGCCGGGCCCGGCCCTGCATCGGCACGTTACGGCCATCCAGGCGGATGTTGGCGGCGAGATTGCCCCCGGCTACGCCAAAGCGCAGCGGCTGCAGGCGCAACAGGCCGTCATCGAGGATCAGGTGCACGGCCAGGTCGTTGAACGGCAGCTTGGAGCTGTGCACGATGCGCTTGCCGCTGAAGCTGACGTCGGCATCCATTGCACGCCAGCGCTCGGTCCGAAACTCTTCGACCGGCAGCACTTTGTCGCCTGGCTGCTTGCTGGCACCGCCACGGGCCTTTTGCTCGGCGTTGGAGTCAGCGCCGATCAACGGCGCAAGGTCCTTGAACAGCAGCTGATTGGAGACCAGCTTGCCGCTCAGTTTGGGCCGCGGCTTGCTCGCGACAAAGGCCAGATCGCCATGAATGTCGCTGTCGCCGATCTTGCCGTTGAAACCTTCATAGCTGAACCGCGCACCCTCGGCAGCGTGCAGGTTGGCCAGCAGATGGCCGTCGGTGGAGTACGCAGGTGTGTCCGGCAGGGTCACGCCAGTCAGCGGGTAGAGGTTGCCAAGGCTCGCGCCGGACAGCTTCAGGCGCAGGTCCAGCGCGCCCAGGTTACGCGGGTCGGTCAGGGTGCCGGCGACCACCACATGGGTGTCGGCAATACGCACGTCGGCCTGCAACGGGAACGGCTGGCTGGCGTCCTGCAGCGCCAGCAGGCCACCGATCTTGCCAGTGCCGGACACCGGCTGATCCTTGTAGCGGCCGCTGGCCTTGAGGCCAAAGGCGTAGTCCTGGGCGCCGGCGCTCTTCTCGGCGCGGGCCTTGCCGACGATCTCGCTGAACGGGATTGGCTTGCCCAGCGGGTCGATCTGCACCTTCATGTCAGCCTTGAGGATCTGGTCGTTGTAGCTGACATTGCCCTGATCAAAACCGATGGCGCCGATATCCAGCACCCATTTCGACGGTTCGGCGTTTTCATCCTTTGGCCCGAAATCGAACGTCCAGTTGGCGCGGCCATCGGCCAGGCGGGTCAGGCTGGCATTGGGTTTGGTCAGGTTGATGCGCGGAATGACAATGTGCTGAAAGATCAGCGGCAGCGGTGACAGACGAAATTCGACCTTCTCCAGGCCGACCATCTGCGGCTGTTTGAGCCACTCCGGATTGCCCAGGGTCAGGTCCTCGGCAATGAAGTGCGGCCACGGCACCCAGGCGCGCCAGCCGCCTTCTTCAGGCTCGGTGCGCCATTTGACGGCGAGGTTGCCGTTGATGGCGAACGGTCGCTGCAAGGCGGCTGAGACTTTCTCGTTGAGCAGCGGCTTGGCGCGGTTCCAGTCGAAGGTGGCGATCACCACCACCAGGATCGCCAGCAAGGTGATCAGTGTGGCGAGGGTCCAGGTGATGATTCTGGCGGGGCGCGTCATTGCGTGATTCTCCTGACTGCATGGCTCATGGCGCCACGACGGTGACACTTAATAAGTGGGACTGATGAAAAGCCGCTGGGTTTAATCCATGGCGCATTCTAGCCAAGAATTTTCTGACGACCTCATCAGCTTTGCCGTGAGATTGAATGGTTACCAAGCTGCTCAGTGGCATGCGCGCGGAGCCGAAATGCCTGGGCTAGAGCCGCTGCTGCAACAGTATCAATCCTGTCGATTGTTACCATTATCCTTATGAACTTTTCTCTGGCGGTGCGGCGGGTAGCATTGGCTTCGTACCCACTTTCCAGCCCTCCAGAGGAGCGCCCTGATCATGAAACGCCAATTACTGCTTAGCCTTGCCCTGTCCATCGCAGCCACCAGTGCCTTCGCCTTGCCTGGTCAGGAGCAGCACCTGACCGCCGAGTCGCGCTCCAGCGACGCGGCCGCCGTGCAGCCTTTGAACACCCTTGCCGAAGGTGGCTCGGATCGTCTGATCGAACGCAGTGGCCGTGTCGCCGAAGGTGGCTCTGATCGCCTGATCGAACGCAGTGGCCGCGTCGCTGAAGGTGGCTCGGACCGCCTGATCGAGCGCAGTGGCCGTGTTGCCGAAGGTGGCTCGGACCGTCTGATCGAGCGCAGTGGCCGAGTAGCCGAAGGTGGCTCGGATCGTCTGCTTGAACTCAGCCGTGTGAGCTGATTGCCATGGCAGAAAAGGTCGATCCTCGATATTGCGCCTGCTACCCTCCAAGCCCGGTCCATTGACCGGGCTTTGTTTTTTTATCCAGAATAACCCCGTCGTACAGCCACAGAAGCCTGCCCCATGCTGCCTCGCGCCGAACAGAAGCTCCAGACCCGTCAAGCCTTGCTGGACGCTGCCTGCCAGTTGATGGAGAGCGGCCGTGGCTTTGGCAGCATCAGCCTGCGTGAAGTGGCCAAGACCGCCGGCATCGTGCCCACCGGTTTCTATCGGCACTTTCCTGACATGGACGCGCTCGGGCTGGCCTTGGTCGAAGAAGTCGACGCGACCTTCCGCCACGCGATCCGCCTGGTGCGGCAAAACGAATTTGAGATGGGTGGCATCACCGATGCCTCGGTACGCATCTTTCTCGACATGGTCGCCGCGCACCGCACTCAGTTCCTGTTTCTCGCCCGCGAGCAATACGGCGGCTCGCAGCCGGTGCGCCAGGCCATCGCTCGCCTGCGCCAGCACATCAGTTCCGACCTTGCCACTGACCTCGGCCTGATGCCGCGCTGGAAGCACCTTGATGCGGCAGCCTTGGAAGTGATGGCCGACCTGGTGGTCAAGACCGTATTCGCCACCCTGCCCGAGCTGATCGACAGCCCTGACCCGCACACCGCCCAGCCGCTCAGCGCGCAGGAGAAGATCACCCAGCAGCTGCGCTTCATCTTTGTCGGTGCACGCCACTGGCAGGGTTTGAGCACCCCTGGCTGACGACCCTTGGCCGCTAGCTGCTATCATGGCGCCCTGCCCGATTGCGACGAGCGTTGCCATGTCCGACCCCCGCCCCACCCTGCCCGAGCTGAGCACCCGCCTGGCGCGTTTCCGTCAGCACTTCGCTGAACGCATCGTGCCACTGTGGCAAGGCCCAGGCTGGAACGACGAAATGGCTCTGCCTTTCGAAGCCCTCGATGAACAGCACCAGCCACTGCCCGTGCAGCGCTACCGGGCGATGGCCGTCGCGCGTCAGTTGTACCTGTTCAGCAGCCGTATCGAGCAAGCCGGCGCCGCCGAGCGCGCCGCAGCATTGTTCCGTTCGCTGCAGCGCCACTTCCACGATGCCGAACACGGCGGCTGGTTCTACAGCGTAGACGCCGCCGGCAAGCCGCTGGACCGGCGCAAGGACCTGTACACCCATGCGTTCATCGTGTTCGCCTGCGCGCATTACTGGGGCAAGGTGCAGGAGGGGCTGGTCGAAGCCACACTGAACGCAGCGCTGGAAGTGGTAGCCGAACGCTTCGCGCGCGACGATGGCCTGTATGAAGCAAACCTGGGCGAAGACTGGGCCGACCTGGGCAGCGGCCCGCTGCAAAACCCGCAGATGCACCTGGCCGAAGCCTTCCTGCAAACCCTCGCAGTACGCGACGATCAGGACGTGCAGCAAGCGTTGCTGCAACTGTGTGAGGCGCTGCAAACGCACTTCATCGAGCCCGAGCACGGCCTGATGCTGGAAAAACCGCGCGGCGCTGTGGATAACTGGTTCGAACCTGGTCATCAGTTCGAGTGGTTCTACCTGCTCGAAACATCGCCGCTGCTCAACAGCAGCGCGCTGCATGGGTCGATCGCCCGTGGCTTTGACTACGCCGAGCGCCATGGCGTGATCGATGCGGCGGTACTCGCCAGCCTGGATATCAATGGCAAGGTGCTCGACCCCACCCAGCGTATCTGGGCCAAGGCAGAATACCTGCGCGCGTTGGCATTGCGCCCGGGCAGTGAGCAGCAGCTGTTGCAACAGCTACGCTCGCTGGAGGACAAGTTCCTGCATGCAGGCGGCTGGCGCGAATGCCTGGACGCCACCGGCGCGGTCAGCCGGCACGACATGCCGTCGACCACGCCCTATCACCTGGCGACCTGCCTGCAAGGGCTGGACGCGCTGGCCTGACGGTTACGCGTCGCACCAAGGGGCCGCAGGCCGGCCCCGTTGCTGCGCTCAGCCTTTGGGCGAGCGATCGATCGAGAACCCAGCCCAATCCTGACTCACCGGCATCAACTCAAGGCTGTTGATGTTGATGTGCGCCGGCTGGTTGAGAATCCAGAAGATGGTCTCGGCGATGTCCTGCGGCTGGATCGCTTCGGCGCCAGCGTAGGTTGCATCGTACTTGGACTGATCGCCACCGAAGCGCACCAGCGAAAACTCGCTTTCGCACAGGCCTGGCTCGATGTTGCTGACCCGCACGCCAGTGCCACGCAGGTCGCAGCGCAAGCTCAGCGAGAACTGACCGACAAACGCCTTGGTGCCGCCATAGACGTGGCTGCCAGGGTATGGATAGTTACCCGCCACCGAACCCACGTTGAGGATCGACGCGCCACGACCATGAGCGATCAGCCGCGGCAGGAGCAGGCGAGTGGTGTACATCAGGCCCTTGATGTTGGTGTCGACCATGGTGTCCCAGTCGTCCAGGTCGCACTTCTGCGCAGGGTCTGCACCCAGTGCCAGGCCTGCGTTGTTGACCAGCCCGCGCAGCTTGTCGAACGCCGGCGGCAGGTTGGCGATGGCCTGCTCCATTGCCGCGCGGTCGCGCACGTCGACCACGATGCCATGCACGTCGGTCTTGGCCGACAACTCGGCGCACAGCGCATCCAGGCGCTCTTTACGTCGGCCGGTCAGGACCAGCTTCCAGCCTGCGTCGGCAAACAGGCGGGCGGTGGCCTCGCCGAAACCGGAAGTGGCGCCCGTGATGAATACGGTAGACGTCATGCTGTTCTCCTTCGCAATGGGGTGTCGTCGGCAGGCCTTGAAGCATGCCCGTGGCCGGCCCAGCCAGCAAGCCGTTTAAGCGACTGGTCAAAAAACGTACACATTGCGCAAAGCCTTGCCGCATAAGGCCCGGTGCAGGCTATGCGCATGTTATCCACAGGGCTTTCCCCACCGATTGGGGGCAACTTGCAACCCGCTTAGACGCGGTCTCTGTAGGAGCGGCCTTGTGTCGCGAAGGGTCGCGTAGCGGCCCCAGCAGTTCTGCGGCGTTGCCTAAATCGTGGGGCCGCTACGCAGCCCTTTCGCGACACAAGGCCGCTCCTACAGGGCCAGCGTGCACCCTATAAAGGTTAAGTCGAGCAAAGCCATGCTAGCTGCCACTTGCAGCAGTCTGTCCAAGGCTTTTGCACAGAGTTATCCACAGACTGATCAGGCGCGAAACCCATCCGCTGCAGGGCTAATCAGGGCGCCGTTACAGGTATCCAAAGGGCATTGATCAAAATATGATCAAACATCTACAAGCCTTGATTACAAAGGGCTGCAACAGAGTGCCACCATGTTGTCCACAGGCAGTTCCACACGATCCGTGGACAAGTTTCTACCTATGCAAACAAGGGCTTGGCGAGGGATTCGAAGAAGCGAAATCAACGGTGTGCGACAAGTTGTCCACATTTGCTGAAAGAAGGGGCCGCATGGCGGCCCCTGACCATCAATGGCCGCCAAGATAGGCGTTGCGCACATCCTCGTTGACCAACAGCTCCTGGCCGGTGCCGGTCATGCGGATCTCGCCGTTGACCATCACATAGGCGCGGTCCGACAGCTTCAAGGCATGGTTGGCGTTCTGCTCCACCAGAAAGATGGTCATGCCGCTCTGGGCCAGCTCGCGCAGGGTGGCAAAGATCTGCTTGACCACGATCGGCGCCAGGCCCAACGATGGCTCATCGAGCAGCAGCAGTTTGGGCCGGCTCATCAGCGCGCGGGCGATTGCCAGCATCTGCTGCTCGCCGCCAGACATGGTCATGGCCCGCTGGCTGCGGCGCTCCTTGAGCCGCGGAAACAGCTCGTACATACGCTGCATGTCTTCGCTGGCGTGCTTGTCGCCGATGGGGATGGTGCCCATCATCAGGTTCTCCTCGACGGTCATGTCGGGGAACACCCGGCGCCCTTCCGGCGATTGGGCAATGCCGTTGGAAGCGATGAAGTGCGGCGATTTGCGGGTGATGTCGGTGCCGCGATAAAGGATTTGCCCGGATGCTGCCCGTGGCTGGCCAAAGATCGACATCAGCAACGTCGACTTGCCGGCACCGTTGGCGCCGATCAGGCTGACCGTCTCGCCCTCGTTGATGTGCATCGAGACCTTTTTCAGGGCCTGGATCGGCCCGTAGAACACGTCCAGCTCCTTCAGCTCGAGAATGGGTGCACTCATACCAGTTCCTCTTCATCTGCACCCAGGTAGGCGGCGATCACCGTCGGGTTGTGGCGAATTTCCTGCGGCGCGCCTTGCGCGATCACCGTACCGTGGTCGAGCACGACGATATGGTCGGAGATGCTCATGACCATGCCCATGTCATGCTCGATCAGCACGACGGTGATGTCGTGCTCGTCGCGCAGCACGCGGATCATCCGGCTCAGTGCTTCGGTTTCCTGCGGGTTGAGGCCGGCGGCCGGTTCGTCCAGACAGATGATCTTGGGCCGGGTACACATGGCCCGGGCGATCTCCAGGCGGCGCTGCTGGCCGTACGATAATTCGCCAGCCAGGCGGTTGGCACAGTCGACCAGGTCGACCACTTCGAGCCAGTAGAAAGCGTGGTCCAGCGCATCGCTTTCAGCTTTGCGGTAGCTCTTGGTGTTGAGCACGCCGGCGAGCAGATTGCGGTTGACCCACATGTGCTGCGCCACCAGCAGGTTCTCCACCACGGACATTTCCTTGAACAGGCGAATGTTCTGGAAGGTCCGCGCCAGCCCGGCGCGGTTGACCAGGTGGGTGCCGCCGAACATCTTGTAGTACACGCGACTGGCAAAACGCGCCGGCGACACGAAGTCGCTGGGCTGGAAGCGCTCGCCCAGCAACTGGATCACGTCGGTCTGGTTACCGCGCAGGTTGAGCTGGATGCGCCCGCCGCTGGCCTTGTAAAAGCCGGTCAGGCAGTTGAACACGGTGGTCTTGCCGGCGCCGTTGGGGCCGATCAAGGCAAAGATCTGGTTGCGCCTGACCTGCAGGCTGACGTCGCTCAATGCCTTGATGCCGCCAAACTGCATCATCAGGTGTTCGACCGAGAGAATGACTTCGTCGCTCATGGCGCCACTCCTTTACGCGGGACTACCCCGGTGCGGCTGATCCGGATCAGCCCACGCGGTCGCCAGATCATCATCAGCACCATCAGTACCCCGAACAGCAGCACGCGGTATTCCGAGAAGCTGCGCAGCAGCTCGGGTGCCACGGTCAACACGAACGCCGCAATCACCACGCCAACGGTCGAGCCCATGCCGCCCAGCACCACGATGGCGAGGATCAACGCCGACTCGAAGAAGGTGAACGAGGACGGGTTGACGAAGCCTTGGTAAGTGGCAAAGAACACCCCCGCCAGGCCCGCGGTAGAAGCGCCCAGGGTGAATGCCGAGAGTTTCACCAGCACGTGGTTAAGCCCCATCGAGCGGCAGGCGATCTCGTCTTCGCGCAGCGCTTCCCAGGCGCGGCCAACCGGCATCCGGGTCAGCCGATGTTTGATGTACAGCACCGCCAGCACGACCAGGAACAGCACGATGTAGATGAACAGGAATTTCACGTTGGGGTTGTAGTCCAGACCAAAGAACTCATGGAACGGCACCCCGCCGTCCTTGGCCCGGCGGCCAAACTCCAGGCCGAAGAAGGTCGGTGATGGCGCCGGCATACCGTTCGGCCCGCCGGTGAAGGACAGCCAGTTGTTCAGCACCAGGCGGATGATCTCGCCAAAGCCCAGGGTCACGATCGCCAGGTAGTCGCCGTGCATGCGCAATACCGGAAAGCCCAATATGCAGCCGGCCAGTGCCGCTGCAATGGCGGCCAGCGGCAACACCGTCCAGAAGCCCAGGCCGAGGTACTGGTAACCAAGCGCCAGGCCGTAGGCGCCGATGGCATAGAACGCCACGTAGCCAAGGTCGAGCAAGCCGGCCAGGCCGACTACGATGTTCAGGCCAAGGCCCAGCAACACGTAGATCAGGCCGAGAATCACCACCGTCAGCAGGTACTTGTTGGCGAAGATCGGGAACACGATGGCGATCACGATCAGCGCCGGAATGATGTAGCGCAGCCGCGACTTGTAGTCCGGCGCCAGCACATGCACGCCCGAGCCACCACTGTCGAAGCCCTGCAGCATGCGCTGGCCGGTGCCGCTCTGGAAGAACAGGCTGAGCACGAAGCGCCCGACCATCACCGCGCCGACCAGCCAGGCCACACGGGCGGGCTCGGCGTTGAAGGTATAGCCATCGAGCACCACGCCGACCACCGGGCCGAACACGATCAGGGCAAGCAGGCCGGCGACGATGGTCTCGATCAGGCTGCGTTTGATATCAAAACCGGAAGAAGCAGAATTGGCAGCAGACATGTTCACACCTTAGCCACGAGCGGGCGGCCCAACAGGCCTTGTGGCCGGAAGATAAGGATCAACACCAGCAGCGAGAAACTGAACACGTCCTTGTAGTCGGAGTTGATCAGGCCGGCGAAGAGTGATTCGGAGATGCCCAGGATGATCCCGCCCAACATGGCTCCAGGCAGCGAACCGATGCCGCCGAGCACCGCGGCGGTGAACGCCTTGATGCCGATGATGAAGCCGGCATAGAAGTCGAAGGTGCCGTAGTTCATGGTGATCAACACGCCAGCCAGGGCGGCCATGACCGCACCGATGACGAATACGTAGGAGATCACTCGGTCGGTGTTGATACCCAGAATCGAGGCCATCTTGCGGTCTTGCTGGGTGGCGCGGCACATCCGCCCAAGTTTGGTGTACTTGATCACATAGGTGAGCAGGGCCATGCCGGCAAAGGCAGCAATCAGAATGAAGATCTTGGTGTAGGTCAGTTGCACGAAGCCGCTACCAACCTCGACCCGCAGCGCGCCTTCGAGCAGGGTCGGCACGCCTTGCTGGCGAGCGCCCTGGCTGATCTGCGCATAGTTCTGCAGGATCAGCGAGATGCCGATAGCGCTGATCAGCGGCGCCAGGCGGGTGGAGTTACGCAGGGGTTTGTACGCGATACGTTCGATGGTGAAGCCGTACACACCGGTCACCACCACGGTGAACAGCAGCGTGCCGAGCATCAGCAGCGGGAAGGATTCGACACCGAAATAAGCCAGCAATGCCAGGCTGATTGCCGCCAGGTAGGCGGAAATCATATACACCTCGCCGTGCGCGAAGTTGATCATGCCGATGATGCCATAGACCATTGTGTAGCCGATGGCGATCAGGCCGTAGACCGACCCGAGGGTCAGGCCGTTGACCAGTTGCTGCAGGAAAATACCATCCATAACGCAATCTCGCTGAGTGAGATCGCCCCTGCGCTGGCCACAGCGGGGCTGCCGTCAGGCGGCCCGCGTGGTGCAGCACAGGTGCAGATCTACGGATAAAGACAGATACCGCCTGGGCGTCGGCCCGGGTCTGTGCCCGGGCCTTGCGCCGTTGTTATTTTTGTTTTTCCAGCTGGTGGTACTTGCCGTCTTTATCCCACTGGTAGACCACGTAGTCGGAGATCTTCAGGTCACCCTTGGCGTCCCAGGTCTTCTCGCCCATGACGGTCTGCACCGGGTTGGCCTTGAGCCACTTGGCGGCGTCTTCGCCCTTGTTCGACTTGGCGCCATTGAATGCAGCAGCCAGGGCCTGTACCGAGGCGTAGGCATACAGGGTGTAGCCTTCAGGCTCGGTGCCGTTCTTGCGGAACTGATCCACTACCGCCTTGCTGTCTGGCAGCAGACGCGGGTCGGCGCCGAAGGTCATGTACACGCCGTCGACGTATTGCGCGCCGCCTGCGGTGGTGACCAGTTCGTCGGTGACGATACCGTCATCGGACATGAACTTGACGTCTTTCAGGCCAGCTTCACGCAGCTGACGTACCAGCGGACCGGCTTCCGGGTGCAGGCCGCCGAAGTAGACGACATCGGCGCCGGCGCCACGGATCTTGGTGACCACCGCGCTGAAGTCTTTCTCGCCGCGGGTCAGGCCTTCATACAGCACCGGTTTGACGCCGCGTTTTTCCAGCTGCGCCTTGGTCGCATCGGCCAGGCCTTGGCCATAGGTGTCCTTGTCGTGCAGCACCACGACCTTCTTGCCCTTGAGCACATCAACGATGTAGTCGCCGGCAACGATGCCTTGCTGGTCGTCACGCCCGCACATGCGGAACATGGCCGACAGGCCCCGCTCGGTGACCTGCGGGTTGGTCGAGCCTGGGGTAATCGCGATGATGCCGGCCTCGTCGTACACCTCGGAGGCTGGGATGGTGTTGGACGAGCAGAAGTGCCCGACCACGCCAACCACTTTCTCCTGGTCGACCAGCTTGTTGGCTACCGCTACGGCCTGTTTCGGTTCGCAGGCGTCATCGCCGGCTACCAGTTTGATCTGCTCGCCGTTGACCCCACCGGCCTTGTTGATCGCGTCGGCCGCAGCCTGCGCACCTTTCATGTACTGCTCGCCAAACGCTGCGTTGGCCCCGGTCATTGGCCCCGCGACGCCGATCTTGATGTCGGCCTGAACATACGAAGAAACACCCAGTGCCGTTGCCACGGCCAGAGCCAGGAAGCCTTTCTTGTAAAACGTCTGCGACATGAGGTGGTGCTCCTAGAGTCTTTTTTTTGGTTGGCACTACAACGTTCTGCTTGCTGATCAGAGCAAGCGCCGTGCCACTGACTTTGCATTTCGAGCAAACACGCCTGGCTGGCCGTCTGGAGGCCGGCGCCGGGCATCGTTCATTGAGCGTGCAACCGTCTACAACGAAGCGGGCGCCACCATTCCTCCAATATAGGCGCAACCGAGCAGTGCCATCATTGCAACCAGCACCAGTGTCAACGTGCAACCTGCCGGTAACTGTCGACGTCACCGAAGTGCACACCGCTGGTGCGTGACTGCTACGGGGGCACTGTTTCAAGGCTAGTCGCTGCGCGCGAAAACGTCCGGGTTTTGGCAGTTACAGCCCCGTTGCAGGGCTGCGCGAAGCCTGCCCGCACCAGCCGCGACACGGTCAGGTGTAGGAGCGGCCTTGTGTCGCGAAAGGCGCGCGCAGCGGGCCCGGCGATTTTGCGGTGCAGCACAAATGCTGGGGCCGCTACGCGACCCTTTCGCGACACAAGGCCGCTCCTACAGAGGCTCCGCGCGAGGTAAAGGTAATGCGGTCAACTGTGAGTGCCCTGTGAAGCGCAAAGGCTGGCACAATGATCGCCATTCCCGCGCGCTTGCGCCGTTTCAGCGAGCGCCGCCGACCTGGAGCTTTCAATGAGCGAGAGCGCATTCTCTGAGCGCATCGTGCACAACCTGCTCGACACCGATTTTTACAAGCTGACGATGATGCAGGCGGTGCTGCACAACTATCCCGATGCTGATGTCGAGTGGGAGTTTCGCTGCCGCAACGGCGAAGACCTGCGCCCTTATCTGGGCGAGATTCGCCGCCAGATCGAGCTGCTCAGCGAGCTGACCCTGGACGACGGCCAGCTGGCGTTTCTTGAGCGCATCAGCTTTCTCAAGCCAGACTTTCTGCGCTTTTTGCGCCTGTTCCGCTTCAACCTGCGCTATGTCCATCTGGGCATCGAAGACGATCAGCTGTGCTTGCGTCTAAAAGGCCCGTGGCTGCATGTGATCCTCTTCGAGGTGCCGCTGCTGGCGCTGATCAGCGAGGTGCGCAACCGTCACCTGCACCCGCACATGCAGCTGGCGGCTGCCCGCGATCAGCTCTACCGCAAGTTCGACTGGCTCAGGGCCAACGCCAGCGAGGACGAACTGGCCGAACTGCAGGTAGCCGACTTCGGCACCCGGCGGCGCTTCTCCAGCCGCGTCCAGGAAGAAGTCGTGCGGGTGCTGCGCGATGACTTCCCGGGGCGCTTCGTCGGCACCAGCAATGTCGATCTGGCATGGAAACTGGATATCAGACCATTGGGCACCATGGCCCATGAATGGCTGATGGCCCACCAGCAACTCGGCCCGCGCCTGATCGACAGCCAGATCGCCGCGCTCGACTGCTGGGTCCGCGAGTACCGCGGCCTGCTCGGCATCGCCTTGACCGATTGCATCACCATGGATGCCTTCCTCAATGATTTCGATCTGTACTTTGCCAAGCTGTTCGACGGCCTGCGCCACGACTCCGGCGAGCCGGTGGCCTGGGCGGAAAAGGCTATCGCCCATTACCAGCAACTGGGCATCGATCCGATGACCAAGACCCTGGTGTTCTCCGACGGTCTCGACCTGCCGCGTTCGTTGCAGATATTCCGTGCCCTGCGTGGTCGCATCAATGTCAGCTTCGGCATCGGCACCAACCTCACCTGCGACCTGCCGGGGGTAGCGCCAATGAGCATCGTGCTTAAAATGACCGACTGCAATGGCTCGCCGGTAGCGAAGATTTCCGACGAGGCCGCCAAGACGCAGTGCCGCGATGAAAACTTCGTCGCCTACCTGCGTCACGTATTCAAAGTTGCCCACAAGGAGTAACCCATGCAAGCCGTTCAGCAAGAGATCGCGCAGCAGCTCAAGGTGCAGCCGCCATTCGCCGATGCCGCCGCGCTCGAAGCCGAAATTGCCCGGCGTGTGGCCTTCATCAAGGACTGCCTGGCCAACGCCCGGCTCAAGACCCTGGTGCTGGGCATCAGTGGCGGGGTCGACTCGCTGACCGCCGCCCTGCTCGCCCAGCGCGCCGTCAGCGAGCTGCGCGCCAGCAGCGGCGACGACGGCTATCGCTTCATCGCCGTGCGTCTGCCGTACAACGTGCAGCACGACGAACACGACGCGCAGGCCTGCCTGGATGTGATCAAGGCCGATGAAGTGCACACCATCGACATCGCTCCCGCCGTGCTTGGGCTCAAGAGCAAGGTCGATGTGCTGCAGGACGGCGCACCGGCCATGGTCGATTTCGTGGTCGGCAACATCAAGGCGCGCATGCGCATGGTGGCCCAGTACAGCGTCGCCGGCGCCCGTGGCGGCCTGGTGATCGGCACCGACCATGCGGCCGAGGCGGTGATGGGCTTCTTCACCAAGTTCGGCGACGGCGCCTGTGATCTGGCGCCGCTCAGCGGCCTGGTGAAGAACCAGGTACGTGCTGTTGCTCGTGCCTTTGGTGCGCCTGAGTCACTGGTCGAGAAAGTACCGACCGCGGACCTCGAAGACCTTGAGCCAGGCAAGCCAGATGAAGCAGCGCACGGCATCACTTACCAGCAGATCGATGCCTTCCTGCACGGTGAGCCTGTCGACCAGCATGCTTTCGATATCATCGTCAGCACCTACCGCAAGACTCAGCACAAGCGCGAGCTGCCGTTCGCGCCGTAATCGGCGGCGATAAAAAAAGCCCGACCGCGACGTTGATCGCGGCCGGGCTTTTTTTGTGGCGTGGCTTACTTGACCACGACCTTGCCTTTCATCATCGAGATGTGGCCTGGGAAGGTGCAGAAGAAGCTGTAGTCGCCGCCAGCTTCCAGCTTGGAAGTGTCGAAGGTGACCTTGGTTTCTTTCTCTGGCGCACCGATCATCGCGGTGTGAGCGATGATATTGGCGTTGTCTTCCTTCAGGTAACCCTTGTCGATGCCTTGGGTCATGCCTTCGGTGGCAATGGCCTGCATGTCGGCAGTCTTGCTGACCACCAGGTTATGGCCCATGACGTTCTTCGGCAGGTTGCCGGAGTGAGTCAGGGTCACGGTGAATTCTTTGCAGCTCTTGTCGACGGTGAATTCTTTGCTGTTGTAGGACATCTGGTCAGTCGAATCAATGGTCACCGCGCACTCGGCTGCAAACACAGAAGCGCTGGCGAGGGTCAGCAGGGATACCGCTACAGCTTTCGCAAACATCGTGAATCTCCTTGGCAGGGTTTATCAATTGCGAGTCTGCCTGAAAGCGGAACGAGCGTGCCTGATATGCATCAAGGCAGTGTTCGGCTGGCAGCCAGTAAATTTGTTCTATGGATTGTATACAACCAATCTAAGTGCACATCATGCCTGCATAACCGACGATGGGACAACCTCTCATTTAGGAGCAAACGACATGTCCCTTGGTAGCTTGATGAATAGCCTGCTCGCCGCTTACGCCCATGGCACCACTGGCGCGGCCTGCGAGTTTTCCCGTCCCGAATAAATCCGATCTTGGAAGCGACAGGCATGCGCTTTACCCTTGGACGTCTGTAAAGGGAGATAAGCAATGCCTGTACGTTCCGTTTGTGTGTTCTGCGGCGCCAGTATCGGCGCCAACCCCGCCTACCGCGCAGCGGCCGTTGCCCTCGGCGAAGCGATTGCCCGGCGTGGCCTACGCCTGGTCTACGGCGGCGGCGCGGTCGGCCTGATGGGCGTGGTTGCCGACGCGGCGATGGCGGCCGGCGGTGAGGTGATCGGGATCATCCCGCAGAGCCTGGTCGACGCCGAAGTCGGCCACAGTGGGCTGACCCGCTTGGAAGTGGTCGACGGCATGCATGCACGCAAAGCCCGTATGGCCGAACTCAGCGATGCCTTTATTGCCCTGCCGGGTGGCTTGGGGACGCTTGAGGAGTTGTTCGAGGTGTGGACCTGGGGGCAACTGGGCTACCACGCCAAGCCGCTGGGACTGCTCGATGTAAACGGCTTCTATACCAAGCTGGGCGGGTTCCTCGACCATATTGTCGAAGAAGGTTTTGTGCGGCCGCAGCACCGGGCGATGCTGTTGCTCGGGCAGCAGGCGGATGCGCTGCTGGACGGGATGGATGAATTCGTCGCGCCGGTGGTGCCCAAGTGGGTCGATCGCGCACCTGACTGACCGTGCATCTGGGCCCGCTTGCGCGGGCCTTTCGCGACACAAGGCCGCTCCCACAGATCCGGTGCACGCCTCGAAGGCGGCGCTGACCATGTGGGAGCGGCCTTGCGTCGCGAAAGGGCCACAAAGCGGCCCCATCAACCTTCAGATCAACGCGGAACCGCTGGCTGACGCGGCTTCTTCTTGCCGCCGCCCTTGGCCGCTTCCTTACGCTCCTTGGCCGCCTGCTGGTTACGCGCAAACGCCTCGGCCTTGGCCTTCTCACGCTTGTCCCACGGCTTGCTGCCGTCACTGGCGCGCGGTGGCAACCCGGAGTGCTGAGTGAGGATCTTCTGTTCCTTGCCGACCTTGTGGCTGCCGCTCGGCGTGGAGTTCTTGCGCCGTGCACTCTGGTAGCCGTCGGTCTGCGGCTGATGCAGCGGGATCAACTGGTGCTTGCCCGGGCCGATCAGGTCGGCGCGGCCCATGCGCTCCAGTGCTTCACGCAGCATCGGCCAGCCTTTCGGATCGTGGTAGCGCAGGAATGCCTTGTGCAGCCGACGCTGCTCGTCGCTCTTGACGATCTCGACGCCTTCGCTCTTGTAGGTGACCTTGCGCAGCGGGTTCTTGCCCGAGTGGTACATCGCCGTGGCCGAGGCCATTGGCGACGGGTAGAACGCTTGCACCTGGTCGGCACGGAAGCCGTTGCCCTTGAGCCACAGGGCGAGGTTCATCATGTCCTCGTCGGTGGTGCCCGGGTGCGCGGCGATGAAGTACGGGATCAGGTACTGCTCTTTGCCCGCTTCTTTCGAGTACTTCTCGAACATGCGCTTGAAGCGGTCGTAGCTGCCGATACCCGGCTTCATCATCTTGTCCAGCGGGCCACGCTCGGTGTGCTCCGGGGCAATCTTCAGGTAACCGCCGACGTGGTGCGTGACCAGTTCCTTGACGTACTCCGGCGACTCGACCGCGAGGTCGTAGCGCAGGCCCGAAGCGATCAGGATCTTCTTCACCCCCGGCAAGGCACGGGCCTTGCGGTACAGCTCGATCAGCGAAGTATGGTCGGTGTTGAGGTTCTCGCAGATGCCCGGGAACACGCACGACGGCTTGCGGCAGTGCTTCTCGATCTCGGTGCTTTTGCAGGCGATGCGGTACATGTTGGCGGTCGGCCCGCCAAGGTCGGAGACCACGCCGGTGAAGCCCGGCACCTTGTCGCGCATCTCCTCGATCTCGTTGAGGATCGACTCGTGCGAGCGGTTCTGGATGATGCGGCCTTCATGCTCGGTGATCGAGCAGAAGGTGCAGCCGCCAAAGCAGCCACGCATGATGTTCACCGAGAAGCGAATCATCTCGTAAGCCGGGATGCGCTCCTTACCGTAGGCCGGGTGCGGCACACGGGCATACGGCATGCCGAACACGTAGTCCATTTCTTCGGTGGTCATCGGAATCGGCGGCTGGTTGAACCAGACGTCGACGTCGCCGTGCTTCTGCACCAGCGCACGGGCGTTGCCCGGGTTGGTTTCAAGGTGCAGAACGCGGTTGGCATGGGCGTACAGCACCGGGTCATTGCGGACCTTCTCGAACGAGGGCAGACGCAGCACGGTCTTGTCGCGGGTCATGCCCGGGCTGTCGAGGATCTGCACCACCTTGGCTTCGTTAGGGTCTTCGACCTCGCCCTTGGCTTGCTCGATGGCGCAGGCCTGGGTGTCTTGAGTATTCACGTACGGGTTGATGATCTTGTCGACCTTGCCCGGACGGTCGATGCGCGTCGAGTCGATTTCGAACCAGCCGGCCGGGGTGTCGCGGCGTACGAAGGCGGTGCCGCGCACGTCAGTGATCTGCTCGATGGTTTCGCCGTTGGACAGGCGCTGCGCGACTTCAACTACCGCACGCTCGGCGTTGCCGAACAGGAGGATGTCGGCGCAGGCGTCGATCAGGATCGAATGGCGGACCTTGTCCTGCCAGTAATCGTAGTGGGCGATGCGGCGCAGCGAAGCCTCGATGCCGCCGAGCACGATCGGCACATGCTTGTAGGCTTCCTTGCAGCGCTGGCTGTACACCAGGCTGGCACGGTCAGGGCGCTTGCCGGCCAGACCACCAGGGGTGTAGGCATCGTCGGAGCGCATCTTCTTGTCAGCGGTGTAGCGGTTGATCATCGAGTCCATGTTGCCGGCCGCGACGCCGAAGAACAGGTTCGGCTCGCCAAGCTTCATGAAGTCGTCTTTGGACTGCCAGTTCGGCTGGGCAATGATGCCGACCCGGAAGCCCTGGGCTTCGAGCAGGCGGCCGATGATGGCCATGCCAAACGACGGATGGTCGACGTAAGCGTCACCGGTCACGATGATGATGTCGCAGGAATCCCAGCCGAGCTGATCCATCTCCTCCCTGCTCATCGGCAGGAAAGGCGCTGGCCCGAAGCATTCGGCCCAGTACTTGGGATAGTCGTAAAGTGGTTTGGCTGCGTGCATGTCAGTGACCGGTTCTTGGTGTGCAGGGAAATCGCGGGCGCGGAATATAGCACAAATTTTGATCAAATCCGACGGTAATGGTCGGATTCATGATGAGGGGCTCGGGCGGCGCAGCAGCACCGCCGGCTGTTACTCGTCGTCGTCGAAGTTGTACGCCCCCGGGGCGAGGTTCTCGAAGCGGGTGTACTTGCCGATGAACGCCAGGCGGACAAAACCGATCGGGCCATTACGCTGCTTGCCGATGATGATCTCGGCGACGCCCTTGTGCTCGGTCTCGGGGTGATAGACCTCATCCCGGTAGACAAACATGATCACGTCGGCGTCCTGCTCGATTGCACCGGATTCACGCAAGTCGGAGTTGACCGGGCGCTTGTTCGGGCGCTGTTCCAGCGAGCGGTTCAACTGCGACAGGGCAATGACCGGGCAGTTGAATTCCTTGGCCAGGGCTTTCAACGAGCGGGAAATCTCCGAAATCTCGTTGGTACGGTTGTCACCACTGGAGCCCGGGATCTGCATCAGCTGCAGGTAGTCGACCATGATCATGCCGATCTCGCCGTGTTCGCGGGCCAGGCGGCGGGTCCGCGCGCGCATCTCCGAAGGGCTGATACCGGCGGTATCGTCGATGAACAGCTTGCGGTCGTTGAGCAGGTTGACCGCCGAGGTCAACCGCGGCCAGTCGTCATCATCAAGCTGACCGGAACGCACCTTGGTCTGGTCGATGCGACCCAGCGACGAGAGCATCCGCATGATCAGCGATTCGCCTGGCATCTCGAGGGAGAACACCAGCACCGCCTTGTCGCTGCGCAGCACGGCGTTTTCCACCAGGTTCATGGCGAAGGTGGTTTTCCCCATCGACGGTCGGCCGGCAACGATGATCAGGTCGGCCGCCTGCAAGCCGCTGGTCTTGCCGTCCAGGTCGGTATAGCCGGTGGAGATACCGGTGATGTCGCTGTCGGAGTTGAACAGCGTGTCGATGCGGTCGATGGCCTTGGCCAGCAGGTCGTTGACACCGACCGGGCCGCCGGTCTTGGGCCGCGCCTCGGCGATCTGGAAGATCTGCCGCTCGGCATCGTCAAGAATCTCGGCGGCGTTGCGCCCTTGCGGGTTGAAGGCGTTGTCGGCGATATCGGTGCTGATGCTGATCAGCTGGCGCAGCGTGGCGCGCTCACGAATGATCGCCGCATAGGCCTTGATGTTGGCAACCGACGGGGTGTTCTTGGCCAGCTCGGCCAGATACGCCAGGCCGCCGACCTGGCTCGACTGGCCTTCGCGGTCGAGCTGTTCGTGCAGGGTGACCACGTCGAACGGCTGGTTGAGGTCAACCAGCTTGTGGATGGCACGGAAGATCAGGCGGTGGTCATGCCGGTAGAAGTCGCCATCCGAGACCTGATCCAGCACCCGCTCCCAGGCTTCGTTGTCCAGCATCAGACCACCGAGCACGGCCTGTTCGGCCTCGATGGAATGGGGCGGCACTTTCAGCGCGGCGGTTTGCAGGTCGAGCTGTTCTGGATGGGTGATCTCGTTCATGGCCACAATAGAATTCTGGGTGATGAGAAAAACAAAGGGCACGGCCTGCAAAGCAGAGCCGCGCCCAATGTTAACCGGCTAGCCCACGAGGAGCCAGCCGAGTGCTACAGCTTAGGCTGCAACGACAACCACGCGAACGGTGGCTTCAACGTCGCTGTGCAGGTGCACGGCTACGTCGTATTCGCCAACGTTACGGATGGTGCCGTTCGGCAGACGAACTTCAGCTTTAGCCACTTCAACGCCGGAGGCGGTCAGGGCATCAGCGATGTCGTGGGTGCCGATCGAACCGAACAGCTTGCCTTCGTCGCCAGCGGTGGCAGTGATAGTCACTTCCAGCTCGGCCAGTTGGGCAGCACGGCTTTCAGCCGAAGATTTCTTGTCGGCTGCAGCTTTTTCAAGCTCGGCGCGACGTTCTTCGAACGCAGCGACGTTGGCGGCATTGGCAACAGTGGCCTTGCCGAACGGCAGCAGGAAGTTACGGCCGTAACCGGCTTTAACTTTAACTTTGTCGCCCAGGTTGCCCAGGTTAGCGACTTTTTCCAGCAGGATCAGTTCCATTTGGTAAAACCTCTTAACTTTTAACCTTCACCGTTCGCGGAATCGTCACCCTGAGGCGACTTGCGACCGCGAAAATCAACCAGGCTATCGACAATGGCCAGGACCACGAGCAGCGGATAAGTCAGCTGCATGAACAGCACCAGCGTCACGTACAACCCGACCAGCCAGAATCTGCCCAGACGTTTCTGTGCCACCAACCCGTGCAGCAGGGCAAGCCCGGCAAACATGAGCGGTACGCTGCAAAGCGGCGTGAGCAGCGCCAGGGCAGAACCGAGGTTCGGACCCAACACCATGCACCCCAGCAATACCAGCGTTGGCACCAAGGGAATCCGTACCGCTTGAAACTCGCGGCCGAAACCTCCCGGGTTGTACAACGAGGCCTGCCAGTAGCGCCCCAACATCAGGGACAACACACTGACAACCTGCAGCAAAGCCGCAATCAGGCCATTGAGCACCGGTACGACAAGACTCCCAAGGCGTGCCTGCTCCTCTACCGATAACTGCTGGTAGAGACCGTCGAGCATCTGCGGCAGGGCTTTTTCAAGCGCTCGCGCCAGAGCTTCAATCGGTTCACGGAACACCGAACTGAGAATCAGGCCATACAACAGGCCCAGTGCAATGCTGGACAACAGCACCCGGTTCCAGGAATGCCCGGCGCGCAACAGCGCAGCCAACCCCAGCGTACCCAGCAACACCATCAAGGTGCGCGGCTCGCCGAAGACCCACCAGACCAACGCCGGCAAAATGCCCCAGACGATGACCGAGGAAGCGTCCTTGAAACCGCGCCGCAGGAACACCAGGCTCCCAGCGGCGGCACACAACCAGAACAACAGCGGCAATGCCGCACAACCGGCCACTACTACAGCGGCCTGCACGCGACCGCGCATGATGAAATCAGCCAACGCTCGCATGCTTATCCCTTGCTACTTGTCGAAAGCCAGGCCTCAGCGGCCGTGGCTGTCGGTGTAGGCAAGCAGGGCCAGGAAGCGGGCGCGCTTGATAGCGGTAGCCAGCTGACGCTGATAACGAGCTTTGGTACCGGTGATACGGCTTGGAACGATCTTGCCGGTTTCGGATACGTAAGCTTTCAGGGTGTTGAGATCTTTGAAGTCGATCTCTTTCACGTCTTCAGCAGTGAAGCGGCAGAATTTACGACGACGGAAGAAACGTGCCATGTAATAGGCTCCTCAAAAGGTCCGTGGATTACTCGTCAGCGCTATCGCTGGCGTCGCTGTCATTGCTGTCGTCGCCATCGGCGCCATCAGCTTCAGGACGTTCACGACGCTCACGGCGCTCGCTGCGGTTCTCTTCGGCCTTGAGCATCTCGGACGGGCCAGTAACGGCTTCGTCGCGACGGATGACCAGGTTACGGATCACGGCATCGTTGTAACGGAAGTTGTCTTCCAGCTCGGCCAGGGCCTTGCCAGTGCACTCAACGTTCAGCATCACGTAGTGAGCCTTGTGAACATTGTTGATTGCGTAGGCCAGTTGACGACGGCCCCAATCTTCCAGACGGTGGATTTTGCCACCATCTTCTTCGATCAGCTTGGTGTAACGCTCAACCATGCCGCCGACTTGCTCGCTCTGATCCGGGTGGACCAGAAAGATGATTTCGTAATGACGCATGAATGCTCCTTACGGGTTAGAAGCCTGCCAGGGAATCTGGTCAGACAAGGAGTGAATGACACTGTATGACTTGCCTTGTGCAGAAGGCACATGCGCGCCTGCCTGCTGGGCAAGGGGCGCAATTGTAGAGAAGGCGGGACGCACAAGCAAGGTGATTGGCGATTATTTGAACAGCGGCAGGGATCTGCCCAAATCGCCAGGGTGCAGACTGATCCCGGCGGGCAAATAGCTACGCCGGGATCGCTGCAGAGACTGGATCAGCGCTTCAGTTGGCGCTGACGTACGGCTTCGAACAGGCACACACCGGTAGCCACCGACACGTTCAGGCTGCTGACGCTGCCAGCCATAGGCAGCTTCACGAGGAAGTCGCAATGATCACGGGTCAGACGACGCATGCCCTTGCCTTCAGCACCCATGACCACCACCAGCGGGCCGGTCAGGTCCTGTTGGTAGATCTCCTTGTCGGCTTCGCCGGCAGTGCCGACCACCCACAGGCCGCGCTGCTGGAGCTTCTCCAGGGTACGCGCAAGGTTGGTCACGGCGACCAGCGGGATCACCTCGGCAGCGCCGCAAGCAACCTTGCGCACAGCCGGAGTCAGGGTCGCCGACTTGTCCTTGGGCACCACCACTGCGGTGGCACCGGCAGCATCGGCGGTGCGCAGGCACGCGCCGAGGTTGTGCGGGTCGGTAACGCCATCGAGCACGAGAATCAGCGGCGGGGTTTCGGTGCGCTCGAGCAACTCCTCGAGCATCAACTCGCCCCACACCTGCGCCGGGCTGACTTCAGCCACCACGCCCTGATGCACGCCTTCAACCCAGGCGTCCATCTCGCGACGCTCGGCCTGGCCGACCGCTACGCGGTTTTCTGCGGCCAGAGCCAGCAGGGTTTGCAGACGCGGCTCACTGCGCCCTTCCGACAACCAGATCTGCTTGACCCGCTTGGGATGGTGCTGCAGCAGCGCCTGCACGGCGTGCACGCCGTAGATTTTTTCCAACTGACTCATGACTTGTTCTTGCTCTTGCGTGGCGCGCCGGACTTGGACGGCCCTTTACGGTGTTTGCTTGGCTTGTCGCTGGCGGGCTTGCTCGAACTTTTGCCGGACTTGCTTGCCGTCGGCGCATTGCGGGCTTCGCCCATCAGCGCCTTTTTCACTTCACGGCTCTTGCGTACTTCGGCGTTGCGCTGCACGGCATCGCTCGGGAAGTAGGCATCCGAACTTTCATTCTTGCGCCGACGCGGTGCTGGCTCGGCCTTGGCTTCTGGCTTGGCTTGCGACGTGGCCTCGCGCTTGCTGTCCTGCTTCACGTCACGCTTGCCCGTGCCAGCACCTTTGCCTGCCGGCGCGGACTTGCCCGCCGGAGCCGTCTCGGCGGCGCCACGTTGCTTGCGGCCAACCGGCGCATTGACGGTGGCTTCGGACATTTCGAAGTCGATCTTGCGCTCGTCGAGATCGACCCGCATGACCTTGACTTCAACCGTGTCGCCCAGGCGGAAGCTGCGACCGGTGCGTTCGCCCGACAGGCGATGATGCACGGCGTCGTAGTGGTAGTAGTCGCCCGGCAGCGCGCTGACGTGGACCAGACCTTCGACGTAAATGTCGGTCAGTTCGATGAACAAACCAAAACCGGTCACAGCGGTGATCACGCCCGGGAAGACTTCGCCGACGCGGTCTTTCATGTACTCGCACTTGAGCCAGTTGACCACGTCGCGGGTGGCCTCGTCGGCGCGCCGCTCGGTCATCGAGCACTGCTCGCCCATCTGCTCCAGGGTGGCAACGTCGTACGGGTAGATGCGCGCTTTGGGGATTGCCACGGCGCCGGCACGCTTGACGTGCGGGGTGTCGATCTTGGAGCGGATCACGCTGCGAATGGCACGGTGCACCAGCAGGTCCGGGTAACGGCGGATCGGCGAAGTGAAGTGGGTGTACGCTTCGTAGTTCAGACCAAAGTGGCCATTGTTGTCGGTGCTGTACACCGCCTGGCTCAACGAGCGCAGCATCACCGTCTGGATCAGGTGGAAGTCCGGACGCCCGGAAATGCTCGCCAGCAGGGCCTGATAGTCCTTCGGCGAAGGCTCCTTGCCCTTGTGCAGCGACAAACCCAGCTCGCCGAGGAAGGCGCGCAGTTTTTCCAGACGTTCCGGTGGCGGGCCGTCGTGCACACGGTACAACGACGGCACTTCGTGCTTCTGCATGAACGCAGCGGTGGCGACGTTGGCCGCGAGCATGCATTCTTCGATCAGCTTGTGCGCTTCGTTACGCACAGTCGGGCGAATTTCTTCGATCTTGCGGTTATCACCGAAGATGATCCGGGTTTCCTGGGTCTCGAAGTCGATCGCGCCACGGGTATGGCGCGCCGCCAGCAGGACCTTGTACAGGGCGTGCAGGTTCTTCAGGTGCGGCACGACTTCACTGTACTCATCGCGCAGGGCCTTGCCTTCACGGGTACGCGAGTGCTCGAGCATGCTGCTGACCTTGTTGTAGGTCAGCCGTGCATGGGAGTGGATCACCGCCTCGCAGAACTGGTAGTCGACCATCTGCCCGGACTTGTTGATGGTCATTTCACAGACCATGGCCAGGCGATCGACGTGCGGGTTCAACGAGCACAGGCCGTTGGACAGCTCCTCGGGCAGCATCGGGATAACCCGCTCAGGGAAATACACCGAGTTGCCGCGTTGCTGCGCTTCGATATCCAGGGCCGAGCCCAGGCGCACGTAGCTGGACACGTCGGCAATCGCCACGTACAGGCGCCAGCCGCCGGAGAACAGCCGCAACTTGCCTTGCGGCTCGCAATAGACGGCGTCGTCGAAGTCACGGGCGTCTTCGCCGTCGATAGTGACGAACGGCAGGTGACGCAGGTCGATGCGGCGTTCCTTATCCTTTTCTTCGACTTCGGAGCGGAACTTGCGCGCTTCCTTGACCACTTCCTGCGGCCATACGTGCGGGATGTCATAGCTACGCAGGGCAACGTCGATTTCCATGCCCGGCGCCATGTAGTTGCCGATCACCTCGACCACATCACCCTGCGGCTGGAACCGCGGCGTTGGCCAGTGGGTGATTTTGATTTCGACGAACTGGCCAATCTTGGCGCCACCGTTACGCCCGGCAGTGACCAGCACTTCCTGCTGGATCTTCGGGTTGTCCGGGGTTACGTAGCCGATGCCGCCTTCTTCGAAGTAACGGCCAACCACGCTCTCATGGGCGCGGGAGATGATCTCGACCAGCACACCTTCGCGGCGACCACGACGGTCAGTACCGGAAACCCGTGCCAGGGCACGGTCACCGTCGAACGCCAGACGCATCTGCGACGGGCTGAGGAACAGGTCAGCGCTGCCATCATCCGGGATGAGGAAGCCGAAACCATCACGGTGGCCAGACACGCGGCCGCAGATCAGGTCCAGTTTGTCTACCGGGGCATAGGTGCCACGCCGGGTATAGATCAGCTGACCGTCACGTTCCATGGCGCGCAGGCGGCGGCGCAGGGCTTCGATCTGGTCTTCTTCGAGCAGGCCGAACTCTGCGGCCAGCTCCTCGCGCGCGGCTGGCTCGCCACGATCGGCAAGGCGCTGCAGGATCAGCTCACGGCTGGGAATAGGGTTGTCGTATTTATCCGCTTCGCGAGCGGCCTCTGGATCGAGGGATTGCCAATCGGCCATCAGGAGGGGTTCACCTTGGTATATATAGAGTAGAAGTTTGGCATAGGCCTATTGAAACCGGAAATGTCGTCGTTGGACAGCCCCCGTCTGACAGTCTTGTTGGCGAGGGAAGCTCAACAGAATCAACGTGTTGAGTTTTTTACTTTTTTTTTGATACGAGGGCTTTACAGCCCCCAATGGCGTCCGTATAGTGCGCACCACAACGACGGACACCGCCGTTGTAGTTGAGATAAGCGATGTTGTAAAGCATCCTCTAATCTTGACAGTGTGCCCAGGTGGCGGAATTGGTAGACGCGCTGGTTTCAGGTATCAGTGACCGCAAGGTCGTGGAAGTTCGAGTCTTCTCCTGGGCACCAAATATTTCGAAGCATAGATAGCAGGTCTGTCTGTGATTCAGCAAGAGATTCATCGCAGTACGCTGTAGATGTAAAGCTTTGCCCAGGTGGCGGAATTGGTAGACGCGCTGGTTTCAGGTATCAGTGACCGCAAGGTCGTGGAAGTTCGAGTCTTCTCCTGGGCACCAAATTAAAAACCCACTAGCTTGCTAGTGGGTTTTTTCTTGCCTGCGATTTGGTATGCCCCGCCATGACCGGCCTGAGCAGCCCTCCTCCTTCAAAAACTCTTCTCGAATTTCAGCGCCACTTCGGTCTGGCGATAGGCATAGGCCCAGTCGATGCTGCTGTCAGTCACCGTGCGTTTGGCGTACAGGCTCGGTACCACGCCAGCGAACGCCAGCCGCGGCACGCTGAGCGTGGCGATATAGATCTGCTGGCGATCCTTGCGCAAGCCGCCGAGAAACGCATCGGGCTGGTCGTAGCGGGTCTTGCGGTAGAGACCGACGACGCTCAGATTCAGCCCGGCATCAAAGCTGTGATAGGCGCCGAGGCTGGCCAGGTACTCGCGATTGCTGGCACTGGCGGCGTCCTGGCTGCGCCGGGTATAGGTCACTCCGGTAAATACCAGGGTCCGTGGATCGAGCATGTACGACAGCGAAGTACCGACCTGCCGCTCGTCGTAGTCATCGAAATAATCGCGTTGCTCACCCTGAAAGCGAAAGTACTTGTTCTGCAGCTGCAGGCTGAGCTGCAGACGGTTGCTCAGGTTGTGCTTCCATTCGCCGCGTACGCCGCTGGCCTGGTACTTGGTGTGGTGGTCGCTGTAGTAGTTTTCGAACAACGGCGTCAGCGACACATCGTTGAGCGCGCTCTGAAAGTTGTAGCCGGCGTAGAGCACGCTGGTGTTGTCGTCGTACCAGGTCTGGTTCTCCTGCGTTTCGCTATGTTTGTCATAGCTGTTGCCATAGCTCAGCCCGCGCACCAGCAGGTGGTGATTACCAGCCAGCTGAAAGCGCCGCTCGGCAGCCACGTCATAGACCGTGCTGGCTGACTTGATCGGCTTGGGCATCTGCCGCGAGTAATCAAAGCACTCGAAGAAAATCGTGCACACCTGGGTGGTGGTGAGCATGCCATTGCCCTGGTTGATATTGCTGTTGTAGCCAAACCCCAGCGATGCCGAGCCGTGCCACTCGCGCCGGCTGTCGATGGCACTGCGGTACTGACCAAGCACTTCGAGCACCGCATCGGGCACTTCAGCACTGGCGACCTCAGCGAACAACGCTTCGGCTTCAGCGGTCTGGTTGTCTTCGAACAGCGTACGCGCCAGCTCCAGACGGGCACGGACGAAGCCGGGCTGCAGTTGATCGGCGCGGCGCAGGTGAGCGATCGCCTGTTTGTACCTGCGCGCCTGGCGATCGATCAGGCCTTCGGCCATTTCCACCAATGCCTGTTCGTGCCCGGGCAGTTGCCGGTAGCGCTCGACAAACTGGCGCACCTTGCTCCACTGCTGCAGGTTGATCGACACATAGATAGCCGGGCCGAGGTCTGCGAGGCTGTTCTGCACGTTGTACGTCTGCCCCTCGATGGTGATCAAGGATGCGTCATTTTCGGCCGGGTCCGGTGCGCCCAGGTTGGCCCGCTCCCGCGCCTCGGCGCGGCGGTCAATCTTGTTCAGCAGCAGACGGGTGTCGTCATCGTCGGCCAGCAGTACGGGGGAGAACAAGGTCGAGAGACACAGCAGGGCGACGTGCACCCGCATGGACGGCAGCATGGTGATCGATCCAGAGACAGGGACAAAAAGTGGGAGGCAGGCGCCGCAGCGCCCCCTCCGTTGCACAGGGGTATTACTGTTTGGCGCCGCCGAAGGCGACTTTGGTGGTGCCGCTGGTGTAGATACCCGCCAGGGCCTCGGCGTTGTTGCCGTAGAACTGGCCTTTGATCTGATTGGAACGAGCGAATGACCCATTGGCTGCGATGGTAGTGCCCGCGAAGTTGATAGATCCTACGCTACCCGCCAGCGTGCCGGAGCCGCTGCCATAGTTGGCGGTCAGCACACCACTGGTCACGCCGGCGGCCGTACCTGGGTTGTACTGGTTGATGCCCACGACGTTGTACTTGGCATTGACCAAGGCCGGCATGCTGGTAGTTGGATTTTCGCCAACGAACCAGACCGTACGGTTGGCATGCGACAGGTTCAGGTCAGTGCTGTTGGTCGGCTGAGCACCGCTCTTGGCTGGCGCCCACTCGCCGAAGTACACCTCGGCACCCGATACCTTGGCGATGACTTCACCGCCGAATTGCGGGAAGCCGGGGGACGGCGCTGCGATCTGGCGATAGGCATAAACCTCGGTATTGTAGGCAGCCTTGTTTTTCCAGGTCTGCGAGGTAATTACGCCTGTACCGGGGTTGGTGATGAGCGCCGAGGTGGTGCCATAGCCGCTGAGAAGCGCATTGGTTTGAGCAATAGGCCCTGCCTTGAAGCTGACAACGGCTGAGGTGTTCGCGGTAGCGCCGGCTACCGTTGGCATAGCGATACCCGCTGTGCCTACTGCCATCAAGTTCGAAGGCAGTGCCTGCACATAAGTCGAAGAGGAACCACCGCTGACCGTAGCGGCAAATGCACCGGAGGTCACCAACGACAACGCTGTCATTACAAATAGTTTTTTCACAACACTCTCCTTGTCATAGTTTATGAACAACGCTGTTTTACAAAAAACAGCAAAAAATCTAGAAACGTGCAGTCAGCCCCATCTTGAGCGTGCGCCCGGGCGCTGGCATGACCGTGCGCGCCAACGGGTCAAGATAATATCGATTGGTTATATTGTTGACGCCAAAGTCGACATCAATATTCTTATTGATATGCAGCGTCGCATACGTATCGAATACCCAAATAGGGTGCCACTCGTAAGGCTGATTGATGCCTTTGACCATATCAAGATTCTGCTTGATCCACTTAGCCTCTTCCTTGTTCTTCGCGCTGCTGTGATAGACCATGCGTGCGCCGATCTCCAGGCGCTCATCGAACAGGCGCATGCCGCTGTCCAGGTTCAAAGAATAGTGAGGCTGCAAGCTGGTCCTGGAGAACGTCGTCGGGAAGCCACCGGTTACACACTCCTTGACCCGCCCATAATAGGGATCAACGGTGCTGGCCATGTCTTTGTCGCACAGGCGCTGATCCAGTCGATAGCTGGCACCAAAACTGCTGAAATACTTACCGGTATCAAAGCGTGTTTGCAACTCGATGCCTGACAGCAGCTTTTTTTCGTACTGGATAATATTGTAGGAAAAATCCCTGTCGATATAATCCTTGATCTCACTCTTGTAATAATTGATGCGAAAATCCGCGTTCCTCCACTCGGGTACAAACCCTAGCAGGTCCTGAACGTAACCGACTTCCCAGTTATACGCATGTTCTGGACTCGGCTGATTGGATGTGATGCTTGAACGGCTACCCGAGAACGCTTGAGTGTCTTCGTAGATTGTGGGAAAGCGAATGAACTCGACATACCTTGCGTACACCCTGGCACTGTCACTCAGCTTGAGGGTCACCCCTGCCATCGGCGCCCAAGCGCTGTCTCTGCGTTTCTTCGGCTTGGCCCAACGCTCATCCTCGGGTATCTGCTGGTATACCCCACCACTTGAGGGTGCTTTCAAATAACGGGCAACCGTGCGGCCACTGCCTTGAGCATTGGCTACCTGTTCACTAAAGTTAATGGTGCCGTTGGTGAATGGATTTGCACTGCTGTCCAACCGCGTGCCTTTGAGCGGAACCTGCGCCACCTCGACGGGACCGTAATAAACTCCATCTACAGTAGCATTCGCCAGTTCGCCGGCAACAGCTTCCTCAATTTCAGCTGGGTTGTCCAACCCCCAACTCTCCACCATGTCCCTCACCGAGGCTTCATAATTTTTGGCCTCTTCGTCGCTGAGCAGCTTGACATATCCAAAGTCACGGATGGTCTGATAACTGTTAACACCCCAACCTTCAACTTGCCCTTTGCGATTCTCATCCAGCGTCGTATCGAACGAGTTGTAATCGCTGTAACGCGCCCCCGCCGTAAACGTCAACCACGGCGTTGCAGCCCACTCGTTATTAAAACTAAAGTTATACTGCTCCCGCCTGCCGCCGCGCGGCCCCAAGTAGTTGATGGCGTAGGCAACCACACCACCACTCTCTTGATCGAGATTGTTGCCCTGCTCCAGCTTTTCTTTGCTGAAGTCCCCGGACAGCGTCAGCATCCAACTGTCTGTCAATTGCATTTTATTACCCAGTGTCACCCCCCAACGGTCGTGCTGGGTCACTTGCAGCGCGCGCGAGAACAAGTTGAAGCGCCCGTCGGTGTTGGCTAACTTGTCCGGCATGGCGCTATCGCCATTGCAGCCGAACAGACTGTAGCGACACTGCACATAGTTGTCCCAGGCGGCATCGCCCCTACCGTCAATACCATTGATGGCATATATCTGCTCGCCATTCTGGTAGCGCTTGGAGTCACTCTTGGTCAGCCAGAAACCAGCCTGGAGGTCGACCCAGCGATTATCTTCAGGGCTCCAGCTGTAATTGATTGAAAACGTGTCTTGCTTGACTTCACTGTACGGCAGCTGAAACCCAAAATTGCTGCCACTGGGGACCTGCTTGATGACCTCGTTGATCATGTAAGGGATGGTTTCGCCAAACTCGAGATCGCTGTGCATGTAAGAGAGTTTGATGCGCTGCTCATCAGGCAAGTACAGCGTACCCTTGAGCAGCGTGGTGCGCATCTCGTTGGACGTGCCCGCTACCTCGCCACCCGGGTTGTAGAAGCTGGCCAGGTAGTTGGCGGAGGTGTCGCCCACTACCGGCGCATTCTCCGCTGTAACGCCCTCATAACCGCTTTCGGATTCGTAACGCTTGCTGCCCTTCTTGCCGCTGAAATAGTTCCCCTTTTTGCGATAGCTGTAAGCGCCAAGCAGGTCGAAATTGTCCTGGCGGGTCGCGGCGGCAATGCGGTAGGCATTGTCCTCGAAGTCGAAGTCATCCGACCGGGAGTCGGTATGCGGGGTGTAACGGGTACCGCCGCCATTGGCGAAATAAACGGAAGTGCCGCCGGTATACGCGCCTTCGATATCGCGGTAGTCGCGGCCGAAGCTGCGCATGCCGTCTTCATTGGGCGCTACCGAATTGCTTGCGGTTTCGCTCTTGAGCTCGAGCCCGTAGGTCTCGCCTGGCCGGACGATATCCTCGGCGTCCAGCGTGCGGATCTCCACCGAGCCACCGATGCCACTCTTGACCCCAGCGGTCAGCGATGGCCCTTTCTCCACCGAGATGCCGCCGATCATGTTCGGATCGACGTAGTTGCGGTTGGAGACCCCTGCCGAGCCCAGCCACACAGAGGTCGATTGCTCGGTACCATCCACGGTAACCGGGATCCGCCCTTCGCCCTGGATGCCGCGAATGTTCGGATCAAGCGCGCCGCTGTTGCGTGACTCGCCGCTGTAGACGCCATTCAAGCCTTTGAACAGGTCACCAACACTGGTGCCCTTGTAGCGCTCGATGTCTTCCTTGCCGACATAAACGTTGGAGACGTCCTTGCGGTAAACGTCGTTCTCGCCCTTCTCGGTCTGGTCCTCCCATTCACCTTTGACCTCCAACGCCTCCAGCACCTGCAGGCCCTGCTGCGAAGTACCTGGCCTGCTCAGCTCATCCTCGAAACCTGCCGGCAGCTCGATCTCGATGGCGCCCATATTCGGCGCGGGCGCCTGAGCTCCTGGGGCGTTTTCCTCGCCCAGCGCTGCGGGGCTGGACAGTGTCAGCAGGATCGACCACGCCAATGGCTTGAGGCGCATTGGCGATGGCGGTGGGGTGAGCAAAGACATGGCGAGACCTGTATTTATCGTGACATGGCAGTTTCATGGCCGCTGACTCGCGGCGCAGTGATAATAACGATAAATGCAAATGAATCTCGTTTAGATTGATATGCGAAAACAACAAAAACCTATGCGCACAGCCCGACCACGTCGCTAGCGCTTCTTGCCGAAAATCGACTTCGGCGCCCGGCCGAAGTAGCGGGTAAAAGCCACGGTGAAATTGTTCGGATATTTGTAGCCCACCTGCCAGGCGGCCTGGGCCACTTGCTGGCCGGACTCGAGCAGGGTCATCGCCTTGCGCATGCGCATGTCCAGGAGCATGCGCGCCGGGGTCGAGTCGAACAGGTGACGAAAACCCTCCTTGAGCTTGTGCTCGTTCATCCCCACCGCCGTGGCCAAGTACTCGACCGTCAGAGGCTGATGCAACTGCTCGCAGAGCAGGTTGCGCGCACGCTCGATGCGCTCGACGTCGCTGCTGCTCAGCGCCGAGCTGATGCTGTCCTGCGGCGCCAGCAGATTGAACTGTTCGGCCAACAGACTCAGCGTATGGATGTGCAGATCAAGGCGGTTGGCCGGGTTCAGCAGGCCTGGCTGCAGGTAGCGCACCAACGCCGCGGCATGCGCCTGCGCGGCTTGCGAGCTTGGGCGAAAGTCGAGGCGATGCAGATGCCCGGTACCCAGCACCTGCGCCGCCCGCTCCTCGCCGACGTACTTGCACAGGGTCTGCTCATCGATCACCAGGCGCAGCTGCGAGGCGGTTTGATTGGCCTGATAGCGGCGCTCGCCGGGGGTCGCCTTGAACGCCGTGATGGTGGTGTGGCCAGCCTCGAAAGCGAGGTGGTTGCCATCCTTGCCAGTGAACCCCGATTTACCCTGCAAGCCAATCGTCACCACCATCACATGGCCGTCATGCGGGCCGCAGGTCTCTTCGATCAAGGGGCGCAGCGGGTGGTAATGCAAGCGCCCCAGTGACAGGCCCCGCTCCAACTGCAACAGCTCGGAGTGGCACTGGCCAAGGTCCTCGCTCAGCTGCATGCGCAGGCGCCCATCAGCCAACACGCTGCGCTCGCGCGCTTGATCCAGACCGAGACGGCAACTCCCTTTCAATGTGCTCATGCTGACTTCCCTGAAGGTCCGCGAGCTCGCGTCGCATAGGAACGGCTCCGACTCGCATACTTATACTGAATGATTCTCATTTAATATATATCACCTTTATCAGTGATTCGGCCATGCCTTGTTTCGTTTCATACAAGCGGCCACTACAGGGAGTTACCGTGCCTCAATCTGCGAAGCCACACTGCTGCCGCGTACACCTGAGCAACCCAGCGGGTGAACGATGACTTGCAACTACCAGGATCTGCGTAGCAGTCACCCCCTCCAGGCCTGCTGGGACCTGCAACTGGGCGGCCTTGGCGCCGATGCCCTGCGGGTAGCCCTTGAGTACGGCGTGTTCGACCAGTTGCGCCAGTTCACCAGTGCCCGGCACACGGCAGAGGCGCTGGCACTGGACCAGCAAGCCACCAGTTATCTGCTGGAGCTGCTGTGGTGCCAGGGCCTGCTCGAGCGCAACGAGCAGCAGCCTGCGCTGTATCGCAACCTGCCCACCGCCGAACGCCACCTGCGGGCCGAGGCCGACGACTACTGCGGCGATGCCCTGCTGTTCCGCCATCAGGTACTGCGCCAGACCGGCAGCCAGCTCGGCGACTACCTGCGCAGCGGTATGGCGACGCCGTCCGCCAGCCCACAGGCGATCGCTCGCAGTTGGGCCAACGCCGCTCGCCTGCAGATCGCTCAGGAGCAACGCGCAGTCACCACCGAGTTGGCCTGCGCGCTGATCGAGCGCCTGCCCGAATGCGCCCAGTTGGAACGTGTGCTCGACCTCGGCGGGGGGCCGGGGCTGGTCGCCATCGCACTCGCCGAACGCTTGCCGAACCTGACCGGAGTGGTCTTCGAGTACCCCGAGGCGGCCGCCGTGGCGGACGACAACATCCAGCGCGCCGGGCTTGGCGAGCGTTTGCAGGCGCTTGGCGGCGACCTCAACGACGACGACATCGGCAGCGGCTTCGACCTGATCTGGTGCTCGTCGGTGCTGCACTTTGTCCACAACCTGCCCGCCATGTTGCGCCGCCTGCACGCCGCCCTGCGCCCCGGCGGGCTGCTGGTGTGCTGCCAGGCCGAGGTGCCCAGCGAGCGCGCTGCGGCAGCGCAGGTCCTGCCGTACTACCTGCACATGCGCCTGCAAGGGCGCCACGTACTGGCCGAGGGTGAAATGGCGCAACTGCTTCAGGGCGCAGGCTTCAGCGCGGTACAGCAACTCAACGGGCTGCGTTTTCCGGTCACCCCGGTGAACGCCGTCATCGCACGCAGACCTCTGGGATAACGTGATGAATCGCACTCGAATCGCCGGCCTGCAACTGCTGTTTGGCTGGCTCAACCTGGCACTGGCGGTGCCCAGCATCTACCTGATGTTCGGCATGCCGCTGGTAATGCGCCAGTACGGCTGGAGTGGCACCGAGATCGGCCTGTTTCAACTGGCTGGGCTGCCGGCAGTGTTCAAGTTCCTGCTCGCCGTACCGGTACAGCGGGTGCGCTTGGGCAACGGACATTTGGTGCACTGGATGCTGTTGCTCGGCGCCCTGCTGCTGGCCCTGTATTGGCTGATTGGTCGGCATGACCTGATCGAACAGCGTCTGGCGCTGTTCACCATGACCTTCGCCATCAGCATCATCGCCACCTGGATGGACATCCCGCTGAACGCCCTGGCCGTGCAGTGGCTGCCACGCAGCGAACAGCTGCGCGCCGGCAGCATTCGCTCGGCGGCATTGTTCATCGGCGCGATCGTAGGTGGTGGCGCGATGTTGCTGGTTCAGTCCCGGCTGGGCTGGCAGGCGCCGTTTCTGTTGATGGCCGCTGCGTTGGTACTGGGCATGCTGCCATTGCTGGTCTTGCGCAAACGGGCACAGGCGGCTACCAGCGAACCTGTCGAGCCACCTGGCCTGGTCGCCGAGTGGATGAGTTTCTTCGCTCAGCCCGGTGCACGCCAATGGAGCTGGGTGTTGCTCAGCGCGTTCCCGTTCATCGGCGCCGCCTGGCTGTACCTCAAGCCGTTGATGCTTGATCAGGGCATGGCCATGGAACAGGTAGCCTGGCTGGTGGGAATCGCCGGCGGCGCCACGGGCGCCATATCGAGCCTGCTGTTTGGCCGGCTGATACCGGTGCTTGGCACGGCCCGGGCGATCCTGTGCTACCTGCTCGCCGCCCTGCTGGCGCTGCTGCTGTTGACCGTCAGCGTATGGCTGCGACTGGGGCCTGCCTGGCTGACCGCCAGCGTGCTGCTGCTCGCGGCAAGCATGGGCGCGGTGTCCGCGCTGATGTTCGGCCTGACCCTGTGCTTCAGCCGTCGCGGCAACACCGCCAGCGACTACGGCCTGCAGTCCAGCCTGTTTGTCATCAGCCGTCTGGCTGTGCCGGTTGCCGCCGGGCTGCTGCTTGATCGGCTGGGCCAGCACGGCATGCTGGCCTGCCTCAGCGCAGGTCTGCTGGTGGCGCTGCTGCTGGCCTGGCGAGTGCGTCACAGCATCGCCGGCAGCACCGCCGCTGTGCTGGCGAGCGAGCGTCACACCGCAGCGGGCCTGGCTCGCTGCATCAGCGAGGGCAAAGCATGAAGCAGCAAACCGTCGGCATCTGCCTGGTCAGCGGCGACAGCGCGCTGCGCGACGATGTGCAAGCTGTGCTGGATCGGCTCAACCACTGGCTAGGCCACGAGACTCCCGCCGCCAGCCAGTCATGGCCGGACAACGACCCACAGTGCCTGTACCGGCAGGTCGCCGAGCAGGCTCAGGCGTACGTTCGCGAGCATGCCGAGAGCCATGGCTTGTATCTGGATCTGCAGGTATTCGGCAATGCCGAGGCGGCACGCTCGGCCCTGCACAGCGAGCATGCCAGCGACAGCGATTATGTGCTGTTCGATACGCGCCAGCTGGCGCCGCAACCAGCCAGCGACCCATTGCTCGAACTGCTCGCAGCCCAGCCCCAAGCCAAACGTTCGCCCAGCTCTGCGCTGCTGCTGTGTAACGCAGACGATCTTGGCCACTGGCTCAACCGGCTTGGCGGCAACCGCCTGCTGAGGGTGCCACACGCCGACCAGGCGCTGCGCCGGGCTGATCTGTTGCGGCTGTTTGTCGATCACCTTGAACACGCCTACTTCAACCGCCTGCTGGCCCGCACCACACTGCAATCGAATGAACCGGTGGCACTGGCCCGGGATATCCAGCAACGCATGAACGCACGCTGGACCGGGCAATGGGACTGCCACTTCTTCACCGGTTCCATGGTTGCAGGCTTCATCGACTCCATGGGCGCGCTGCTCAAGGGTAGTGGCTGTGGTTTCCATACCGCCAGCAACGAGCACGCCCTGGCCGTCAGCGCCATGGCCGGCTGGCAACTGTACCGACGTGCCTACGTGATCGTGATGACCTCGGGGATGCTCGACGAGATGCGCGGCACGCTGGCCAACCTCAAGCGTGCCGGGGCGCCGGGGCTGGTGATCTGCGCCGACTCGGCGGCAAGCGTCTGGTACGCCTTCCAAGGCACTGTGGACAACGACAACGACGGTCATCAGGTGATTGCCGCACGCGGCCTGTGGCAGCGTTTCATCCAGCGCCCGGAGCAATCGCGCAGCTGCGTTGAGGCCGCCTTTGCCGCGCTTGACGGGCAACCCGCGCCGACCTTCCTGTTCGCCACCCAGGCGGTACTCGAATCGCGAGTCGACACCGGCCCACAGCAACACCTGGCAGCTACTGCAACGCCTGCACAATCGCTTGACCCTGGCCAGCAGGCGGCCCTGGCGCAGGTGCTCGAGGTACTCAACAACGAACCCGCAGGCATCCTCTGGCAGTGCGGCAGGCTGACCGAGTGCGAGCGCCAGCGGGTCATGGCCCTGGCCCAACGCAGTGGCATCGCGCTGGCCGACAGCATCATCGCGCCTGGCAGCGTCACCGCCTATGCCGATCAGGAGCCGGTGCTCAACTATCTTGGCCCGCTGTCGATGTACGGCTTCAGCCGGCGCATCCATGCCTTCCTCGAACAACCCGAGACCGAGCATGGCAAGCCCTGGCTGTTTTTCATCAAAAGCAAGATCGACCAGTCAGCCACGCCCTACTCCGAGGGCCGCCTCAAGCGCCTGTTCCACATCGCTCAGGTCAACCGGCGCCGCGAGCACATTGCGCCTTTCACCGAGCTGGCGGTGGACCTGCCGCTGACCACCCTGCTTGATTATCTGGAACAGCACCTGGCAGTCCCGCCAGCGCTGCTCAAGGCCCGGCGCGAGCGCCTGCAACAGCTGCAACGCACCCGTGAGGCGCTGCCAAGCGACCAGATCGAAACCTTGCCGATGACGCCGAACTTCTTCTTTCACCGGCTTGGCCAGCTGCTGGCCGAACTGATCGAGGCAGACGGTTATCGCTACACCGGCGTGTATGACGTCGGTCGCTGCAGCATCTCGGCGATGCGCAACCTGCCCCGCACCGATGCTGGCTTTTCCGGTTGGTACGGCCGGGCATTGATGGGCGATGCGTTGATGTCGCTACCCTACATCGCCGTCAATAACCGCCAGCACGTGCTCGCCTTCATCGGCGACGGCGCGCGGGCACTGGTGCCGGACATCGAACAGCGCCTGGCAATGTCCTTGGCCAGCAGCGCCGATGGCAGCCAACGCAACGTCACCGTGATGTACCTGGCCAATGGTGTGCTGTCGATGATCCAGACCTACCTGGATAAACGCTACGCCTGCCACGGCGCCGCTCAGGTCAATGTGCCGGTTGCCGACGGCCCACTCTGGCAGGAGCAGGCTTTCGGCCCTATCAGCGTGTGCCGCGCTCGCCTCCTGCAGTTCTGCCCGACCACCCTGCGCCAGGCCCTCACCACCCCTGGCCGGCTCAACTTCTTCGACGTCTGGCTTGGCCACAATTCGGAGGGCGATGGCTTGAGCCTGGTCTCCGAAACGGCCTGGAGCCGCCTCAACACAGAGACCCTCTGATGAAATTCGGATTCATTGCTCACCCCACCTCCACCGGCCTGCTGCATCAGGTCAAGCTGGTCGACATGCTTGAACGTACCTTGGGCGAACAAGCCTGGGGCTACAGCAGCGCACGCTGGCGCCAGCGCAACCTGGTGCCGTTCGTCGACTTCGGCCGCATCGTCAGCGCCAGCGGTGCCGAGTGCTCGGGGATCCTCCAGTTCATGCCATTGACCGCCGAGCAGATGCTACGCCAGCCCCGCGCCATCGCCGAACGGGTGCTGCAGGGGGTCAATACGCTCAAGGCCGAAGGCGCCGAGCTGGTTGGCCTGGGCGGCTTCACAGCGATTGTCGGCAACCGCGGCGTAGCCACCATGGAGCAGGCCGACGTAGCTGTCACTACCGGTAATTCGCTGACTGCCTACGCCGCCTACATCAATCTGCTGGACAGCCTCGAACTGGTCGGCGTAGCCACCGAGAACGCCGAAGTGGCGATCCTCGGCTACCCCGGTTCGATCGCCCTGGCCGTGGCACGCCTGCTTGCCGAGCAAGGCTGCCGGTTGCGCCTGGTGCACCGCGGTAGCCCGCGCCAGGCACAGGCACAGTTGGAGTTCCTGCCGGCCCGCTACCACGCCCAGGTCAGCCTGCATGACAGCGTCGAAGACTGCTATGCGAATGTGCGTTTCTACGTGGCAGCGACCTCCAGCGGTGGCCTGATCGACCCGCGTCGGCTGCTGCCAGGCTCCGTGGTGATCGATGCCGCACTGCCCAAGGACGTCATGACCGTTGCCCATTCCCGCAGCGACATTCTGCTGGTCGACGGCGGTCTGGTCTCGGCCAGCCAGGCGGTGCATCTAGGCATGCGCACCATGGGCCTTGAGCCCAAACGCAGCATGAACGGCTGCCTGGCCGAAACCATTATCCTTGCCCTCGAAGGCCGCGCCGAAGCGTTCTCGATTGGTCGCGAGCTGCCGGTGGACAAGGTCCTCGAAATCGGCGAGATCGCCGCGCGTCATGGCTTCACGCCTTCGCCGATGGCCAGCGACGGCGAATCCCTCGGCGTCGATGACTTCGCTCGCCTGCGCCGCCACCATCATGGCCAGCGGCCGGTGCGCGCCAGTGACAGCCGCGATGACCCACTGAGCCTGCGCCGGGAAGTGCTCAACAGCTTTGGCGAACACATCAATCCGGTGCTGCGTGAGTTCTATCGGTTCAACCACATCGAACGGGTGTTCAGCCACGGCGAAGGCTGCTGGCTGACCGACCTGGACGGTCGCCGCTACCTGGACTTCGTCGCCGGCTACGGCTGCCTCAATGCGGGACACAACCATCCAGCGATCAGCCAGGCTCTGCAGCGCTATCTGCAAGAGCAGTTCCCAACCTTCATCCAGTACTCGTCGGCGCCGCTGCACACCAGCCTGCTGGCCAAGCGCCTTGCTGAGCTCGCGCCCGGCGATTTGCGCCGGGTGTTTTTCAGCAACTCCGGCACCGAGGCGGTCGAGGCCGCGCTCAAGCTGGCCCTGGCAGCCAGCGACAAGCGCTGCGTGGTGTATTGCGACAACGGCTACCACGGCAAGACCCTCGGCGCGCTGTCAGTGACCGGCCGGGCCAAGCACCGTACGCCGTTCGAACCGTTGTTGCCACGTTGCGACAGCCTGCCGTTCGGTGACCTGCCAGCCCTGCGCGAACGGCTGGCCAAGGGCGACGTCGCGGCCTTCATCTGTGAGCCGATTCAGGGTGAAGGGGGCGTGATCCTGCCGCCTGAGGGTTATCTGGCCGGGGTGCGTGCACTGTGCGACGAGTTCGACTGCCTGTGGATTCTGGACGAGATCCAGACCGGTCTGGGCCGCACCGGCAAACGTTTCGCCTGCGACTGGGAGGCTACTGCGCCAGACATCATGGTGCTGTCCAAGTCGCTGTCCGGCGGCCTCGTCCCGATCGGCGCGACGTTGGCCAGCGCGGCGGTGTGGCGCCGCGCCTATGGCGACATCGATACCTTCGCCCTGCACACCTCGACCTTCGGCGGCAACAACTTCGCGGCAGCCGCGGCACTGGCGGCGCTGGATGTGCACGAGCAGGAGGACCTCACCGGCAATGCCGCACGGGTCGGCGCGCACCTGCAGCAAGGCTTGCAGCAGGTGGCCGCGCGCTACCCGTTCATCAAGGCGGTGCGCGGCCGCGGGCTGATGCTGGCGATCGAGTTTCACAACGACATGAGCGGCGCCATCGAGGCACTGGTCAGGGAGATGGCAGGGCGGATTCCGGGGCAGCCGGCGGCCACCTACCGCATGCTTTCGAGCAAGGCTCGCCAGCATCTGCAGGCGGCCATGGTCGAGCTCGAGCAGAGCCTGGAAGACATGTTCGTACTGCGCCTGATGACCAAACTCTCAGAGGAACACGGCATCCTCACCTTCGTCACCGCCAACAACAACCGGGTGATGCGCATCCAGCCTCCGCTGGTATTGAGCATGGCTGAAGCAGAGGGTTTCCTGCAGGCGTTTGCCAGCAGCTGCGCCGACCTGGCGACCTTCGAGTCATGAATCAGGCGCGGCGGCCGCAGTGCACAGCAGGTGCGCAGGCGGCCGCCGCAGCGCTTCAGCACTCTGCATAGGTTTTTCACCCAGGCTCATACAAAAGCCCTCCTTGAGTGGATTGAATCCACCTCCGACACAATTGAAAATGGTTCCAGTTCGTATCTACTGAATGGAAGAAAGCGATATGACCACCCTACCGCCGCTGGTCGAGCCCGGTGCCGAGCTCACGCGTGAAGAAATCAACCGCTACAGCCGTCATCTGCTGATCCCCAACCTCGGAGTGATCGGCCAGCGCCGCTTGAAAAACGCCAAGGTGCTGGTGATCGGTGCCGGCGGCCTGGGCTCGCCGACTCTGCTCTATCTGGCTGCTGCCGGCATTGGCACCCTGGGCGTGATCGATTTCGACCGGGTCGACGAATCCAACCTGCAACGCCAGGTGATTCACACCGTCGACAGCATCGGCGAGCTCAAGGTCGAGAGCGCCCGCCAGGCGATTGCCCGGCTCAACCCGCTGGTCAAGGTCATTGCCCACAATGACCGGCTCGAACCTGAGATGGCCGTCGAGTTGTTCTCGCGCTATGACCTGATCCTCGATGGTACCGACAACTTCGCCACGCGCTATCTGGTCAACGATGCCTGCATCCTGGCCAACAAACCCTACGTATGGGGTTCGATCTTCCGCTTCGAAGGCCAGGCCTCGGTGTTCTGGGAGGATGCCCCGGACGGCCGTGGGCTCAACTACCGCGACCTGTATCCAGCGCCTCCACCGCCCGAGCTGGCACCTTCCTGCGCCGAAGGCGGCGTGCTCGGCGTGCTCTGCGCAGCCATCGCGTCAATCATGAGTACTGAGGCGATCAAGCTGCTGACCGGTATCGGCGAGCCGCTGCTGGGCCGCCTGATGGTCTACGACGCGCTGGAGATGAGCTATCGCGAACTGCGCATCCGACCGCTGCGTGATCGCCAGGCGGTCACCGCCCTGAGCGACTACCAGGCGTTCTGTGGTCTTGGTCAGGCAAAGCCTGATCACGACTACAGCGTGCCGCTGATCAGCAGCCTGCAACTGAAGTCGCTCAAGGACGCCGGCAAGGCACCGGTGATCATCGACGTGCGCGAACAGACCGAGTGGGACATCGTGCACATCGACGGCGCCCTGCTGATGCCCAAGACCGCCGAGCTGGCCGCACAGATCGTCGAGCGTTTTGGCCGCGACACTGACCTGGTGGTCACCTGCAAATCGGGGGTGCGCTCGCAGGCGGTGTCCAGTGACCTGCGCAAGCTGGGGCTGGACAAGGTGCGCAATCTAGACGGTGGCGTACTGGCCTGGGTGCGCGAAGTCGACCCGGCGCTGCCGAGCTACTGAGGGCGCAGCCATGCCACTGTGCATTACCCGCGAGGCGTTGGAGCAGATCCGCCGCCACGCCGCTGCCGAACACCCGCTCGAGGCTTGCGGCCTGGTCGCTGCCGCCAGCGGCTCGGCGCTGGCCCATCGCGTTGTCGCGATGCGCAATCAGGCGGCCTCGCCGACCTGGTTCAGCTTCGACTCGCGCGAGCAACTGCGGGTCTGGAGCGAACTCGACGAGCGTGATGAGGAATGCCGGGTGATCTACCACTCGCACACGGCCAGCGAAGCCTGGCCGAGCCGCGATGACATCGCCCACGCCAGCGACCCTGAGCTGCACTACCTGATCGTCTCGACCTGGCCCGCAGCCAGGCACGCACTGCGCAGCTTTCGCATCGTCGCCGGGCGGGTTTTCGAAGAACACCTGGCCATCCAGGAATGAACCCGGTCAGCCACACATGGCTGACCCAACAGCACCCTTTCAAGGAGAGTCACATGTCGGTTTCAGTCATGGTCCCAACCCTGCTGCGTCCCCTTACCGAAGGCCAGAAAAAAGTCGAAGCGCAAGGCGAGACAGTGCGCCAGCTGATCGACCAGCTCGACCAACGTTACCCAGGCATCAAGGGACGCCTGGTGCACGACGACCAGGTGCACCGCTTCGTCAATATCTACGTCAACGATGACGACATCCGCTTCGCCGACGGCCTCGCCACAGTGATCGCCGCAGGCGACCGCCTTACCGTGCTGCCGGCCGTGGCCGGCGGCTGAAATCGGCCCCAGCACGCAGTCCCTGGCACCACCGCCCTACTCCAAGGTAACCCCTACATGTCCCGTATTCTGCAACAAGGCGGCTTCGCCTGGCGCAGCGGCGCCTGCCTGCCCGCGTGGCAGAGCCTGAGCGCGGCACTGGCGCGCCACGGTGAGTGCCTGGGCCTGCGCCATCAGGACAGCCAGGCCGAGCCTGACAGCCCGGCGCTGCAACTGCTGCATTCCGATCTACGTCCGCTCCAGACCCGCCTGGTGGGCTTGCCCGCCTTGCCTCTGGAGCTGTCTACCGAGTTCACGCTCCAGGCCGCCTGTGGTCTCATGTCGGTGCACGGCCGCGCCAGTGGCAGGCCGCAGGCTCTGGGCGTGAATTACCTCGCCAGCATCAACGCCGCACTGGCCTGGCAAGGCACTCTGGCCGCCGCCGTTGGCCAACTGCGCGGCGGCGCCTTCACTGATGTCAGCTTGGCCCCGGCCGGCGGCGCCCTGCTCAGCATCGGCCAGTACCTCGCCGGCGCAACCGCTGCCGACGAGGCAGAACAGCTGCTGCCAGGCCAGGATGACGCCCTTGCCCGGCCACCGTTCGTTTCCGCCGAGGGTGTGCTGTTCGAGCTGGAAACCCTCGACAGCCAACCGTGGCGCCGTTTCTGGACTGCACTGCAGGTCAGCGATGCGATTGCCGGTCGGGCCTGGCAGCAGTTTCTGTTGCGCTATGCCCGCGCGGTCGCGCCGATGCCGGCCGAGTGCCTGGACGCCCTGGCACGGCTGCCGCTGGCCCGTATTCAGGCGATGGCGGCAGACTGCGGCGTGGCGCTGGTGGTGCTGCGCAGCCCGGCGCAGCGCTACGCCGATGCCGATTACCCGGCCAGTGCGGCTGCGCCCTGGCAGATGCAGCACGGCCCCGCCGCCGTGCCCGGCCCACGCCAGGCACCCGCCACGCTGCCGCTACAAGGCATTCGGGTGCTGGAGTCGTGCCGCCGGATCCAAGGCCCGCTGGCCGGCCATCTGCTGACGCTGCTTGGCGCTGAAGTGATCCGTCTCGAACCGCCAGGCGGTGATCCACTGCGCAGCATGCCGCCCTGCGCCGACGGCTGCTCGGTGCGCTTCGATGCCCTCAACCATCGCAAGCAGGTGATTGAAGTGGATATCAAGTCGGCTCAAGGCCGTGCGCAGATCCATGCACTGTGCGCCGACGCCGACGTATTCCTGCACAACTGGGCCCCGGGCAAGGCTGCCGAGCTGGCCTTGGATGCAACTGACCTGCATGCCAGCCAACCGTCTCTGATACACGCCTATGCCGGCGGCTGGGGTGCAGCGCAGGTCGACGCGCCGGGCACCGACTTCACCGTGCAAGCCTGGTCAGGGGTGGCAGCACGCGTTGCCAGCGCTTCCGGCACACGGGGCGGTACGCTGTTTACCGCACTCGATGTCCTCGGCGGAGTCATCAGCGCCCAAGGGATCTGCGCCGCGCTGCTCGAACGTGAGCTGCATGGCCACGGCAGCCAGTTGCACAGCTCTCTGCTAGGCGCTGCCGACCTGCTGCTCGACCGCGACAGCGGCGCGCTTGCGACAAGCCTGCTGCAAGGTGTGTTCGCCACCGCCGATGGCTTGCTCGCGATCGACTGCCAGACCCGCCAGCAGTACCAGGCGTTGACCCAAGTGCTGGGTGCCGAGCCTGATCCACGGCACCTGCCGCAGCGCTTGGCTGACGCCAGCGGCGAAGACTGGCTGGATGCCTGCCAACAAGCAGGCGTCCCCGCCAGCATCGCCCATCAAGACCTTGCCGTACTCGCTGCCGATCCGCGCCTGGCGCCAAGCCTGGGCCAACGCGCCTATCGATCTGTCCAATCTCCGTGGAGTTTCACATGAATACTGCCGGCATCATCGACCTGGTCCCTTTGCATACCCGCCGCCGCTGGGCTGAAGACGGCAGCTACCCCAATCAGGATGTATTCAGCCTGTTCCGCGCGCGGGTTGCGCAAGCACCTGACAAAGCTGCCGTGTTGTCGCCAGAGGGCAACATCAGCTATGCCGCACTGCTCGACGCCGCCCTGCGCCTGGCCAACAGCTTGCGCCAGGCGGGCATCGTCGCCGGCGACGTGGTCGCCTATCAGCTGAGTAACAGCTGGCGCTGCTGTGCCATTGACCTGGCGGTGGCCGCGCTGGGCGCCATTGTCGCGCCGTTCCCGCCAGGACGCGGCAAGCTCGATATCCAGGCCATGGTGCGCCGTTGTGATGCGCGTGCAGTGATCGTGCCGCAGAGCTATGCCGACATCGACCTGTGCGAAGTGATCGAGTCGCTGCGCCCGACCCTGCTCTCGTTGCGGGTGTTGATCGTCGATGGCGCGCCGCGCGCCGGGTGGTCGACGCTGGACGCGCTGCTCGCCCAGCCGCCATTGGCGCTGGCCAGCCTGTGCGCAGTTTGCCCAGACTCGCCGGTACGCTTGCTGGTGTCATCCGGCACCGAGTCAGAACCCAAGCTGGTAGCCTATTCACACAATGCGCTGGTGGGAGGCCGCGGCCGGTTTTTGCAACGTATCAGCGACGACGGCGCGGCATTTCGCGGGCTGTACCTGGTTCCGCTGGGTTCGTCATTCGGCTCGACCGCAACCTTTGGTGTACTGAGCTGGCTGGGCGGATCGCTGGTGGTGCTACCACGCTTCGACGTCACTGAAGCGATCAAGGCGATCGAGCAACTGCGCCCAAGCTTCATTCTCGGCGTGCCGACCATGCTTCAGCGAATTGCCGCCGACCCCGCCCTGGCCAACATCGACAAGTCCAGCCTGCGCGGATTGATCTGCGGTGGCTCGCTGATCGATGAAGCGACGGTGCTGCGCTGCACGGAAAACTTTGGCTGCGGCTTCATCAGCCTGTATGGCTCGGCCGACGGCGTGAACTGCCACAACACCCTCGACGACCCCATTGAGGTGGTGCTGGGCAGCGTTGGCAAACCGAACCCTGCGGTATGTGAAATTCGCATTGTCGACGACCTCGGCCATGAGCTGCCCCAGGGCGATGTCGGCGAGATCACCGCGCGCGGACCGCTGAGCCCGATGCAGTACGTCAACGCACCCGAGCTCGACGAGCGCTACCGGGATGCGGAGGGTTGGGTCAAGACTGGCGACCTCGGCTTTATCGACCCCCAGGGCTACTTGGTGCTGGCAGGGCGCAAGAAAGACATCATCATCCGCGGCGGCGCCAACATCAGCCCGGTACAGATCGAAGGCCTGGTCATGGCTCACCCTGATGTGGTCACCGTGGCCTGCGTGGCGGTGCCAGACCGCGACCTGGGGCAGCGCGTGTGCGTGTGCGTAACCCTGCGCGACGGTGCGCCGCGCTTCGCCCTGGCTGACATCAGCAGCTTTTTGCGCGAGCAGGGCCTGGAGGTCAACAAGCTCCCAGAGTACCTGCGCTTTTACCGCCATCTACCACTGACCCCTGCCGGCAAGATCGACAAGCGCGCGCTTGCCGAAGATGCCGCTGGGCTCACCGAACCCGTACGGCAGGTGGGCTGAGCCATGCCAATCAATCCTGACCAGCTGCAACTCGCGCCGCGCGTACGCAGCTTCGTCGAGCAGCACATTCTGCCGCGCGAGCTTGAACTGGGCGCCTGTAATGCGGCCGCCGCCACGCTCGCAGCCAGCCTGCAGGACCAAGCCAAGGCCGCCGGGGTATTCGGTAATTTCTACCCGCACGCTGATGGTCGACGGCCGCTGACCCTGCGCGAGTATCTGCCCATCGCAGCTGAAGAGGGCCGCAGCGAGTTCGCGCCGGCGATTCTGGGCGGCGATGCCAGCCTCGACGCCTACATGCTCAGCCGCCATGCCAACGCCGAGCTACGCGAACGCTATCTGCTGCCGTTGCTGCGCGGTGAGCGGGTGCCGTGTTACGCTATGTCCGAGCCGGACAGCATCGGCTCGATCCCGGCAACCATGACCAGCCACGCCCAGTGGCAGGGCGATCACTGGACGCTGAACGCCCGCAAGTGGTTCATCTGCCGGGCCGGCCGGGCCGACTTCGCCACTGTTATCGCGCGCACTGCCGATGGCCCGCTGAAGCAGTCGCTGTCGATGCTGCTGGTCGCCACCGACAGCCCAGGCTTCGAGTGGGTGCGCCCGCTGGCCCTGCTTGGGCGTCAGCAAGGCCAGGGCGAATTGCTGTTCAAGGACGTGCGCGTCGAGCCTGAGCATGTGCTCGGGGAAGCCGGCCAGGGCATCGCGCTGATGCAACAGCGGCTCGGCCTTGGCCGCCTGCTGCGCGCTGCGCATTGGCTGGGCCTGGCCCAGCGCTGTTTCGACGACCTCTGCAAGCGGGTGCATTCGCCCCGCGGCGAGCTGGCGCGCTTGGCCGACAAGCAGCTGGTGCGCGCGCGGGTCTACCGGGTGTTTCGCGATATCGCTGCGGCCCGTGGCCTGCTCGAAGATGCTGCCGACAAGTTCGATCGTGGCCAGGCCAATGCCATCGAGGTCAACCTGGCCAAGCTGGCGGCATCCGAGGCACTGTCCGCTGCGGTCGATTCGGCAGTGCAGATCATGGGCGCCGAGGGCCTCAGTGACTTGTCGCCTTTATCCGGGATCTATCGCTGTGCGCGCACGACCCACATCCTTGATGGCACCGACGACGCGCTGATCAGCAACCTCGGCCGCGACCTGCTCAGCGCTACCGCGCCGGGTCGTACTTTCGACTACCGCTCGCCGTCGCTGAGCCTGGACAAGGTGGCGCCATGAGCAAGCACGCGCCACTGGCCGTTCTGTTGATCTGCGCCATGGGCCTGCCGATGATGGTGTTCTACGCCCTCGGCGTGCTCGGACCACAATTGATCGCCGAACTCGGTATCGGCCGTGATCAGTTGGGCTGGCTGACCACCAGTGCCTTTGGCCTGGCGGCAGTGCTGTCGCCATGGGCTGGCACGCTGGTGCAGCGGATCGGTTCGCGCGCAGGTTTGATGGCGCTGTTCCTGCTGGTGGCGCTGTCGTTCAGCCTGATGGCGGTGCTGCCTGGCTTCACTGGCGTGGTCATCGCGCTGCTGTTCTGTGGCATTGCCCAGGCGCTGGCCAACCCCGCTACCAACCAGGCCATCGCCCTCACTGCCAATGCACCCAAGGCCACGCTGGTGGGCCTCAAGCAGGCTGGCGTGCAGGCATCGGCGCTGATCGCCGGGCTGGCCTTGCCGCCCCTCAGCGCCTGGCTCGGCTGGCGTCTGGCACTGGCCTGCTGGGTGCCGCTGGCCGTATTGCTGGCGCTGCTGGTGCCCTTGCGCATCCCGCCGCCGGCGGCAGGGCCAAAACCACCGCTGCGCCTGATCAGAACCAACGGCTGGCTGCTGCGGCTGATGGCGATTCAGGCCTGCGCCGGGCTGTGCCTGTCGGGTTTCATCAGCTATTTCGGGGTGTATGCCAACAGCCTTGGCGTCGATCCTGCCGCCATCGGCCTGATGGTCAGTGTGTTTGGTCTGATGGGCATCCTTTCGCGCTTGCTGTTGACCCCACTGGCCGCTGGCCTGAAGGACGAAACAGTGCTGTTGGGCGGGCTGTTCCTATTTGCCCTGGTCACGCTGTTGGTCATGCAGCAGGCCACAGCGGGGCGCCACTGGCCGCTGTGGGCAGGCGTGAGCGGTATGGGCCTGAGCCTGGTGGCGAGCAACGCGGTGGCGATGAGCATGTTGTTGCGCGAGCCACGTTTCGGCGCTGCAGCGAGCAGCGCAGGCATGCTGTCGCTGGGGTTCTTTGGCGGTATCGCGCTCGGCCCACCGCTATTCGGCCTGCTGCTGCGCCAGCCAGGTGGTTTTTCTGCAGCGTGGTCGTTGCTGCTCGTCGCCCTCTGCGCAGGGGCTGCGCTGTGCCGCAGCCTGTACCGTGCGCGCCGTGCCGAGGAGGCCTGCAAGCATGCCGGAACAGCGTAAACGCCACGCCACGATCAACGCACTGCTCAAGCAGCTGGAGGCGGTTTCACGCCAGTGCGGCGAGCAATTTCCACTGTACCGCCTGGCGCGGGAAAAACAGTGGAAGCTGTCCCGCCGCGGCTCCTGGCTTGGCGGCTTCTGGGCGGCGCTGTGGTGGCGCCGTGCGGCACTCACCGAGCTTAGTGAGGACTTCGACCAGGCCTCGTTCTGGAGCCGGCAACTGGCCGCTCAACTGGACGAACCGAGCGTCAATCGCAGTTTCGTATTCTGGTACGGCGCCGCGCTTGGCGGCCGCCTGAGCGCAGCCAACGACGCACACCAGTTGGCTTGCCGCGCGGCAAATACCCTGGCCCGGGATTATCGCCCAGACCTCGGCGGCTGGCCGCTGGGCCCCGGCATGGGCGCAGGCGACAAAGGCCAGCTGAGCCTGGATATCGACGCCTTGGCACCAACCCTGGCGCTGATGCACCTGCAGCGCGATCCCGAGCAGATGGCCATGGCCCGCAGCCACCTGCAGTTGTGCCTGCGCACGTTGCGGACCCGGTCTGGCGCGTGGGCCAGCCATGCCCGCTGGCACGCCGAAGGCTGGGTCGTGCAGGGCCCGGCCGGGCAGTGGGCGCGTGGGCAGGCCTGGGCCATGCTAGGTCTGGCAGAAGCGGTCGGCTTATACGGCGGGGCTTATGCCGAGCCGGCACGCGAGGCCTGTGAGTACTGGATCCGGCGCTGGGGCCAGGCTGCCGGCCAGGGCACGCTCAAGGCCGAAGAGGCCGACCCCTGCGCGGTAGCGATTGCGTCGCTGGCGCTGCTGCGCTTGTGGCAGTGCCTGCCGGGGTTGAACCACTGGCGCGAGCAGGCCTGCCGGCAACTTGCCACGCTGCTGTCCGCTCCGGTGCAGCAGGGCTGCTTCGTCGGCCACTTGTACCGAATCGGGCCAGATCAGGAGCAACTGGTCGAATCAGCCTGTGCGAGCTATTTTCTGCTAGAAGCGCTGATCGCTCAGGATCAGGTGTTGGCACTACGCGGCGGCATTGCCGGTTGGTGAGTACCACCGGAGCGGGGTGCGCAGCGCTGGTCAGCCGCTAGACCGCCCATGAATTTCTCGTCACTCGGCCACATGAGAAACGATTTCGTTTACCATTGTTTCCAAATATGTAGCCGTAAGCGAGGAAGTACCCGCATGACGATCCGTCCGCAACCGCTGATGCGCACCCTGGCCGCCGCTGTTCTGAGCCTGGTGATTGGCGCACCGGCCGCCATGGCAGACGCGCCGGTCAGCCTGACCCTGTACAACGGTCAGCACAAGGAAATCGGCGAAGCCATCGCCAAGGCCTACGAGGCCAAGACCGGCATCCATATCAATATCCGCAAGGGCAGCAGCAACCAGCTTGCCAGCCAGATCATCGAAGAAGGCGACCGCTCGCCCGCCGATGTCATCTATACCGAAGAGTCGCCACCGCTGAACAACCTCGGCGAGCTCGGCCTGCTGGCCAAGATCGACGACGCCACCCTGAACATGCTGCCCAAGGAATACGTGGCCAGCAACGGCACCTGGATGGGCGTGACTGCGCGCACCCGCGTGGTGGTGTTCAACCCGAAGAAAATCGACGAAAAAGACCTGCCGCAATCGGTCATGGACTTCGCTGACCCTGAGTGGGACGGTCGCGTCGGCTTCGTGCCCACCAGCGGCGCGTTCCAGGAGCAGGCGGTCGCCATCCTGAAAATGCACGGCCGTGAAGCGGCCGAAGAATGGCTGACCGGCCTCAAGGCGTTCGGCAAGACCTACACCAACAACATGGTCGCGTTGAAGGCCGTGGAAAAAGGCGAAGTCGCCGCGGTGCTGGTCAACAACTACTACTGGTACGCGCTTGAGCGCGAGCGCGGCAAGCTCGACTCCAAGCTGTACTACCTGGCCGATGGCGATGCCGGCGGCCTGGTGACCATTTCGGGCGCTGCCGCGGTGAAAGCCAGCAAGCATCCCAAGGAAGCCCAGGCACTGCTCAACTGGATGGCCAGCGAAGAAGGCCAGCGCGTGATCACCCAGACCACCGCCGAATACCCGCTGCACAAAGGCATGGTCTCGGACCGCGGCCTGAAGCCGTTCGAAGAGCTGCGCCCGCCGCAGATCACCCCCGCCGACCTGGGCAATGCCGAGGAAGCGCTGGAGCTGGAACGTGAGGTCGGTCTGCTCTGATGACTGCCGCCCTGCCCCAAGCGGCCCAGGCGCGTTTCGTGCCTCGCCGCAAGCGCCCATCGATCTGGGTGCTGCTGCCGGTTCTGTTTCTGGTGGCGATGAGCTTGCTGCCGTTGCTGTACGTCGCCATGAAAGCCTGGGAAGCCGGCTGGCAGGAGGCATTGCATCTGCTTTGGCGGCCGTTCGTATGGGGCTTGCTGCGCAATACCCTGCTGCTGATGGTTGGAGTCACCGCCGTGTGCATGGTGCTCGGCCTGGCCCTGGCCTGGCTGCTGGAGCGCAGTGACCTGCCAGGGCGGCGCATGTGGGGCGTGGTGCTGTGCCTGCCGTTTGCCGTGCCGTCGTTTGTCAGCAGCTTTACCTGGGTATCGCTGAGCTCGGACTTCGAGGGCCTGGGCGGGGCAATCATGATCATGGCACTGTCCAAGTACCCGCTGATCTTCTTGCCGGTTGCGGCGACCTTGCGCAATGTCGACAGCTCGCTAGAAGAGTCGGCGAGGACCCTCGGCTGCAGCCGCTGGGGGGTGTATCGCAAGGTCACCCTGCCGCTGCTGTGGCCGGCGATGCTCGGTGGCGCCTTGCTGATCGCGCTGCACATGCTGGTCGAGTTCGGTGCCCTGTCGATTCTTGGCCTGCAGACCTTCACCACGGCGATCTATCAGCAGTTCGAACTGGAGTTCAGCAACGCCAACGCGGCGATGCTCTCGGCAGTGCTGCTGGCGCTGTGCCTGATCATGCTCACGCTGGAGCTGCGCGTGCGCGGCAAGGCGCGCCATGTGCGCATTGGCCAGGGTGTGGCGCGGCGGGCGCAGCCGATCAAGCTGGGCAGCTTCACGGCTGTCGGCCAGTTGTTCTGCCTGGCGTTGGCGGTGCTCGGTAGTGGTATTCCACTGGCGATGCTCGGCTACTGGCTGAGTGTCGGCTCGTCGGCAGCGTTTCCTGTGGGCGAGATCAGCCAGGCGCTGCTCACCTCGCTGTCGGTGTCGCTGGGCGGCGCCGGGTTCTGCGTCGTGCTGGCACTGCCGATCAGTTTCCTGGTGGTGCGCTACAAGGGCCGCCTGGCGATCTGGGCCGAGCGCCTACCGTACCTGCTGCATGCCCTGCCGGGCCTGGTGATTGCCCTGACGCTGGTGTTCTTTGCCCTGCACTACGTGCCGGCGCTGTACCAGACCACGGCGTTGTTGCTGCTGGCGTATGCCTTGCTGTTCCTGCCTCTGGCCCAGGCGCCGGTGCGCACGGCGCTGAACAAGGCCTCGCCGACGCTTGAAGAGGCGGCCCGGACCTTGGGTGCGAGCAGCTTCAGCGCGTTTTGCCGGGTGACTCTGCCGATCATCTTCCCGGCGCTGGCAGCGGCCTTTGCGCTGGTGTTCCTGGATGCCATGAAAGAGCTGACCGCGACCCTGTTGCTCAGCCCGACCGGAATGACCACCCTGGCAACTGAAGTGTGGGCCCACACCGCCAACGTCGAGTTCGCCGCGGCGGCGCCCTATGCCGCGCTGTTGATCGTAGTATCAGGCCTGCCGGTGTATCTGCTGACCACGCGGATGTACCTGAACCGGGCCTGAGGTTTCTGAAATTGCGCTTGTCGTGAGTTTGCTGGGGCCGCTGCGCGCCCCCGACGATCTCACTACACGTGCAGCTTCAGAACACCTTGAAAGGGATGACTCTTACGCCCGGAACTGGCCAAGGCTGGCGCGCAGCTGCGCCGCCAGATCATCCAGCACCTTGCCGCTGGCGGTCGTCTGCATCACCACCTCGGCCGAGCGCTCGGCCTGGGCATGAATCGTCTCGACCCTGCCGCGTACCGCTTGCGCACCGTGTGCCTGCTGCTCGGCAGCACGGGTCGCCAGGCCAATCGCCGCATGCACTTGTTCGACGGCGGCCTGCACCGATTGCTGGCGGCGTTCGTTATCGCGCAGCACCAGCAAGCCTTCGCTGGCCTGGCGCCCGGCCTGGCTAATGGTTGCCACCGCCTGCTTGGCGCCTTGCTGCAGGGCAACGATATGCGCCTGAATGTCCCCGGTCGAACTCTGGGTCTTGCTCGCCAGCGCCCGCACCTCGTCGGCCACCACCGCAAAGCCACGCCCGGTCTCGCCGGCGCGGGCGGCCTCGATTGCCGCGTTGAGGGCGAGCAGGTTGGTTTGCTCGGCAATGCCGTGGATTACCGTCAGCACTACCTCGATCTGTTCGCTCTGCTTGGCCAGCCGCTCGATCACCTGCGAGCCGGCATCGACCTGGCCCGCAAGGTTTTCGATCAAGCCAGCAAGCTGGGTCGAGGTGCGGCTGTTTTCGTCAGTGGCCTGGCGGATGTCGACCACCTGCTGCAAGGCAGCCTGCATCGCATGGCTCTCGGCCTGGGCTTCGTCGGCCATGCCGGACAGGTCGCGCAAGCTGGCCGCCACTGCGTCACGCTGCAAGGCTGCGGCAGCGTCGGCACCGGCGCTGCGCTGGGTCATGACACCGATTTCGACGCCGGTGCGCTGGGCGACTTCACCCGCCTCGCGGACGATCGGCTGCAGCTTGTCGACAAAGCGGTTGACCGCTGCCGCCATGTCGCCGATTTCATCACGGCTGTCGAGGCTGACCCGTTTGGTCAGGTCACCGTCGCCCGCAGCCAGGTCATTGAGTGCCGCAATCAGCAGGCGCAGCTTGTTGACCACCCGCCGGCCGAGTACCACTGCCACTACCAGCAGTACGCCAAGCCCCACCAGCACCAGGCCCAGGCCAATCCGCCAGCGCAGCTCGGCGGCCGCATCGCGGACGGTTTCGGCGGTGTTGGCCTGCATCGCGGTGGCGCTGTTCTGCGCAGCTTCCAGACGCGCACGCAGGGCCTTGCCGCTGTCTGCGGCGGCCGCCCCGAGGCTGTCGCCGACCAACTGCTCGCTGCTGCCGATCAATGCCGCGAAGCGTGCATCGAGGGCCTTCAGTTCCTGTTCGACGGATGCGGTGGAAACGCCCATCAGCACCTTGCCGATCTCGGCACCGTTGGGGCTGATCGGTGCTTCGACGAAGTACACCGAAGGGTCCTTGCGCGCAGCGTTGAGCACTTTGTCCAGTGCCCGCTCACCCTCGCCTTTGTCCATCAGCGCCTGGTTGATCGGGTTTTGCCGGTTGAGGTAGCGCGTCAGGTGCTGGCCCTGAGCATCGTCATAGATCACGAACAATACATTGGGATTGCGCTGGGCACGGCGGGCAAAGTCGGAGAGCACCGGCACGTCGTTGTCCCAGATCGCTCGCGGGGCAACCGAGGCGAGCAACTCGGCCATGTCGTTGGCCGAGTCCTTGAGGTTCTTCTCCAGGGTGGCGCGCAATTGCTGCTGTTCGCTTTGCAGGCGCGTCGACAAACCGCTGCTCAAACGCTGCCGAGTGCTGCTGGAGAGGCCTTCAAGGCCGGCGCGGACGTCCTGCCCGGCCAATTCCAGTTCACCCGCAAGCTTGCGGCTATCGCTGCCCAGACGCTCGCCAAGATCAGCCTCAAGGGCCGTCACTGTGCTCCGGGTCAGCGCAACGGCCACCAGCACCTGCACCAAAAGGGCGATACCCAAGGCAACAAACACAGGCCGCAACAGGCGGCTTCGTAACAATGAAAGAATGGCAGACACGGTGAACCCTCGTGTTTCTGGCGCCACTATTTTGATGGCATCGACAAGGGCATTCTTACAGCAAGGGTTGTGCCGTCGCAGCAGGCATAAACGCCAAGTTTATTCACCGACGATACAACGTGTGTAAAAAAAACGCCGCGCTCCCTTGCGGGAACGCGGCGCTGGATCAGCCTGGCAGGCTAATCAGGCAAACGGATGACGCAGCACGATGGTCTCGTTGCGATCCGGGCCGGTCGAAATGATATCGATCGGCGCGCCGGTCAGCTCCTCGATGCGCTTGATGTAAGCGCGCGCCGCTTCTGGCAGCTCTTCGAGGGTCTTGGCGCCCAGGGTCGACTCGCTCCAACCCGGCATTTCTTCGTACACCGGCTCCAGGCCGATGTAGCTGTCGGCGTCGGAAGGCGCTTCGAGTACTGCGCCGTTCTCGTTCTTGTAACCCACACAGATGTTGATGGTTTCAAGACCGTCGAGCACGTCCAGCTTGGTCAGGCAGATGCCCGAGATGCTGTTGACGTCGATGGCGCGACGCAGGATGACCGCATCGAACCAGCCGCAACGACGGGCACGGCCGGTGGTCGAGCCGAACTCGTGGCCACGCTTGGCCAGGGTTGCGCCAGTGTCATCGAACAGTTCGGTCGGGAACGGACCGGAACCGACACGGGTGGTGTACGCCTTGGTGATGCCGAGGATGTAATCCAGGTACATCGGGCCAACGCCGGAACCGGTGGAGATGCCGCCGGCGGTGGTGTTGGAGCTGGTCACGTACGGGTAGGTACCGTGGTCGATGTCCAGCAACGAGCCCTGGGCGCCTTCGAACATGATGTCCTTGCCAGCGCGACGCAGGTTGTGCAGCTCGGCGGTGACGTCGAGCATCATCGGCTTGAGCTGCTCGGCGTAGGCCATGCACTCGTCCAGGGTCTGCTGGAAGTCGATGGCCGGCTCTTTGTAGTAATTGACCAGCTGGAAGTTGTGGTAGTCCAGCAGCTCACCGAGCTTGGCAGCGAAGCGCTCACGGTGGAACAGGTCACCGATGCGCAGGCCACGACGAGCGACCTTGTCTTCGTAGGCCGGGCCGATACCACGACCGGTGGTACCGATCTTGGCTTCGCCACGGGCCTTCTCGCGAGCCTGGTCCAGCGCTACGTGGTAGGACAGGATCAGCGGTGCAGCCGGGCTGATGCGCAGGCGCTCACGCACCGGTACACCCTTCTCTTCGAGCTTGGTGATTTCCCGCATCAAGGCGTCCGGTGCAACCACTACACCGTTGCCGATCAGGCACTGCACGCCTTCGCGCAGGATGCCCGACGGAATCAGGTGCAGCACGGTTTTTTCACCGTTGATCACCAGCGTGTGGCCGGCGTTGTGACCGCCCTGGTAGCGCACTACGGCGGCAGCATGTTCGGTCAGCAGATCAACGATCTTGCCTTTGCCCTCATCACCCCATTGGGTGCCCAGGACGACGACATTCTTACCCATAACACTTGTCCTCATTCACGCAAACTTGGTTGCCGACCCTGATGCGGGCCGCGCGAGCTGTCTCAATGGGTCAGAGGCAGGATCTGCCAACGCCCTTCTTGCTGAATCAATTGCCGATCACAATCCGCCTCGAGGGCAGCACTCAGCGGCTGGCCAGGCAATGCCTGGACCACTCGCTGGCCCTCGTTGCGCAACTGGCAGACCATCTGCCAGAGGGCCGCGTCGCCGCTGTCGGGCATCCAGATGCCGCCAGAAGGCAATACGACCTCCGCTCGCCCCAGTGTGACCAGGGTCTTCAAATCCGTGGAGAAACCAGTGGCCGGACGCGCCCGGCCAAAGTCGGCACCGATGTCATCGTAGCGACCGCCCTGAGCGATCGACTGACCGACCCCAGGCACGAACACCGCGAACACCACACCGGTGTGATAGTTGTAGCCGCGCAGCTCGCCGAGGTCGAAGTACAGCGGCAGCTCCGGGAAGCGCGCTGCCAACCGATCAGCGATCGCCAGCAGGTCATCCAGCGCAGCCAGGACGCTGGCCGGGGCACGGCCAAGACGCACACGCGCCTGAGCCAGCACTTCACGGCCACCGCACAGCTCAACCAGGGCACGCAGCATGCCGCCCAGGTCCTGCGGCAGGTCAGCGGTCAGTGCGTACACTTCATCGCGGGCCTTGCGCTGCAGCGCATCGAACAGCTGCTGCTCGACATCGCCGGACAACCCGGCAGCACGCGCCAGACCACGGTAGATACCGACGTGGCCGAGGTCCATATGCACGTCCGGCACATCGGCCAGGCGCAGCATGGCCAGCATCAGGCTGATGACTTCGACATCGCTGGTCGGGCTGGCATCGCCATACAGCTCGGCGCCGAGCTGGATCGGGCTGCGCGAAGTAGACAGCTGGCGCGGCTGCGCATGCAGCACGCTACCGGCGTAGCACAGGCGGCTCGGACCTTCACGGCGCAGGGTGTGGGCGTCGATGCGCGCTACCTGCGGGGTGAAGTCGGCACGGAAGCCCATCAGCCGACCGGACTGCGGGTCGACCACCTTGAAGGTATGCAGGTCGAGGTCCTGGCTGGCACCAGTGAGCAGCGATTCCAGGTACTCGATATGCGGAGTAACGACCAGTTCGTAACCCCAACTCTGGAACAGGTCCAACACCTGCCGCCGCGCGACTTCAATGCGCGCAGCTTCAGGTGGCAGTACTTCCTCGATGCCATCTGGCAGCAGCCAGCGGTCTACCGTTGCCATTACGCCTTTTCCCCTTTGGTCCGAGCGGCCAACCCATAGGCGAGCCGTGAATACAGGCATTGGCACACAACAACAGGCAGCACTAATCCCAGCGCTACCGCCGTACCAACACCCTCGAATTACTAGCGCCGGGCTGACCCAATGCGAGCCAATCAACCTTGCAGACGCAAAAAAGCCGGGAAATTTCCCGGCTGACTCATCATACACCCCTTTTCCTTCGGGATGCACCCCGCCGGCAGTTTTACCTGCCAGGCGGGGCCTTGTCGCTTACGGCCGGCTCTTGTCCAGGTACCGGAAGAACTCGTTCTTCGGATCCAGGACCAGCACGTCGCTCTTGCTCGAGAAGCTCGCACGGTACGCTTGCAGGCTACGGTGGAACGAATAGAAATCCGCATCCTGGTTGTAGGCCTTAGCGTAGATGGCGGCCGCCTGGGCGTCACCATCACCGCGGGTTTCCTCGGATTCACGATAGGCTTCGGCCAGCAGTACTCGACGCTGACGGTCGGCATCCGCACGGATACCCTCAGCCAGCTCGTTACCTTTGGCGCGATGCTCACGGGCCTCACGCTCACGCTCGGTGCTCATACGATCGAACACGCTGCGGTTGACTTCCTTCGGCAGGTCGATGGCCTTGACGCGAACGTCGACCACTTCGATACCCAGCTCCTTGTTGGCCATGCGGTTCAGCGATGCAGTGATGTCAGCCATCAGTGCGTCACGCTCACCGGACACCACTTCGTGCAGGGTGCGTTTACCGAACTGGTCACGCAGGCCGCTTTCCAGACGTCGCGACAGACGCTCGTCGGCGATCTGCTTCATGCCCGAGGTTGCGGTGTAGAAACGGTCGGAATCTTTCACCCGCCATTTGGCATAGGCGTCGACCATTACCGCTTTCTTTTCCAGGGTCAGGAAGCGTTGCGTCGGTGCGTCCAGGGTCATCAGCCGCGCGTCGAACTTGCGCACCTGGTTGACGTACGGGATCTTCACATGCAGGCCGGGCTGAACATCAGCCTGAACCACACGACCGAATTGCAGCAGTACCGCACGTTCGGTCTGGGACACGATGTAGAAGCTGTTCCAGGCCACGACAGCCAGCACGACTGCGGCGATCAGGGCGATCAGCGATTTATTGCTCATCAGCGGCTCTCCCTAGTACGCAGTGCCTGTTGTTGCTGTTGCAGGTCCTGCGCTGCGCGCACGGCTGCGTCGTTGACCGACGGCGACGCGCTGCTGCTGCCGGCAGAAGCCGACGTGTTGCGACCGCCTTCAACCATCTTGTCCAGCGGCAGGTAGAGCAGGTTGTTCTGCCCGTCCTTGGTTGCCACCATGACCTTGCTCGAATTGCTGTAGACCTCTTGCATGGTCTCCAGGTACAGACGCTGACGGGTTACGTCCGGCGCCTTGCGGTACTCTGTGACCAGCTTGGTGAAGCGATCGGCTTCACCCTTGGCGCGGGCAATCACTTCATCGCGGTAGCCGTTGGCGTCTTCGATGATGCGCTGCGCCTGACCACGGGCCTCTGGCACCACGCCGTTGGCGTAGGACTCGGCCTGGTTGCGCGCACGCTGCTCGTCTTCACGGGCACGGATCACGTCGTCGAAGGCTTCCTGCACTTCACGCGGGGCTGCCGCGCTCTGTACGTTGACCTGAGTCACGGTGATACCGGTACGGTAAGTGTCGAGGAAACGCTGCAGACGCTCGCGGATGTCCACGGCCATCTGCTCACGACCTTCGGTCAGCACCTGGTCCATCGAGGTCGAGCCGACCACGTGACGCAGGGCACTGTCGGTCGCATGCTGCAAGCTCACTTCCGGCTGGTCGACGTTGAGCACGAAGTCCTGCAGGTTGGTGATCTTGTACTGCACGGTCAGCGGCACTTCGACGATGTTCTCGTCTTCGGTGAGCATCTGCCCCTGCTTGGTGTACGCACGCTCACGCGTCACGTTTTCCATGTACTTGCGATCGATCGGCGGGAAATAGATATTCAGGCCTGGACCCACGGTCTCGTAGTACTTGCCGAAGCGCAGCACAACCGCCTGCTCCTGCTCGTCGACCACGTACACGGCACTGTACAGCCAGATCGCAGCCAACACCGCCAAGCCTATGCCCAGCAGGCCGTAACCGCCACCCTTGCCGATATTGCGGTCACCACCGCCGCGTTTCTTGCCGCCACCGAACATGCCGTTCAGGCTGTCCTGCAGCTTGCGGAAGGCCTCGTCGAGATCAGGTGGGCCTTTTTTGTCGCCACCGCCACCACTGCCGCCGCCGCCACGGCGACCGCCCCAGGGATCCTGGTCTTTCGAGTTGCCACCCGGCTCATTCCAAGCCATAGCGCTCTCCATCTGATAAAGCAAAGACGCGCCCACGGCGCGCCGTCCAATGCTACAGAATGCCTGTCACGGCTGCCCGGCGACCTCGACGGGCATTTATTGCAAAGTGTGTTGCGCGATAAACGTCTGCGGCTCGATGCCGGCACGACTGACCAGGCGATTAAGCTCGATCATCGGCAGGCGCACGCTGAGCAGGCTGCTGCCCTCTTCATCATGTTCCTCGCTCTGCACCGCGCCCAGTTCGAACAGCTGCGCGCGCAAGCGAGCGAAACGCTGATCAAGGCGCAGGGTGGCGACAAACAGATCATCCCCCAGCAACTCGGCAATTGCCTGGCCAACCAGCTCCAGGCCACGTCCATCACGTGCCGACACCCAGACCCGTTCCGGCTTGCCATCGGCATCGCGCTGGATCTGTGGCTCGACATCTTCAAGCAGGTCGAGTTTGTTATAGACCTCGAGGATCGGCAAGCCTTCTGCGCCGATCTCGCCCAATACCGCCAGCACCTGCTCGATCTGCTCCATGCGCTCTGGCTCATGGGCGTCGATCACGTGCAGCAGCAGATCGGAGTTGCTCGACTCTTCGAGCGTAGCCCGAAATGCCTCGACCAGCTTGTGCGGCAGATGGCGAATGAAGCCCACGGTATCGGCCAGCACGATCGGCCCCAGGTCGTCGAGTTGCAGGCGGCGCAGGGTCGGGTCGAGGGTGGCGAACAGCTGGTCGGCCGCGTACACGTCGGATTGGGTCAGGGCGTTGAACAGGGTCGACTTGCCGGCGTTGGTATAACCCACCAGCGACACCGACGGGATGTCCGCACGTCTGCGCCCGCGCCGCGCTTGTTCACGCTGGCTGCGGACCTTTTCCAGGCGCGCCTTGATCTGCCGCAGGCGGACCCGCAACAGGCGCCGGTCGGTTTCAAGCTGGGTCTCCCCCGGACCACGCAGGCCGATACCACCTTTTTGCCGCTCAAGGTGAGTCCAGCCGCGCACCAGCCGCGTGCTCATGTGCTCAAGCTGGGCCAGTTCGACCTGCAGCTTGCCTTCATGGGTACGCGCCCGTTGGGCGAAGATATCGAGGATCAGCCCGGTACGGTCAAGCACGCGGCACTCGAACACACGTTCGAGGTTACGCTCCTGACTGGGCGTGAGGGTGTGATTGAAAATCACCAGATCGACATGCTCGGCACTGACCAGGTCGCGTAACTCCTCGACCTTGCCACTGCCAATCAGGAATTTGGCACTGGGCTGATGCCGTGTCACCGTAGACAGCAAGACGATTTCAGCACCGGCCGACAGGGCCAGCTCCTGGAACTCCTGCGGGTCTTCGCGCGCCTCAGGGTTCTGACCTTCCAAGTGAACGAGCAACGCTCGTTCACCACCACCGTGGCGCTCAAAGAACAATGCAGGCTCCTAATCAGGCGTTGCCTGGCTCGCTGTCACCGTTCTCGGAATCGGACGGGCTTGGCAGACGAACCGGACGTGCAGGTACGACAGTCGAAATGGCGTGTTTGTAGACCATTTGGCTGACGGTGTTTTTCAATAGAACTACAAACTGGTCGAAAGATTCGATCGAGCCCTGCAGCTTGATCCCGTTGACCAGATAGATCGAAACCGGGACCTTTTCTTTTCTCAAGGTGTTCAAGTAAGGGTCTTGTAGCGAATGCCCTTTTGACATATGCCGCACTCCTGTAAGGATAAATAATAAAAAACGAGAAAATTCTATGATTACGCCGCCCACTCGCAAGAGTAGACGGCAATTAGCAGGGACTCAGCTCAATATGGAGATGGCCCCAAGGTATTTCAAGGTGCGGGACAGATTGTCGCAGGCCAGACTGTCCAGCCAGTGCACGTCGGACCAACCGCGCAACCAGGTGAACTGCCGCTTGGCCAGCTGGCGAGTCGCAATGATACCGCGTTCTCGCATCTCATTCTCATCTAGCTTGCCGTCTAGGAAATCCCAGACCTGCCGATAGCCCACTGCCCGTATAGACGGCAGCCCGGCGTGCAAGTCACTTCTGGCTCGCAGCTCTCGGACCTCATCGATGAAGCCCTGTTCCAGCATCTGTGAAAATCGTAACGCAATTCGCTCATGCAGAATGTGACGATCTGCAGGAGCGATCGCCAGACTGGCCACAGTATAGGGCAAATGGCCGGCCGCGCCTGCGTCTGCGCCGCTAGTTTCGGCTGATTGGCGCTGGCGGTGGGCAGTCATGCTCTCACCACTCACCCGATACACCTCCAGCGCTCGGATCAAGCGCTGCGGGTCGTTGGGGTGGATGCGCGCCGCCGACACCGGATCGACCTCGGCCAACTGCCGGTGCAATTCGCCCAGGCCCAGTGCGCTGGCCTGGGCTTCCAGCTCGGCGCGCACGGCCGGATCAGCCGCCGGCATGTCGGCCAGGCCTTCAAGCAAAGCCTTGTAGTAGAGCATGGTGCCGCCGACCAACAGCGGGATCTTGCCGCGTGCGGTAATCTCGGCCATGGCCGCCAGGGCATCGCTGCGAAACTGCGCCGCGGAGTAGCTCTCGGCGGGGTCGATGATATCGATCAAGCGGTGCGGGTACGCCGCCAGAATGTCTTTCGACGGTTTCGCAGTGCCGATGTCCATGCCGCGATAGACCAGCGCCGAATCGACGCTGACAAGCTCGCAGGGCAGCACTTTGCTCAACTCGATGGCGAGATCGGTCTTGCCCGCCGCAGTCGGGCCCATGAGGAAGATCGCTGGAGGTTTGCTGCTCATGTCACCGACCGCGCAGGAAGAGTTTGTCCAGATCGTCCAGGCCCATCTGGGTCCAGGTCGGTCGGCCGTGGTTGCACTGGCCGCTGCGCTCGGTGTTTTCCATGTCGCGAAGCAAGGCGTTCATCTCGGGGATCGCCAGACGCCGGTTGGCGCGCACGGCGCCGTGGCAGGCCATGGTCCCGAGCAGCTCGTTGAGGTGCGCCTGGATGCGGTCGCTGGTGCCGTATTCCATCAGGTCAGCAAGCACGTCCTGCACCAGCCGATTGGCTTCGGCCTGTTTCAGCAACGCCGGGATCTGGCGAATCGCGACCGTCTCCGGGCCTAGCCGCTGCAGCTCGAAGCCGAGGCGCTGGAACCACTGTGCATGCTCTTCGGCGCAATCGGCTTCACGCTGGCTCATCGCCAGGGTTTCCGGCACCAGCAGCGGCTGGCCACTGAGGCCTTCGCTGGCCATGGCCACCTTGAGCCGCTCGTACATGATCCGCTCGTGGGCGGCATGCATGTCGACCAGCACCAGGCCTTGGGCGTTTTCGGCAAGGATGTAGATGCCCTTGAGCTGCGCCATGGCGTAGCCCAGCGGCGGTATATCGCCCTGGCCGTCGGGCAGCGCGACCGGCGCGGCGCTGTTCAGCGGCGCATAGAATTCGCGGTAAGCGGCCTGCGCTTCGGCCACCGGCAGTGGCTGCGAGGGGCGCGGCGTGTACTGGTACTGGTAACCCGCACCAGCGCCGGAGCCGGCTGGAGCAGGCTGCTGCTGTTCGAGCACAGGCGTGGCCAGGCGCATCTCGCCCTGAGGGCCGAACTCGCCAGCCAGCTGGCCACCAGCACGCACCAGCTCGGCGGCTGCGGCAGGGGCGGCCACCTGACCTTCCGGGCGCACATCGGCCAGCGCGCGATGCAGGGTGCCGTAGAGAAAATCGTGAACCGTACGCCCTTCACGGAAGCGTACTTCGTGCTTGGTCGGGTGCACGTTGACGTCGACGCCGTTCGGCTCCAGCTCAAGGAACAACACAAAGGTCGGATGGCGGCCGTTGAACAGCACGTCGCGATACGCCTGGCGTACCGCATGGGCCACCAGCTTGTCGCGCACCGCCCGGCCGTTGACGAAGAAGTACTGCAGGTCAGCCTGGCTGCGCGAGAAGGTCGGCAAGCCGACCCAACCCCATAGGCGCAGGCCGTTGCGCTCGACGTCGATCGGCAGCGCCTGCTCAAGAAAGCCCGGGCCACAGATCGCGCCGACTCGCCGCGCCCGCGACACATCATCGGCGGCCTCGTGCAGGCTGAGGATACTCTTGCCGTTGTGACGCAGGTGGAAGCCGACATCGAAGCGTGCCAGTGCCAGGCGACGGATGACTTCCTGCAGGTGATCGAATTCGGTTTTCTCGGCCTTGAGGAACTTGCGCCGGGCCGGGGTATTGAAGAACAGGTCGCGCACTTCTACCGAGGTGCCGACCGGGTGCGCCGCAGGCTGTACCCGCGGGGTCATGTCGCGGCCTTCGGTCTCGACCTGCCAGGCTTCGCTGGCATCGGCGGTGCGCGAGGTCAGGGTCAGCCGTGCAACCGAACTGATCGACGCCAGTGCTTCACCCCGAAAGCCCAGGCTGAGTACGCCTTCAAGGTCTTCCAGCTCGCGAATCTTGCTGGTGGCGTGCCGTGCCAGGGCCAGCGGCAGGTCATCCGGGGAGATGCCGCTGCCGTCGTCACGCACACGCAGCAGCTTGGTGCCACCCAGCTCGACCTCGACATCGATGCGCCGGGCACCGGAGTCTAAGCTGTTTTCCAGCAGCTCCTTGGCTACCGACGCAGGTCGCTCGACTACTTCGCCGGCAGCAATCTGGTTGGCCAGCCGCGGGCTGAGCAGCTCGATCCGCGAACCACCGGTCATTGCTGCGACGCCAGGGTGGTACCCGGAATATCCAGATGCTGGCCGACCTTCAGCTCATCGGTTTTCAGGCTGTTGCTGCTGCGCAGGGCAGCCACGCTGACCTGGTAACGCACGGCGATCATCGCCAGGGTTTCACCCGGACGCACGGTATGGTCACGCGGGCCTTGGGCAATCTTGCCGCTGTCACGCAGCCAGGCGATGTAGGTGCCAGGCGGCGGGCTCTGTTGGAAGTACTGGCGCAAGCCGGTGTGGATCGAGCGCGCCAGCGCCTGCTGGTGGCTCTTGGTAGCCAGCTTGGCGGCTTCGTTGGCGTTGGAGATAAATCCGGTTTCGACCAGGATCGACGGAATATCCGGCGATTTCAGCACCATGAAGCCCGCTTGCTCGACCCGGCGCTTGTGCAGCGAGGTGATGCGGCCCATGTTGCCCAGCACTTTTTGCCCGACATCCAGACTGGAGCTGAGCGTAGCGGTCATCGACAGGTCGAGCAGAACCCCGGCGAGCATGCGGTCCTTGTCGTCGAGGCTGACGTTGCCGGCACCGCCGATCAGGTCGGAGCGGTTTTCCGTGTCGGCCAGCCAGCGCGCGGTTTCCGAGGTAGCGCCGCGGTCAGACAAGGCGAACACCGAAGCGCCAAAGGCGGCCTTCGACGGCGCGGCGTCGGCATGGATCGAAACGAACAGGTCTGCCCCCTTCTTGCGGGCGATCTCGGTGCGTTTGCGCAGCGGGATGAAGTAGTCGCCGGTACGGGTCAGCTCGGCGCGGTAGCCTTTCTCGCTGTTGATCTGGCGCTGCAACTCTTGAGCGATCTGCAACACGATGGTTTTTTCGTGCTGACCGCGCGAGCCGGAAGCGCCCGGGTCTTCGCCGCCGTGACCGGCGTCGATGGCAACCACGATATCGCGCTTGCCGCTCGGTGCTGGCGGCAGCTTGATCGCAGGCTGGGTCGGCGTTACCGGGATGGCCGGCGTGGTGGCCGGCGGCTGCACCGGCGTCGGCGCGGGCGTCGGCGTAGTGGCCGCGATGGCGTCGGCTTCCTGATCGTACAGGTCGACCACCAAGCGGTTACCGTACTGGGCATTGGGCGCCAGAACGAAGCTTTTCGGGGTGACGGCCTTTTTCAGGTCGATGACCACGCGCAGGTCGGTCGGCGTGCGTTGCGCCGAGCGGACACTGCTGATCGGGGTGTTGGAGGTGGCCACGTTGAGCGGCGCGCCGAGGGTCGCACCATTGATATCGATAACCAGCCGATCCGGTGCGCTCAGCGTAAACACGCTGTGCTGCACGGGCCCGGAGAGGTCGAACACCAGTCGTGTGTTGTCCGGCGCGCGCCACAGACGCATGCTTTTTACTTGTGTGGCGGCCAGAGCGTTGACAGTCACTGCGCTGAGCAGCAGACCGACAACGACGACCAGTGCGCGTATGCGCATACCTAACCCCATTTACTGTTGAATTTTGTTGGCCAGCGCGGTGCACCAGGCTTGGCCACGAGCGCCCTGCGGCAACAGGTTAAGCGAGCGTCCGCCCGCTTGCGGGCTTATGGTAATGGTCAGGTCGGGCTTTGGCAAAACGCCCGCACCTTTATCGGGCCATTCGAACAGGCACAGGGCATCGCCTTCGAAGTAATCGCGAATGCCCAGGTACTCCAGCTCTTCCGGATCGACCAGCCGGTACAGGTCGAAGTGAAACGCCCGCACATCGCCGATTTCGTAGGGTTCGACCACGGTAAAGGTCGGGCTCTTGACCGGCCCGGTATGGCCCAGGCCACGGATCAGGCCACGCGACAGGGTGGTCTTGCCGGCGCCGAGGTCACCCTCGAGAAATATCACGCCATGACCGCCGGTCACTTCGGCCAGTCGCGCGCCGAAGGCCACAGTGGCTTCTTCGTCGAGCAGAAACAGGGTTACACCTGACACGCTGAATGCTCCTCCAATAATTCACGAATGACCGGCAGCAGATCACTGGCTGCCAGGCCCCTGCCCTTCACGCCCAGGCGCTCGCCAGCGCAGGCATGCAGCCACACGCCCAGGCATGCCGCCGACCAGCCATCCAGACCCTGCGCCAGCAATGCGCCAAGCACACCAGTGAGCACATCGCCCAGCCCTGCACCGGCCATCGCCGGGTGGCCTCGCTGGCACAGCGCCAACTGTCCGTCCGGATCAGCCACCAGAGTACCCGCGCCTTTAAGCACGCAGATGCTGGCGTACCTGCGCGCCAGCTTGCGCGCAGCGCCGGCACGGTCAGCCTGCACCGCCTCGGTGGAAATCCCCAACAAGCGCGCCGCCTCCCCTGGGTGCGGGGTGAGGATGCTCGCGCCGGGCACGGCCAACGGGCTGCTGGCGAGCATGTTCAACGCATCGGCATCCCACACCTGCGGCACATCGCTGTTGGCCACAGCCGACAGCAGGCTGCGCCCCCATGCGGCCTGGCCAAGCCCGGGGCCGACCACCAGCACGGAAGCGCGGGCCAACACCTCGATCAGCTGATTGGCCGATGACACGCCCAGGCACATGGTCTCAGGCAGCCGGGTCAGCGCCGCTGAAACATGCTCAGGGCGCGTGGCGATGCTGACCAGGCCAGCACCACAGCGCAGCGCGGCCTCGCCACTGAGCAGCGCGGCGCCGCCGGTGCCGAGGTCGCCACCGACCACCAGCACATGGCCGAAGTCGGTCTTGTGCGCGTCTGCACGGCGCGCTGGCAGCCGGGCGAGGTTGCCTCGGCTGAGGGTTTTTACCGCGTTGTCGGGGTGTTTGGTCTGGGGCATGGGGTCAAAGGCTCCGATGTCTGGCAGAATTATACGCACCTGAGCCTGTAATGCCTTGCCCATCCATGTCCGTTTGTATTCCTGACCTCGCCGCGCTGGCCCAATCGATCAAGGATTGGGGCCGCGAACTCGGCTTCGCCCACGTCGGTATCGCTGGTGTAGACCTGGGCGAGCATGAACAGCACCTGGAGCGCTGGCTTGCCGCCGGCTATCACGGCGAGCTGGACTATATGGCCGCGCATGGCAGCAAACGTTCCCACCCCGAGCAGTTGATCCCGGGGACACTGCGGGTGATCTCGCTGCGCATGGACTACCTGCCCGGCGATACGCGCATGGCGCAGGTGCTCGCACAGCCGGAAAAAGCCTACGTGTCGCGCTACGCGCTGGGCCGCGACTACCACAAGCTGGTGCGCAAACGCGTGCAGCACCTGGCCGACCGCATTCAGGCAGACATCGGCCCGTTCGGCTTTCGTGCCTTTGTCGACAGCGCGCCGGTGCTGGAGAAAGCCATCGCGCAGGAGGCCGGGCTGGGCTGGATCGGCAAGAACACCCTGCTGCTCAACCGCAAGGCCGGCAGCTACTTCTTTCTGGCTGAGTTGTTCGTCGACCTGCCGCTGCCGGTGGATGAAGCCCAGACCAGCGAGCACTGCGGCCGCTGTCAGGCGTGCCTGGACGTGTGCCCGACCAATGCCTTCGTCGGCCCGTATGTACTCGACGCACGGCGCTGCATTTCCTACCTGACCATCGAGCTGAAGCAGGCGATCCCGGTCGAGCTGCGCGCGATGATCGGCAATCGGGTGTTTGGCTGCGATGACTGCCAGATCGTCTGCCCGTGGAACCGCTTCGCCCGCCCCACCCAGGAAAACGACTTCAAGCCGCGTCACGGCCTGGACAATGCCGGCCTGGCCGAACTGTTCATGTGGGATGAGGCGACCTTTCTGGGCAATACTGAAGGCTCGCCGCTGCGCCGCGCCGGCTACGAACGCTGGCTACGCAATCTGGCCGTCGGGCTGGGCAACGCACCGTCGACCATTCCGGTGCTGGAGGCGCTGCAGGCACGCCGCGAGCACCCGTCCGAACTGGTCCGCGAGCATGTCGAGTGGGCGCTGGCCCAGCACGCAGAACGGCAGGCGCAGCCAGCGAACTGAGTGACTACTGCTGGTCGTTATAGTGAAACTTGGGCATTTCCCAGTGAAAGCGGATCGCCAGCAAACGCACCAGAAAACCACCAAACAGAGTCAGCAGCGTGGCCTGCTCGGCCGGCAGATTGAAGTGCACGCAGCCCAGATAGAACCACGCCGCCGCAAACGACACGCTGGCATACAGCTCGCGGCGAAACACCAGCGGGATGTCGTTGCAGAAGATATCGCGCAGAATCCCGCCGAAGACCCCGGTGATCACCCCACTGATCGACGCCACCAGCAGGCCTTGGCCCATCTCCAGCGCAGTCATGCAGCCAATCAGGGTAAACGCCACCAGCCCCAGCGCATCGAGCACCAGAAACAGCGAGCGCAGATGGCGCATCAGTGGCGCGATAAAGATCGTCAGCAGTGCGGCAAAGCTGGTCAGCACCAGGTACTCGGGGTGTTTCACCCAGGTCAGCGGATAGTGCCCCAGCAGCACGTCGCGCACCGAGCCACCACCCAGCGCCGTCACGCAGGCGATCAGCACCACACCGAACCAGTCCATGCCGCGACGGCCGGCGGACAAGGCCCCGGTCATGGCTTCGGCGGTGATAGCGACGAGGTAGAGCATCAGCAACATGGTGCGAGTCCGTGCGAGAAAGGCGCGCAGTCTACCCAGTTGCACCCCGCACCAGAAGGGGGCGCACCGACTATCGTCAGCCGGCGCAGCAGGCTTAAAACTTGATGAAGTGTTCGCGGTAGTGGCGCAGTTCGGCAATCGACTCGCGAATATCGTCCAGCGCCAGGTGGGTGCCACCCTTCTGGAAGCTGTCGCGCACCTCAGGGGCCCAGCGTGCAGCCAGTTCCTTGAGGGTAGAAACGTCGAGGTTGCGGTAGTGGAAGTAGCTTTCCAGCGACTTCATGTGGCGGTACAGGAAGCGCCGGTCCTGGCAGATGCTGTTGCCACAGATCGGCGACTTGCCCTTCGGCACCCACTGCTGCAGAAACGCGATGGTCTGGGCCTCGGCTTCGGCCATGCTGATACGGCTGTCACGCACACGCTGGGTCAAGCCCGAGCCGCCGTGGGTTCGGGTGTTCCACTCATCCATGCGCGCCAGCACTTCATCGCTGTGGTGAATGGCGATCACCGGGCCTTCGGCCAGGGTGTTGAGGTTGCTGTCGGTGACGATGGTCGCCATCTCGATGATGACGTCGCTGTCCGGATCCAGACCGGTCATTTCCAGATCGATCCAGATCAGGTTCTGTGTGTTGTCCATGAAGGGCTCCTGAGATAGGCCGTCATAGTAGCTTAGTGGCCCGACCGGGTAATTGGCTTTGCTCGCTAATTCACTGTGTTCAACGATTCCACAGGCACCTCCCCAACCAAGGTTAACGAATAGGCCACAACAGGAGCATGCTAAACTGTCAGCCGTTTTCCAACCGCAAGCCACCACGGAACATTCATGGCCAAACGCCAGCTCAACCGCCGCCAAAACTGGCGCATCGAAAAAATCCAGGGCGAACGCGCCGAGCGCGCCGCCAAACGCGAGCAGCACGTCTTGCAGGAACTGGAAGGCGGCGACCTCGGACCCGAGCAATTCGGCCTGGTCATCGCCCACTTTGGCGTCCAAGTCGAAGTCGAAGCCCAGGACGGCGACACAGTTGGCCAGATCTTCCGCTGCCACCTGCGCGCCAACCTGCCTGCACTGGTCACCGGTGACCGCGTGGTATGGCGAGCAGGCAACCAGGGCATCGGCGTCATCGTCGCGCAACTACCGCGCTCGACCGAGCTGACCCGCCCCAACAACCAGGGCGTGCTCAAGCCGGTAGCCGCCAACGTCGATCTGATCGTGATCGTCTTTGCCCCCGCCCCTGAGCCCCACGCCAACCTGATCGACCGCTACCTGGTCGCCGCCGAGCACGCCGGCATTCGCCCGTTGCTGTTGCTGAACAAGGCCGACCTGATCAACGAGCAAAATGCACCGGCGCTGAATGCCTTGCTCGAGGTCTATCGCGACCTGGGCTACCCCCTGCTGGAGGTGTCGGCGCACCACGGCGACGGCATGCAGCAGTTGCAGAAAATGCTCGATGGCCACGTCAGCGTGTTTGTCGGCCAGTCCGGTGTCGGCAAGTCGTCGCTGGTCAACAGCCTGCTGCCGCAGGCGCACACGCGGGTGGGTGATCTGTCCGAGTGGTCTGGCCAGGGTACCCATACCACCACCACGGCGCGGCTTTATCACTTCCCCAACGGCGGTGACCTGATCGACTCCCCCGGTATCCGTGAATTCGGCCTGGTGCACGTCAGCCGCGATGATGTCGAAGCCGGCTTCATCGAGTTCAGCGAACTGTTCGGCACCTGTCGCTTTCGCGACTGCAAGCACGACCGCGAGCCAGGCTGCGCCTTGCTCAAGGCGCTGGACGAAGGCCGGATCAAGCCACAGCGTATGCACAGCTACCGCTCGATCATCGCCAGCCTGACCGATGACAGCTATTAACAGCTGGGGCAGGTAAGTCGGGGCTGCTTTGCAGCCCTTTTTTGCTGTGCCGCAGGCGGTTATTCCTTCGGCTCGTCCATCTTCAAGGTACCGTCCTCGAAGATATTGAGCTTCTGCCGTAGCTCACGCGGCTGCATCGGCGCCTCGCCGGCACCAGCGGGCGCTGCTGCACCTGGCGCTGCCGAGCCTGGCGCCGCGGGTGCGTCAGATGCCGGCGGTGCATCCGGAGTGCCCTGCTCGCCCTCGATATTGCGCTGGGCCTTCTTGGTCAGAACGATGATATCGATGCGCCGGTTGACCGGGTTGAACGGGTTCTTGCGATCGAACAGCGACGACGAGGCATAACCCACCACCCGCGCCACCTGATCATCCGGATAGCCACCCGCCACCAGCGCACGTCGCGCAGCGTTGGCACGGTTGGCCGACAGCTCCCAGTTGCCGTAGTCACCGCTGCCGGCATAGGCCTTGGCATCGGTGTGGCCGCTGACGCTGATCTTGTTCGGCACCGCCTTGATGGTGTCGGCCATGGCCAGCAGAATGTCCTCGAAGTACGGCTGCAAACGCGCGCTGCCGATGTCGAACATCGGCCGGTTCTCGGCATCCATGATCTGGATACGCAGGCCGTCCTGGGTGATCTCGAACAGGATCTGATCCTTGAACTTCTGCAGTTGCGGGTTTTCTTCGACCTTGTTCTGCAGCTCCTGCAAGAGCAGGTTCAGGCGTTCCTTTTCAACCTGCTCGGCCATGGTCTCGACCTGATCCTTGTCCAGCTGCACACTGGTGTCGGGCGTCGGCTCGGACTTCACCTCAGGGTTGATGGTCTTGTCCGGCGCCAGCTCCGGCGAGCCACCCAGGTCAATCACATAGGGCGTGCCGCTTTCGGAGAAGCCGATCGGGTCCTTGAAGTAGCCGGCGATGGCGATCTTCTGCTCTGGGGTGGCCGTCGACATCAGCCACAGCACCAGGAAGAACGCCATCATCGCCGTCGCGAAGTCGGCAAAGGCGATCTTCCAGGCGCCGCCATGGTGACCGCCGCCAAAGCGCTTGACGCGCTTGATGATTATCGGCTGATTGTTTTCCATGAATCAGCGACCGCGAACTGCTTGTTCCAGCTCGGCGAAGCTCGGACGGTGCTTGGGGTACAGCACCTTGCGCCCGAATTCCACGGCCAGTGACGGCGGCATGCCCGAGGCCGAAGCCACCAGCGACGCCTTGATCGACTCGTACAGATTGACCTCTTCCTTGGCATCGTGAGCCAGGCAGGTAGCCAGTGGGCCGAAGAAACCGTACGCAGCAAGAATACCGAAGAAGGTACCCACCAGCGCCGCACCTACGTGCATGCCGATGGCAGCCTGGTCGCCCTCACCCAACGAGGCCATGGTGACGACGATACCCAGTACCGCCGCAACGATACCGAAGCCAGGCATGCCGTCGGCGATCCCGGTGACCGCGTGCGAAGGGTGGTCGAGTTCTTCCTTGAGGCTCAGCAGCTCCATGTCGAACAGGCCTTCGAGCTCGTGCGGAGCCATGTTGCCGGTGGACATGATGCGCAGGTAGTCACAGATGAACGCAGTCATGCGCTCATCACCCAGCACTGCCGGGTACTTGGCGAAGATCGGGCTGGCCGAGGCGTCTTCGATATCGCCTTCGATCGCCATCATGCCTTCGCGGCGGCTCTTGTTGAGGATCTCGTAGACCAGGCCCAACACCTCCAGGTAGAAGGTATGGGTGAAGCGCGAGCCGAACATCTTCATCGACTTCTTGATCACGTGCATGGTCATGTAGCCAGGGTTGGCCTGCAGGAACGCGCCAAACGCAGCCCCGCCAATGATGAGCACTTCGAACGGCTGGATCAGCGCCGCAATCTTGCCGTGGGAAAGCACGTAGCCTGCGATCACGCTCGCGAAGACGACGATGATGCCGATAATTTTAGCCATAGGTTCAAAGCACTTGAAGTCGAGGTCAGGGTCGGGGACGGGAGCTTGAAAACTCTTCTTCTACTTATCGGCAGAACTGCGCCAGACTATAGCCACTCCAAGTGAAAAGCCAGTTCGGACTGATGTCAAAATGCCAATTGAAACCAAGGTACCAAGTCAGACGCCACGCACTTTAGACCGCTGGATAAAACTGCTGGATGACGTGCGCCTGCCCGTGCCCAAGGAAAGCCACGACCGGGTACTGGCGGCCATCAATGACAACCGTCGGTCATTGCGCGACATCGCCGAACTGATGCAGGACAGCCCCGCCTTGGTGCTGTCGGTCATGCGTGAGGCCAATCACTCGGCCAACGCCAGCCAGGCCGAGCCGGCCGAGAGCCTCGAAGTTGCCCTCAATCGCCTCGGACTTGAGCGCAGCGCACAGCTGCTGGCGCGCCTGCCGGCCTTGCCCGGCGATGACATTCCGCCGGTACTGCGCCAGTTTCTGTTGATCAGCCAGCATGCCGCGCAGCAGGCCAGTGGCCTGTTCGCCAGCCGCCTGGCGCGGCTGTGGCAGGAGATTCACTGGGGCAGCCTGCTGTTCCTGTCGCCGCTGTGGCCGATGGCCGTGACCTACCCCAAGCTGCTCGACACCTGGGAGCTGCGGGTTATCCACAAGGGCGAAAACGCTGCCGAGGTCGAGATCGAGCTGTTTGGCGTACGCCTGATGGAGCTGTGCCAGGCGGTCGCCCTGCACTGGCGCCTGCCGGAGTGGGTAACCCAGGGCTACCGCCTGCTTACCAGCGAACGCGAACAATTGGCTCAGGTATTCAACATTGCCCGCGAGACGGACAGCCTCGAGCAGCAGCATCGGCTGGATGAAGAACCAGGCCTGCGCCGCTGGTTCAACCAACCGGCCAACACCGTATTGCTGGCCAACGGCCTGGCACTGGCGGCGCAAGTCGGCTGGGACAACCCGCACCTGCTGCGCTGGCAACTGCTGACCGCGCTGTATTTGCAGACCTCGCTGGACGACGTCCAGCAGCAGGTTCACCAGCAAGCCGCAGCGAGTGCCCGCCATCACGCCCGCCACGCCCTGTTCCACCCGGCCGAAGCGTTGATCTGGCCATGGCAGCAGCGCCGTCCGCACCCGGACATGCTCACACCACCGCCGCCGCCTGCAGAAAACCTGGAGCGCTGGCGCTCGCTGTGCGCCGAAATGCTGGCCCAGCCCAGCCGCTTCAGCAATGCCGTGCACCTGGCTACCCACGCCCGCGATGCACTGCTCGCCTGCGGCATGCAGCGGGTACTGCTGCTGACCTACGACAAGGCTACTGATGCCTTGCGCGTGCAGCAGACTGCTGGCCTGCCCAAGGAAGCAGCTGCACTGAACCTGGCAGTCAAACAGAACAAACTGTTAAAACGCTTGACCAGTCAGGCCGGGCAATTGCGCCTGACGCCGGACAACCACGCCCAGTTCGCCGCCCTGCTGCCAGCGCCGATCAATGCCCTGTTCCCCAGCGAGCACCTGCTGCTGCGCTCGCTGGCGGTCAATGGCCAGGTGATCATGCTGCTGCTTGCCGATCAGGCGGGCCGCCCGCTGGCCGACGTCAGCGTGCAGGCACTGGGCAAGACCGCCCAGTGTATCGAGCGCGCTCTGGCTACCTTCGCCACCCGCAGTAGCTGAGCCTTACGCTACAATCGCCCCCTCGCGTTCCACCTGGAGACTGTGGATGACTGATTTTTCCGGCTTGCCGCTGGTTATCGAAGCGCAAGACCTGTTGCCACGCCTGGGTTCGCCCGCGCTGATCGTGGTCGACCTGACCAGCGCCAACCGCTATGGCAGCGGCCACGTACCCGGTGCGCGCTTCGTCGACCCCAAGCGTAGCCAGCTGGGCCAACCGCCGGCGCCTGGGCTACTGCCGGCGCGCGCCGACCTGGAAAAGCTGTTCGCCGAACTCGGCCATCGTGACGATGCCGTCTATGTGGTTTACGACGACGAAGGCGGTGGCTGGGCCGGGCGTTTCATCTGGCTGCTGGATGTCATCGGTCATGCGCAGTATCACTACCTCAACGGTGGTATCCAGGCCTGGCCGGCTGATCAGCTGTCGACCGAGACGCCCGCCAGCGCCACCGGCTCGGTCAGCCTGACCATAAACGACGAGCCGACCGCCACCCGCGAATACCTGCAGAGCCGCCTCGGCGCTGCCGACCTGGCCATCTGGGACGCTCGCGCGCCGGGTGAATATCGGGGCGAGAAAGTGCTCGCGGCCAAGGGCGGGCACATCCCCGGCGCCGTCAACTTTGAGTGGACCGCAGGCATGGACATGAATGACCACCTGCGCATCCGCAAGGACATGGCCGAGATCCTGCAAAATCTGGGTATCACTCCCGACAAGGAAGTGATCACCCATTGCCAGACCCATCACCGTTCAGGCTTTACCTATCTGGTGGCCAAGTCCCTCGGCTACCCCCGGGTCAAGGCGTACGCCGGCTCGTGGGGCGAATGGGGCAACCATCCGGACACGCCCGTAGAGGTTTAAGGAAATTCAATGAAATCGCGTTTGTTCATCATCAGTCAGTACCTGCTGCCGCACCATCTGCTGTCACGCCTGGCCGGTTGTGTTGCCGAGTGCCGCGCGCGCTGGTTCAAGAATGCCTTCACCGCCTGGTTCGCCAAGCGTTATCAGGTCGACATGTCCGAAGCGCTGGTCGAAGACCTCAGCGCCTATGAGCACTTCAACGCCTTCTTCACCCGCGCCCTGAAGCCAGGTGCGCGCCCGCTGGATGAAACTCCAGGGGCCATTCTGTGCCCGGCCGATGGTGCCGTCAGCCAACTCGGCCCGATCGAGCACGGCCGCATCTTCCAGGCCAAGGGCCATGGTTACAGCGCGCTGGAGCTGCTCGGCGGCGATCCGGCGCTGGCCGCACCGTTCATGGGCGGCGAGTTCGCCACCATCTACCTGTCGCCGAAGGACTACCACCGCGTGCACATGCCGCTGGCCGGCACCCTGCGCGAGATGGTCTACGTGCCAGGCCGGCTGTTCTCGGTCAACCAGACCACTGCCGAAAACGTACCGGAGCTGTTTGCCCGCAACGAGCGCGTGGTCTGCCTGTTCGATACCGAGCGCGGGCCGATGGCCGTGGTGCTGGTCGGGGCGATGATCGTGGCTTCGATCGAAACCGTCTGGGCCGGGCTGGTCACGCCGCCCAAGCGTGAGCTGAAGACCTTCCGCTACGACGAAGCCAGCCGCACACCGATCCACCTGGAAAAAGGCGCCGAACTGGGCCGTTTCAAGCTGGGCTCCACTGCCATCGTGCTGTTTGGCCCGGAGCAGGTGAAGTGGGCTGAAAGCCTCGGTGCCGGCTCTGCCGTGCGCATGGGTGAACTGCTGGCGGTACCGACCGCAGTCTGATCCGCCGCCTAATAAAAGGCCCCGCATGGCGCAAACCATGCGGGGCCTTTTAGTTTGTCGGAGCCGCAAAAGCGGCCCCTTACAGCCTCAGATCAGCCGCGAGCGTCGCGGTCGCGCAAGCCGAGCAGATACAGCACTCCATCCAGACCAAGGGTCGAGATCGCCTGTTTGGCCGACTGGCGCACCAGTGGTTTGGCGCGGAAGGCCACGCCCAGCCCTGCCAGCGACAGCATGGGCAGATCGTTGGCGCCGTCGCCTACAGCGATGGTTTGTGCCAGTTGCAGGCCTTCCTTGCTGGCCAGCTCCTGCAACAGGTCAGCTTTACGCTGGGCATCGACAATTGGCTCGATGGCCACGCCTGTGACCTTGCCGTCGACCACTTCCAGCTCGTTGGCGAACACATAGTCGATACCCAGCCGCGCCTGTACCTGCTTGGCGAAGTAGGTAAAGCCACCGGACAGGATGGCGGTCTTGTAACCCAGGCGCTTGAGCTCGGCGAACAGGTTTTCGGCGCCCTCGGTCAAGCGCAGCGATGCGCCGATCTCGTCCAGTACCTTAACGTCCAGGCCTTTGAGCAACGCCATGCGCTCCTTGAAGCTGGCGCGAAAATCCAGCTCGCCGCGCATGGCCCGCTCGGTAATGGCGGAAACCTGCTCGCCGACGCCGGCGGCCTTGGCCAGCTCGTCGATGACTTCGGCTTCGATCAGCGTCGAATCCATGTCGAACACCGCCAGCCGGCGGTTGCGGCGGAACAGGTCATCCTTCTGGAAGGCGATATCCACGGCCAGCTCTTCAGACAACGTGAAGAACGCGGCACGCAGGGCCTGAGCATCACTCGGCTCGCCGCGCACAGAAATCTCCAGACACGCTTTGCCGTGCTCGCTGTCGGCGTTCAGCGCCACCCGCGCCGACAGGCGTTCGATGCGCTCGATGGTCAGGCCATACTGGCTGATGATCGCACTGACCCGCTGCAGCTGCTCGGGGGTGACCTTGCGGCTGAGCAAGGTGACAATCTGCCGGGCGTCGCCCTGGCCATCGGCCCAGTGCTGGTAGTCAGCCTCGGAAATCGGTGTGTAGCGTGCCTGCAGATTGAGCTCGTGGGCCTTGCTCTGCACGCTGTGCAGCAACTGCGTGGCGACTTCGTTATCCGGGATATCGACGAGGATGCCGAACGACAAAGTGCCGTGCATCACGGCCAGGCCGATGTCGAGAATGTTCACACCGCCCTGGAGCAGGACGCCGGTGATGGCGGCAGTGAGACCTGGGCGGTCTTCACCGGTGATGTTGATCAGAACGATTTCGCGCACAACCTGGCTCCGACTTCGATGAAAAATGCGCATTCTACCGACTTTCGGTGACTATCGGGCGCCACTTGCACTTTGCCGACAAATGCCGGGTCGCTATACTGCGCAGCACTTTCTCGTCATAAAGAGCCGCGCTCTGTGAACCGGCCCACGCCAGTTAAATCCGATAACTTCTTCCTGATGCTGTTCCATGCTCTGCGCCAACGCCGCGTACCCTTGGCATTGCGTATCGCCAGCACCAATATTTTCCTGGTGGCCATGGCGCTGGTGATCTATGCCTGCGTGATGGGCCTGCAGTTCAAGCAGGCCATGCATGAGCAGGCGGACGCCCTGGGGCAGAGCCTGACCATCCAGACGGCCACCTCGGCGACCGAACTGCTGGTGTCCAACGACATCCTCAGCCTCAACGTGCTGCTGGGCAATCTGGTGAAGAACCCGCTGGTGGCCCACGCCGCCATCTACAGCGTCGACAACCGCATCCTCGCCGAGGCCGGTCAGCGCCCGAAAAATACCCTGCTGGGTGAAGCCGAAGGCCTGTACCAGACCAAGATCACCTTTCAGGACGTGACCGCCGGGCAACTGCGCATCAGCCTGGACATGAGCGAGTTCCAGCAACCGATGCTGATCAGCTTGCAGAGCATGGGTATTCTGGCGGGGATCCTGCTGGTCTTGGCCCTGACCCTGAGCCTGCGCCTGGGCCGCTACATCTCCACGCCGCTGCTGCAGCTGCGGGTCTGGCTGCGTGATCCCCACCCGTACACCCCGGCCATCGATCGTCAGGACGAGATCGGCGACCTTGCCCGTCAGTTGCATGCCCGCCTCGCGCCACCGCCGCCGCCTGAGCCGGAAGAAGAGGAAGAGCACGACGACGAGCATGACTTCGCCGACCTTGATCACGCCCCGGCAACCACCAGTGTCGCTGCCCGCAGCCGGGCTATTGCCCAGCAGGATGAGGAAGACGATGAAGCCTTTGCCGGCCTGATCGACGTCGAGCAAAGCAGCGCCAAGCCGGTTGTGGCCGCGCCCGTCTCGACCGAACCGCAGTACAGCGCCGTACTGGCCGTACAGCTGGGTTCGCAGGAGCAACTGCGCCGCCTGCCGCGCACGCGCCTGACCGAGCTGCTCGAACGTTATCGCGACTGCCTCGAGCAGGCTGCTTCGCTGTATGAAGGTGAAACCTTCACCCTGACCGACGGCAGCACCTTGCTGCTGTTCCACAGCCGCGAGACGGGTGAAGACTACCTGACCAATGCCATCTGCTGCGGCGAGCTGCTGCGCGCCCTGGGCCATGCCCTGCAGATCGAAGTGGCCGATAGCGGCATCACCTTGCAGCTGCAACTGGGGCTGACCGTGGGTGATGACCTGCAAGGACTCGAGCAGGTCGATCTGCTGATGACCGAAAAAGCCCAGGATGCCCTGGCCCTGTCGCAGCACAGCCGCAACCTGCTGTTGGTCGAGCGCAAGATCACCGATGATGCGCTGGTCCGCCAACGCGCCCGCATCCGCCCGATTGCCAGCCCTGAGGGTGCATGCTGTGTCGAGCGGTTGATGGAGCCGTACCCGTCGATGCTGGAGCGGCAACTGGCGCGCATGCACGAGCGCCGGGCCTGAGGATTGGTCCACCCTGTGGGAGCGGGTGAGCCCGCTCCCACAACCCGCACAAACAAAAAGGCCGCCCCCACAGATCTCTTCAGGGGCGGCCTTTGCAAGCGCCTCGATTCAAACTCAGAACCTGAACACTTCCATATCGGTACGCACCGGCGAAGCAATCGGGATCTTCGACTTCTCTGGGGTCTTCTTGACCTGCACCGGCGCCGCCGGCTTCTTGCGGGTTTCTTCAGCCAGGGCCGGCTGATTGGCCAGCGGCTTGACCGCGTTGCTCAACTGCTCGGCCAGCTTCTGCAACAACTGCCCTTGCGCCTGCACCTGGGAAGACTCGCTGCCCTCATGCGGTTGCTCAAGGTGCACTATGCGGTTGTCACGCACATTGCCGCGGCGATCCAGCAGGCGCCACTGTGCATCCAGAATGGCCGGCTGATCCTTGCCCGAATCCAGCCGAGTGATCGACAGCAGCACCTGCACGTCCGGCGCAAAACCACTGCTCGCCGGCGCCAGCACCACCCGTTGGCTGTCCAGACGCCAGGCCAGCTGGCGCACCAGCAGCTGGTCAATATCCGAAGACAGGCTGCCCGCCCAACGACCGTCCGTCGCCGAAGTCAGGCTGCCGTCTGCCTGGCGCTGCAAAAAGGTCTCGCGCTGCAGGTAGTCAGCCACCGAAACCGGGCCCAGCACCACAGCCATACCGGCACTCTGCGAAGGCTGGCCAGGTTCACCACTGTCCAGCTGATACAGGGCTACCGGCTGGTGCACACTGCACCCGCCCAGGCCCAGCAGGCCGGTCATCAACAGCGCAAATGGAAAGCGCGGAAATTTCATCATCCCATCCAGGTGGCAGCCATTCGGCATACCGCAGTGATACACATGTAGAGTCTTTGGGGCGCTCGGCCACGCCGGCGCCGCGAGCGCCTATCATCCGCGAAAAGGTCGTCCGACTCCAGTAGTTCCGCCGCGAACAACGCCGAAAGTGCCGGTTCAGACGACTCGCCTGGTTAGCTCGAAGCTTCCACCAGCAGCCCATCGACGCGCTGGAAGCCGCGGGGCAGCTTGCTGCCTCGCCGACCGCGTTCGCCCTTGTAATGCTCCAGATCATCTGGTTTGAGCGACAGGGTACGCTTGCCAGCCTGCAATACAAGGGTCGACCCCTCGCTGATGACGGCCAGGTCGGTGACGTACTCCTCGCGACTGGCAACCCGGTCGCCCGGTACGCCAATGATCTTGTTGCCCTTGCCCTTGCCCAGCTGCGGCAGGTCGGCGACCTTGAACACCAGCAAGCGGCCTTCGGTGGTCACCGCTGCCAGCCAGTCCTGCTCGCGGTTGCTCACCGGCCGCGGCGGGATCACCTTGGCGCCGTTGGGCAGGCTGAGCAAACCCTTGCCGGCCTTGTTCTTGGCCTGCAGGTCTTCGCCCTTGACCACGAAGCCGTAACCCGCGTCGGAGGCCACCACATACAGGGCGTCGTCCTCGGGCAGCAGCACGCACTCGAAGGTCGCCCCCGGCGGCGGTGTCAGCCGCCCGGTCAGCGGCTCGCCCTGGCCACGGGCCGAGGGCAACGTGTGCGCGGCCACCGAATAACTGCGCCCGGTGGAGTCGATCAGCACGGCAAACTGGTTGGAGCGCCCCGCCGCAGCGGCCTTGAAGCCGTCACCGGCTTTGTAGGAAAGCCCGGTGGCATCGATGTCATGGCCCTTGGCGCAACGCACCCAGCCTTTTTCCGAAAGCACCACGGTGACCGGCTCGGTCGGCATCAGCTCGTTTTCCGAGAGTGCCTTGGCTTCGCTGCGCTCGACAATTGGCGAGCGACGGTCGTCGCCATACTTCTCGGCATCTTTGATCAGCTCGCTGCGCACCAGCTTTTTCAGCTTGGCGTCGCTACCCAGCAGGGCTTGCAGCTTGGCCTGCTCTTTAAGCAGTTCGTCCTGCTCACCGCGGATTTTCATTTCTTCCAGGCGAGCCAGCTGGCGCAGGCGCGTCTCGAGGATGTATTCAGCCTGGATTTCGGTCAGCTCGAAGCGGGCAATCAACGCCTGCTTGGGGTGCTCTTCGGTACGGATGATGTGGATAACTTCATCCAGGTTGAGAAACGCCGTGAGCAAGCCGTCCAACAGGTGCAGGCGCCGCTCGACCTTGTCCAGGCGGTGCTGCAGGCGCCGGCGCACGGTGCCGACGCGGAACTGCAACCATTCCTGCAGCAACAGCCGCAGGTTTTTCAGTTGCGGCCGGCCGTCGAGGCCGATGATGTTGACGTTGACCCGGTAGCTGCTTTCCAGATCAGTGGTGGCGAACAGGTGCTGCATCAGCTCGTCGGCATCGACCCGATTGGAGCGCGGGATGATCACGATTCGGCATGGGTTCTCATGATCGGACTCGTCGCGCAGGTCAGCCACCATTGGCAGCTTCTTGGCCTGCATCTGCGCAGCGATCTGCTCGAGCACCTTGGCCCCGGAGACCTGGTGCGGCAAGGCGGTGACGACAATGTCGCCATCCTCGACGCGGTACACCGCACGCATGCGGATCGAGCCTTTGCCGCTCTCGTACATCTTCAAGATGTCGGCACGCGGCGTGATGATCTCGGCTTCGGTCGGATAGTCCGGGCCTTGAATGTGCTCGCAAAGCTGCTCGATGGTCGCTTTCGGCTCGTCGAGCAGGCGCACACAGGCGCTGGCGACTTCGCGCAGGTTGTGCGGCGGCACATCGGTGGCCATGCCCACAGCAATACCGGTGGTGCCGTTGAGGAGGATATTCGGCAGCCGCGCCGGCAGAACCGACGGCTCCTGCAGAGTGCCGTCGAAGTTGGGCACCCAGTCGACCGTGCCCTGGCCGACTTCGTCGAGCAGCACTTCGGAGTAGCGCGACAGGCGCGCCTCGGTATAACGCATGGCCGCGAACGACTTCGGATCGTCCGGCGCACCCCAGTTGCCCTGGCCGTCGACCAGGGTATAGCGGTAGCTGAACGGCTGCGCCATCAGCACCATGGCTTCATAGCAGGCCGAGTCGCCGTGCGGGTGGAACTTGCCGAGCACGTCGCCGACGGTACGCGCCGACTTCTTGTGCTTGGAATCGGCATCCAGACCCAACTCGCTCATGGCATAGACAATGCGCCGCTGCACAGGCTTGAGGCCGTCGCCGATATGCGGCAGGGCGCGGTCCATGATCACGTACATGGAGTAGTTGAGGTAGGCCTGTTCGGTGAAGTCAGCCAGGGAACGGCGCTCGACGCCGTCGAGACTGAGTTCCAGTGAGTCGCTCATGCGGGCCTCGTCATTTCAGGTTCTGGCGCAACAGCATGCTGCCGCCGCGCTGGGTAAATTCAAGTTGTTTGAGGGCGCTCATGCCGAGCAGCACGGTTGTGCCGTCAAGGCCGGGCACCACCAGGGCGCGTACGCCCTGCAGGCGGATATCACCCAGTTGCAGGCTGTCCAGACGGGTCCGGTAGCCTTCAGTGCGGCCATTGGCGGTACTCACCAGCACAGGCGCACCGCGTTGCAGCTCAAGGCCTTTGGCCAGCGACTCGGGGATGGCGACATCGGTCGCGCCGGTGTCGAGCATGAAGTGTGCGGTCTGGCCGTTAATTGCGCCGTCGGCGACGAAGTGGCCCTGACCATTGCTCAGTAAGCGAACTTCGATGAAACCGTCACCATGGGCCGACTCGGGTTGCGCATTGGGGTTGCGCTGCTGATCCTCCCAGACGCCAAAAAAGCGCGTGGCAAGAAACATCGCCGCCGCCCAAGCGAGAATCATCAGCACCCTGCCCGCGCGCTTGCCGGCCGGCTGGCTCATGGTTTGCCACTCCAGCCGCCTTGTGGCGCAGCAAAGCGCCAGACGATCGGCCGTACTTCGCCATCGCCGCGGGCGCCGTTGTTGTTGTCCACGCCAATCCAGGCGCCCTCGTTATCGATGATCAAGGCTTCGGCGACGCCAAACAGTTGGTCATAGCGGCGCGCCTCGGTCAGCGCATCGGCGGCAAACGACCAGCAGCGTTCGACGGCGCCGCTGTCCACGTCGCGCCGGCATACCCGGTAGGCATTACGCTCCAGGGTAAACAGCTTGCCGGCATACAGCGCCAGGTCGGCAAAATCGCGCGACACCGGCCGCGGCTTGTCCACTTGCGGCGGCTGCATCTCGACCCCAGCCTCGCTGAACAGCACACAGCTGCGCACGCAGGTCCACAGCGACTGCTGGCGTTGCAACGCAACCAGGCCGCGCCGTTCCCGTTCGGCGGCCAGCCATAGGCGATCGCCCGCAGGGTTGATCACCAACCCCTCGAACAAGCCATTGAAGCGCAGCAGCATGCCGCTGGCACGTGCCCGGCCAACCATCAACGGGTCGATCTTCAACCAGTTCGGCTCACCTTGCAGCGGCAGCTGCAGCACCGCCGCATGGGATTCGCTGACCAAGTATAAGTTACCCGCCTGATCGCAGCTGATACCTTCAAAGTCCAATTCACCACCGCGCACTGCGGCGACCGCCCAACTGCGCACCTTCAAGCCTAATGGCAAGCCACTGTCAGGCACCGGCGGCGCGCTGAAGGGCATCGCTTCGGCCTGCCAGGCGCCATCGCGCTGCTCGAAGCGGTAGATCCGGTCGTCATCGCGGTCGGATACACCCCACAGCGCGCCACGGCACATCGCCAGGCCCGAGAGGTTGCCGCTGGGCATACCGTCAATGGCGTGCTCGCTGCTCAGCTTCAGCTCCGGCCAGTCGCTCGCCAGACTCGGCAAAGCGACCAGGGCCAGTACTGCGGCAAGCAACCGAACAATCAAACCATGACCTCAGCCAGGTTGCCTTTGGTTTCCAGCCAGCTCTTGCGATCACCGGCGCGCTTCTTCGCCAGCAGCTTGTCCATCAGCTCGCAGGTGGCCTCGACGTCATCCAGAGTCAACTGCACCAGGCGCCGGGTGTTCGGGTCCATGGTGGTTTCGCGCAACTGCGGCGGGTTCATCTCACCCAGGCCCTTGAAGCGGGTGACCTGCGGCTTGCCGCGTTTTTTCTCGGCGACCAAACGGTCAAGAATGCCGTCACGCTCCGCTTCGTCGAGGGCGTAGTAGATCTCCTTGCCCAGGTCGATGCGGTACAGCGGCGGCATGGCGACGTAGACGTTGCCCGCCTCGACCAACGGCCGGAAGTGCTGCACGAACAAGGCGCAGAGCAAGGTGGCGATGTGCAGGCCGTCGGAGTCGGCGTCGGCGAGGATGCAGATCTTGCCGTAGCGCAGCTGCGACAGGTCGGTGGCACCCGGATCGACACCGATGGCCACGGCGATGTTGTGCACTTCCTGGCTGGCCAGCACTTCGCCGCCGTCGACTTCCCAGGTATTGAGGATCTTCCCGCGCAGCGGCAGGATGGCCTGGAATTCCTTGTCTCGCGCCTGCTTCGCCGAACCGCCGGCGGAGTCACCCTCGACCAGGAACAGCTCGGAGCGCATCGGGTCCTGGCCAGCGCAGTCGGCCAGCTTGCCGGGCAGTGCCGGGCCCTGGGTAATGCGCTTGCGCTCGACCTTCTTGCTCGCCTTGAGGCGGCGACCCGCGTTGCTGATGGCAAGCTCCGCCAGCTGCATGCCCAGTTCGGGGTGCGCGTTGAGCCACAGGCTGAAGGCATCCTTGACCACGCCGGAGACGAACGCCGCCGCCTCGCGCGAGGACAGGCGCTCTTTGGTCTGGCCGGAGAACTGCGGCTCCTGCATCTTCATCGACAGGACGAAGCTGATCCGCTCCCAGATGTCTTCCGGCGCCAGCTTGACCCCACGCGGCAGCAGGTTGCGGAACTCGCAGAACTCGCGCATGGCATCCAGCAGGCCCTGACGCAGGCCGTTGACGTGGGTACCCCCTTGCGCCGTCGGGATCAGGTTGACGTAGCTTTCCTGCACGCTGTCGCCGCCCTCGGGCAACCACAGCAGGGCCCAGTCGACCGCTTCCTTGTTACCGGCCAGGCTGCCACAGAACGGCTCGTCGGGCAGCCGCAGGAAGTCGCTGACCGAATCGACCAGGTACGATCGCAGGCCGTCTTCGTAGTGCCACTCGACTTTCTCGCCGCTGGCCTTGTCTTCGAAGCTGATCGACAAGCCCGGGCACAGCACGGCCTTGGCCTTGAGCACATGCTTGAGGCGGCTGATGGAAAACTTCGGCGAGTCGAAGTACTTCGGATCTGGGCTGAAATACACGCTGGTACCGGTGTTGCGCTTGCCGACCGTACCGATCACTTCCAGCTCGGTGGCCTTGTAGCCGTCGGCGAAGGTCATCTGGTATTCGTTGCCGTCACGCTTGACCCGCACCCGAACCTGGGTCGACAAGGCGTTGACCACCGAGATACCAACGCCGTGCAGACCACCGGAGAACTGGTAGTTCTTGTTCGAGAACTTGCCGCCGGCGTGCAGTTTGGTGAGGATCAGTTCGACACCCGAGACGCCCTCTTCTGGGTGGATGTCGACCGGCATGCCCCGGCCATCGTCGCTGACTTCCAGCGAGTGGTCGGCATGCAGGATGACCTGCACCGAGCGGGCGTGGCCGGCCAGGGCTTCGTCGACACTGTTGTCGATGACTTCCTGGGCCAGGTGGTTGGGCCGGCTGGTGTCGGTGTACATACCGGGCCGTTTACGCACCGGATCGAGGCCGGAGAGGACTTCGATGGCGTCGGCGTTATAGGCGCTAGCGCTGGGGTTGGCCATGGGTTCTCGTCGTCAGTCTGGTGAATGCGAAAAATCAAAATACAGAAAAATCGAGCGCCGCATATTGCTCGCGGGCAATGCCGGCAAAAGCCAGCAACGCCGGCAGGCGCTTGGTGAAGCCCTGGAAACTGTGGTCGCCACCGGCTTCGATACGCAGCGCGCAGGCCTGGTAGTAGGCAGCGGCGTGGCGGTAGTCGAGGGTTTCATCGGCGGTCTGCAACCACACCTGGTAGCGCGCGGCGTCGGTTGGCGGCGCCACTTCGAGCTCGGCCAGGGCCTGCACGTGGTCCAGGGTCAGCTCCCAGGGCTCATCGGTATACAGGTTGCGCTGGGTGCCCAGGTAGCCGTCGAACAAGCGGTGCGGCGCTACCGCCGGGTTGATCAGCAGGGCCTTGAGGCCATGCCGCTCGGCCAGATGGGTCGCATAGTAGCCGCCCAGCGAACTGCCTACCAGCAAGGGGGCGCCCAGCTCGGCAATGGCGGCTTCGAGCTGGCCAATCGCCTCACGCGGATGATGGTGCAGCGCGGGGATGCGCAACTGGCCAGCCAGGCCCAGTTGCTGCATAACAGCCTCAAGCTGGCGCGCCTTGGTCGATAGCGGCGAGCTGTTGAAGCCGTGTATATAAAGGATGGAACCCGACATGCTGCCCCCAGTGTCTGCTGCGGCGCGCCCGCCAGTTGGGGCGCAGGGACGCGCAGTGTAGCGTGTTCGCCGAGCATTGGCGCTGCTTCGGGATTTTCGTAATACATTGTTCAAGGTCGCTGGGGGCTGCGCGCTCAATAACCGGGGCTGTTGAAATCCAGCTGCAGCACATAATCCAGCGCCCGCTCTACGCCTGTTTCCAGCTGACCGTCTGCATGCAGGCGCAGCCAGCGGTATCCCGGCAACTCTTCACTGACCTTGAAGTCAACGCTACCCGGGGCGAACTGGATGCAGGTCGACGGTGTGGCCATGTAGCGCACGCCGTCACGCGTCTGCTCGAAGGCTTGGTGCACATGCCCCCAGAGCACCGCGCGCACCTGCGGGTGAGCCTGCACCCGTTGCAGCAACTCATCGCTGTTGCGCAGGCCGATCGGCGCCATCCAGGCGCAGCCGATGTCCACCGGCTGGTGGTGACAGCAGATCAGGCAATGGCGCTGGGGGACACTGTTCAGGGCTTGATCGAGGACGGCAAGCTGCGCCGGCGCGAGCAGGCCATGGGTCGCGCCCACCACTGCCGAGTCGAGCATGATGATGCGCCAGTTGCCCACATCGGTTACCGACTGCAACAAATCCGTACCTTGCGCCACCTCGGCCATCACTCGCGCCTGATCATGGTTGCCCGGTAGCCAGCGGGCTGGCGCGCGCAGCGTCGCCGTCATCTCGGCAAAGGCGCGATAGGCCGTCGCGCTGGCATCCTGCGACAGGTCGCCGGTGCACAGCAGCAAGTCGATTGCAGGTTGTTCGCGATGCACCTGGTCGATCACATGCTGCAGGCTGCCGCGGGTATTCAGGCCCAGCAGGGTGCCTGCCGGATCAGCAAACAGATGGGCGTCGGTCAGTTGCACGACATTGATCGGTGCGTGGGGATGGTTGGGCTGCGGCAACGGCCGTCTCCTCGAGCGAGTTCTGCGCGATTATCGCCGCTGACAGCTTTCACGCAAGCCGGCGAAGCCGACTCGCATCACATTTTCAGCGTACTGCCGCCAGTTCATGGCCGCAGGCCAGGCAGTGACTCAGCCATTCGCCGAGAAACAGATTGAGCTGGGCCTTCTCGTCGGGCTGGTGCATGGCTTCGTTGGGGTACGGGTAGATGCTGCGAAAGCGCCGTGCATGCTCGGCGCTGACCACTTCGGCCATGCGCGCATCGTGGTACACCTGCACTTCCAACTGCGGCACCGGCAGCCAGGGCAGGCTATGTTCCTGACGCACGCGCAGGGTGGTGGTGTATGGGCACGTCAGCAGCACGTCCAGCACCAGCACGCCAAGCATCTGGTCGCCCTGGGTCATACCGATGCGCCGCGAGCTCTGGGTAGTACGCATGTCCGGCAGCAGGCGCATCAAGCGAGCGTAGTTGGCCTCGCAGGCACTTTGCAGTCCGACCAGATCGACCCGATAACGCTCGCGCAGCAGGTTCACTTCCACATCCCCCGTACTTCGTCGCGGTTCAGCGCCAGCCATTGCAGGCCGATGATGCTGGCCGCGTTGCAGATGCGCCCGTCACGTACCGCCTGCAGGGCGTCCTCGAACGACCAGGCGCGCACGCGGATATCCTCGCCCTCTTCCTCCAGCCCATGCAAGCCGCCGGCACCTTCGCTGACGCAGCGGCCGAGAAACAGATGCACGAACTCGTCGCTGCCGCCCGGCGATGGGAAGTAGCGGGTCATCGGCCACAGGGCCGAGAAGGTCAGGCCGGCTTCTTCTTCGGCTTCGCGATGGGCAACCTCTTCAGGCTGCTCGTCCTTGTCGATCAGGCCCGCGACCATTTCAATCAGCCAGGGATTGGCCACCTTGCCCATGGCGCCAGCGCGGAACTGCTCGATCAGCACCACCTCGTCGCGCAGCGGATCGTACGGCAGCACGCACACTGCATCGTGGCGCACGAACAGCTCGCGGCTGATCTCACGGCTCATGCCGCCGGCGAACAGCTCATGGCGCAGGTGCAGCTTGTCGAGCTTGTAAAAGCCCTGGAAGCAGTTCTCGCGCTTGACGATCTCAACCGTCTTGGGCACCGAATTGGACGTGTCTGTCATGGAAATCCTCATTACCTCAACTACCGCATCGCGCCATCCTACTCTGCGTTTGACCGGGTTTCACCCCTTTCCGTTGACCGTTCAGGCTGCTGGAAGCGGGTGCGTCATGTCTGTTAGCTTAGTGGCGAACCGACGGCTTTGCCGACGGTCCAAGGCCGACTATCCAAGTTCTGCAAGGATCATCATGACGCTAGTCAAACTGACTTCCGTGGCTGTGCTGGCGGTGGCACTGAGCGCCTGCCAGAGCCTGTTCGCGCCCAATTACCGGGCCCCACTCGAGGTCAAGCGCGATGCCTGGGAGCACGTCAAGCCGGGCTGCAGTGCCAGCGACTGCCCGCTGGTGAACATCGACACCGTGCACTTCCCGGCGCTGCCCAAGCTCGATGCCATCGTCGAAAGCCGCCTGCTGCAACTGACCACCGACAACGCCCGCAGCAGCGCGCCGACCTCGCTCAAGGCCTACGAGGATCAGTACCTGGCCAGCGCCGACAAGCGCAACAGCAGCTACCTGCAAGCCAAGGTACGTGAACAGCATGACGGCTTGGTGATCATCGAGCTGTCCAGCTACCTCGACAGTGGTGGCGCCCACGGCATGCCCGGCCGCGCGTTCATCAACTACTCGCGCAAGCAGGACAAGGTCCTGACCCTGCAGGACATGCTGGTGCCAGGCCAGGAAGACACCTTCTGGAAAACCGTCGAAGAGTCGCACCGCGCCTGGATGATCAGCACCGGCATGGACAAGGACGCCGAATTCGTCAAGACCTGGCCGTTCAAGAAGTCCCCGCACATCGCCCTGACCTACGGTGCGGTCGTGGTGAAGTACGAGGTGTATGCCATCGCGCCCTACTCCATGGGCCACGTCGAGCTGAAGATCCCCTACCCGCGCCTGAATGGCGTGATCAAGCCTGAGCTGTTTCCCGGCCGCGGCTGACACTCAATAGCCCGTACAGCAGCCCTGCCAGCACCAACGCCGGCAGGGTTGCACCGACCTCCGGGGCCAGATTGGCAATGCCATGATAGGCCGCGACGCCCACCGCCCAGGCCAGCAGCGCCTGCCAGTGCAAGCCGTCGACACGGGTCGGCAACTGGCGCTGGCGGATCACGAAGTGGTCCGTCAGCACCACGCCGAACAGCGGCGCGAACACCGAACCGATCAACAGCAGGAAGTTCTCGTACTGGGCCAGCGGCGCCAGGCAGGCGATCAGCGTGCACAGCAGGCCGATCGCCAGGGCCAGGTGTTCGACCTTGATCGGCAGCAGCAAGCCGGTGGAGACCGCGCCGGAATGGATATCGGCAAAAGCGTTCTCGGTCTCATCCAGCAGAATCAACAACAGCGGGATACCCAAGCCGGCGCCGGCCAGCGCCAGCAGCAGGGCATTGGCCTCACCGCTTGGCGCAAAGGCCAGGGTGTAGGCAACGCCAAGGCTCATCAGCCAGGCATTACCAAGCAGATAACCGAGCACGGTGCCACTGAACACGCGGCCCGCATGCTGGGCGAAGCGCGAATAGTCGGCAATCAACGGCAACCACGACAGCGGCATGGCGATGACGATGTCAAAACCGACTGCCAGCGACATCGAGCCATCGCCGGCACGCTGCCAGATAGCGCTCAGATCGGCCTTGGCAAACAGGTTCCAGGTCAGCCACAGGCAGGCGCCGATCAATAGCCAGATACCCCACTTGCGCAAGATCTTGCGCACGAAGGTCAGCGGGCCGCAGATTGCCAGCAGCGTTGCCAACGCGCCAAAGCACAGCGTCCACAGTAGCGGGTTGGTCCAGGCACTATCGGCTCCGAACGCCCGCGCGCCGAGCAGGCTGGCGGCGTCGCGCATGACGATGATTTCGAACGAGCCCCAGCCAATCAGCTGGAGCAAGTTGAGCACTGCCGGCAGGCGCACGCCGTGCCGGCCAAGGCTCAAGCGCAAGGTGCCCATGGCCGACAGGCCGGTGTCACTGCCGATCACCCCGGCGGCAGCCAGCAGCAGCACGCCAACCGCAGTGCCGAGCACGATTGCCAGCATCGCGCCGGCCAGGCCCAGGCCTGGAGCAAGCATGGCGCCGACCTGCAGCACCATCAAGCCAGTGCCAAGGGAGAACCACAGGACAAACAGGTCCCGCCCGCCAAACAGGCGCTGGCTGGCGGGGATCGGCTGATCGGGGGAGAAGTTGCTGGGGGTGGTCATAGTTGATGCTCGCCGGAGTTATTGTGGAGATGCGAGGGCTTCGCGCTCGTTCGCGGGTAAACCCGCTCCCACAAGGTTTTGCAGCGCCGCCTAAACCTGTGGGAGCGGGTTTACCCGCGAAGGGCTGCAAAGCAGCCCCAGTTGCATCACACCTTCTGGTACAGCTGGCTGCCGGTCTGACGGAAGCGCTCGGACTGCTCGCGCATGCCCTCCTCGACCGACATGTCGACCGCCTCGATACGCTGATTGGCAGCGTACTCGCGCACTTCCTGGGTGATCTTCATGGAGCAGAACTTCGGCCCGCACATCGAACAGAAGTGAGCGACCTTGGCCGACTCCTTGGGCAGGGTCTCGTCGTGGTAGGCACGGGCGGTGTCCGGGTCCAGGCCAAGGTTGAACTGGTCCTGCCAGCGGAACTCGAAGCGCGCCTTGGACAGCGCGTTGTCGCGGATCTGCGCGCCGGGGTGGCCCTTGGCAAGGTCGGCGGCGTGGGCGGCGATCTTGTAGGTGATGATGCCGGTCTTGACGTCATCCTTGTTCGGCAGGCCGAGGTGTTCCTTGGGCGTGACATAGCAGAGCATGGCGCAGCCAAACCAGCCGATCATCGCCGCACCGATCCCCGAGGTGATGTGGTCGTAGCCCGGCGCGATGTCGGTGGTCAGCGGGCCGAGGGTGTAGAACGGCGCCTCGTCGCAGCATTCCAGCTGCTTGTCCATGTTCTCCTTGATCAACTGCATCGGCACATGGCCGGGACCTTCGATCATGCACTGCACGTCGTGCTTCCAGGCGATCTTGGTCAGTTCGCCCAGGGTCTCCAGCTCACCGAACTGGGCGGCGTCGTTGGCATCGGCAATCGAGCCCGGACGCAGGCCGTCGCCGAGCGAGAAGCTGACGTCATAGGCCTTCATGATTTCGCAGATTTCATCGAAATGAGTGTAGAGGAAGTTCTCCTGGTGATGCGCCAGGCACCACTTGGCCATGATCGAACCACCACGGCTGACAATGCCGGTGACGCGCTTGGCGGTCAGTGGCACGTAGCGCAGGAGCACGCCGGCATGGATGGTGAAGTAGTCCACGCCCTGCTCGGCCTGCTCGATCAAGGTGTCGCGGAACAGCTCCCAGGTCAGGTCTTCGGCAACGCCGCCGACCTTTTCCAACGCTTGGTAAATCGGCACGGTGCCGATCGGCACCGGCGAGTTGCGGATGATCCACTCGCGGGTTTCATGGATGTGCTTGCCGGTGGAGAGGTCCATGACCGTGTCCGAACCCCAGCGGATGCCCCAGGTCAGCTTGGCCACTTCTTCTTCGATGGACGACCCCAGCGCGCTGTTGCCGATGTTGCCGTTGATCTTCACTAGGAAGTTACGGCCGATGATCATCGGTTCGAGTTCGGTGTGGTTGATGTTGGCCGGGATGATCGCGCGACCACGGGCGATTTCGTCGCGAACGAACTCTGCGGTGATTTCCTTGGGCACGCTGGCGCCGAAGCTGTGGCCGGCGTGCTGCTGCTCAAGCAGGCCGGCAGCGCGGGCCTCTTGCAGCTTCATGTTTTCGCGGATGGCGACGTATTCCATCTCGGCAGTAATGATGCCCTGCCGCGCGTAGTGCATCTGCGTAACGTTGGCGCCGGCCTTGGCCCGGCGCGGATTGCGCACGTGGGCAAAGCGCAGCTTGGTCAGTTCGGCATCGCTCAGGCGCTGCTGGCCGAAGTTCGAGCTCAGGCCCTCCAGGCGTTCGGTGTCGCCCCGCGCGTCGATCCAGGCCGAGCGGACATCGCCCAGGCCCTTGCGCACATCGATGCTGACAGCAGGGTCGGTATACGGGCCCGAGGTGTCGTACACCAGCACCGGCGCATTGGCTTCGCCGCCAAAGTCGGTAGGGGTGTCATCCAGGCTGATTTCGCGCATGGGGACACGGATATCCGGGCGCGAACCCTGGACATACACTTTGCGCGAACGGGTGAAGGGTTGCACAGACTGCTGATCGACTTGCGCCGATTCGCTGAGGTTGATCGCTTTTTCTTGTTTGCTCATCACAGGCTCCAGACAGCTTCCTAGCGGCGGAATGTCGGGGAGAACCTGAATGACGCGGACACACCCTTGATGGGTGCAGTGCCGGATACCTGGAATGCCAATGCGCGGCTGCGCTGCTCGACAAATCCCGGACCTGACACAAGAGACTCGCCGGGAAAGCGAGAAATCTTGTTCCCTACGCAGGCGCTAACCTGATCAGGTTCAACGGGATCCGGAAACTTCCGATCTCAGCCTTTGCATCAAGGCACCCCGACAAGAACATGCGCAGTCTAGACTGGAGTTGCGCGCAAAGCCAAGGGTGCTTGCAGCGCGGCGATCAAAGGCGCCAATCAGCGATTGTTGCCGGCCGTGCGCAGCCTTACACTGGCGCACCGATACTCAACGGTTCAGTAATTAAAACTCGTACAAGGATTGCCCTATGCTGCGCAAACTTTCACTGGCGGTTGCCGTGTCTTGTGCGTCCAACGGAGTGGTCTGGGCGGCTGACCTGCCCGCGCCGGTGAAGACCGACCTGATCAGCGTCTATCAGGAAGCGGCCAGCAACAACGCCGACCTTGCCGCTGCCCGCGCCGACTATGGCGCACGCCGCGAAATCGTGCCGCAGGCCCGCGCCGGGCTGCTGCCGAACCTGTCGGCGGGTGCCGAAATGATGAACACCCGCACCAAGCTCGACGAGCCGGCGATCACCTCCAATCGCAGCGGCAATTCGTGGAGCGCGACCCTGTCGCAGCCGATCTTCCGCGCCGATCGCTGGTTCCAGTTGCAAGCCGCCGAAGCGGTCAACGAGCAGGCGGCGCTGGAGCTGTCGGCCAACGAGCAGAACCTGATTCTGCAGACCGCCGAGAACTATTTCTCGGTACTGCGCGCACAAGACAATCTGGCCTCGACCAAAGCCGAGGAAGCCGCCCTCAAGCGCCAGCTGGATCAGTCCAACGAGCGCTTTGACGTCGGCCTGTCGGACAAGACCGACGTGCTCCAGTCGCAGGCCAGCTACGACACGGCGCGGGCCAACCGGATCATCGCCGAACGCCAGGTAGCAGATGCCTTCGAGGCATTGGTAACGCTGACCAACCGCGACTATGGCTCGTTGCAGGGCGTGGTCCACAGCCTGCCGATCCAGGTGCCGATGCCCAACGATGCCAAGGCCTGGGTCGAGACCGCCGCACGGCAGAACCTCAACCTGCAGGCGACCAACTACGCTGTCGATGCCGCCGAAGAAACCTTGCGCCAGCGCAAGGCCGGCCATGCCCCGACGGTCGACGCGGTGGCGCGTTACCAGAAGGGTGACAACGATGCGCTGGGCTTTTCCAACCCGGCACCGCAGCCCGGCGTGCGCTACGGCGGCGACGTCGAACAGACCAGCATCGGCCTGCAGTTGAACATCCCGCTGTACAGCGGCGGCCTGACAAGCTCGCAAGTTCGCGAGGCCTATCAGCGCTTGAGCCAGAGCGAGCAGCAGCGCGAAAGCCTGCGCCGCCAGGTGGTGGAAAACACCCGCAACCTGCACCGCGCGGTGAATACCGACGTTGAACAGGTGCAGGCGCGCAAGCAGTCGATCATCTCCAACCAGAGTGCGCTGGAGGCGACCGAAATCGGTTATCAGGTCGGCACCCGCAACATCGTCGATGTGCTCGATGCGCAGCGCCAGCTGTACACCTCGGTGCGTGACTACAACAACAGCCGCTACGACTACATTCTGGATAACCTGCGCCTGAAGCAGGCGGCCGGCACCTTGAGCCCGCAGGACCTGTCCGACCTGGGCCGTTATCTGAAAGCCGATTACAACCCGGACAAGGACTTCCTGCCGCCGGATCTGGCAGCAGCGGCGGCGAAGAACTTCGAACGCCGGCCCTGATCTGCGACTGCGGCGCCGGGCTCGCTCGGCGCCGCGATCTATCGCTAGCCCAGCAGCCGAGCCAGGCCATCCAGCAAGCGCTGCAACGCGCCCTGGTTGGCCTGCATCACCGCCCTGCCCGCTTCGCCCATGCGCTTGGCGTCCTGCGGCAACTCGACCAGCCGCTGCACGGCGGCGGCCAATGCCTGGCTGTCGTCAACTGAGTGCAACGCGCCGGCATCTTTCAGCATTGCGCTGATATCGAGAAAGTTGAACACGTGTGGGCCGCTGATCACCGGCAAGGCCAGCGCGGCCGGCTCCAGCGGGTTGTGCCCGCCTGTTGGCACCAGGCTGCCGCCAACGAAGGCGATGTCTGCCAGCGCATAGAGGAACAGCAGTTCGCCCATGGTATCGCCGAGCAGCACCTGGGTTGCGTCGGTGACCAACTCGGCGCTGGAACGGCGCACGGTAGCGAACTGTTCGGCACACAACGCATGCACCGCGTTGAACCGCTCAGGGTGACGCGGCACCAGAATCAGCAGCGCATCGGCATGCACCTGCAGCAGGCGGCGGTGCGCCTCGAGTACCTGCGCATCCTCGCCTTCATGGGTGCTGGCTGCGATCCAGACCGGGCGTTGGCTGGCCTGCCATTGCTCGCGCAACTGGCGGGCACGGGGCAGCAGCTGTTCGTCGAGCTTGAGGTCGAACTTGATCGAGCCGGTCACCTGCACGCATTCAGGCCGCGCGCCGAGGCTACGAAAGCGCTCGGCTTCGGTTTCGGTCTGCGCCGCGATCAGGCTCATCTCGGCGAGCATTGGCCGGGTCAGGTTGGCGAAGCGGCCATAGCCGCGCGCCGACCGCGCCGACAAGCGCGCATTGGCCAGCGCCACCGGGATGCCGCGCTTGGCGCACTGGTGGATATGGTTGGGCCACAGCTCGGTTTCCATGATCACGCCCAGCCGCGGCCGCACATGGTCGAGAAAACGCGCCGCCGCCCAGGGCAGGTCATACGGCAGATAGCAATGCTGAATGCGTGGCTCATCGGCAAACAGCGCGCGAATCCGCTCCGAACCGGTAGGGGTCATGCAGGTCACAGTGATCGCCAGCTCGGGGTAGGCCTTGAGCAATGCGCGCACCATCGGCGCCGCCGCGATGCTCTCGCCGACCGACACTGCATGCACCCAGATGCCGCCCTGACGCATCGGCGGCAGCTTGATGGCAAAGCGCTCGGCGACGCGCTGGCCGTAGGCCGGCGCCTTGCGCGCACGCAGGAACAGGCGCAGCGCTACCAGCGGCAGGCCCAAGTGAAACAGCAGGGTATAAAGGGTTCTGTTCATGGCGGCGCAGTTTACTAGGAACTGCCTGAAAAGGCCTGCCCATGTCCGCCCAAGCCATAAAAGCGGCGGACACAGCGTGAAAGCTGGCAAGCGGATCGCCTAGAATGGCCGCCAATCAATCGAGGAATGCAGCGTGAACGCATATGTTTATCTGGCCATCGCCATTTGCGCCGAGGTCGTCGCCACCGCTTCGATGAAGGCGGTCAAAGGCCTCAGTACGCCGCTGCCGCTGTTGCTGATGATCGCCGGCTACACCGTGGCGTTCTGGATGCTGACCCTTGTGGTACGCAGCATTCCGGTAGGTATTGCCTACGCCATCTGGTCGGGGCTGGGCATCGTCCTGATCAGCATCGCCGCTTGGCTCATCTATGGGCAGAAACTGGACCTGCCGGCCGTGCTCGGCATGGCCATGATCGTCGGCGGCGTGGTGGTCATTCAGGTATTTTCCAACAGCAGCGGGCACTGACCGCTGCGTTGCGCGGTCAACGGCAAAGACATCAGCCTGTATACTGCTGGCCTGTCCCTGTCTTTGAGGTGCCCGCATGCCATCTGCCATTTCCACTGACGTACTGATCGTCGGCGCCGGGGTCGCAGGCCTCTGGCTCAATGCCCGGCTGCAGCGCCTGGGCTATTCGACGGTGCTGGTGGAACGCGCAAGCCTGGGCGGCGAGCAGACCATCAAGTCGCAGGGGATCATCCACGGCGGCATCAAGTACGCTCTGCACGGCAGCCTGACCGGCGCCTCCGAGGCGATCGCCGACATGCCGCGGCGCTGGCGCGAGGCGCTGGCCGGCAGCGGCGAGCTGAACCTGGACAAGGTACGCTTGTTGTCCGATGCACATTACCTGTGGTCGCCGGGCGGCCTGCTTGGCAATGTCACCAGCTTTTTTGCCAGCAAGGCCATGCGCGGCCGGGTCGATCAGGTCAAGGGCGAACAACTGCCGCCGGCCCTGCAAGACCGCGCTTTCAAAGGCAAGGTCTATCGCCTCGCCGAGCTGGTCATCGACGTGCCCAGCCTGCTCGCCAACCTCGCTGCGCTGGCCGGTGACAGCTTGCTCGCCGGCGAGCAGATCGAGCCGTTGCGCGAAGGCGATGAACTGGTCGGCCTGCGTGTCGACGGGCGCGAGATTCACGCCCAGCGCATCGTGCTGAGCGCCGGTGGTGGCACCGCCGAGCTGCTTCAGGCCCTCGGCCTGGACCAACCGGCCATGCAGCGCCGACCGTTGCACATGGTTCTGGCCAAGGGCCCCAACCTCAAGCCTTTGTACGCGCACTGCCTCGGCGGTGGGCCCAAGCCGCGCATCACGGTCACCACTCATCCCGGCGCGGATGGCCAGTGGGTGTGGTACCTGGGTGGTGATTTGGCTGAAGCCGATGGCGTTGCCCGCGAGCCAGCGGCGCAGATCGCTGCCGCGCAGAAAGAAGTCGCCAGCCTGTTGCCATGGGTAGATCAAAGCCAGCTGCGCTGGGCCACCCTGCGGGTTGATCGGGCCGAGCCAGCGCAGTCTGGCCAGGTGCGGCCGGACAACGCCTTCCTCGCCGAAGAGCAGCGCCTGCTGGTCGGTTGGCCGACCAAACTGGCGCTGGCGCCGGACTTCGCCGATCACGTGCTGGCCAAGCTCGAACGCGATGGTATTCGCCCTCAAGCCAAGCCTGACTTGTCCGGCCTGCCCCGGCCTGCGCTCGGCGTACCGGCCTGGGAGCAACTGCTGCCATGAGCCTGCCCGATCTGCATGACCTGCACCGAGCGCTGGGCAGCACTGGCCTGATGGTTTCGCCGCTGGGCCTGGGCACGGTCAAGCTGGGCCGTGATCAGGGCGTCAAATACCCCACCGGGTTCACCATCCCAGGCGACGACGAGGCACGCATGCTGCTGGCCCAGGCGCGTGAACTGGGGATCAACCTGATCGATACCGCGCCGGCCTACGGTCGCAGTGAAGAGCGCCTCGGGCCGCTGCTGCGCGGTCAGCGTGACGAGTGGGTGATCGTCAGCAAGGTCGGTGAAGAGTTCAACGACGGCCAGTCGCACTTCGACTTCTCTGCTGCGCACACCCGGCGTTCGGTCGAACGTAGCCTCAAGCGTCTTGAAACGGATCGAATCGAGCTGGTGCTGGTCCATTCAGATGGTAATGACCTGGCGATCCTCGAGCAGGAAGAGGTCTACCAGACCCTCGCCGCGCTCAAGCAGGAAGGCAAGATTCTCGGTTTTGGCTTGTCTGGCAAGACCGCCGCAGGTGGGCTCAAGGCGTTGCAGGAGGGTGACTGTGCGATGGTTACCTACAACCTCAACGAGCAAACCGAACGCCCGGTACTGGACTACGCCGCCGAGCATGGCAAAGCCATTCTGGTGAAGAAGGCACTGGCCAGCGGGCATGTCTGCCTGGCGCCGGGGGTGGATGCGGTGCAGGCCAGCTTCGAGCTGCTGTTTGCCCACCCAGGCGTGAGCAGTGCTATCGTCGGCACCATCAACCCGCTGCATCTGGCCCATAACGTGGCCACCGTTGCCCGTATCTTGAGGCAGCAATAGGGCCGCTGGCACGGCTACACAAGCGCAAGGAGGAGCCTCGTGGCACGTACGCTGATCCGCAAGAACCCGAGCAACTTCAAAACGCTGCCGCTGCATGTCGAAGCCACTGCCGAGGGCCTGAGTTATCAGACCATCGGCATGCCGCTGAACTTCGCCCAGACCCTGCAACGACGCAAGGCCGTGCAGGTGGCAGACAGCGAGCGCTTCGTGGTTGAGCTGGCCAACCTGGGCGTGTCGGTGCGGCTGACGCTGCAGTGGCAGAACCGCGAATACTGGGTGCTGGTGCGTCAGCGCCGGCAAGACCGTGGCGATGTGGTGCTCAAGCTGATTTCTGGCTATGTGCCGGCGCAGGAGCTGAACCTGCCGCTGCATACCGCGATTCAGGAGGTAGCCGAAGAGTGCCTGATGGAGACGCCAGAGGGCTGGCTGGGCGGGCGCTTCAACGATACCTGGTTGCCCGCGCCCTACGCGGCGGCGCTGCATTATCGGGAGGCGTTGCCGTTTGTGCTCACCTCACAGGCGACGGCGGCGCGGCCGGTGCAGTCGGGCAACCTGGTGTTGATCGAACAGCCGCGGGCCTATGTGCATTTGCCTACAGCGTCGTTGCAGCTGATCTATGACTTGCGCTTGCAGGTGCCGCGGGAGGCCAAGTCGCTGAGTCTGTTTCATGTGGATGAGCGGCTGGAAGGGGATCAACTGGTGGCGCGGCTTAATCGCAAGCGGCCTGATCTGTACTTGATGCCGTTGGTGGATGGGCGGCCTACGGCTGAGCTGTTCACGCTGAAGAAGGATACCCTGGTGCCGGCCAGTACCCGTGGGATCTGGCTGGCCGAGAGTTTTGCCCGGCAGGAAGGCTGGGTGGTGCGTGACGAGCGAGTGCGCTGGAAGGATTGGCTGCGCCAGCAGGGGCTGGTGGAGCCTAGGCCGGCTTCGCGGTTGCAGCGGCTGACGGGCAAGGCGCGGGCTCTGCTGGCTCGGGCGCGGACTTCGCTGCATAAATAGTTACGCGGACTGCTCTTTGTAGGAGCGGCCTTGTGTCGCGAGAGGCCCGCAAAGCGGGCCCAGCAATGTCGGCGGCGGAGCTGAAATTTGGGGGGCGCTTCGCCCCCCCCTTCGCGACACAAGGCCGCTCCTACAGGGGATCGGGGCATGCCGAGAATGAAAAGGGCCGCTAAGCGGCCCTTTTTCAGTTCTTGCGGATCTTTTCCACTATTGCAGTGGTTGAGCTGTTTTCCACAAGGCCGAGCACTTTCACCGTCCCGCCGTAGCTGGTAACGATGTCGGCGCCGACCACTTGATCGATGCCGTAGTCGCCACCTTTGACCAGCACATCAGGCTTGACCTGGCTGAGCAGGTTTTCTGGAGTGCCTTCCGGGAAGCTGATGACCCAGTCGACGGCGCCCAAGCCTGCGAGAACTGCCATGCGCCGATCGACGCTGTTGATCGGGCGGCCAGGACCCTTCAGGCGACTGACCGAGGCGTCGTCGTTGACGGCGACGATCAGGCGATCACCTTGAGCGCGGGCTTGCTCCAGATAGGTCACGTGGCCGGCATGAAGGATGTCGAAACAGCCGTTGGTGAACACGATCGACTCGTTGTGCGCGCGCGCATCGTCGATCGCCAGCAACAACTGTTCGATGGTCAACACGCCGCGCTCCGAACCTTCTTCGCGCTGAATCGCACGGCGCAGTTCAGGGGCGCTGATCGCCGCGGTACCGAGCTTGCCGACCACGATGCCGGCGGCAAGGTTGGCCAGGGCCACGGCATGGGGCAGGTCTTCGCCAGCAGCGATAGCGGCGGCCAGGGTCGAGATGACCGTGTCGCCGGCACCGGTGACGTCGAACACTTCACGGGCCCGGGCCGGCAGGTGCAGCGCCGGGTGGTCGGCGCGCAGCAGGGTCATGCCATGTTCGCCACGGGTCACCAGCAATGCCCCCAGATCCAGCTCCTGCATCAATTGCAGGCCTTTGCCGACCAAGTCGGCTTCATCGACGCAGCGGCCGACAATGGCTTCGAACTCGCTCAGGTTGGGCGTGATCAGGCTCGCGCCGCGGTAGATCGAGAAGTCCTTGCCCTTGGGGTCGGCCAATACCGGAATACCGCGGGCACGCGCCGCCTGGACCAGGCTCTGGTGGTTTTTCAGGGCGCCCTTGCCGTAGTCGGACAGGACCAACACCTTGACCCCATCCAGCAGCTTTTCAACCTCGACACCCAATGACAGCGGGTCGGTGGCGAACGGTTCTTCGAAGTCGATACGCAGCAGTTGCTGATGACGGCTCATGACCCGCAGCTTGACGATGGTCGGCTGGTGGGCAATGCGCTGGAAGATCGAGCGTACGCCCGCAGCCTGCAAGCTGTTGCTCAGGCTCTCGGCCGCCTCGTCCTGGCCGGTCACACCGACCAGCGAGGCCGGCGCGCCCAGGGCGGCAATGTTCAAGGCCACGTTGGCCGCGCCGCCGGGACGGTCTTCGATCTGTTCGACCTTGACCACAGGCACCGGCGCCTCCGGGGAAATACGTGAAGTACCACCATGCCAGTAGCGGTCGAGCATGACATCGCCGACCACCAACACCGGGGCTTGATCGAAACTCGGCATGGACAACTTCATGGGCAACCCATATGGAAAAATTAACAGGGGCAGGATATTAGCACAGGCCAGACGATGGCTTTAGCGCCAAGCTGGCCTGGACAATTCCGGTGACAATCGGGGCCGGATCGGCCCCGAAACAGCCGACTCAGGTGATATCGACTTTCTCTGGCTGATCAAGGCCCATCGCGTGCAGGCGGGCATAATGGCCATTAGCCTCAAGCAGTTCGGCGTGAGTACCGCGCTCGACCAGACGGCCTTGGTCCATGACCAGGATCATGTCGGCCTTTTCGATGGTCGACAAGCGGTGGGCGATGACCAGCGTGGTGCGACCTTGCATAACATGATCCAGCGCGGCCTGGATGTGCCGCTCCGACTCGGTATCGAGCGCCGAAGTGGCCTCGTCAAGAATCAGCAGCGGGGCGTTTTTCAGCAAGGCCCGGGCAATCGCCAGGCGCTGGCGCTGGCCGCCGGACAACAGCACACCGTTCTCGCCGACTTCGGTGTCGAAGCCCTTGGGCAACTGATCAACGAATTCCTTGGCGTAGGCGTCGGCGGCGGCAGCCTCGATGGCCTCGCGCGGCGCACCAGCCAGATCGCCGTAGGCAATGTTGTTGGCGACGGTATCGTTGAACAGGGTGACGTGCTGGGTGACCTGCGAGACATGCCGGCGCAGGTTGCGCAACTTGTACTCTTCGATCTCCACGCCATCGAGCAGAATCTGCCCTTCATTGTGGTGATAGAAGCGCGGGATCAGCGCTGCCAGGGTCGACTTGCCACTGCCGGAGCGACCAACCAGGGCGATCATCTGCCCAGGCTCTGCGGTAAAGCTGATGTCGTTCAGCACCTGGCGCTCGGTACCTGGGTAGGTAAAGCTCAGGTTGCGCACCACCAGACGACCCTCGACGCGGTCCTTTTCAACCGTGCCAGCGTCCACTTCGGCAGGCTCGTCGAGCTGCTCGAAGATACTCTCGGCACCGGCCAGGCCTTTCTGGATGGTCGAGCTGACTTCCGAAAGCTGACGAATCGGCTTGGGCAGCAGGCCAGCGGCAGTAATGTAGGCCACCAGATCGCCGGCCGAAGCGTCGCCGCGCAGGAACAGCACGAGGAACATCAGCGACGCCATGGCGGTGTAGATCACCAATTGCAGCGCCGGCGTGTACAGCGCGCCAGTCTTGGTCATGCGCAGCTGTTTGTCGGTGTTGCTCTGGCTGGCCGCGTTGAAACGGCGCTGCTCGTAGGCTTCGCCGCCGAAGCTGCGCACCACACGGTAGCCTTGAATAGTCTCGGAGGCGACATGGGTCACATCCCCCATCGCGACCTGGATCTTCTTGCTCTGCTTGCGGAATTTCTTGCTGGCAGTACTGACCATCACCGCGATGATCGGCAGGATCGCCAACATCACCAGGGTCAGTTTCCAATTCATCCACAGCAGGTAGGCGAACAGGAACACCACCGTCAGGCCTTCACGGATCACCACCTTGATTGCATCGGTGGCAGCACCGGTGACCATGGTCACGTTGAAGGTGATGCGCGAGATCAGGTGGCCCGAGTTGTGGCTGTCGAAATAGCGGTTGGGCAGCACCAGCAGCTTGTTGAACAGCTCGACGCGCAGGTCGTGGACCAGGCCCAGCGAGACCTTGGCCAGAAAGTAGTTACCCAGAAACGAACCAAGGCCCTGCCAGGCGGCGATCAGAATGATCAGCAGCGGCACTGCCTGCAGCAGTTTCAGGTCGCGCAGGTAAGGCACGGAGGGGAACAGCACGGCTTGAGAATCGCTCAGGCCGTCGACGAAATACTTGAGGATGCCGGCCAGCATGGGCTGGGTCGAAGCAAAGATCACGAAGCCGAGGATGCTGAGCATGAAGATGCCGAGATAGGGCTTCACATAGCTGAGCAGGCGGAAATAGATCTTCAGGCTCGAGGGCGCGGACGATTCGGGAACTGTCATGACAATCCGTCGGGTGAAAAAGAGTCGGGATTATACCACACGCGGTGTTGCCGACCGCCTGCTGCAGGTAAGATAGGCGGCTGCCCTGCCCTTGGCCACACTCTGGAGACTTGATGCAAGCGCTTGAACAGGCACGTTATCTCGCACTGCGCGAAGGCGCCACTGTGCTCGAAGCCGACGGCACCGGCGACAAGGTCCTGCGCCTGGCCGATGGCAGCATGCTCAAACTGTTTCGTCGCAAGCGCCTGCTCAGCTCTGCTGCGTGGTATCCGTATGCGCAGCGCTTTGCCGACAACTGTCGGCATCTGCAGGAGCGGCAGATTCCGTGTCCAGTGGTGAAGGCGGTATACCGTATCGGCGCAATCGAGCGCGATGCCGTGCACTATGCGCCACTGCCTGGGCAGACCTTGCGCCAGGTGCTTGAACAGCCTGCCGATCACGACCAACTGCGTGCGCAGCTGGGCCGGTTCATCGCGATTCTGCATGAGCGCGGGGTGTACTTCCGCTCGGCGCACATGGGCAATGTGGTGCTCACGCCTGAGGGTGAGCTGGGCTTGATCGACATCGCCGACCTGCGCATCTTCCGCCGGCCGCTGCGCAAATCGCAGCGGCTGCGCAATTTCAAGCACATGCTGCGCTATCCTCAGGATCGCCAGTGGCTACTCGACGCCGGCGACAGCAGCTTTGTCGACGGCTATCTGGCCGCTCAGCAGCTGTGTAGCCGCGAAGAGCTGACCAGGGTTCTGGCCTGAAACCGCGCAAACCTTGAATTCACCGCGACCTGTAGGAGCGGCCTTGTGTCGCGAAAGGCCAGCGTAGCTGGCCCGCGAAGTCAGCGGCGATGCTGAAGCCGTCGGGCCCGCTCTGCGGGCCTTTCGCGACACAAGGCCGCTCCTACAGGGATCGCGCAAGCTTCCAGCGCTCACGCTGTTGTTGCTGGACAACCCTGCCCAACACCATCGCTGCCGGCAACAACACCAGCGGCCAAAGCTCATCCGGGTTGCCGATCAGCTTGCTGCCATCGAAATTGAGCATCACCAGCGCGCACGCCAGGTACATACCCCACGGATCGCGCAGGCGAATCGCTTCGATCAGGGTCATGGCCATGACGATCAGGAACAGCACCAGCGAAACGCCACCGGTGTACAAGCCCATCGCGACAAAGATGTTATGCGGATGCTGAATCGGCATCACGCCGCTGAGCAGCTTGTCGGTCTGGAACTCTACGCCACAGCCAAGCAGCCAGCCGCAATTGCGCCACTCGCCGACCATGATCTGGAACAACTCGATGCGATACGAGTCGCCGCGCGCAAACAGGTTATGGAACCACTGCGCATCCTTGACCAGCCACAGCGCTATCGCCCCCATCACCCCACACGCCAACAGCCAAGGCCCGGCAACCCGGGGGAAGCGCCACAGCGCGTAGCACGCCCAGGCCGCGAACAGGAAGGCTGCACCGACCAGTGCAGTGCGCGTCTGCAAGACGAAACTGACCGCCACCACCGATAGCACTACGGCAGCACAGGCTTCCACCCAGCGGCGGTTCTTGACCCACGCTGGCATGGCCAGGGCCAGCGCGCAGAACAACCAGATGCTGGCATAGATCACGTTCTCAAGCCGCGCGGGCAGGATCCCTACTCGCGCGCCGAAGCGGAACTCGCCAGACTGGTAGGCATAGGCCGCACAGCCATAGATATACAGGCACAGCGCCCAGAACAGGGCTCGGGTGAATGCCTCGGAGCGGAAGAAGTCCGGATTGAGCAGCCCGCCCAGAATGAACACGAACAAGGTCACATAGAGGATGTGCTTGTAGAACTGCCCATCGCCAGCCACCGCCGCTGGCACCAGGAACCACAGCAGAAACACTACCCAGGCCCAGCCCAGCTTGTTTGCAAACAATCCCGCGCCGCGCTCCTTTATCAGGAACACCAGCCCAGGCAACGCGACGAACGCGTAAAAAATGTTGTTGGTCCACTTCGAGGACGTCATCAACACATAGCTGAGCAGAAACACGATCAGTGCTGCAGCAAAGTATTGCCTGCTCATTGCGCCCTCCTTGCCTATCTTTTCAAACATCCTTCAATATCCATCCAACCAGCAGTCCAATAACGAGCGCAGCCATCAATTTGATGCGCTCCATACGCTTGCGCCGAAGCTTCTTGACCTTCTCTTCGGGCATTTCCACGTGCTCACCGAAACCGGTGTGCAATACAGCGTCGTTCTCAAGAATCAGTGCGTAGCGGTTGGCGTCGGCATACAGCCGCGACAGGCTCTTCTCGCCCGAATGCGAGGCATACGGCGCGTGCGCCTGGTAATCAGCCAGCCGGCGCAGGCCCGGATTGAAGGAGAACCCCTGCCATTCCGGTTTGTTCGAACCCAGCTGGTAGAACGGGATGCCGGCGTGCACCTGACGCTCGTGCAGGAACACATACGGGCTGTGCACCTGCAGGTCATGGGCAAAGCTGCGCAGCCAGACCTGCAAGGCCTGTGGATCGGCCTCAAGCAGGGCCATGGAGTCTTCGATGAAGCCCGGGCGGTAGAACGCCCAGTCATCTTCACAGTGGAACACCCAGAACGTCTTGATCTGCGCGTACGCGGCGTCAACCGAACGCAACTGGCCCAGCTTCGGGTTGTTGACGATAAAGGTCGTGTGCGCACGCCAGTGTTCGGGGATGCACTCGCGCACGGCTTCGTCGCCGGCGTCTTCGGTGATGAACACCTCGCGGAGGGGCGCGGTGTTGAAGCGGTCGAAAGTCTCGAGCGTGCGCTTGAGCAGATCGAACCGACCGCAACTGGTCACCATCAGCGTGATCTCGCTGCTTTCACTGAAAAGCATGGTTGTCCTCGATGGTTTAGGGTCGGGCGTTATAGACCCAGGGCGCGACGCAGACGTTGCCACGGGCCCGGGTTGTCACGCTGACGCAAAGGGGGACGCATGGCCTCGACGATCGCCTGGCCGATGGCGTGGAAGCTGAAGCGCTGCTCTGCCAGTGCCTGGCCATTGCGGGAAATACGCTCGGCCAGGGCGCTGTCGGCACGCAGCACCGCGAGTTTTTCACGCAATTGCGCAAGGTCGCGGTACAGCACGATGTTGTCCATGTCGACAAAGCCCAGGGCGCGGTTTTCTTCATCACCCTGGTCGTAGGCGAACAGCACACAGCCACAGGCCATGGCTTCGAAGTTCTTGATCATGTACTCGCCCATGCCGACATCGGCACTGACGAAGTAGCGAATGCGGCTGAGGGTCTGGCTGTACTCTTCGCCGGACTTGGTGCGGGTGATGATCAGGTTTTCCACCTCGGCCAACGAGTCGAGCATGGCCTTGCGCCCGGAATAGGCAACGCTGCGCAGGCTGCCGACAAACGCCAGTTCGATATCGCGCTCGCGGTTCTCGTTGCGCAGCAGCGCCTGGTCATAGCCCTTGGGCACGAACACCGCGTCAAAGCCTTCGTCCTGCAGACGGCGGGTGACCACCGCACCAGAGGTGATCACCCGCGCCCACGGCAGGCGGCGGTAATGCGCGCTGAACTTGCCGGTGTACTTGCAGGGGATGTAGTTCTGGTAGGCATCGTGCTCAAGGATGACCAGATTGGGTATCTGGCTGATGAAGCGAACCTGACGGATCTCCTTTTTGAAGCGCAAGAAGAACAGGATGCGGTCGTACTGTTCGACCTGCACATGCTGCTTGAAGTAACCGCGCAGGTCGTCCTGTTCGGTGTCGGTCAGCCAGCGGATATCACACTCGCAACTGGCGGCGATGCCTTCATACAGCCGATCAAGGATGGCGCGCTGCTCTTTCTGGACCAGAAACAGGACTTTCACTGTGGTTTACTCTTGTCGACCAGTGTCTCGACCCAAAACAGTTCGTGGCGACGCACTGCCTTACGGAAGAACTCGTTTTTACCAAATAGCGGCCAACGGCGACCAGCCAGATACTGTTGCAGCAGGCGCCGAACCCGCCTTTTGAGCGGCGCCGGCGGCTGCAGGTCGTGCATCATAGCCAAAGACATGGCCTTTTGCCTCTGTCGCTCAGGCGAGACTTGCAGTGCCCACGGGCACATCCCCGGCTGCGCCTCGAACAACGGCGGCAGGGCCACGCCGTCACCCGCCTCGCCCATCGGCCAGCGGTCGTTGTCATGAAGGTGGTTGGCGTACAGCAACAGGGTCTGCGGCTGCCACTGGCACGCGGCCAGCGCCTCGCGCAGTGCGTCGTGGGCGCAGACATGATCGGGGTGCGGGTCGAGCTGCGGATGCGGCAGCACTACGGTGTCCGGTCGCGCGCGCTCGATCAGCTCGCACAGGTCAGCCACCAGGGCCTGCCAGGTCGGCTGACCGTGTGCATCACTCTGAAGGGTGCATTCGTTGAAGCGGCGAAACGGACGCGTGTCGACCAGATCGGCCTCACGGGACGCCACTGCTGCCTGTGGATCGGCCTGCATCGCGCTCAATTGCATGCAGAAGTAACCGAGTTGCACACTCTGCGCCGATGGCACCCCGGCCCAGCGCGGCACGGCGACGCTGTCCCAACTGCGCAGCTCGCCCTTGAGCCGGGCTGCCTGCACGGTGTCCAGGGCCAGTGTGTCGCGGTAGTACTCATTTTCAATTTCGCCAGCGGTCAGGGTGACGATCCAGCTCTGCTCGGCCTGGGCATACGCTGCAAAGGCCGCCAGCTCGGCATCATCGGCATGCGGCGCGATCACCATCAGGGTGCCGGCAAGGTAGTCGGCGTGGCCGATAACCAGCAGCTCCACTTCAGCTGCCAGCCGGCAGTGGCGCCCGCGCAAACGCAGTTGCCCAGCTGCCAATGCAGCCTCTTGACCACTGAGATTGAGGTAGCGCACGCCCTTGGCGCCGCGCTCGAAGCTTTGCTTGTCGGCGTTGCCGCCTTCGATGACAACGGCAGGGTCAAGCAGCCGACCCAGCAAGCTGGCGCGCAGTTGCACCCGCAGCAGCAGGGTCTGGCTGGCATCCAGTACGCAATCGGCAGGCAGCGTCAGCAGGCCGTCGCGGCTGTGCAGCGGGTAGCGCGCGCAGCCTTGCAGGTCGTACTCGTAATCACTGGCGGCCACGTAGAACAGGTGATCGGAAAACCAGGCTTCATGGCCGACCCACAGCAGCAGCGCGAGTACCGGAGGCAGCCACCACAGCCACAAGCCCGACAGCAACAGAACGCACAACAGCACCAACACAACCAGCCGTTTGCGCTTGCGATGACGATTGAGTAACTGCTGCTTGCGTGCGCTCATGGTCAGACCTGATACACCGGCACCGGCGTGCACCAACGCTCCTTGTACTCCCGGTCAGCACGACCGAAGGAGAACCGCAGGGCCTTGTTGCGCGCGCGGGCATCTTCCCAGGCGGCCTGGGTATTAAGGAAACTCAGCACGCTACCGGGGCTGAACGCCTTGGTCTCGGGGTCGACGCCGCCGTTGACGTACTCGACGCTGACCCACTCCGGGGCCTCGACACGGTAGATCAGCTGGATGGCAATCGGTGCACCTTCAAGCAATACCACCGAACCGATCAACAGCTCGCGCAGGCGCTCGAGCACTTCAGGCATATGCTGCGCGCCGGTGGCGGCGAAGCCCCAGCGGCGCTGGAACAGGTCGCAATACATGCTGGCGATCTGCGCCGAGGTAAAATCGCTGATCGGCTGCACCTGCCCGCCGGCTTCTTCCAACAGGCGCAGTTCACGGCGCTGGTTGTAGCGAAACTTCTTCGACAGGTCTTCCGGCGCGCGGGCCATGGCCAACTGTTCAGCTTGCGCCTGCAGGCCGCTGAAGCGCCCGTGGTTGAGCTCTGACAGGTAGCGCCCGGCGTGCCGCAGCGGCGCCTCGGCAGTGCTGGACGCCGGCAGAATCAGTTCGGCATTGCCCAGGTCGAACAGACCCTTTTTGCCGTGACGCTTGAGCACGTCCTTGGACAATGCCAGGTGGCGCCCCCAGGTCGGAATGGCCGCCTGTAAATCACCGCCCTGCTCCCACCCCAGATAGCGGACCGGGATCTGCGCAAGCTCAGCCAACTGTTCGAGCACCCGCGGATGGGTCGCGACGCTGCCGCCGAAGCGCTGCCAGGTCTCGGCATAGGCGGCGGCATCGATGACTTTCCAGCCGCGCTCGCGCACAGCCGGGATGCGGTTGAAGATCACGGCTGCACCGCCAACGCCTGTGCTTGCGGCAACTGCCAGAAGGTCTCGGCGACGGCCTGGTCACTGAAGCGCTCGCGCAAGCGTTGCAGCATGTGCTCGGCACACGCCTGACGCTGCTGGTCGTCCAGCCTGGCCATATGTTCCAGGCCCTGGGCCAACTGCCCGGCATCGCCCAGCGGGAACAGCATGCCAACGCCCTCGACCACTTCGCGGGCACCGCCACAGGCCGTGGCCAATACCGGAACGCCGGCGACCATAGCCTCCAGCAGGACCATGCCGAACGGCTCGTGGTCCGAGCTCAGCGCAAATACATCGAACGCCTTGAAGTAGCGCCGCGCATCCGCCACCAGGCCAAGAAAGTCGACCTGAGCAGCAATACCCAGCTCGACCGCCAGGGCCTTGAGCTGTGGCTCCAGGCGGCCAGTGCCGAGGATCGCCAGGCGAGCACCGGCAGGCAGATTCGGCAGCGCCTGGGCAAATCCTTTGAGCAAGGTCGCCTGGTCTTTGTCCGGGTGCAGACGGCCAACATTGCCGACAATCCACGCCTGCGGATCGAGGCCAAGCACCCGCCGGGCTTCTTCAGCCGGCACCAGGCTGGCCTGCAGTGCATCGACGTCGATGCGGTTGTACAGGGTTTGAATACGTTCGGCCGGCCACTGCGTCAGGCAGCGGCGCATATCGTCACGCACCGCGTCGGACACGCCGAGCAAGCTCAGGCGCTGGCGGAACAGATTGGCGAAAAGCCGGCGGCTGTTGCGCTGATAGTCGCCGAACGCGTGGTGCACGCCGATCACCGGCAGATCGGTGCCGAGCAAGGCGACATAGATCGGCTTGAAGCGGTGGGCGATGCACAGGGCAAAGTTGCGCTCGGCAGCGATCCGCCGCAGCGCACGTATCGCCCCCAGCTTCAGGCCGCGCACGGCCTTGGAGCTGAATTCGAGAAACAGCACTTCGTCCGAAGCACAGCCCGCGGCTACCTGCGGATCGGCCTCGCCGGTGAGAAACACCGTGGTGACCTGATAACCGCGCCCCTGAAACAGGCTGGCGTACTGACGGGCGCAGTCGAGAAACGGCCCGTCATAACCATGGCAGAACTGCAGAATGCGCGGTTCAGAGCGGCTGGTCATAAGGCGCAGCGCCATCCTTCACGACCAGGATGTCTTCCATGATCAGGTACTGCAGGTCCGAGCCGAAGAACATGTTCAAGGCGTCGGTCGGCGAGCAGATCATCGGTTCGCCACGACGGTTCAGCGAGGTGTTCAGCGACACGCCGTTGCCGGTCAGGTCTTCCAGCGCTTTCATCATGTCGTAGTAGCGCGGGTTGTATTCGCGCTTGAGCACCTGGGCACGCGAAGTGCCGTCCTCGTGGACCACTTCCGGTACACGGGTTTTCCATTCATCCGACACTTCGAAGGTGAAGGTCATGAACGGCGCAGGGTGATCGATCTTGATCATCTGCGGCGCAACGGTGTCGAGCATCGACGGGCAGAAAGGCCTCCAGCGCTCGCGGAACTTGATCTGGTGGTTGATCCGGTCGGCAACCCCGGCAACGCTTGGGCAGCCGATGATCGAACGGCCACCGAGCGCGCGCGGGCCAAACTCCATGCGGCCCTGGAACCAGGCCACCGGGTTGCCATCGACCATGATCTTGGCGATCTGCTCGGGCATGTTGTCCAGCTTGCGCCACTGCGGCTGGCTCGGATGGCGAGCGCAGGCGGCAATCACGTCCTCGTTGGAATACGACGGGCCGAGGTAGACGTGTTCCATCTTCTCGACCGGGACGCCACGGGCGTGCGACACGTAGGCAGCAGCGCCGACCGCAGTACCGGCGTCACCGGAGGCCGGCTGCACGAACAGCTCCTTGACGTCCGGGCGGGCGATGATCTTCTGGTTGAGCTTGACGTTCAGCGCGCAACCGCCAGCGAAGGCCAGCTTGCCGGTCTGCTTGAGGATGTCGCCCAGGTAATGGTCGATCATCTGCAGCGCAAGCTTCTCGAACAGCGCCTGCATGCTCGCCGCGTAGTGGATGTACGGCTCGTCGGCGATATCGCCTTCGCGCTTGGGACCCAGCCACTCGATCAGTTTTGGCGAGAAGTAGAAGCCCTTGCCCTTTTCTTTATAGCGACGCAGGCCGATGACGTTGGCGTACTCGGTGTTGATCACCAGCTCGCCGTTTTCAAAGCTGGCCAGGCGCGAGAAGTCATATTTGCTGGCATCGCCGTATGGCGCCATGCCCATGACCTTGAACTCGCCGTCGAGCATTTCGAAGCCGAGGAACTCGGTGATCGCGCCATACAGGCCGCCGAGCGAGTCCGGATCGAAGAACTCCTTGATCTTGTGGATCTTGCCGTTTTCACCGTAGCCAAAGAAGGTCGTGGCGTATTCGCCCTTGCCATCGATGCCGAGGATCGCGGTTTTTTCTTTAAAGCCCGAGCAGTGGTAAGCACTGGAGGCGTGCGCCAGGTGGTGCTCGACCGGCTCGATCTTGATCTTTTTCGGATCGAAGCCCAGTTGCTCGAGGCACCAGACGATCTTGTTGCGATAGCGCTTGTAGCGACGGTTACCCATCAGCAGCGCGTCGAGGGCGCGGTCCGGGGCATACCAGTAGCGTTTGGCATAGTGCCAGCGGGCCTTGCCGAACAGGCTGATCGGGGCGAAGGGTATGGCGACCACATCGACGTCCGACGGCTTGATGCCGGCCTGCTCCAGGCAGAACTTCGCCGATTCGTAGGGCATGCGGTTCTTCGCATGCTTGTCACGCACGAAGCGCTCTTCTTCGGCGGCGGCAATCAGCTTGCCGTCGATGTACAGGGCCGCGGAAGGGTCATGGCTAAGGGCGCCGGACAGGCCAAGAATCGTCAATGCCAAGGGTCTAGCCTCTTCATTCGGTAGAGATGCGCGGTCGGCCTCACGGGCGGACGGCGGCTAAAGGGCGGGATTATAACGCAAAGCTCCATCGCGCACCGCCCCTGTGTGGAGCGGGCCCGGGGCGGCGAGACAGGATCGGATTATTCCGCAATCAGCCAATCGAGGCGCCAGCTACCGTCAGTCTGGGCGAGCTCTTTGGCCAGCAGCGGCAGCAACTCGCGCAGCTCTTCTTCCAGACCCCATGGCGGGTTGGCAATCGCCAGGCCGGAACCGTTCAGACCCTGCGGGCTGTCCTGATGATGCACATACAGCTCGGCGCGCAGCAGCTTCGGCGCGCCGGTGCTGGTCAGGTCCTGATAGTAGCGAGTCAGCAAGCGCTGGTCCTTGATCGGGTACCAGATCACCGCCACCGTCTGGCGCATGCGCCCGATCGCTTCCTTGACTGCAACGGTGCAGCGCTTGAGCTCGTCGGCCTGCTCGAACGGCGGATCGATGAGCATGATCGCGCGCTTTTCCTGCACAGGCAGCAGCGCCCGCGGCACATGCCAGCCTTCACCCAGATGAACGGTGACGCGCGGGTCCTTTTTCATGTTCTCGCGCAGCAATGGGCCGTCTTCCGGGTGCTTTTCGTTGAACAGCGCACGGTCCTGCTGACGCATCAGCCGGCGCGCCAACTCGGGCGAGCCCGGGTAATAGCGCAGCTCACCTTCTGAATTCAGGCGCTTGATCACGCGCAGGTAGTCGGCGGTGATCCCTGGCAGATCGTCACGGCCCCACAGCCGGGCAACGCCCTCCAGGTACTCACCGGTACGGCTCGCCTGGTCGCCGTGCAGGTCGTACAGACCGAGGCCGGCGTGGGTATCGATGTAAGCGAACGGCTGCTCCTTGCGCGACATCAAGGCGATGAGGCGGGTCAGCACGATGTGTTTGAAGACGTCGGCATGGTTGCCGGCGTGGAAGGCGTGACGATAGTTCATGGCAACTCCTGCGCAGGCGGCAAGTTTACCTTGTCAGGCTGGAGCCGTCAGGCCTGCGTATGCGCCAGGCGACTGCAGGCCTGCCTTGCAGCGGGCAAGAAAAAGCCCGCACCTAAACAGGCGCGGGCTTTTTCATACAGCGGTCAGGGCAACATTACTTACCGATGTGATAAGCCTCGTCAGCCTTCTCGAAGCGCGAAACCATGCTCGAGGTCGGTGCGCCCAGCTTGCTCACCAGCACGATGGCGATGGTGGCAAACAGGAAGCCCGGGATGATTTCGTACAGGCCGGTGTCCAGCTGCTTCCAGAAGATCACGGTCAGTGCGCCAACTACGATACCGCTCAGCGCGCCGTTGCGGGTCATGCCCTTCCACAGTACCGACAGCAGGACTACCGGACCAAACGCAGCACCGAAGCCAGCCCAGGCGTACGCCACCAGACCAAGCACGCGGTTTTCCGGGTTGGCTGCCAGGGCGATGGCGATCAGTGCCACGGCCAGGACCATCATCCGGCCGACCCAGACCAGCTCGACCTGGGAAGCGTTTTTACGCAGGAAAGTCTTGTAGAAGTCTTCGGTCAGGGCGCTGGAGCAGACCAGCAGCTGGCAGCTCAGAGTGCTCATCACCGCCGCCAGAATGGCCGACAGCAGCACACCGGCGATCCACGGGTTGAACAGGATCTTCGCCAGCTCGATGAACACACGCTCGTGGTTCTCGGTAACCGGGCCAGCCAGTTCAGGGTTGGCCGAGAAGTAGGCGATACCGAAGAAGCCCACGGCGCAAGTACCAGCCAGGCACAGGATCATCCAGGTCATCGAGATGCGACGAGCATTGGCGATCGACTTGACCGACTCGGCAGCCATGAACCGCGCGAGGATGTGCGGCTGGCCGAAGTAGCCCAGGCCCCAGCCCATCAGCGAGATGATGCCGATGAAGGTCGCCCCTTTGAACATGTCGAAGTTGGCCGGGTTCTGCGCTTCGATGGCGAGGAAGGTGGTGTCGAAGCCGCCCGTCGAGATCAGCACGATGATCGGCGTCAGGATCAGCGCGAAGATCATCAGCGAGGCCTGCACGGTGTCGGTCCAGCTCACTGCCAGGAAACCACCGACGAAGGTGTAGGCGATGGTCGCAGCAGCGCCGGCCCACAGCGCGGTTTCGTACGACATGCCGAAGGTGCTTTCGAACAGGCGAGCACCAGCCACAATGCCGGAGGCACAGTAGATGGTGAAGAACACCAGGATGACGATCGCGGAGATGATCCGCAGCAGGCCGCTCTTGTCTTCAAAGCGGCTGGCGAAGTAGTCCGGCAGGGTCAGCGCGTCGCCGTTGTGCTCGGTCTGCACACGCAGACGGCCGGCCACGAACAGCCAGTTCAGGTAGGCACCAACGGTCAGGCCGATGGCGATCCAGGCTTCGGACAAGCCGGACATGTAGATGGCGCCTGGCAGGCCCATCAACAGCCAGCCGCTCATGTCGGAGGCACCTGCGGACAGCGCGGTGACAACGCTACCGAGGCTACGTCCGCCGAGAATGTAATCGGAAAGGTTGTTGGTGGAGCGATAGGCGGCGAAGCCGATCAGTACCATTGCTGCGATGTAGACCACGAAGGTGATCGTCAGAGGATTGCCCATGGTTGTGCCCTGGCGTTTGTTTTTATTTCATGCAACCTGCCGACAAAGCGGTTGCACCCAGGCGGCGCATGCTATGCAACAACATGAACCGGGTGCAACCATTTTTCATTTGCCAGTTGCACCCTGAAATGCGTTTACACAGAAAACGTCGCTTTTAGACACTTTTGTCGCAAACGCCGCGTTTATCAAAGGAAAACGCACCACAATCGAGCAGCGCGACGACCTGAAACCACGCGCCAGACGAGTTGCACCTCAAACTATAAAAAAACGGGTTGCACCAGGTTGCACCCGCAATGGGCTAGCGCTAATCTTGGCCTCAGCTAAAGCCACAGCAAGTGGCAATAATGAGGATAAGAAATGGCGACGACCACCCTTGGGGTCAAACTCGATGACCCTACCCGTGAGCGACTCAAGGCAGCTGCGCAGTCGATTGACCGCACGCCGCATTGGTTGATCAAGCAGGCTATCTTCAATTACCTGGAGAAGCTCGAGGGTGGCGCGACCCTGCACGAAATCAATGGCCATGGTGCCAACCTCAGTGACGACGCCGGCGAGGTACAGCCTGAGCATAGCCATCAATGCTTCCTCGAGTTCGCTGAAAGCATCCTGCCGCAATCAGTACTGCGTGCTGCCATCACTTCGGCCTACCGTCGCCCCGAGCAGGAAATGGTGCCGATGCTGCTGGAGCAGGCGCGCCTGACCACTGCCCAGGCCGAAGCCACCAACAAGCTCGCCTCGGGCATCGCCGAGAAGCTGCGTAACCAGAAGAGCGCCAGCGGTCGTGCCGGTATCGTTCAGGGCCTGCTGCAGGAGTTTTCGCTGTCGTCGCAGGAAGGCGTTGCACTCATGTGCCTGGCCGAAGCCCTGCTGCGCATCCCCGACAAAGGCACCCGCGACGCGCTGATCCGCGACAAGATCAGCACCGGCAACTGGCACCCGCACCTGGGCAACAGCCCGTCGCTGTTCGTCAACGCAGCAACCTGGGGCCTGCTGCTGACCGGCAAGCTGGTCTCGACCCACAACGAATCCGGCCTGACTTCGTCGCTGACGCGCATCATCGGCAAAAGTGGCGAGCCGATGATCCGCAAGGGCGTCGACATGGCCATGCGCCTGATGGGCGAGCAGTTCGTCACCGGCGAAACCATCGCCGAAGCCCTGGCCAACGCTAGCCGCTTCGAGTCCAAAGGCTTCCGTTATTCCTACGACATGCTCGGTGAAGCCGCACTCACCGAGCATGACGCACAGAAGTACCTGGCCTCCTACGAGCAGGCGATCCACTCGATCGGCAAGGCCTCCCATGGCCGCGGCATCTATGAAGGCCCGGGCATCTCGATCAAGCTTTCCGCCCTGCACCCTCGCTACAGCCGCGCGCAATACGAGCGGGTGATGGACGAGCTGTACCCGCGCCTGCTGTCGCTGACCTTGCTGGCCAAGCAGTACGACATCGGCCTTAACATCGACGCCGAAGAAGCCGACCGCCTCGAGCTGTCGCTGGACCTGCTCGAGCGCCTGTGCTTCGAGCCATCGCTGACTGGCTGGAACGGTATCGGCTTTGTCATCCAGGCTTATCAGAAGCGTTGCCCGTACGTGATCGACTCGGTCATCGACCTGGCCAAGCGCAGCCGCCATCGCTTGATGATCCGCCTGGTCAAGGGCGCCTACTGGGACAGCGAAATCAAGCGCGCCCAGGTCGAAGGTCTGGAAGGCTATCCGGTCTACACCCGCAAGGTGTACACCGACGTTTCCTACATCGCCTGCGCACGCAAGCTGCTGTCGGTGCCAGAAGCCATCTACCCGCAGTTCGCTACCCACAACGCCCACACCCTGTCGGCCATCTATCACATTGCCGGGCAGAACTACTACCCGGGCCAGTACGAGTTCCAGTGCCTGCACGGCATGGGCGAGCCGCTCTACGAGCAAGTGGTGGGCAAAGTTGCCGATGGCAAGCTGAACCGTCCGTGCCGGGTGTATGCCCCGGTCGGTACCCACGAGACGCTGCTGGCCTATCTGGTGCGACGCCTGCTGGAAAACGGCGCCAACACCTCGTTCGTCAACCGTATTGCCGACCACTCGATTTCGATTCAAGAGCTGGTCTCCGACCCGGTCGCCAATATCGAGCAAATGGCGGCCCAGGAAGGCAGCATCGGCCTGCCGCACCCGCGCATCCCGCTGCCGCGTGACCTGTATGGCAGCGAGCGGGCCAACTCGGCCGGTATCGACCTGGCCAACGAACATCGCCTGGCGTCGCTGTCCTGCGCGTTGCTGGCAACCGCTCACACCGAGTGGAAAGCCGCACCAATGCTGGGTTGCGCCAGCAGCCAGGAAGTGGCGGCAGCCGTGATCAACCCGTCCGATCATCGCGACGTCGTCGGTCATGTGCAGGAAGCCACCGTCATTGATGTCGACAACGCCATCCAGTGCGCGCTGAACGCTGCGCCGATCTGGCAAGCGACCCCGCCAGCCGAGCGTGCAGCGATCCTCGAGCGCAGCGCCGACCTGATGGAGGCCGAGATCCAGCCGTTGATGGGCCTGCTGGTGCGTGAGGCCGGCAAGACCTACGCCAACGCCATTGCCGAAGTCCGCGAAGCGGTGGACTTCCTGCGTTACTACGCAGTACAGGCCCGCAACAACTTCAGCAACGACGCCCACCGCCCACTGGGCCCGGTGGTGTGCATCAGCCCGTGGAACTTCCCGCTGGCGATCTTCAGCGGCCAGGTTGCCGCGGCCTTGGCTGCCGGTAACCCTGTGCTGGCCAAGCCTGCCGAGCAAACTCCGCTTATCGCTGCGCAAGCGGTGCGCTTGATGCTTGAAGCCGGCATCCCTGAAGGTGTGCTGCAACTGCTGCCAGGCCGCGGTGAAACGGTCGGCGCCGGTCTGGTCGGTGACGAGCGGGTCAAAGGTGTGATGTTCACTGGCTCGACTGAAGTCGCCCGCCTGCTGCAACGCAATATCGCTGGCCGCCTCGACGCTCAAGGCCGGCCGATCCCGCTGATCGCCGAAACCGGCGGGCAGAACGCGATGATCGTCGACTCGTCGGCCTTGACCGAGCAAGTGGTGATCGACGTGGTTTCCTCGGCGTTCGACAGCGCCGGCCAACGTTGCTCGGCCCTGCGCGTCCTGTGCCTGCAGGAGGACTCCGCCGACCGCGTCATTGAAATGCTCAAGGGCGCCATGGCGCAAAACCGCCAGGGCAACCCGGAACGACTCTCGGTGGACATCGGCCCGGTAATCGACGCCGAAGCCAAGGCTGGCATCGAGAAGCACATCCAGGCCATGCGTGAAAAAGGCCGCGCCGTGTATCAGGTGGCCATCGCCGATGCTGCCGAGTGCAAACGCGGTACCTTCGTCATGCCGACCTTGATCGAGCTGGATAGCTTCGACGAACTCAAGCGCGAGATCTTCGGCCCGGTACTGCACGTAGTGCGCTACAACCGCCGCAATCTCGACCAGTTGCTCGAGCAGATCAACGCCTCCGGCTACGGCCTGACCCTGGGCGTACACACCCGCATCGACGAAACCATCGCCAAGGTTGTGGATACCGTCAACGCCGGCAACATGTACGTCAACCGCAACATCGTCGGTGCCGTGGTCGGCGTGCAGCCGTTCGGTGGTGAAGGCCTGTCCGGCACCGGCCCGAAAGCCGGCGGCCCGCTGTACCTGTACCGCCTGCTCTCAACCCGCCCGGTCGACGCCGTGGCTCGCCAGTTCAAGGAGGCCGATGCTGCCAGCAAGGTCGACAGCGTCCTGCGCGAGCAACTGATCAAGCCGCTGCACAGCCTTAAAGCCTGGGCCGAAAGCAACCAGCTGAGCGACCTGGCCAGCCTCTGCGAGCAGTTCGCAGAGCAATCACAGAGCGGCATCACCCGCCTGCTGCCGGGCCCGACCGGCGAGCGCAACAGCTACACCATCCTGCCGCGCGAGCATGTGCTGTGCCTGGCAGACAATGAAGCTGACCTGCTGGCTCAATTGGCTGCGGTACTGGCCGTAGGCAGCTCGGCGGTATGCGTCGACGGCGAGCCGGCCAAGAGCCTGCGTGCGCGCCTGCCTAAAGAGCTGCAAGGCAAGGTCAAGCTGGTGGCCGACTGGACCAAGGATGAAGTAGCGTTCGATGCTGTTATCCACCACGGCCACTCGGACCAACTGCGCGCCGTGTGCGAGCAGGTAGCCAAGCGCGCCGGGGCGATTGTCGGTGTGCACGGGCTGTCCAGCGGCGATCAGCAGATTGCCCTGGAGCGTTTGGTGATCGAGCGCGCAGTGAGCGTCAACACCGCTGCGGCGGGGGGTAACGCGAGCTTGATGACGATCGGCTGACACCGACACGGCAGTAACCAAAAAGGAGAGCTTCGGCTCTCCTTTTTTATGACTTTCAGATACAACTTGCTGCCACTTGCATCGCCTGATTCCAGGTCGGCGTCGCCTGTATTGGGGCTGCTCCTACAGTACCGCGCATGGCGGCGGGCGAGGCGTCTGGCGCGCCTATGCCGACTGGACGCGATCCCTGTAGGAGCGGCCTTGTGTCGCGAAAGGGCCGCGAAGCGGCCCCGACATCAGCAGCAGTTACACCAAACTACGTCCAATAGCCGGCCGTTGGCGCACCGCAGCGCAATCACCGCCGCATCCCCAACTCGGCATCATCCATCAGCGCCTTGGCCAGCGCGCTCAAGTCATGTGAAGCCCTTCGAGGAAATGGGGACTGCGGGGAGCGCTCTCAAGATCCAGCGCCGCCCGCGCGGCGCATCGCGACACAAGGCCGCTCCAGAAGCCCGTGACATGCACTTAGTGGCCGCAATTCGCCACCCCTCCCCCACACCATCACCTCAATCAATGATGCTGGCCTCACCCACTCCTCGTTCCTAGACTCGCCTTAAGCCCCTCACCACTGGACCCGCCAGCATGTCCGAAACCCTGCTCAGCTCCCGCAACCTGGCTTTCGAGCTCTACGAAGTACTCGACGCCGAGGCCCTGACCCAGCGCCCGCGCTTCGCCGAGCACAGCCGGGAAACCTTCGATGCGGCGTTGGCCACTGCGCGCACCATCGCCGACAAGTACTTCGCCGGGCACAACCGCAAGGCCGATGAAAATGAACCGCGCTACGTCGATGGCCGGGCCGAGTTGATTGCCGAGGTGAAGCCCGCGGTCGATGCCTTTTTGCAGGCGGGTTTCCTCAATGCCAACCGCGATTTCGAGGTCGGTGGCATGCAGTTGCCGAGCCTGCTCTCGCAAGCCTGTTTCGCGCACTTCCAGGCAGCCAACGCGGGCACTACGGCCTACCCGTTTCTGACCATGGGCGCCGCCAACCTGATCGAGAGTTTCGGCAGCGATGAGCAGAAGCGCTTGTTCCTGCAGCCGATGATCGAGGGGCGCTACTTCGGCACCATGGCCCTGACCGAACCCCATGCTGGCTCGTCACTGGCGGATATCCGCACCCGCGCCGAACCGGCTGGCGATGGCAGTTACCGGATCAAGGGCAACAAGATCTTCATCTCCGGCGGCGACCATCAGCTGTCCGAGAACATCGTCCATCTGGTGCTGGCGAAGCTGCCGGACGCGCCCGCCGGGGTGAAGGGCATTTCGCTGTTTATCGTGCCCAAGTACCTGGCCAATGCCGATGGCAGCCTGGGCCCGCGCAACGATGTGCTGCTGGCCGGGCTGTTCCACAAGATGGGCTGGCGCGGCACCACCTCGACGGCGCTTAACTTTGGCGACCAGGGCAACTGCGTGGGCTATTTGCTGGGCCAGCCGCACCAGGGCCTGGCCTGCATGTTCCAGATGATGAACGAGGCGCGGATCGGCGTCGGCATGGGTGCGGTGATGCTCGGCTATGCCGGCTACCTGTACTCGCTGGAGTACGCGCGCCAGCGGCCACAGGGGCGTTTGCCGGACAACAAGGATCCGCTCAGCGCGGCAGTGCCGATCATCGCTCACAGTGACGTGAAGCGTATGTTGCTGACGCAGAAGGCCTATGTCGAAGGTGCGTTCGATCTGGGCCTGTATGCAGCGCGGCTGTTCGACGATACCCACACCGCGCCCAGCGACAGCGAGCGCCAGCAGGCCCAGGCATTGCTCGACCTGCTGACGCCGATCGTCAAGTCGTGGCCCTCGGAGTTCTGCCTCAAGGCCAACGAGCTGGCGATCCAGATCCTCGGCGGTCACGGCTACACCCGCGAGTATCCGGTCGAGCAGTATTACCGCGACAACCGCCTGAACCCGATCCATGAAGGCACCCACGGCATCCAGTCGCTCGACCTGCTCGGCCGCAAGCTGGCGCACAATGGCGGCGCCGGGCTCAAGCAGTTGATCCGCCTGATCGCCGCAACGGCCGAGCGCGCCAGCCATCACCCTGCCCTCGATGACCTGCGCCAGCCGCTTGAGCAACTGGTCAATCGGCTGCAGGCGGTGACCTTGGCGCTGCTTGGCGATATGGCGGCGGGCAAGGTCAGCACTGCGCTGGCCAACTCGGCGCTGTACCTCAAGGTATTTGGCCATTGCGTGATTGGCTGGCGCTGGCTGGAGCAGGCGCTGCATGCCGAGCGCGGGCTGGTCAACGGCGCGGCGGCCGACCACCACTTCTATCGTGGCAAGTTGCAGGCGGCGCGTTATTTCCTGACTTGGGAAGTACCGGGCTGCCATACTGAGCTGGCACTGCTCGAGGCCCGCGATGACACTTGCCTGAGCATGCACGAAGGGTGGTTCTAGGGGGAGCCGCCGCGTTCACGGAGTTCTGCCCATGTTCGATTCCAGCGCCCTGCTGCGCCAGCGCTTTGCCTCGCTGCGCAGTACGGCCGAGGTGTTTTCGCTGCGCCACGTCAAGCAGTCCTATCAAGGCCTGGCGGTGCGCCGCAATGTTGCCCAGCCACCGTTCTTCAATCAGGACGAAGGCGCCATGCTCACCGTGCGCATCAACGGTGTCGAGGCCTATGCGGCCACCGCCGATCTTTCGCAAAGCGGCTTGCAACGGGCGCTGGAGCAGGCCGAAGCGCTGGCCCGGCAGATCGCCCGGCACAGCCTGCTGGACTTGAGCACGCAAGCGGTGCCGAGCGAGCGCCATGACCATGTCTCCCCCAACTTCATTCAGCCGCTGCCGAACCTGGCCGATTGCCTGGGCCTGCTCGCCGCCGAATCGGCCAGCGTGCCGACGGATGACCGCCTGGTCGATTGGCAGGCGAGCCTGGGTATCAGCGAAGTCGAGCAGACCTACTTGAACTCGGCCGGCGCCGAACTGCGCCACGCCCAGCGCTTTTTGTTCCCGGGCATGGGCGTCACTGCCAGCGACGGCCAGGACAGCCAGAGCCGCAGCCTGGGCCGGGACAATTTTGGCCAGCAGGGCGGTTTCGAGATCATCGAGCGCTGCGGTCTGATCGGTGCCGCGACGCAGGTTGCCGATCAGGCCTTGCAACTGTTGCTGGCGCCCAACACGCCGAGCGGCAAGCGCGACCTGTTGCTGATGCCTGACCAGATGATGCTGCAGATCCACGAGTCGATCGGCCACCCGCTGGAGATGGACCGAATTCTGGGCGACGAGCGCAACTACGCCGGTACCAGTTTCGTCAAAGCCAGCGACTTCGGCGAGCTGCAATATGGCTCGAGCCTACTCAATGTGACCTTCGACCCGACCATCGCCGAAGAGCTGGCCAGCTACAGCCACGACGATGACGGCACGGCCGCCAGCAAGCAGTTCCTGATCCGTCAGGGCAAGCTGTTACGCCCGCTCGGGGGTGCGCTGTCGCAGTTCCGCTCCGGGCTTGATGGGGTCGCCAACAGCCGCGCCTGCAGCTGGAACCGCGCGCCGATCGACCGCATGGCCAACCTCAATATCGAACCCGGCGAGCAGTCGCTGGCGCAGCTGATTGGCGGTATCGAGCAGGGCATCCTGATGCGCACCAACCGCTCGTGGTCGATTGACGATGCGCGCAACAAGTTTCAGTTTGGCTGCGAGTGGGGCCAGCTGATCGAAGACGGCCAACTCAAGGGCGTGGTCAAGAACCCTAACTACCGCGGTATTTCGGCGCAATTCTGGCGCGACCTGTCGGCAGTCGGCGACCGCAGCACTTTCGAGGTACTCGGCACCCCCAACTGCGGCAAGGGCGAGCCCAATCAGGTGGTGCGGGTCGGCCATGCGTCGCCGGCCTGTGTGTTCAGCCAGATCGATGTATTCGGAGGAGACGCCTGATGCGCGCCACACCCCAGGAGCAATTCCAGCAGCTGCTGCAAACCTTGCGTGCAGCCCTGCGCGACGGCGAGCAGTTCACCCTCGGTTTCAGCGCCGAGCAGTCGCAGTTCATTCGTTTCAACCATGCCAAGGTGCGCCAGGCCGGTGTGGTCAGCCAGGCCAGCGCCCAACTGCGGCTGGTCGACAATGGCCGCCAGGCCGAGCAGCAGTTCACCCTGTGTGGCGATGCCGAGCTTGACCAGCAGCGCCTGCACGATGCCCTCAAGCAATTGCGCCAGACCTTGCCGCTGCTGGCCGTCGACCCGTACCTGAGCCTGGACGACAGCGCCTGGCATTCGCACAGCCTGCAACAACAGGCGCTGCCGGACCCAGCCGAGGTGCTGGCGCTGGTCGAGCGCGAAGCTGCCGAACTGGATTTGGTCGGCATCTACGCCGCCGGCCCGATCTGCCGCGGCTTTGCCAGTTCGTTCGGGGCGTTTGGCTGGCATGAAGCGGTCAGTTTCAACTTCGACTGGAGCCTGTTCCACGCCAACGGCGAGGCAGTCAAAGCCAACTATGCCGGCCAGAGCTGGGACGCTGCTGCCTTTGTCGAGCGTTTGCGCCTGGCCCGCGAGCAACTGGCCTATCTGGGCCTGCCTGGGGTGCTGCTCAAGCCCGGCAGCTATCGCGCTTACCTGGCGCCAGCGGCCATGGATGAAATCGCCGGCATGCTCTGCTGGGGCGGTTTTTCCGCGCAGGCACTGGCCACCGGCAACAGCGCCTTGCAGCGGCTGTACAGCGGCGATGCGCAATTGAGCCCGCTGGTGAGTATCAGCGAGCAGGTCAGTGGCTCGTTGAGCCCGGCGTTTTCCGACGAAGGTTCGCAGCGCCAGGACCTGCAACTGATCGCCGAGGGTCGCGGCCTGCAGCGCCTGGTCAGTGCCCGCAGCGCAGCGGAGTTCAAGCTGGCCGCCAACGGCGCCGACAGCTACGAGTCGCCCTGCGCGCTGAGCCTGGCACCGGGCAAGTTGGCCACCGCCGACATCCTCCAGCGCCTGGGCACCGGCCTGTACATCAGCAACCTGTGGTACCTGAACTACTCTGACCTGCCAGCAGCACGGATGACCGGCCTGACCCGCTTTGCCACCTTCTGGGTCGAGAACGGCGAGATTCAGGGGCCGGTCAGCACCATGCGCTTCGACGACACCCTGTACAACCTGCTCGGCCAGCAGCTCGAAGCCTTGACCGCCGAGCGTGAGCTGATCCTTTCGACCAGCACCTACGGCCAACGGCAAACCGGATCGAGTCATTTGCCGGGCGCACTGGTCAAAGCGATGACCCTGACTCTGTAACACCGCCGCCTGGAAGGATTTGAGGCCGCCATGACCGATCGCGCACCGCTTGACCCTGTCACCGCCCGCTGGATCCCGTGGGTGGTGGCGATTGCCTTTTTCATGCAGTCACTCGACGGCACCATCCTCAACACCGCGCTGCCGGCGATGGCGCGCTCGCTCGAAGAAGACCCGCTGCGCATGCAAGGGGTGATCATCGCCTACATGCTCACCGTGGCCTTGCTGATCCCGGCCTCGGGCTGGATCTCCGACCGCTTTGGCACCAAGCGGATCTTCTTCAGCGCGATCCTCTTGTTCAGCTTTGGCTCACTGCTGTGCGCCCTGGCCAACAGCCTCGGTTTCCTCATCGGGGCGCGGATCATTCAGGGCCTGGGCGGTGCCTTGATGCTGCCGGTCGGGCGGCTCGTGGTGCTGCGCGCCTACCCGCGTTCAGAGCTGGTGCGGATCATGAGCTTCATCACCATCCCCGGCCTGCTCGGCCCGCTGCTGGGGCCGACCGTCGGTGGCTGGCTGGTAGAAATCCTCAGTTGGCACTGGATCTTCTTGCTCAACCTGCCGGTGGGTGCGCTGGGCTGTTGGGCGGTATGGAAGTTCATCCCCGACCTGCGCGGCAGCGAGCGCACGACCTTCGATACGCCAGGGTTCCTCCTGTTTGGTGCAGCGATGGTGCTGATCACCATTGCCATGGAAGGCCTGGGCGAGCTGCACATGCCGCACCTGCGGGTGATGTTGCTGCTGTTTGCCGGCATGGCATGCCTGGCGGCCTACTGGCTGCGCGCCGGGCGCGATCCCGAGCCGCTGTTCTCGCCCAGCCTGTTCCGCGTGCGCACCTTCGCCATCGGTATTCTCGGCAACCTGTTCGCCCGTCTGGGCAGCGGTGCCCTGCCCTTTCTGGTGCCGCTGCTGCTGCAGATCGCCCTGGGCTATTCGCCGTCCCAGGCCGGCATGAGCATGATCCCTCTGGCAGCAGCGGCGATGGTTGCCAAGTCGGTAGCACGGCCGCTGATCGAGCGGCTCGGCTACCGCATCATCCTCACCGGCAATACCGTGCTGCTGGGCATCCTCCTGGCGAGCCTGGGCCTGGTCGATGAGCAGACGCCGTATGCTTTGTTGCTGGTGCAGCTGTCGTTGCTCGGTGCAGTCAACTCGCTGCAGTTCACCGCGATGAACACGGTGACCCTGATCGATCTCGACGATGCCAGCGCCAGCAGCGGCAACGGCTTGCTTTCGGTGGTTGCGCAACTGGCCTTGAGCCTGGGCGTGGCCTGTGCCGGTGCCCTGCTCGGCGGCTTCACCGCGGCTGGTAACGGCGATGGCGTTGAGAGCGTGCTGGGGGCCTTCCAGCTGACCTTCTTCACCATCGGCCTGATGTCGATGCTGGCAGCGGCGATCTTCCTGCAACTGGCGCCAAGCGACGGCAGGCGTGCCCGTCGTCCGGAAGCCGAGATCGAACCTTAGGGGGAATGGCCACGAGGCTGGTAGACTATCGGGCATTTTTCGCTTTGCTACCCAGGCCCGCCTCGTGACCACCGAATCCACCGCATTTGCCTCTTTGCCCTTGTCTGCCGCCATGCTGGCCAACCTGGAGGCGCTCGGCTATGCCGCGATGACCCCGATCCAGGCCCAGAGCCTGCCGGTGATCCTGCGTGGCCAGGACCTGATCGCCCAGGCCAAGACTGGCAGCGGCAAGACTGCCGCCTTCGGCATCGGCCTGCTCAATCCGCTCAATCCGCGCTACTTCGGCTGCCAGGCACTGGTCCTGTGCCCGACCCGCGAGCTGGCTGACCAGGTGGCCAAAGAACTGCGCCGGCTGGCCCGGGCGGAAGACAACATCAAGATCCTGACCCTCTGCGGTGGGGTTTCGCTCGGCCCGCAGATCGCCTCGCTGGAGCACGGCGCGCACATCATCGTTGGTACTCCGGGCCGGGTTCAGCAGCATCTGGACAAGGGCACGCTGGTCCTCGACGGGCTCAACACGCTGGTGCTCGACGAAGCCGACCGCATGCTCGACATGGGCTTCTTCGACGCCATTGCCGCGATCATCGGCAAGACCCCGTCGCGCCGGCAGACCTTGCTGTTCTCGGCCACCTACCCGAGCGGCATCGAGCAACTGGCCGCTGACTTCATGCGCAAGCCGCAGCAGGTCAAGGTCGACGCGCTGCACAGCGAAACCCAGATCGAGCAGAGCTTCATCGAGATCGACCCGCAGCAGCGCCTTGAAGCGCTGACCCGCGTGCTCGCGCACTACCGCCCTGAATCGTGCGTGGCGTTCTGCTTCACCAAGCAGCAGTGCGACGAAGTGGTCAACCACCTGACTGCCAAGGGCATCGTTGCCCAGGCGCTGCATGGCGACCTGGAGCAGCGTGACCGCGACCAGGTGCTGGCGATGTTCGCCAACCGTAGCATCTCGGTGCTGGTTGCCACCGACGTTGCCGCGCGCGGCCTGGATATCGACGGCCTGGACATGGTCATCAACGTCGAACTGGCGCGTGATGCCGAAATCCACGTACACCGAGTCGGCCGTACCGGCCGTGCTGGCGAAAAGGGCGTCGCCGTCAGCCTGGTCGCTCCCGCCGAAGGCCATCGCGCCCAGGCCATCGAGCAGCAACAGAAGCGCCCCCTGCGCTGGGAACAGCTGGACAACCTCAAGAGCCAGGGCGGCGAGCCGCTGCTGCCGGTAATGGTCACTCTGTGCATCGGCGCCGGGCGTAAAGACAAGCTGCGCCCGGGTGACATCCTCGGTGCACTGACCGGCGACGCCGGCATCCCTGGCAAGCAGGTCGGCAAGATCGCCATCTTCGACTTCCAGGCCTTGGTTGCGGTCGAGCGAGCATTGGCCAAGCAGGCCGTGCAGCGCCTCAACAGCGGCAAGATCAAGGGCCGTGCGCTGAGAGTGCGCATCCTCTGATAGCTACAGCAACCCTGTGCCGGCGGCGCAGGGTTGGCCTCACCTTCTGTTCAACTGATTCCAGGTAACTCCCGTGCACTCCACCGACGTGATCATCCTCGGCGCTGGCGCCGCCGGCCTGATGTGCGCTCAGCTCAGCGCCAACCGTGGCCGCCGCGTGCTGCTGCTCGACCATGCCAACAAACCGGGCAAGAAGATCCTCATGTCGGGTGGCGGGCGTTGCAACTTCACCAACATGTACACCGAGCCGAGCAACTTCCTCTCGAACAACCCGCACTTCTGCAAATCGGCGCTGGCCCGCTATACCCAGTGGGACTTCATCGAACTGGTGGCCAGGCACCAGGTGCCGTATCACGAGAAGAAGCTCGGTCAGCTGTTCTGCGACAACAAGTCCAGCGACATCCTCGATTTGCTGCTGGCTGAATGCGACGCTGCCGGGGTGGACCTGCGCATGGACACCAGCATCGAGACCATCGAGAAAACCGCCGAGGGTTATCGGCTGCAGACCAGCGCCGGCCCGTTCGCCTGCCAGTCGCTGGTGATCGCCACCGGCGGGTTGTCGATCCCGACGTTGGGCGCCAGCGGCTTCGGCTACCAGGTGGCGCGCCAGTTCGGCCACACCTTGCTGCCAACCCGTGCCGGGCTGGTGCCGTTCACCATCACCGAGCCGCAGCTCAAGGCCATGTGCACCGAGCTTTCGGGCACCTCGCTGGACTGCACCGCCAGCTGCAACGGCAGCAGCTTCCGCGAGAACCTGCTGTTTACTCACCGCGGCCTGAGTGGCCCGGCGATTCTGCAGATTTCTTCGTTCTGGGAGGCCGGCGACAGCGTCGAGATCAACCTGCTGCCTGACCGTGACGCGCTGGACTGGCTGCAAAGCCAGCAAATCGAGCGCGCCAACAGCGAGCTGAAGACCGTGCTCGGCGAGGTGTTCACGCGCAAGCTGGCAAACCTGCTGGCCGAGCAGTGGTTCGAATCCAAGCCGATGAAGCAGTACACCCCGGCTGAGCTGGCACAGATCGCTGACAAGCTGGCCTGCTGGCAGGTGGTGCCGGCCGGCACCGAAGGTTATCGCACGGCCGAGGTCACCCTGGGCGGCGTCGACACCCGCGAAGTGTCGTCCAAGACCATGGAATCGCTGAAAAGCCCTGGGCTGTATTTCATCGGTGAAGTGCTCGATGTCAGCGGCCATCTCGGCGGATTTAATTTCCAGTGGGCCTGGGCTTCTGCCAACGCCGCGGCGCAGTTCGTGTAATGTAGAATCCTTTCAGCAATGCCCTGAAAGGTTCTCATCGATCACTGCCAGCAGGCCACTATGTCATCGAGCTCGTTTCGTCATTCTCTGCGTCGTTTGTGGGGCCAGGACAAGTTCAGTTATGCCATCCGGGTGACCATCGCCCTCACCGGCAGCATGGCCTTGTGTTGGTATCAAGATGAAATGAAGCTGTTGATCCCGCTGTTCCTGGGGATCATCGCCAGCGCCCTGGCCGAGACCGACGACGGCTGGCAGGGCCGCCTCAGCGCCCTGCTGGTGACCCTGGCCTGTTTTGCCATCGCCGCGCTGTCGGTCGAGCTGCTGTTCCCCTACCCCTGGATCTTTGCCTTCGCCCTGGCCCTGGCGGCGTTCTGCCTGACCATGCTCGGCGCCTTGGGCGAGCGCTATGGCGCGATTGCCTCGGCGACCTTGATCCTCTCGGTGTACACCATGATCGGCGTCGACCAGCGCGGCGGTGAGGTCACCGACTTCTGGCACGAGCCGTTGCTGCTGGTGGCAGGCGCTGCCTGGTATGGGCTGCTGTCGGTGCTGTGGCAGGCGCTGTTCTCCAATCAGCCGGTGCAGCAGAGTCTGGCCAAGCTGTTCTACGAGCTGGGCCGCTACCTCAAGCTCAAGGCCAACCTGTTCGAGCCAATTCGCAACCTTGAAGTGGAATCGCGGCGGCTGGAGCTGGCCCAGCAGAATGGCAAGGTGGTCGCAGCCCTCAACGCCGCCAAAGAGATCATCCTGCACCGGGTCGGCAACAGCCAACCCAACTCCAAGGTCAGCCGCTACCTCAAGCTGTATTTCCTGGCCCAGGACATTCACGAGCGCGTGAGTGCCTCGCACTATCCGTACAACGCCCTGGCCGAGGCGTTTTTCCACAGCGACGTGATGTTCCGCTGCCAGCGCCTGCTGCGCCAGCAAGGCTCGGCCTGCCAGCAGCTGTCGGAATCGATCCGCATGCGCCAGCCGTTCGTCTACGGCAGCGGTTTCGCCGAAGCGCTGGAAGACCTGCACGCCTCCCTGGAACACCTGCGCATCCAGAGCAACCCAGCCTGGCGCGGCCTGCTGCGCTCGCTGCGGGCGCTGGCCGGCAACCTCGCCACGCTGGACCGCCTGCTCGCCGACGCCAGCAACCCGGACGGCCTTGCCGATGCCAGTGACAGCAGCCTGCTGGACCGCTCGCCGCGCAACTTCAAGGACGTCTGGAGCCGCCTGCGCACGCAGCTGACGCCGACTTCGCTGCTGTTCCGCCACGCCCTGCGCCTGCCGCTGGCGCTATCAATCGGCTATGGCATGGTGCATCTGATTCACCCGACCCAGGGTTACTGGATCATCCTCACCACGCTGTTCGTCTGCCAGCCCAACTATGGCGCGACGCGGCGCAAGCTGGTGCAGCGGATTTTCGGCACGGCGATCGGCCTGACGGTCGGCTGGGCGTTGTTCGATCTGTTCCCTAACCCAGTGGTGCAGTCGTTGTTCGCGGTGGTTGCCGGGGTGGTGTTCTTCGTCAACCGCACCACCCGCTATACCCTGGCCACGGCGGCAATCACGCTGATGGTGCTGTTCTGCTTCAACCAGATCGGCGACGGTTACGGCCTGTTCCTGCCGCGCCTGTTCGATACCCTGGTCGGCAGCCTGATCGCCATTCTGGCGGTGTTCCTGTTCCTGCCCGACTGGCAGGGGCGGCGGCTGAACAAGGTGCTGGCCAATACTTTGACCTGCGCCAGCGAGTACCTGCGCCAGATCATGCAGCAGTATGCGTACGGCAAACGCGACGACCTCGCCTATCGCCTGGCCCGGCGCAATGCGCACAACGCTGACGCAGCGCTGTCGACCACTCTGGCCAACATGCTGATGGAGCCTGGCCACTTCCGTAAGGAAGCCGATGTCGGTTTCCGCTTCCTGGTGCTCTCGCACACCTTGCTCAGCTACCTGTCAGGACTAGGTGCGCACCGCGATACGGCGCTGCCGCCAGAGGTCCACGAGCAACTGATCGACGGTGCCGGGGTGAGCCTGGCCAACAGCCTCGACCAGATCGCCAACGGCCTGGCCGCGCGCCTACCGGTGGCGATTCACAGTGATGAAGAAGAAGCCTTGGCCAATGCCCTCGAGCAGATGCCGGAAGAGCTGGATGAGCATCAGCGTCTGGTGCAGACGCAGCTGGCCTTGATCTGCCGCCAGCTCGGCCCGCTGCGGACCATGGCCGCGCACCTGATCAAGGAAGGTGCGCCGAGCTGAGCCTGGGCTCAAAAGCCATGCTGGCGCAGCAGGCGCTGATAACTGCCATCGGCTTTCATGGCCGCGATGGCGCGCTCGAAGCGCTGCACGATCTGCCGATGTTGCGGGTGCTGCAAGCTGACCAGAATGTGCAGGCTGTTCTCACCCAGCGGCGGATCGACAAAACTGACCGAGTCACGCACCTGCTGCGGCTCGCGCTGCAGGTTGTAACGTGCGACGTACTCGTCTTCCACTGCCAGCTTGACCCGCCCGGCCGCCAGCATGCGCACAGCTGAGGAGAAATTGCGCACCTGTACCTTGCTCAGGCGGCTGTCATCGTCGAAGCTCGGCGAATAGGCATAACCGCGCACCACGGCGATGCTGTAGGGGTACAGGTCAGCCTGGCGCTGATAAGTGAAGGCCTCACCCTGACGCTTGAGCAGGCGAATGCGGTTACTCAGAAAGGCACTGGAAAACTGCCCGATCTGGGTGCGCGACTCGTTGTACCAGGCGTTGACCAGCACGTCGTAACGTCCTTCGCCCAGCCCTTTCAACGCACGCGCCCAGGGCACTTCTTCGTATTCACTGGCAAAGCCTGCGCGCGTCAGCGCCGTGGTCACCAGGCTGGTCGCTAGGCCACCGCCGGGCAGGCTGGCGTCGGTGAACGGCGGCCAGCTGTCGGCAACCAGACGCAGTTTTTGCTCTGCAGCTGCAGGCGAGGCCAGCAACGCCAGCAGCAGCCCGGCAAGGCACAGCAGTGGCCGCATGCACGAATCCTTTTGGCAATGGGGGGCTCCCGCGGATGACGGTAACATGTGCTCCATCATACCGAGCAGAATACAGATCCGCGGGACTGCCGACAGCGGACAATGATGTCAAATGGCCTCTATTTTGGCCAAGCCGGCAGATTACTTGCCAAAGCAATAATCAGGCCTCGTTGCGAGGCCCAATTGGTCAGCGTTGCAGCACCTCCAGCACGCAGCGGGCAATCTGCGCATCCTGCACCGCAACGCCGGTCAGATCGGCGAGGGTCAGTTGCCCGTCGTGTTCGCGCCCGGTCGCGTGCCCTGCCAGCACCTCGCCGAGTTCGCTCAGCTGGCTTGGGGCTATCAAACCGGCCATGAGCGCATGAGACACCTCGCCGTACTGGCTACTTTGGCGGCACGAATCGACAATGATCCGCTGAGCACTGGCGACCAGCTCCACCGCCAGTTCCTGCTTGCCTGGTGCATCGGCACCGACCGCGGTGATATGGCTGCCGGGCAGCAGCCATTCACGTTGCAGCAGCGGCTCGCGGGAAGGCGTGGCGCAGACCAGCAGGTTGGCCGCCTCGGCCACTAGCCGCGGTTGCTCGACACAGCGCACCGTGCAGCCCAGCGCCTCGGCAAACGCCCTGTAGTCGCGCCGCGCGGCGTCACTACGACCCCACACCAGCACCTCGCGGCAGGCGGTGACTGCCAGTAACTGCTCCAGCTGCAAGCGCGCCTGCATGCCGGTGCCGAGGATGCCGATCGCTTCGACCCGGTTCGGCGCCAGCAACCGTGCCGCGATGCGCCCAGCCAGGGCGGTGCGCATGCAGGTTAACCAACCCAGATCCGCCAGCAGCGCCAACGGCTGGCCGGTGCTGGCACTGAGCACCAGCATCAGCCCGTCGTTGCTCGGCAAGCCCTGCTGCGGGTTGCTGTAGAAACCAGTGGAAACCTTGACCGTGAAGGTCTCACTGCCCTCGACATAGGCCGATTTGATACAGCAGTCGCCATTTGCCTGAGGGAAGCCGAATGCCTGCACCGGTGGCACCTGCACCCGGCCTGCGGAATAAGCGACAAAGCCCAGTTCGATGGCGCACATGGCCTGATGGGCATCCAGCGCGGCCATGATCGCCGGCAGCTCGTAGACCTTCATGCGATAGCCTCGAGATATTTCTCCAGCACGATATTGCGGCCGCACAGCACGACTGCGACTTTCTTGCCGCGATACTCCTCGGCCAGCGCCAGCATGCCGGCCATCGCCACGCCTGCGGCGCCCTCGATGATCCAGCGCTCGCTGGCGGCGACCTCACGCATGGCAGCCTTGATCTGCGCCTCACTGACCAACACGCGCTGACTCAACAGCCGTTGGCACAGGCCGAGGGTAACGCTGTCGGGTTCGACGCCGCCGGCGGTGCCATCCGAGATAGTCTCCTCCTCGTCGACCTCGATGATCCGCCCGGCTGCGAGTGAGGCATGCAGGGCCGGTGAGTTGGCTGGCCAGCAACCAACGATGCGGGTTTTCGCCGACAGGCCATGCAGGGCCGCTGCAATGCCGCTAATCAGACCACCACCGCCCACAGCCACGAACACCGCATCCAGCTCCGGCTGCTGCTCGAACAGTTCCATTCCGACCGTGCCCTGACCGGCGATGATCTGGTAGTCGTTGTACGGCGACACGTACGGTTTGCCTTGCAACTGCGCCTGGCGCCCGGCTTCCAGTTCGGCGCCGAGCGGATCGAGATCAAGGCTGATGACCTCGGCGCCCAGTGCGCGCATTGCTTCCAGCTTATAGCTGGAGGCCTGCGTGGTGGTGTAGACGCTGACCGGCACGCCCAGTGCCTGGCCGGCCAAGGCAAGGCCCTGGCCGTGGTTGCCAGAGGACGCGGTGATGACGCCACGCTGGCGCTGGGCCGGGTCAAGCAGGCGCAGCTTGTTGCTGGCACCGCGGTATTTGAACGAGCCGGTGTGCTGCAGGTGCTCGCACTTGAGGTAAACCTCACAGCCGCTCAAAGCACTCAGGCGGCTGCTCAAGGTCAACGGCGTGACCGCGACCTGCGGGCGCAGCGCGGTGTGTGCTTCAGTGATGGCCTGCTGCAGGGAGCCCAGTGCTTGGTAGTCGGTCATCAGTAATGCTCTCGGTGACAGAGCGCCACCCAGGCAGCGCACTTATATGGAAATTAAATCTACGATAGATTTTATTTCCACGTCGCGCAAGCACCAGCGAGCAGGTCGACAGGTGATCAGCTTTCGCGAGCGAGCTTCACGTATTTGTAGACGGTCGCCCGGCCCATGTTCAGCACGTTGGCCACATAGTCATATGCGCTCTTGCCGCGGAATGCCCCTTCGCCATGCAGAGCCTCGATCAGCTCGCGCTTGTGCTCGCGCTCCAGCGTGTTGAGGCTCTGGCTACGTTCGGCCAGCCAGCTGTGCATGAAGGTGTTGATGCGCTCCTGCCAGTCATCACGAAACAGCACTTCAGGTTGCGGCAGCAGGCGGCTGGCCTGAAAGAACACATCCAGCGCCTGCCTGGCCTGCTCCAGCAGCGATACGTTGAAGTTGATGCACAGCAGCGCTTCGGGCTGGCCGTTATCATCGAGCATCACACTGCTGATCGAGCGAATTTTCTGGCCGTCCCAGTTGAGCTTTTCGTACGGACCCAGGCGAGTGGCGCCATTGAGATCGGCGGGCAAGTCGTGCAGCGCCGAGTCGTCGCCCAACTGGCGCTTGGAGATATTGTTGGCGATGTGCACGATGGTCTGGCTGCGCAGGTCATGCACCACCACTTCAGCATGCGGAAACAGCAGCGTGGCGACGCCATCGGCCATGGCGGCGTAGTTGCTGAAGCGGGGGCTGAGCGCCGGCCGGGGTGCAGACATCGCAAGCATTCCTGAGGGTAAAGCGCGCCATGCTAAGCCAGGCGCGACAGGCAGGGAAAGTGCAGCGGCCGCGAGCGACCCGCTGCAGATTGATTCAGGGGTAGCCCAGCACCTTACGGATGTGCGCCAGATGCGCGCCGATCCACTGCTTGTCGATCGCACCCCAGTCGCGGATGCGGTACTGCCCGGCATGGTTGCGGGCGCCGCTCTCCTGCTCGAATTCGCAGATGATGTCGAGGTCGGCCAGCGCAGCGATGGTGTCCTGAGCGGTACGCCGGGGCATGCCGGTGGCTTCGGTCAAGGCCGGTACGCTGGCGGCGGTCTGGCTGTCGATCAGCCAGGCGACGTACAGGCGGCGGTAGAAGCTGCTCTTGGTCTTGCTCACTTCCATGCTCGGGGTCCTTAGGATTGATTGGGCAGTTCCTGGTAGGTCAGGTAAACGCGCAGGTCGAATTCCAGTTGATGGTAATCCGGCTCCATGTGCTGGCAGAGCTGGTAGAACGCCTTGCTGTGGTCGCGCTCACGCAGGTGCGCCAGCTCATGCACGACGATCATGCGCAGAAACTCGGGCGCGGCGTCCTTGAACAAGGCTGCGATACGGATTTCTTTCTTGGCCTTGAGCTTGCCGCCCTGCACCCGCGACACAGCCGTATTCAGACCCAGGGCGCGATGGGTCAGGTCGAGGCGGTTGTCGAACAGCACCTTGTCCAGGTTCGGCGCACTGCGCAGGTAGCTCTGCTTCAGTTCCTGAGCGTAGGCGTACAACGCCTTGTCATTCTGCACCTGGTGACGGGCGGGATAGCGCTGGCGCAGGTACTCGCCCAGGCGGTCGCTGGCGATCATCTGCCGCACCTGCTCTTGCAGGTGCGGTGGGTAGGCTTGCAGGTAACGTAGGTCGGTCATGGCACGGCGGTCGATAAAAGCACACGCGATTCTAGCCAATCATTGCCCGGGCCAGTGGAAAAACAATGGAAAGCCGCTCGCATCGGCAGCGGTCATCGGCCGTGCCACCAAAAAGCCCTGCACATAACAGCAGCCGTGCGCCTTCAGCCAGGCCGCCTGGGCTTCGGTTTCCACGCCTTCGGCAATGACCGTGATCGCGTAGTCGGCGCACAGGCCAATGACGCTGCGCACCAACGCCGCATCGCTGGCCGAGTCGGGCAGGCGCGCGACCAGATGGCGGTCAAGCTTGAGCGTGTCGATGGGCAGATCGCGGATCATCCGCAGCGAACAGCCGCCGGCGCCGAAGTCGTCCAGCGCTACTCGCACGCCAAGCTCACGCAGGCGGTTGAGCTGCTTCACGGCGGCGTCGACGTTGTACATCAGCGAGGTTTCCGCCACCTCGACCTCAAGCTGCGCCGGGCGCAAGCCGTGCGCCTGGATCACCGCCTGCAGTTCATCGACCAGATTGGGCATGGCGAACTGGACCCGGCTCAGACTGATCCCCAGTACCAGGTCATCGGCAAAGCCCGCGCGCCAAGCCTTGCGCTGGGCAGCACCCTGATCGTAGATCCAGCTGGCCAGGCGGCTGATCAGCCGGGTCTCTTCCAGCAACGGGATGAACAAGCCCGGCGGTACATCACCGACGCTGGGGTGCTGCCAGCGCAGCAGCGCCTCGAAGCCACGCAGCTGGCCATCGGCAAACGCCACCTGCGGCTGGAACACCAGGCTGAAGTCCTTTTGCTCGATGGCGCTGCGCACGCCGTCTTCGAGCATCAGCCGCGACCGCGCACGGCCGTTCAGTTCCTGGTCGTAAAACCGGTATTGCTGACGGCCAGCATGCTTGGCGGCGTACATCGCCGTGTCCGCCGCGCGCAACAGGCCCTCGAAAGTGCCGCCGCAGTCGGGATAGGTGGCGATACCAATGCTGACGCCCAGGGATACATCCACCCCGTCTACCTGGTGGGTGATCGACAGGCGTTCGAGCACCCGCTCAGCGAAGCGTCCGGCCAGCTCAGGATACGGCAGGCCGTCGAACAAAGCCGTGAATTCGTCACCGCCCATCCGTGCCAGCAGCGCCTCGCTGCCCAGGCAATCCTTCAGTTGAGACGCGACCCAGTGCAGGATCTCGTCGCCTGCCTCGTGCCCGAGCGAATCATTGATCCGCTTGAAGCCATCGAGGTCCATGTACATCAGTGCCTGGACCTTTTCCGAGTGCTCGTTGCGCAGCAGCGCAGCTTCGGCAGCCTGGTAGAAGCCGCGCCGATTGAGCAGGCCGGTGAGCGGGTCGGTGACCGCCTGCTGTTCCAGCTGCTGGTGCAGGCTGCGCACCACTGACATGTCCAGCAGGGTAATTACCATGGCGTGCTGCTCGCTCGGCAGCGGCGCGCAGGACAACGCCACCGGCACCAGTTGCCCGTCGGCGGTGCGCAACTGCGCATCGTGCACGCGGAAGATCTGCCGTTGCTGGTACGCCTTGAAGAAGTCCGACTCGCGCCACAGGCTCGGTGTCGCCAGTTGCAGCAGGTCAAGCACGTGGGCGCCCTGGAGCACCTGCACCGGGGTATCCAGCAGGCTTGAAATCGCCGGATTGGCAAAACTGATGGTGCCGCTCTCATCCACCACCAGGATGCCTTCGGCGGCGTTTTCCAGGATCGAGGCATTGAAGGCCCGCGCCGCTTCAAGCTCGCGGGTCAGGCGCTGCAGCATGCGTCGGTTGCGCTGCTGCTCGAGCAGGGCCTGCACCTTGGGCTTGAGGATCTGCGGGTCGAATGGCTTGAACAGATAATCCACGGCGCCGGCGGCGTAGCCCTTGAGTACGGCATCCTGCGACTGCTCGTTGGCAGTCAGGAAAATGATTGGAGTGAGTCGAGTGCGCTGGCTGCCGCGCATCAAGCGGGCGACTTCAAAGCCGTCCATCTCGGGCATCTGCACGTCGAGCAAAACCAGGTCGACTTCATGGCGGAGCAGCGCGCCGAGCGCCTCGGTGCCCGAACAGGCAGTCAATACCTGCCAATCCTGACGGGCCAGCAGGGCGCGCATGCTGATCAGGTTCTCTGGGTAATCGTCGACAACCAGCAAGACGGACTTGCCGTCCGTTGCAGTGGGTTGAGCTTCATCCATGCTGCTTCTCTTGTAAGAGCGACTGCTTCCTACCCGTCTACTCTAGACCGCAGTTGGCGGGGTGCAATGGAATCAGAACGCTATCACCGAATTTAGTTTCCCATGCCGACTAACGGTCATCTTGCAGACATAAAAAAACCCGCATCGCTGCGGGTTTTTTCAAGCATCCAGCCCTGATCAGTTGACCTTGGCAGCCAGCTCACCTTTCAGGTAACGCTGGTACATGCCTTCGAGGGAGATCGGTTTGATCTTCGAGGCATTGCCGGCGGTGCCGAAGGCTTCGTAACGGGCGATGCACACGTCACGCATGGCCTTGACGGTTTCGCCGAAGAACTTGCGTGGGTCGAACTCGCTCGGGTTGGTCGCCATCAGACGACGCATGGCACCGGTCGAGGCCAGGCGCAGGTCGGTGTCGATGTTGACCTTGCGCACGCCGTACTTGATGCCTTCGACGATTTCTTCAACCGGTACGCCGTAGGTCTCTTTGATGTCGCCGCCGTACTGGTTGATGATCGCCAGCCACTCTTGCGGTACCGAGGAAGAACCGTGCATCACCAGGTGGGTATTGGGGATGCGCTTGTGGATTTCCTTGATGCGGTCGATTGCCAGCACGTCGCCGGTAGGCGGCTTGGTGAATTTGTAGGCGCCGTGGCTGGTGCCGATGGCGATGGCCAAGGCGTCGACCTGAGTCTTCTTGACGAAGTCGGCGGCTTCTTCCGGATCGGTCAGCATCTGGCTGTGATCGAGCACGCCTTCGGCACCGATACCGTCTTCTTCACCGGCCATGCCGGTTTCCAGCGAACCCAGGCAGCCCAGCTCGCCTTCTACCGAAACACCGCAGGCGTGGGCCATGGCGACGGTCTGCTGGGTGACGCGGACGTTGTAGTCGTAGTCGGTTGGGGTCTTGCCGTCTTCGCCCAGCGAGCCGTCCATCATCACCGAGCTGAAGCCCAGCTGGATCGAGCGCTGGCAAACGTCAGGGCTGGTACCGTGGTCCTGGTGCATGCACACCGGGATGTGTGGGAACTCTTCGATTGCCGCCAGGATCAGGTGGCGCAGGAAGGGTGCACCGGCGTATTTGCGAGCACCGGCCGAGGCCTGCACGATGACCGGAGAGTCGGTCTTGTCGGCGGCTTCCATGATGGCGCGCATCTGCTCGAGGTTGTTTACGTTGAAAGCTGGAACGCCGTAACCGAACTCGGCGGCGTGGTCCAGCATCTGGCGCATGCTAATGAGTGCCATTGTGTATCTCTCTCCCGACAAGCGTCGTTGTTTCGTGCAAACCTGCCATAGGGCGGTTGCTGTTCATGTTATGTGGGCCGCCGAAGCGACCCGGCCATCACGGTGCCTTGCAGCCCCGCCCTATCAGATCGTTGGTTGCTACCCAGTACACCAGGCCTTCTTCGCCGCGCAGATGCAGGGCCAGAACGCCATCGCTGTACAGCGCGCCAGAGGCGCCCGGCTCGGACTTGAGCCGGTAGACCTGGTCATTACCGCCAAGGCGGACATCGACCGAGTCCTGGCTGGCATCGGCGAAACGCCAGGATACTTCGGTCTGTGTATCACAGACCCAGCGCGTCCAGGTGTCTGTCGGCGCAGCCGGTGCCGGCTGCAGCAGTGAGCAGCCTGCCAGTGTCGCCAGGGCCATCAGGGCCAATAGCGCTTTCATCCGAAACCCTCGTTATGGGTCCGCTATGCGGCCCTTCGCGGGTAAACCCGCTCCCACAGGTTCGGTGCACGTCTGTGGGAGCGGGTTTACCCGCGAAGGCCGTGAAGCGGCCCCTAATCCAAGACCACAAAACCCAGTTTAGGTTGCCCGCCAACCCATCACGGGCAACCTGGCGCCTTGCGTTGGTGCTCGTCGTCGTACTTTTCCAGCCCGTCCGGACCCAGCCGCTTGTTGATCACCGGCACCGTCTCGGCCTGCCACTGCGACTGGTAACAGCCGCCCGGCACCGCCTGCGACGGCTCGTCATCGGCAGCCGGCCCGCTGGAGCAGGCGCCCAACAGACAGGCCACGATCATCACCGGCAATTGCTTGAGCATCCGCTCGCTCCCTGCGCCAGGCGCCTTCATGCTCAGGCCTTGGCTCGTTGTTCCAGGATTTCCACAGCAGGCAGAACCTTGCCCTCGACGAACTCGAGGAACGCGCCGCCACCGGTAGAAATGTAGGAGATATCGCTGCCAACGCCATATTTATCGATGGCCGCCAGGGTGTCACCACCGCCCGCGATGGAAAACGCGTCGCTGCTGGCAATGGCCTGGGCCAGTACTTTGGTGCCGTTACCGAACTGATCGAACTCGAACACGCCGACCGGGCCGTTCCACAGCACGGTCTTCGACGACTTCAGCAACTCGGCGAACTGCTCGGCAGTTTGCGGGCCGATGTCGAGGATCATGTCGTCGTCGGCAACCTCGCTGATCAGCTTGACGGTAGCCACGGCGCTCTCGGCGAACTCCTTGGCCACTACCACGTCGACCGGCAGCGGCACATTGACCTTGGCGGCGATGGCCTTGGCGGTGTCGACCAGGTCTGGCTCGTACAGCGACTTGCCGACTTTGTGGCCAGCGGCGGCGAGGAAGGTGTTGGCAATGCCGCCACCGACGATCAGCAGGTCGCAGACGCTGCTGAGGCTGTTCAGTACATCGAGCTTGGTCGACACCTTGGAGCCGGCAACGATGGCAGCCATTGGCTTGGCAGGCGCTTTCAGGGCCTTGCCCAATGCGTCCAGCTCAGCAGCCAGCAGCGGGCCGGCAGCGGCAACCTTGGCGAACTTGGCCACGCCGTGGGTCGAGCCTTCGGCGCGGTGGGCGGTGCCGAACGCATCCATCACGAATACGTCGCACAGGGCAGCGTACTGCTGCGCCAGCTCGTCGGCGTTTTTCTTCTCGCCCTTGTTGAAGCGCACGTTCTCGAACAGCACCAGCTCACCGGCGGCAACTTCAACGCCGTCGAGATAATCGGCCACCAGCGGTACTTCACGGCCGAGTGCCTTGCTCAGGTAGTCAGCCACCGGCTTGAGGCTGTTTTCGGCAGAAAACTCGCCTTCGGTTGGCCGACCGAGGTGCGAGCAGACCATTACCGCGGCGCCTTTTTCCAGGGCCAGCTTGATGGTCGGCAGCGCCGCCAGGATACGCGCATCGCTGGCAACCGCACCGTCTTTGACAGGCACGTTGAGGTCTTCGCGAATCAGTACGCGCTTACCTTGCAGGTCGAGGTCAGTCATCTTCAACACGGTCATGAATGCAGTCCTTCAGGGCTGTTTGCTGCGGGTTTGGTGGACGACGTGCAGGAAATGATCAGCAACGTCGAGCATACGGTTGGCAAACCCCCATTCGTTGTCGAACCAGGCCAGCAGGTTCACCAGGCGGGGGCCGGAAACGCGGGTCTGGCTGGCATCGACGATGGCCGAATGCGGGTCATGGTTGAAATCACAGCTGGCGTGCGGCAGCTCGGTGTAGGCCAGCAGCCCTCGCAGCGGGCCGCTCAGGGCTGCATCACGCAGCACCTGGTTGACCTCGGCAGCGGTGGTGTCACGGGCGGTCTGCAGGGTGATGTCCAGGCACGACACGTTGACAGTGGGCACACGCACCGCTTTGGCCTGAATTCGCCCGGCAAGTTCCGGCAGCAGCCGTTCGATGCCACGCGCCAGACCAGTGGACACCGGGATCACCGACTGAAACGCCGAGCGGGTGCGGCGCAGGTCTTCATGGTGATAGGCGTCGATCACCGGCTGGTCGTTCATCGCCGAGTGAATGGTGGTGATCTGCACGTACTCGATGCCGAACGCCTGATCCAGCACGCGCAGCAGCGGCACGCCGCAGTTGGTGGTGCAGGAGGCATTCGACACCAACTGCTCGGCACCGCTCAGGCAAGCCTGGTTGATGCCATAGACGATGGTGGCGTCGACGTCGGCCTCGCTGGCCATCGGCTGCGAGAACAGTACCCGTGGCGCGCCGGCGTCGAGAAAGCGCTGGCCATCGGCGCGGGTGTTGTAGGCACCGGTGCATTCGAGCACCAGGTCAACCTCCAGCGCGGCCCAGTCGATGCCTTCCGGGGTGGCACTGCGCAACACCTGCACGCAGTCGCCGTTGATATGCAGACAATCGCCATCGACCTTGACCTCGCCGGGGAAGCGGCCATGGGTGGAGTCGAAGCGTGTCAGGTATTCCAGGCTGGCCTGATCGGCCAGGTCATTCAAGGCAACGATCTCGAAGCTCGCAGCAGCCCCCCGCTCAACCAGCGCGCGCAGGACACAGCGGCCAATGCGGCCGTAACCGTTGAGTGCAACTTTGTAAGGGCGACCTTGAGACATGCAGGACTCGCTAACACAGGATGATCATTGACCGTCGCGGCACAAGGCCGCGCCTACAAGATACTGCACAGGCAATAACTTGTAGGCGCGGCCTTGAGTCGCGAAAACGAGGGCAACGCCCTCGCCTCGCTCAGGATGAATCAGTCTTCCAGCAGCTCTTCAGCGGTACCGAGGATGTTCTCCAGGGTAAAGCCGAATTCCTCGAACAGCGCCGAGGCCGGAGCCGATTCGCCGTAAGTGGTCATGCCGATGACGCGACCTTCAAGGCCAACGTACTTGTACCAGAAGTCGGCATGGGCAGCCTCGATGGCGATCCGTGCACCGACTTCAAGCGGCAGCACAGCCTGCTTGTAGCTGGCGTCCTGGGCATCGAACACGCTGGTGCACGGCATCGAGACGACGCGGACCTTGCGGCCTTGCTCGCTCAGTTGGTCGAACGCCTGCACGGCCAGACCGACTTCGGAACCGGTAGCGATGAGGATCAGCTCAGGCTCGCCAGCGCAGTCCTTGAGCACATAACCGCCGCGCTCGATGTCGGCGATCTGCTGCGCATCGCGCTGCTGATGCTGCAGGTTCTGACGCGAGAAGATCAGCGCCGACGGGCCGTCCTTGCGCTGCAGTGCCTGCTTCCAGGAAACCGCCGACTCGACCGCATCGGCCGGGCGCCAGGTGTCCAGGTTCGGCGTGCTGCGCAGGCTGGTCAGCTGCTCGATTGGCTGGTGAGTCGGGCCGTCTTCGCCCAGGCCGATCGAGTCGTGGGTGTAGACGTGGATGACGCGCTGCTTCATCAGAGCCGACATGCGCACGGCGTTGCGGGCGTATTCCATGAACATCAGGAAGGTCGCGCCGTAAGGCACCAGGCCGCCGTGCAGGGCAACGCCGTTCATGATCGCGGTCATGCCGAATTCGCGCACGCCGTAGAACACGTAGTTGCCGCTGGCATCAACGGCGTCGACGCCTTTGCAGCCTTTCCACAAGGTCAGGTTGGAGCCGGCCAGGTCAGCCGAACCGCCGAGGAACTCGGGCAGCAGCGGGCCGAAGGCGTTCAGGGCGTTCTGGCTGGCCTTGCGGCTGGCGATGGTTTCACCCTTGGCAGCAACTTCGTTGACGTAGGCCTGAGCCTTGGCCGAGAAGTCGGCAGGCAAGTCACCGGCCATCCGACGCTTGAACTCGGCAGCCAGCTCTGGGTGAGCAGCGGCGTAAGCTTCAAAGCGCTGGTTCCACTCGGCTTCGGCCTTGGCACCGGCGGCCTTGGCGTCCCACTCGGCATAGATGTCGGCCGGGATTTCGAACGGGCCGTAGTTCCAGTTCAGCTCTTTGCGGGCCAGGGCGATTTCGTCATTGCCCAGCGGTGCGCCGTGGCAGTCTTCCTTGCCCTGCTTGTTCGGCGAACCGAAACCGATGATGGTCTTGCAGCAGATCAGGGTCGGACGATCGCTCTTGCGCGCCGTCTCGATGGCCATCTTGATTTCTTCGGCATCGTGGCCGTCGACGTTGCGGATCACCTGCCAGTTGTAGGCTTCGAAGCGTGCCGGGGTGTTATCGGTGAACCAGCCGTGGACTTCGCCATCGATGGAGATGCCGTTGTCGTCGTAGAACGCGACCAGCTTGTTCAGGCCCAGAGTGCCGGCCAGCGAGGCGACTTCATGGGAGATGCCTTCCATCAGGCAGCCATCGCCGAGGAACACGTAGGTGTTGTGGTCGACGATGTTGTGGCTGTCACGGTTGAACTGCGCCGCCATGACTTTTTCGGCGAGGGCGAAGCCGACCGCGTTGGCCAGGCCCTGGCCGAGTGGGCCGGTGGTGGTTTCGACGCCTGGGGTGTAGCCGAACTCCGGGTGGCCCGGGGTGCGGCTGTGCAGCTGACGGAAACCTTTGAGGTCTTCGATCGACAGGTCGTAGCCGGTCAGGTGCAGCAGCGAATAGATCAGCATCGAGCCGTGGCCGTTGGACAGCACGAAGCGGTCACGGTCGGCGAAGCTCGGGTTGCTCGGGTTGTGCTTCAGGTAGTCGCGCCAAAGCACTTCGGCGATATCCGCCATGCCCATTGGGGCACCGGGATGGCCGCTGTTGGCCTTTTGCACGGCATCCATGCTGAGGGCACGAATGGCGTTGGCACGATCACGACGGCTGGGCATCGCTAAGTCTCCTGGGGGCTTGAATAAGTAATGAAGCGCAAAAAAGACGACCATTTTCCCCCACAGTCGGCTCCGGGGCAATGACGGATGGTCGCAGTTGGGTGTTTTTCCTGTGATTGATGAGCGATTCGCGAGAATAGACGGTGGTTCGGACTGACTCGGGCCATCCATCGTCCAATATCAAAACTTTTTGATATTGCCCTTGCGAGGGCAACCTTGCCTGTCTAGACTGCCGCGCTATGAATCTTCCCGCGCAACCATTGGCCCTGCAACGCAGCGACGACCTGGCAGCTTTATGCAAAGCCAGCGGCGACGAGCTGCGCCTGCATGTATTGCGCGCGCTGGCCAGTGACTCGTTCGGCGTGCTCGAGCTGGCGCAGATCTTCGACGTCGGCCAGTCCGGCATGAGTCATCACCTCAAGGTGCTGGCCCAGGCCGAACTGGTGGCCACACGCCGCGAAGGCAACGCCATCTTCTACCGGCGCGCCCTGCCCGACAGCCTGCGCCCCGGTGGCCGGCTGCATACGGCACTGCTTGAAGAGGTCGACGACCTCGCGTTGCCGGCCGCAGTGCAGGCGCGCATTGCCCAGGTGCAACAGCGCCGGGCCGCTACCAGCCAGGACTTCTTCCTGCGTGTGGAAGAAAAGTTTCGTGCCCAGCAGGACTTGATCGCCGGCTTGCCGCAGTACCGCGAGAGCCTGCTGGCACTGCTCGACAAACTCAGCTTCGGCGCTGACGCCAGTGCCCTTGAAGTCGGCCCGGGTGACGGTGGTTTTCTGCCCGACCTGGCGCGGCGCTTTGCCAGCGTCACGGCGATGGACAACAGCCCGACCATGCTCGAGCTGGCGCGCCAGGTCTGTGAACGAGAAAGCTTGAGTAATGTAAACCTGCAGTTGGCCGATGCATTGGGTGCAACGGATGTGACAGCCGACTGCGTAGTGCTGAACATGGTCTTGCACCATTTCAGTGATCCGGCCCAGGCCCTGCGCCTGCTGGCCAAACGGGTAAAGGCAGGCGGCAGCCTGCTGGTCACCGAACTGTGCAGCCATGATCAGCATTGGGCCCGCGAGGCCTGCGGCGATCTCTGGCTGGGCTTTGAGCAGGATGACCTGGCCCGTTGGGCCCGGGCAGCAGGGCTGGCTCTCGGAGACAGCCTGTATGTGGGCTTGCGTAACGGTTTCCAGATCCAGGTCCGCCATTTTCAGCGGACGGCTGGCGACATCACCATCGGTAAATTTTAGGAACCCGTCGAGATGAGCGAATATTCCCTTTTCACCTCCGAGTCCGTGTCTGAAGGACATCCGGACAAGATCGCCGACCAGATTTCGGACGCGGTCCTGGACGCCATCATCACCCAGGACAAGTTTGCCCGTGTGGCCTGCGAAACCTTGGTCAAGACCGGTGTTGCCATTATTGCCGGCGAAGTCACCACCTCGGCCTGGGTCGACCTCGAGCAGATCGTGCGCGACGTCATCGTCGACATCGGCTACAACAGCTCCGACGTCGGCTTCGATGGCGCGACCTGCGCGGTGATGAACATCATCGGCAAGCAGTCGGTCGATATCGCCCAGGGCGTTGACCGCTCCAAGCCTGAAGATCAAGGCGCCGGCGACCAGGGCCTGATGTTCGGCTACGCCAGCAACGAAACCGACGTGCTGATGCCAGCACCGATCTGCTTCTCGCACCGTCTGGTCGAGCGCCAGGCCGAAGCGCGCAAGTCCGGCCTGCTGCCGTGGCTGCGTCCGGATGCCAAGTCGCAGGTCACCTGCCGTTACGAAGGCGGCAAGGTTGTTGGTATCGACGCCGTGGTGCTGTCGACCCAGCACAACCCTGAAGTCTCGCAAAAAGACCTCAAAGAAGCCGTCATGGAGCTGATCGTCAAGCACACCCTGCCTGCCGAACTGCTGCACAAGGACACCCAGTTCCACATCAACCCGACTGGCCAGTTCATCATTGGCGGCCCAGTGGGCGACTGCGGCCTGACCGGGCGCAAGATCATCGTCGACTCCTACGGCGGCATGGCCCGTCACGGCGGCGGCGCATTCTCCGGCAAGGATCCATCCAAGGTTGATCGTTCGGCGGCCTACGCCGGTCGTTACGTCGCCAAGAACATCGTGGCTGCCGGCCTCGCCGAGCGTTGCGAGATTCAGGTGTCCTACGCCATCGGTGTCGCTCAGCCGACCTCGATCTCGCTGAATACCTTTGGTACCGGCAAGATTTCCGATGCCAAGATCGTCCAGCTGGTGCGTGAGTGCTTCGACCTGCGTCCTTACGCAATCACCACCATGCTCGACCTGCTGCACCCGATGTATCAGGAAACTGCGGCCTACGGTCACTTCGGCCGTACCCCTGAGCAGAAAACCGTGGGTGACGACACCTTCACCACCTTCACCTGGGAACGCACCGACCGCGCCCAGTCGCTGAAGGACGCTGCTGGCCTGTAAGCTTTCTTACAGCCACAGACGAAAGCCCCTGCCGAGTAATCGACAGGGGCTTTTTTGTGACATATCGCCTGACAAACTGGCCCAGCGTTGATCCGCTTGCGCGCTTAGGCTGAGGGTTCCGAATCGCCTGGCAAGGATGCTGGCCATGATGCTTAAACTGCTGCTGTGTTTGCTGCCGCTGTTGTACCTCTCGGGTGCTCAGGCCGCCGCTTGCCCCGCCTGGCCTGGCGAGCGGGCGCAACAAGAGGTCGAACAGTTGCGCCAGTCACTGGCAACGTGGGATGACCACTACCATCGCCAAGGTATCGCGCTGGTCGATGATGAACTCTACGACCAAAGCCGGCAGCGCCTGCTGGACCTGCAACAGTGCTTTGCCATCAATGCCAGTGACGACCCGCTGGCCAGCGCGCGCGGCCCGCTGGCGCACCCGACTGTTCATACCGGCGTCGCCAAGCTGCGTGATGAGCAGGCCGCCGCACAATGGCTGCGCGGTAAACAGGCCGTGTGGATTCAGCCCAAGGTCGATGGTGTGGCGGTCTCGCTGGTTTACCGACAAGGTCGGTTGCTGCAGTTGCTGAGCCGCGGTGACGGCGTCCATGGGCATGACTGGAGCCGGCACCTGCCGTACCTTTCGGGCATCCAGCGCGAACTGCCACGCGCCCTTGATCTGGCGCTGCAGGGCGAGCTGTACCTGCGCCTGGACAACCACGTGCAGGCAGCCGCCGGTGGGCGCGGCGCCCGCGGGAGTGTCGCCGGCCTGATGGCGCGCAAGCAGCTCAGCGCGCAATTGGGCGCGGATATCGGCCTGTTCGTCTGGGATTGGCCCGAGGGCCCAGCCACACAGGCAGAACGGCTCAGTGCACTGACTGCACTAGGCTTCAGCGACAGCCAGCAGTACAGCGTCGCCATCGATACCTTCGAGCAGGCCGCTCACTGGCGCCAGCACTGGTATCGATCAGCCCTGCCGTTCGCTACTGACGGAGTGATCCTGCGCCAGGATCAGCGCCCCGCCGCAGAGCGTTGGCAGGCCAATGCGCCGTACTGGATTGCAGCCTGGAAGTATCCGCTGCGCCAGGCACTGGCCGAAGTGCGCGAGGTGCAGTTCAAGGTTGGCCGCACCGGGCGCATCACGCCTCTGTTACAGCTGAAACCGCTGCAGCTGGATGATCGCCAGGTCAGTCAGGTCAGCCTCGGGTCGCTGGCACGCTGGCAAGCGCTGGACATCCGTGCAGGCGATCAGGTGGCAATAAGCCTGGCCGGCTTGACCATTCCGCGGTTTGAGTCCGTGGTGCAGCGCAGCAGCCAGCGTGCGCCGGTACAGGTCCCGGAACCGGGCCGCTACCATTCGCTCAGCTGCTGGCAGGACAGCCCCGCCTGTCGCCAGCAGTTTGTCGCCCGCCTGCACTGGCTGGGCGGCAAGCAAGGCCTGAACATGCCAGGGATGGGCTCGGCAACCTGGACTCAGTTGGTCGACAGCGGCTTGGTCAGTACGCTGGACGATTGGCTGAACCTGGACCGGGAGCAGTTGCTGGGTGTTGCGGGCATCGCTGAAACGCGCGCCGAACAGCTGCTCGAGGTGTTCACCCAAGCGCGCCAGCAACCCTTCCAGCGCTGGCTACACGGCCTGGGTATGCCTGCGCCGCGCCGCCTTGAGCCAGGCCCTGACTGGCAGACCATGGCGCGCAGAACCGCACGAGAATGGCTGCAGGAACCCGGCATCGGCAACGGCCGTGCCGAGCAGTTGCAGGCATTTTTCAATGACGACGCAGTGCAATTACTGGCCGGGCAGTTACGCCATCACACAATCAAGGGTTTCTAATTTTGCCGGATCAGGGCAGCATTTCCCTTTTCGCTGCCCTGCACCCGAATGGAGCCCCCGATGAAACTGTTCTCTACCCTCGCCCTGTCCGCCTTGCTTGGCCTCACTGCCCACGGCGCGCTGGCTGCCGAGCAGACCGAGCTCAAAGGTTGCGCCGCCAAGAAGCAAGCGATAAGCGAACAGATCGAGCAGGCACGTGCCCACGGCAACAGCAACCAGCAGGCTGGTCTGGAAAAAGCCCTGAGCGAAGTGACTGCCAACTGCACCGACAGCAGCCTGCGCAAAGAGCGCGAGCAGAAGGTGCTGGATGCGCGTCACGAGGTGAACAAGCGCACCAAGGATCTGGACAAGGCCATGAAGCGCGGCGACTCCGAGAAGATCAACAAGCGTAAAGACAAGCTTGCCGAATCGAAAAAGGAGCTGCAGGAGGCGCTCGACGATCTGGAAAAGTAACCACTCCGACGCCACGCTGAACCGTGAGCGCGCTGCCGGCGTCAGCGCGGCCTAGTGGTTACGAAATTCGGTGTGGCAGGCCTTGCAGGCCGCTTCGACCTTGTCCGTAGGCGCTTGCAACTGCGCTGCGTGCAGCGGTTTGTTGCTGCTCGCGGCAACCAGTTCACCGGTCACGCCTTCCAGTTGCCGGGCCAGCTCCTCGAAGCGCGCCTGGCGCTGCCAGACCTCGGCCCGCGCACTGCTGTCGCCGCCATCCTGAGCCTGCGGAAAATGCTTCCAAGGGGCATGCGCCAGACCATCGAGCTTGATGGCGCCGGCAGCGAACTTGTCGCCATCGAACGGCAAGCGTCCGCGCAGCATGCCGCCAAGGTCTTCGCTGGTGTTGAGCATCTGCTTGAAGATCGCCTTGCGCTGCCCGAGCGGTGAGTTAGGATCGACACGGTCGCAGCCCAGCAGGGCCAGGCTAGCTACCAGCAGCACGGTGAAACATTTGAACATCACGGTCACATTGGCATCGGAAGAGGGCCGACAGTATCCTCGCCTGCTCGACAAAGACCAATACCCTTACAGAAAACAGGGGCAGCCACGCCGCTACCCGCTCAAGGATTCAACCATGAAATCTGCTCTGCGCCAGCTCGCCTGGGCGCTGCCAGCCCTGGCCCTGCTGGCCGGCTGCAACGGCGGTGACAGCACCAAGCCTGAACCGCACGCCATTGCCACCTATGCTCCCGCCACCTGGAAAGATCTGCCCAGCGTCAGTGATGCTGATCTGTTGGCGGGCTTTCAGGCGTGGCGGGTCGGCTGCGAGAAGCTCAAGCGCGATGCGGTCTGGGCAGCGACCTGCGAGGCGGCGCTGCGCATTCCTGACGATGCCGCCCAGGCCCGCGCGTTTCTCCAGCAGAACCTGCAGGTGTACGGCCTGCGCTCGGCCGAGAACAACGCCACCGGGCTGATCACCGGTTATTACGAGCCGGTCTACCCTGGCAGCCTGACCCGCACTGCAGCGGCCCAGGTGCCGGTGTACGGCGTGCCGCAGGACATGATCGTGGTCGATCTGGCGAGTATTTACCCTGAGCTCAAGGGCAAGCGCCTGCGCGGGCGCCTGGAAGGCCGCGTGCTCAAGCCCTATGACACCTCGGAAACCATCTACCGTGATGGCGTCAACGCACCTGTGCAGGCCTGGCTGACGGACCCGATGGACCTGCAATTCCTGCAGATTCAGGGCTCTGGCAGGGTTCAGTTGGAAGACGGGCGCCAGTTACGCCTGGGTTATGCCGACCAGAACGGCCACCCGTATCGGCCGATCGGCCGCTGGCTGATCGAACAAGGCCAGTTGAAGAAAGAAGATGTCAGCATGGGCGCGATTCACGCCTGGGCCCAGGCCAACCCGCAGCGGGTACCGGAGTTGCTGGCGAGCAACCCCAGTTACGTGTTCTTCAGCACCCGGCCGGACAGCAACGAAGGCCCGCGCGGTTCGTTGAACGTGCCGCTGACCGCAGGGTACAGCGTCGCCATCGACCGCAAGGTGATCCCGCTGGGCAGCCTGCTGTGGCTGTCGACCACCCGCCCGGATGGTTCACCCGTGGTGCGCCCGGTCGGCGCGCAGGATACCGGCGGGGCGATCACCGGCGAAGTACGTGCTGACCTGTTCTGGGGTACCGGGCCGCAAGCCGGTGAGTTGGCCGGCAACATGAAGCAGCAAGGGCAGATCTGGATGCTCTGGCCCAAAGGCCAGCCATTGCCTGAGCTACCCAAAGTCCCCTGACACCATCGCCTCCCCCTGTAGGAGCGGCCTTGTGTCGCGAAAGGCCAGCAGAGCTGGCCCGGCGATAAACGCGGCGAAGCATAAATCGTGGGGCCGCTGCGCAGCCCTTTCGCGACACAAGGCCGCTCCTACACGGTCGGCGTAAGTCGCTCGGTCAAACCGAGACTACAAAAAACGCCACGATCAATGCCAAACCGGCAAACCACACTATCGAGCGCAAGATCGCCCAATCGGCCAGGTAGCAGATGATGAACAGCAACCGGCTGGTGATGTACATCACCCCCAACACATCCTGGGTCACTTGTTCGGCGTTGCCGACGATATCCGCCACCAGCACCGCCGCCGCAAAGGCCGGGAAGGCTTCATAGCTGTTCTGCTGGGCAGCATGGGCGCGGCGTGGCAGGCCTGACAGCGTGTCCAGAAACGCCCGCGGGTCATGGTTGTGTTGCATGCCGAAACGGCCGCTGCTGAGTTTGGCGATCAGCGCACACAGCGGCGGCAGGATCATGGCGATCAAAATGCACCACAGGGCAACGGTCATGGACAGAATTCCTTGTTCAAAAGAGTTGGATTCAGAGCTTCATCACCAGCATGCCTGCCAGCACCAGCCCGCAAGCTAAGAGCCTCGGCCCGCCGAAAGGTTCTTTGAGGTAGCGCATGCCCAGCAGCACCACCAGAATCACGCTGATCTCGCGCAACGCCGCCGCCTCGGCCACCGACCCCAGGTGCATCGCCCACAGCACCAGAGCGTAGCTGGCCAGCACGCAAACACCGACCGCCAGGCCCAGCCGCCATTGATTACGCCAGAACTGCACGAACGGTGCACGCCGGGCCACGCCGGCCAGCAGCGGAAACGGCCAGGTACTGAGCAAGGTCAGCCACACCAGATAATCCCAGGGCTTGCCCCACGCACGCACGCCCTGGCCGTCGAACCAGGTGTAGCAGCCGATACACATCCCGATCAGCCCCACTACCGGCAACATCGACCATGGCAAACGCGCACCGCCACCGCCCTGCCAGAGCAGGCAGGCCATGCCACAGGGGATCAGCAAGATGCCGATGATCTGCTGGCCGCTGAGGGTCTCGCCGGCAAACGCCAGAGTAAGACCCAGCACCACCAGCGGTGACAAACCGCGCATCAGTGGGTAAACCAGACCAAGGTCGCCGACCCGATAGGCCTTGATCAGCAAGACCCGGTAGATCTGCTGGGCCAGCGCCGAAACCAGCAGCCAGGGCCAGATTTCGCCAGGCGGGAAATCGACGAACCACACAGCCACCACAGCGAACAGCAACGCTACCGAGTCCATGCTGGCAATCACCAGCAGCCGCTCGCCACTGAACTTGACCAGGGTGTTCCAGATGGCATGCAACAGGGCTGCGACAAGAACAAGAACGGTTGCCAGCACGCGAGGTTTCCTTGGAGGGCTCAGACTCAGAGGTCGGCACAATATAGCGGGTTACGCAGCGGACAGGGCCAGGGCGCCCTTGTACATATTTTGAACGATTCGGACATTTCTGGTCATAGAGTGTGTCCCACACCCCCTGCTGGACCATCAAACCCGTGACCCGAGCGATTCGGGTCCGACTTGGAAGCCACTTTTTACAGGATTCGGGATGCTTGAACTTGTTGCCGCTTTTATCTGCCTGACCACCCTCCTCACCTATGTCAACTATCGCTTCATCGGCCTGCCGCCGGCCATCGGTGTCATGGTCACGGCGCTGCTGTTCTCGTTGATTCTGCAGGGTCTGAGCCTGATCGGCTTTCCGGGCCTGGAAGAACGCGTCGAAGGTTTGATGAACCAGATCGACTTCAATGACCTGCTGATGCACTGGATGCTGGCATTCCTGCTGTTTGCCGGCGCCCTGCACGTCAACCTCAGCGATCTGCGCAGCTACCGTTGGCCGATCGGCCTGCTGGCGACCATCGGCGTGCTTATCGCCACCGTGGTCATCGGTTTTCTCGCGCACTGGGTGTTCGCCATGTTCGGCTGGCACGTCAGCCTGATCTACTGCCTGCTGTTCGGCGCATTGATCTCGCCGACGGACCCGATTGCCGTGCTCGGCGCGCTGCGTACGGCCAACGCCTCCAAGCCGCTGAAGACCACCATCGTTGGCGAGTCGCTGTTCAACGACGGCACGGCGGTGGTGGTGTTCACGGTACTGCTCGGCATCGTCCAGCTGGGCGAAACGCCAAGTATCTCCGAGACCGCCCTGCTGTTCGCCCGCGAAGCCATCGGCGGGATCGCCTTCGGCGGCCTGATCGGCTATGCGACCTATCGCATGATCAAGAGCATCGACCAATACCAGGTCCAGGTCATGCTGACCCTGGCGCTGGTCATCGGCGGCTCGGCAATGTGCTACGAGCTGCATGTCTCGGCACCGATCGCGATGGTGGTGGCCGGCCTGATCATCGGCAACATGGGCCGCAACCTGGCCATGAACGACATGACCCGGCGCTACATGGACGGTTTCTGGGAACTGATCGATGACATGCTCAATGCCTTGTTGTTTGCCCTGATCGGCCTGGAGCTGTTGCTGCTGCCGTTCAACTGGATGCACCTGGCCGCCGGTTCGGTGCTGGCCCTAGCCGTGCTGATGTCGCGCCTGCTCACGGTGGCGCCGGCAATTCTGCTGCTGCGGCGCTGGCGCAGCGTGCCGCAGGGCACCATTCGCGTGCTGACCTGGGGTGGTTTGCGTGGGGGCGTGTCGGTGGCGCTGGCGTTGTCGTTGCCGCTGGGTGAAGAGCGTGATTTGCTGCTGTCGATCACCTACATCGTGGTGCTGTCGTCGATCCTGATTCAGGGTCTGAGCATTGGTCGTGTGGTGAGCAAGGTTAGCGTTCAGCCTTGAGAATGTCGGGGCCGCTTTGCGGCCCCGAAAAATCACTCGACGGCAGAGTCGGGAAACTGATCCTGCACGTACTTGATCTCGGTGCGCCCATGCGCAGCCGGCAAGCCATCGTCACCCAGGTTGACGAAGACCATCTTGTCGACGGTGAGGATGCTCTTGCGGGTGATCTTGTTGCGCACTTCGCACTTGAGGGTGATCGAGGTGCGGCCAAACTCGGTGGCAGTAATGCCCAGCTCGATGATGTCGCCCTGGCGCGAGGCGCTGACGAAGTTGATCTCCGAGATGTACTTGGTCACCACTCGCTGATTACCCAGCTGGACGATGGCGTAGATCGCCGCTTCCTCGTCGATCCAGCGCAGCAGGCTGCCGCCGAACAGAGTGCCATTGGGGTTGAGGTCTTCGGGTTTTACCCATTTGCGGGTGTGGAAGTTCATCATTGCTCCTACCAGCTTTGGCTAACGTGCAGTCATGATGGCAGAGCCTGCCGCAGGGCTCCATTGGTCATCGACTATCGTCGCGATTAATCGACAGAAAACCTTGGGCCTGATCGCCCTGCCCGGCTATAATCAGCGCCGTTTAACATGGCCACCCGCCGCGGTGCCATGCCCGCCACCTGTCCGAGGGGCGCTGCAGCAGGTTCGACCTGTCAGGCTCGGATGGGGCGTTGTCCGCTCAAGTGGACGCTCAACGCACAACGGCGCCCATTCGCACACTACGAATGGAGGCTCTTCATGAGCGCTGTAAACACGCCTGCTGGTTTTACCGATTTCAAGGTCGCTGACATCTCCCTGGCCGCCTGGGGCCGTCGCGAAACCATCATCGCCGAATCGGAAATGCCGGCACTGATGGGCCTGCGCCGCAAGTACCTCGAAGAGCAACCGCTCAAGGGTGCGAAAATCCTCGGCTGCATCCACATGACCATTCAGACTGCCGTGCTGATCGAAACCCTGGTTGCCCTGGGTGCCGAAGTGCGCTGGTCGTCCTGCAACATCTTCTCCACGCAAGACCAGGCCGCTGCGTCCATCGCCGCTGCCGGTATCCCGGTATTCGCCTGGAAAGGCGAGACCGAGCAAGAGTACGAGTGGTGCCTGGAGCAGACCATCCTCAAGGATGGCCAGCCATGGGATGCCAACATGATCCTCGACGACGGCGGCGACCTGACCCAACTGCTGCACGACAAGTACCCACAGGTTCTGGATCGCGTCCACGGCGTTACCGAAGAGACCACCACCGGTGTTCACCGTCTGCTCGACATGCTGGCCAAGGGCGAGCTGAAAGTCCCGGCGATCAACGTCAACGACTCGGTCACCAAGAGCAAGAACGACAACAAGTACGGCTGCCGTCACAGCCTCAACGACGCTATCAAGCGCGGCACCGACCACCTGCTGTCGGGCAAGCAGGCGCTGGTCATCGGCTACGGTGACGTCGGCAAGGGCTCGGCCCAGTCGCTGCGTCAGGAAGGCATGATCGTCAAGGTTTCCGAAGTTGACCCGATCTGCGCCATGCAAGCCTGCATGGACGGCTTCGAGCTGGTTTCGCCGTTCATCGACGGCCTCAACACCGGCAGCGAAGCCTGCATCGACAAGGCTCTGCTGGGCAAGATCGACCTGATCGTGACCACCACCGGTAACGTCAACGTCTGCGATGCGAACATGCTCAAGGCGCTGAAAAAGCGCGCAGTAGTGTGCAACATCGGCCACTTCGACAACGAAATCGACACCGCTTTCATGCGCAAGAACTGGGCATGGGAAGAGGTCAAGCCGCAGGTGCACAAGATTCACCGCACCGGCGCTGGCGACTTCGATCCGCAGAACGACGACTACCTGATCCTGCTGGCCGAAGGCCGTCTGGTCAACCTGGGCAACGCCACTGGCCACCCAAGCCGGATCATGGACGGCTCTTTCGCCAACCAGGTGCTGGCACAGATCTTCCTGTTCGGGCAGAAGTTCGCTGACCTCTCGGCCGAGAAGAAAGCCGAGCGTCTGACCGTTGAAGTGCTGCCGAAGAAACTCGACGAAGAAGTCGCTCTGGAAATGGTCCGTGGCTTCGGCGGCGTGGTCACCCAGCTGACCTCGCAGCAGGCCGAATACATCGGCGTCACCGTCGAAGGCCCGTTCAAGCCGGACGCCTACCGCTACTAAGCGAGTGGCCCGCGGCAGACATGCTTGCCGCGGGCAGTCCATGCAATTGAATGACGCCAAGCCAGACCGGCCTTCACCGCTCTGGCTTTTACTTGCAGATTGCAGCTGAAGGCGCGCTACTGGCGTTGGCTGCATGAGGAACGAACGATGTCCGAAGAACGCCGTTACAGTTTCGAATTTTTCCCGACCAAGACCGAAGCCGGTCACGAAAAGCTGATGGCCGTTGCTCGCCAGCTGGCTGGCTACAATCCTGATTTTTTCTCCTGCACCTACGGCGCTGGCGGTTCGACCCGCGACCGCACGCTTAACACCGTGCTGCAGCTGGAACATGAAGTCAAAGTCGCCGCCGCACCGCACCTGTCCTGCGTCGGTGATTCCAAGGCCGATCTGCGCGGCTTGCTCAGCGAATACCAGGCTGCCGGCATCAAACGGATCGTCGCCCTGCGCGGTGATTTGCCGTCGGGCATGGGCATGGCTTCGGGCGAACTGCGCTACGCCAGTGACCTGGTCGAGTTCATCCGCCAGGAAAGCGGCGATCACTTCCACCTGGAAGTTGCCGCCTACCCCGAGATGCACCCACAGGCGCAGAACTTCGAAGCCGACCTGAGCAACTTCGTGCGCAAGGTCAAGGCCGGTGCCGACAGCGCCATTACCCAGTACTTCTTCAACGCCGACAGCTATTTCTACTTCGTCGAACGCGTGCAGAAAATGGGCGTGGATATCCCGGTAGTGCCCGGCATCATGCCGATCACCAACTACAGCAAGCTGGCGCGCTTCTCCGACGCCTGTGGTGCTGAACTGCCGCGCTGGATCCGCAAGCAACTGGAAGCCTATGGCGACGACAGCGCGAGCATCCAGGCCTTTGGCGAAGAAGTGATCAGCAACATGTGCGAGCAACTGCTGCAAGGCGGCGCACCTGGGTTGCACTTCTATACCCTGAACCAGGCCGAACCGAGCCTGGCGATCTGGAACAACCTCAAGCTGCCACGCTAACGCGATCTGCTTTGTGTAGGAGCGGCCTTGCCGGGGCGCCGGACCGGTCGGAAAGGCCAGCGTAGCTGGCCCGGCGATATTGGCGGCGAAGCTGAAAATCTGGGGCCGCTGCGCGACCCTTTCGCGACACAAGGCCGCTCCTACAGGCGTTTGTGACCGGCACCCAGGTGTTTACAACTATCAGCGTTTGTACAAGCGCCGTTCACTGTTCATCGCCCGATGGACGGCGTACTCTCACGCCATGTCGCTTCTGCCCCGCCTACTCTGCCTGTTGCTTGTCTGCCTGAGCTGTTCGGCTCAGGCCGAACGCCTGCGCGTGGTCAGCGATGACTGGGCGCCTTATGTCTACGAACACAACGGCCAGCCGCAGGGTATCGAGTACGAGGTTGCCAGCGAGGTGTTCAAGCGCCTCGGTGTGCAGGTCGACTGGGAGTTCATGCCGTGGAAGCGCTGCCTGGCGATGGTCGAGCAGGGCCAGGCCGATGGCGTGCTGGGGATTTTCCAGAACGATGCGCGCAAGGTGTTCATGGTGTTCCCGGACGAACCCCTGTCCGCGGTCGAGTTCGTTCTGCTCGGCAGACACGGCCAGCACCGCGCCGTCAAGCGACTGGAGGACCTCGCCGGACTGACCCTCGGCACCTCGCCGGGCTACGACTATGGCGCGGCATTCAATCAGTCGACATTGTTCAAACGTGAGCCGGCGCCCACTCACGAGGCCAATTTCGGCAAACTGATGCTCGGCCGCATCGATCTGCTGGTCACCGACAGTCGCGTCGGGCGCTATCTGCGCCGGCAGATGGGGCTGCAGCAGCAAATCGAACAATTGCCGCTGCTGATCGATCGGCAAAACCAGTATCTGGGTCTGGCGCGCAAGCCCGGGCGCGAACAACTGGCTCGCTCGTTTGCCGACGAACTGCGCCGTTTCAAGCAAGAACCCGCCTACGTGCAGATGATCGCTCGCTTCGAAGACGACCTTGGAGTGCTGCCTGGCGCCGTTGAGCAGCAGGAACGCAGCACACTTCGCTAGCTCTGTTATACTCGGGCCTTCCCGCCAGGCTCACGCCCGGACGCTCGGTCTTCATCCAGGCATCTCGATCATCGCCAACGCGCTCTACAGCGCAGGCCCGATGTTTCTCTGATGCGCAGTGGACACCAAGCTGGACCGGACGCGATCGCATCCCTCAGATGCCCGTCGCGCCAGGCAGATCACCCTATAGGGCCTAGCCCCCACCAGAACAGGATTGCCCATGTCCTTTGCTTCCCTCGGTCTCTCCGAGGCACTTGTCCGCGCTATCGAAGCAGCGGGCTACACCGAGCCTACCCCAGTGCAACAGCGGGCCATCCCCGCCGTGTTGCAAGGTCGCGACCTGATGGTCGCCGCACAGACAGGTACTGGCAAAACCGGCGGTTTCGCCCTGCCGATCCTAGAGCGTCTGTTCCCGGGCGGCCACCCAGACAAATCCCAGCGCCACGGCCCGCGTCAACCGCGGGTGCTGGTGCTGACCCCGACCCGCGAACTGGCGGCTCAGGTGCACGACAGCTTCAAAGTGTATGCACGCGACCTCAGCCTGGTGAGCACCTGCATCTTCGGCGGTGTCGGCATGAACCCACAGGTTCAGGCCATGGCCAAAGGCGTCGACGTACTGGTGGCCTGCCCTGGCCGCCTGCTCGACCTGGCCGGCCAAGGCAAGGTTGACCTGTCCCGCGTCGAAATCCTGGTCCTCGATGAAGCCGACCGCATGCTCGACATGGGCTTCATCCATGACGTCAAGAAGGTCCTCGCCCGTTTGCCGGCGAAGCGCCAGAACCTGCTGTTCTCGGCGACCTTCTCCAAAGACATCACCGACCTCGCCGACAAGCTCCTGCACAACCCCGAGCGCATCGAAGTCACGCCGCCGAACACCACGGTCGAGCGTATCGAACAGCGCGTCTACCGCCTGCCGGCGAGCCACAAGCGTGCCCTGCTGGCGCACTTGATCACCCTCGGTGCGTGGGAACAGGTGCTGGTCTTCACCCGCACCAAGCATGGCGCCAACCGCCTGGCCGAGTACCTTGAGAAGCACGGCCTGCCGGCTGCAGCGATCCACGGCAACAAGAGCCAGAACGCACGCACCAAGGCCCTGGCCGACTTCAAGGCCAACGAAGTGCGCATCCTCGTCGCAACCGACATTGCCGCGCGTGGCCTGGACATCGACCAGCTGCCGCACGTGGTCAACTTCGAGCTGCCGAATGTCGAGGAAGACTACGTGCACCGCATCGGCCGTACTGGCCGTGCCGGTCGCTCAGGTGAAGCCATCTCGCTGGTTGCCCCGGACGAAGAGAAACTGCTCAAGAGCATCGAGCGCGTCACTCGCCAGAAGATCCAGGACGGCGATCTGATGGGCTTTGACGCCAGCACCGTCGAAGTCGAGAAGCCTGAAGTCCGTGAGCGCCCGCAAGCCAACGGCCGCGGTGGTCGTAACCAGCCGCGCAGCGACGCCAGCAAAGACAGCAACGGCGGACGCAAGGACAAGGGCAAGGACAAAGGCCGCGCCAAGCAGAGCAGCGCCGCTGAAAAGCCGGCCGACAAGCCTGCAGGTGAGCGCCAGCAGCAGCCGCGCAAGCCACGTGAGAACAAGCCGCGCCAGCCACAGGGCGAGCGCCGCGAAGCATCGGCGCCAGCCAACGGTAATGGCAACGGCAACCGTGACCCGGAAGCGTTCCTCGACGACGACGTGGATAACTTCGGTAACAAGGCCGACTACGTCAGCCCTTACCAGAATGGCAAGAACCAAGGCCGCAACCGTCGCCCAGGCGCTGCAGCTGGTGCCGGCCAAACCCAAGGCAGCGGCACTCGCGGTGCCGGTGCGCCAGCAAAAGGCCGCAGCAACAACGGCGGCAGCGGCCAGCCCCGTCAGGGTGCTGGCGACAAGCGCCCACGCAGCAACAACGGCAGCAACGCTGGTGGTGGCCGTCGCGACGGCAACCCGGGCCGTAACCGCCCAGCCCGTGACGACAGCGCTCGTCAAGAGCCAGCAGTACGCAACCCGCGTGAATCGCAAAGCCAGCCAGTGATCATCCGCAAGGAATCCAAGCTCGAGCGTTACCCAACGCCTGAGCAGCTGGAAGACTTGCCGAGCCGCCCGCGTGGCGAGCGCCCGGCCCTGCTGACCCGTAATCGCTGATTACGGTTTTGCAGACATGAAAAAGCCGCCCTGATGGGCGGCTTTTTCGTTTGCGGCTGATTACTTCTGCTTCACGCCTTCAACACTGATATCCAGATCCAGTGTCTGCGAGGTTGGGCCTGGGCCCTTGATGCCGAAGTCGTTCAGGTTCAGGGTAGTGGTGGCGTTGAAGCCAGCGCGCTCGCCGCCCCATGGATCCTTGCCTTCACCGTTGAAGGTAGCCTTGAAGGTTACCGGCTTGGTCACACCGTGCAGGGTCAGGTCGCCGGTCACATCAGCGGTCTTGTCACCGGTCGATTTGACTGCGGTGGAGACGAACTTGGCCTCTGGATACTTGCTGACGTCCAGGAAGTCCTTGCTCGCGATGTGCTTGTCACGTTCGGCATGGTTCGACCACAGGCTGGCGGTCTTCAGGTCGACGTTGATCTTGCTGGCTTCAGGCTTGGCCGAATCCCAGGTAAAGCTACCGTCGAAGTCTTTGAAAGTACCGTGGATGAAGCTGTAGCCCAAATGGCTGATCTTCCAGTCAACGAACGCGTGCTGGCCTTCCTTGTCGATCTTGTAGTCAGCAGCCATGGCCTGACCAGCGGCGAACAGAGCGGTACCGAGCGCCAGAGCGGCAAAAGTCTTTTTCAACATCCTTTCGATTCCTTGCAATTGAGGTTGAGGGTCAAGCTTTGCGGCCCAGCATACGAGTCAGGGTCGCGTCACGGTCGATAAAGTGGTGTTTCAGTGCTGCCAGGCCATGCAGGACGGCGAAAATCACCAGCCCCCAGGCCAGGTAAAAATGGATCACGCCAGCGGTGTCAGCCTGGTCGGGCAGGTTGCTGAGCAATGCCGGCACATCGAACAGGCCAAACACCGAGATCCCCGCGCCATCGGCGGTAGAGATCAGGTACCCGGCGATCATTACCGCAAACAGCCCTGCATATAAAGCCAGGTGGCCCAGTTTGGCTGCAACCCGGGTGAAGCGGTCATGGCTGGCCAGCACTGCCGGCGGCGGACTGATGAAACGCCACAGCACCCGCAGCAGCATTACCGCCAGCAACACCAGGCCAATACTTTTATGCAGATCCGGGCCGGCCTTGCGCCACGGGTCGTAGTAGTCAAGATCGACCATCCACAGGCCCAGGGCAAACAGCCCGAAGACTGCCAGCGCTACACCCCAGTGCATGACCATGCTGACCAGGCCGTAGCGAGTTGATGAATTGCGTACTTGCATGTTGGCGGCGCTCTCCCTTGAAGCTGCGTACAGACTAGCGCGAAACGTATCGAATAAAAGCGAAAAAAACTGCTCTGGTAGATCGAATTAATCGATGCTTATTCTCTCGACCGGTTATTAAGGAAACATTAACCCTAGACCAGTCCGGTACGCTCGCAGAATAAGAAAGGGCCGCGATGCGGCCCTTGGGGGTGTTGGATCAATCAGCCTTGGCTGCTGGTCGCCGGTTTCTTCACCGGCTCGGCCTTGGCGGGAGCCTTTTTCGCTTGCGCAGGCTTGGTTGCGGCCTTCTTCGCGGCATCCGATTTGGCAGCTGGCTTATGCGCAGGCGCATGCTTGGCTGGTGCGGCCTTGCTTGCCGCAGGCTTGACCGGTGCAGGCTTGGCCGCAGGCTCCGGTACCGGCGCAACCACTGGCGCTGGTTCAGGCGCCGGTGCTACTGGTGCAACTTCCGCAGCCTTGGCCACAGGTGCCGGCTTGGCTGCAGGCTCTTCTGCGCCACCAAACAGGCGCGAGAAGAAGCCAGGCTTGGCTGGCTCGGCGTCCTTGGCCTTGGCCGGCTCGTCCTTGGCTGGCGCGTTGTCCGCCTTGGCCGCCTTGTCGCCGCCGCCAAACAGATTGGAGAAGAAGCCGCCCTTGGCCACTGCGGCGCCGGTGGCGGCAGCTGCCGCCACAGGCACGGCCTTGACCGGGTCAAACGACTTGCCTGCCAGCAGGTCCTGCACCTGGCCGGCAGCACGCTGGCCGCTGCGCAGGGCGCCTTCGAGCGTGCCTGGGTAGAGCGCGTCGGTATGCTCACCAGCAAAGCTGATGCGCTGCAAAGGGCGCTCCCACAGGCGCCAGTATTTGCTGATCTGGCCAGGGCCATATGCCAGATAGGCACCACCAGTACCGGGATCGGCGCTGTAGCGCTTCACTTCATAGCCAGTGAATGCGCCGCGCGCCTTCGGGTAGAACGCATGCAGGCGAATCAGCACCTGGTCGGCCATCTGCTTGTCGCCAAAGGCCTGCAACAGACGGGCGTTGTCGCCCGAGAGGTTGATCACCACGTTGGCACCACCTTTCAGCGCCGGCTCGATCCAGAGCATACCCAGGCCGGTGTTGCTGAAGATCTCACCCGACATCCGCGCCCGGCTTTCCCACACAGGCTGCTTGAACTTGAGCAGTATCTGGTCACGCCAGCCATAGTTGGTGCCTTTGATCGCAGCCATATGCTGGTTGTCCAGGCCTGGGGTCATCTGGATCTTGGCCAGTGCCCGCAGCGGCACCGCCATCACCAGGTAGTCGGCGCGATAGCCGACAGCGCCGACCTTGACGGTAACGCCGTCCTTGTCCTGGACGATCGCGGTAACCGGTGCGTTGGTCTTGATGGTTTTCAGCTGTTTGACGAAGGCCTGAGCCAGCACCGGGCTACCGCCAGGCAGGCGCGCAGCACGCAGGTCACGGTCGCTGACGCCACGATAGACGCGGGTCTGCTGGGCGAAATAGAGCAGCGACAGGCGCGAAGGCTCGTCATAACGGCTGCGAATCTGCTGGTTGATCAATTGCCGCGCAGTGGCGGGCAGTTGCAAACGGTCGAGCCAGTTGGCGACGTTGATCTGGTCGAGGGCGAATAGCGTGCTGTTGGCCTGCGGGTTGAGTGGGTCGTCGATTGAGCGGGCCAGATCGTCGAGGGTTTTCTCGTAGCGCTTGAGCGCTTCGGCAGTTGCCGGCTGCTTGACGGCCAGGTCAGCTGCGCTGAAGTATTCGCCATCGATCAGGTAGCCCGGCGTGCGCACGAACTCAGGGGCCGGCAAGGTATCGAGCTTGAAGCGATCCAGGTACTGGTTGAGTACCGGCTGGGCTTTGCCGTTGCCGATCCATTCGCTGGTGGCCAGGCCAGAGCGCCCGCCCATGCCCGCCTTGGCTTCCAGCAGCGTGACCTGCCAGCCTTTGTTCTGCAGCTCGTAGGCAGCCGTCAAGCCGGCCAGGCCGCCACCGACGACGATTGCCGTGGGTGTCTTGTCCTGCGCCAGCGCCGAGGTGCTGGAAAATCCGATCAATACCAACGCGCACAGGCGCACCCAAGCAGCAGCCATGTCGGCAAACTCCGGTTGAAAACAGGTCGATGAAAACGGGAAAGAAGCCCCGAGAAAATTGCGCTAAGAATACGTCACCCGTGGGCACCCTGCCAGCAGGGCGATGCCAAGCCGCTTACGCAACTGGCATTTTTGTCAGTAGCCAGCAGCGCCGCTTTCGTCGGACAGTGGCGTCGACGACCGCAGCGGGACTTTCAGCCATGCAACAGCACCAATACTTTCTGGCTGACCTTGTCAGGCCTGGCCGGCACCGAAAGCGTGCTTGGTCACTACGCCAGTTCGCCCACCCGCCAGTTGCTGCTGGGGCCATTTCGCACCCTGACCATCTCCACCACCCACGCCGGCACCGTGCACATCCCGGCCCTGAGCTGGCAGCCCGTTGTGCGCCATTGAGCCTGATCACGGTTGTGGTGGCCGGCACCTTTGCTTAGGCTTGTGCGGTCAAACCAAGCCGTGCCGCCAGGAGAAGTGCCGATGGGCCTCAATGATCAGTGGATGCAACGTGACCTCAAGGTCCTGTGGCACCCCTGCACCCAGATGAAAGACCACGAAAAGCTGCCGCTGATCCCGATCAAGCGCGGCGACGGCGTGTGGCTCGAGGACTTCGAAGGCAAGCGCTACCTGGACGCCGTCAGTTCGTGGTGGGTCAACGTGTTCGGCCATGCCAATCCGCGCATCAACCAGCGCATCAAGGACCAGGTCGACCAGCTCGAACACGTGATCCTGGCTGGCTTCAGCCATCAGCCGGTGATCGAGCTGTCCGAGCGCCTGGTAGCCATGACTCCAGCCGGGCTGGACCGAGTGTTCTACGCCGACAACGGCTCGTCGTGCATCGAAGTCGCGCTGAAGATGAGCTTCCATTACTGGCTGAACAAGGGCCAGAGCAGCAAGAAGCGCTTCGTTACACTGACCAACAGCTACCACGGTGAAACCATCGCAGCGATGTCGGTGGGCGATGTACCGCTGTTCACCGAGACCTACAAGACGCTGTTGCTCGACACCATCAAGGTGCCCAGCCCGGACTGCTACCTGCGCCCTGAAGGGGTCAGCTGGGAGGAGCACTCGCGGACGATGTTCCTGGCCATGGAGCAGACCCTCGCCGAGCATCACGCCACTGTCGCGGCAGTCATCGTCGAGCCGCTGATCCAGGGCGCCGGCGGCATGCGCATGTACCACCCGGTTTACCTCAAGCTGCTGCGCGAAGCCTGCGACCGTTATGGCGTGCACCTGATCCACGACGAGATTGCCGTGGGCTTTGGCCGCACCGGGACGATGTTCGCCTGCGAGCAGGCCGGCATCCGCCCGGACTTCCTCTGCCTGTCCAAGGCCCTCACCGGCGGTTACCTGCCGCTGGCGGCCTGCCTGACCACCGATGATGTCTATCAGGCTTTCTACGACGACTATCCGACCCTGCGCGCATTCCTCCACTCGCACAGCTACACCGGCAACCCGCTGGCCTGCGCTGCCGCGTTGGCAACCCTGGATATCTTCGAGCAGGACAACGTCATCGAGGCCAACAAGGCCCTGTCAGCGCGGATGGCCAGCGCCACTGCGCACCTGGTCGATCACCCGCATGTGGCCGAAGTGCGCCAGACCGGCATGGCCCTGGCCATCGAAATGGTCGAGGACAAAGCCAGCAAAACCGCTTATCCATGGCAGCAACGGCGCGGCCTCAAGGTATTCGAACATGCCCTGACCCGCGGCGCCCTGCTGCGCCCGCTGGGCAGCGTGGTGTACTTCCTGCCGCCGTATGTGATCACCCCCGAGCAGATCGACTTCCTTGCCGAGGTGGCCACCGAGGGTATCGATATCGCCACCCGCGACAGCATCAGCGTGGCCGTGCCGCAGAATTTCCATCCCGACTTTCGCGATCCGGGCTGAGCACAGCCCGTGCAGCAGGCCTCGGCGGCGGGCTCTCCCGCCGCCGAGGTGTATGTGTCTTCCCTAATTCCAGAGCAGAACCATGAGACTGTCCCGCTTCTTTATCGACGCCCCGCTGTCCATCGGCGAACACGACCTCCCCGAAGCCCAGGCCCATTACATCGGCCGCGTGCTGCGCATGGCCGCCGGCGATGCCGTGCAGCTGTTCGATGGCAGCGGCCAGGAGTACCTCGGCCAACTGCTTGAAGTGGGCAAGAAGAGCGTGCGCGTCAGCCTCGACCAGGCTCTGCCCGGCCAGGCCGACTCAAGCCTGCACGTGCACCTCGGCCAAGGCCTGTCGCGCGGCGAGCGGATGGACTGGGCCATCCAGAAAGCCACCGAACTGGGCGTCAACCAGATTACCCCGATCGTCAGCGAACGTTGCGAAGTGCGGCTCAAAGACGAACGCGCCGACAAGCGTCTGGCGCACTGGCGCCAGGTGGCGGTCAGCGCCTGCGAACAATGCGGCCGCTCGACCCTGCCGCTGATCAATCCGCCATTGACCCTGGCCGAGTGGCTGAAGGCAACCGAGGCTGACCTGAAGCTGGTGCTGCACCCGGTCGCCGAGCCGCTGACCAGTCACCAGCGGCCTGAGCGGCTGGCGTTTCTAATCGGCCCTGAAGGCGGTTTGACCGACGCCGAGGTCGAGCAGGCCAAGGCCGCCAGCTACCATGCCGCGCGCCTCGGCCCACGCGTGCTGCGTACCGAAACCGCGCCGGTAGTGGCGCTCGCAGTAGCGCAGCAGCTGTGGGGCGATTTTTAACTGCTGCTCAGCGCACGTAGAAGCTGATGGCGATGAAGTGCAGCAGGCTGCCGGCAATCACGAACAGGTGCCAGATGCCGTGCCAGTGGCGAAAGCGGCTGTCATAGGCGAAGAAGATGATGCCGATGGTGTAGCACGCACCACCGGCCGCCAGCCAGGCAAAACCGGCAGTGCCCAAAGTCTGCAGCAGCGGCTTGACCGCTACCAGCACGATCCAGCCCATCAGCGCGTAGATGATGATCGACAGAATCCGCGCTTCCGAGCGCGGCTTGATCTCTTGCAGCATGCCGATCACCGCCAACCCCCAGACCACCCCGAACAGGCTCCAGCCCCACGGGCCGCGCAGGCTGATCAGGCAGAACGGGGTGTAGCTGCCGGCAATCAGCAGGTAGATCGACAGGTGATCGAGCTTGCGCATGATCACTTTGGCCTGGCCGCGGGTGCTGTGGTACAGGGTCGAGGTGCTGTATAGCAGCACCAGGGTACCGCCGTAGATCGAGAAGCTGATGATCTTCCATGGGTCGCCTTGCAGGCCGGCGGTGATGATCAGCCAGCTGGCACCGATGAAAGCCAAGATGGCACCGACCAGGTGCGTCCAGGCATTGAAGCGTTCACCGTAATACATGCAGTCAAAGACCTCCTCGCTAGTTCCGGGTTTCAGCGCAGCGCCGCCTCGCGCACCATCCGCTCCAGCGCGACCAGGTCCGGCACCCGCGCTACTTGCTCGCCTACCTGGACCGCCGCCAGCTCCAGCGCGTTCAACGGCACATCGACATAATTGAGCTGGCTGTCCAGCTTGCACGCCCGCGGGATGCCCTGCAGCAGCAACGCCAGGTAGCGCAGGCCGGTATCACCCAACGCATTGAGCACGACAATCCGCGCGCGCTCGCCGCACACCGTCTGGCCGCCACAGGCCGCCTCGAAACCAATCAGCGGCAAGCGTTGCTGGCGCCAGTCGAGCCAGCCCAGGTGCCAGTTTGGCTCACCGATCTGACAAGACAACGCACGCTGGCCGATCAACTCTGCCACAGCCACATTCGGCAGAACCAGGGTCCGATCACCTAGGGGCAGCAGCAGGCCGGTCAGGCTGCTGCGTTGGCCGGCGATATGTTCAAGCATGGGTTTGGCTCCAGTGGGCAATGCTTTGCAGCAGCAGCGACTCCTGATACGGCTTGCCCAGGTATTCGTTGACGCCGATGGCCATGGCTCGGTCGCGGTGCTTATGGCCGCTGCGCGAGGTAATCATGATGATCGGCAGGTCCTTCAGGCGCTGGTCCTGACGGATCCGCGTGGCCACTTCAAAGCCATCCATACGGGGCATTTCGATGTCCAGCAGCAGTACGTCAGGCCGATGCTCTGCCAGCAGGGCCATGGCATCAACGCCGTCCTTCGCGGTCAGCACGCTCATGCCGTGGCGCTCGAGCAAGCGGCTGGTGACCTTGCGCACCGTTACCGAATCGTCGACCACCATCACCAACCGTTGCCGAGGCGCGGCCTCGAACTGCCGCTGTTGATGTACATCGCCACTGGGCAGCCGGGCCAGACGCCGTTGCTGGCCGCGGAGCTGGCCGAGCAGATCGAGAATCAGCACCACCCGACCGTCACCGAGCAAGGTTGCCCCGGACAGCCCCGGCACTGCAGCAAACTGCGGGCCGAGGCTCTTGACCACGATCTCGCGGCTGGGTGACAGGCTGTCGACCTGGATCGCGAACGACGCTTCCTGCGAATGCACCAGGATCACCGGCAGCGGCACGCTCTGGCCAAGCAGGCCAGGCCGGGCAACACCGCTTTGCAGCAACTCGCCCAGGTAGCGCAGCTGGTAGGCGTGGCCGCCATACACGTAGCTCGGCGTATCCAGCTGGTAGCAGGCAGCCAGTTCGCTGGGCGGCACGCGGACGATGCCTTCGATGGTGTTGAGCGGAATGGCGTATTGCTCATCACCCAGGTGGACCATCAAGGCGCGGTTGATCGACACCGTGAATGGCAGGCGGATCTGGAAGCGCGCGCCCTTGCCGGGGCTGGAAGCGATGCTCATGGCGCCGCCGAGCTGCTTGACCTCTTCATGAACAACATCCATGCCCAGCCCGCGGCCGGAAATCTGAGTGATCTTTTCTGCCGTCGAGAAACCGGGGCGGAGGATGAACTGGAGGATTTCGTGGTCGCTCAGGCGCGCGCGCGGATCGAGCAGGCCGCGCTTGATGGCTTTGTCGCGCACCGCCGCGAGCGGCACCCCGGCACCGTCGTCACTCATCTCGATAACGATGTCGGCGCCTTCGTGGAGCAGATTCAGATGGATCGTACCTTGCTCAGGTTTACCGGCAGCCAGGCGCGCCTCGCGCGACTCCAGGCCATGGTCGACGGCGTTGCGCAGCATGTGTTCAAGCGGCGCCACCATGCGCTCCAGCACGCTGCGGTCAAGCTCGCTCTCGGCATTGCCGACCACCAACTCGACCTGCTTGCCGAGTTCGCTGGAGACCTGCCGCACGACACGTTGCAAACGCGGCACCAGGCGCTCGAACGGCACCATCAGGGTAGCGGTAAGGCCCTCCTGCAACTGGCTGTTGACCCGCGCCTGCTGCTGCAGCAGGCCGTGGGCTTCCTGCGCCCCCTGAGCCAGGGTTTCCTTCAGGTCGAGCAGGTCCGAGGCGGATTCGAACAGCGCCCGCGACAGTTGCTGCAACTGTGAATGGCGGTCCATTTCCAGCGGATCGAAATCGTCATAGCTGTCGCTTTCAGCCTGATAACGGCTGGCGCTGCTGGCCTGAGTTTCTATCTCCAGGCGCAGCAACTGATCACGCATGCGCTCAAGGGTGGTTTCCATCTCGCTGAGGGCGAACTGGGCGTCGCTGACCTGCTGCTCGATACGGCCGCGGATCAGCGCGTGCTCGCCGGCCAGGTTGCCAAGATCATCGAGCAGCTCGGCATCGACCTTGACCATATCGCCCGGCGCCCGCTCCGGGGCAACCGCTGCCGGTTCAGCGGGCACTGCCGCTTCGCTGGCGATGGCCGGCGCGGCGGCGCTGTCGGTCAACGCCGCGCTGCTGAAGTTGCGGATGTAGTCGATCAGCGCCGTGGCCGCATGCAGCGGCTCGCCCAGGCGCACCGCATCGAGCATGTGCGCCAGGCGGTCGTGGCAGTTCTGCAGCAGGGCAAACAGCGCTGCGGTCGGCGGCAGGCGGCCAGCGGCAAGCAGCTCGTAGAGAAATTCCAGCTCATGGGCGAGGTCGCCGATCGCGGCGATTTCGACCATGCGCGCGCCGCCCTTGAGCGTATGCAGGTCGCGCAGCAGGGTCTCGACCTCGACACTGCTGCGCGGGTCGGCCTGCCAGCGGGCCAGCGCTGCCGCAGAGCTTTCGACGATGTCCGAGCTTTCTTCGAGGAACACCTCGAGTAGCTCCTGATCACCTGGGCTGTCCGCCGCTTCGGCGGGTTCAACAGGCTCTACAGTAGCCGGAGCCTGACTTGGCTCGGGTGGTGCTTCGAGCAGCGCTGGCTGCACTACTTGCGCATATTCGAGGGGCGGCAGCGGCGTGACCCCATCACGGCCGATCAGGCCGGTGCCATCGGGCGCCAGCGCTTGATCGAGCAGTGCGCGCAAACCGTCGACGCACTCGCTGCGCGAGCTGACTTCCTGCCCGGCGGCAATCTCGTCGAGCATGTCGATCAGCACGTCGTGGGCCTGACGGGCCTGGTTGAAAAAGCGCGTGTCGGCGACCAGGCTGCCCTCTTCCACCGCACCGTACAGATCGAGCAGCGCCTCGCAGACCTCGTCCACTTGCCAGAGGTCGGCCAGGTTCGCGCCGTGGCTGAGATTGGTCAGTTCGTCGAGCAGGGTTTCCAGCTCCTGACGCTGCTGCGGTTGCTGCTGCCAGCGCGCCAGCAGCGACTCGGCATCGAGCAGAATGTCCATGCTCTCGGCCAGAAAGCTGGCGATCAGCTGCGGGTCACGCCGACTACGGCGATTGGCCGAGGATTCGTCGTGCAATGCCGCTAACTGAGCATCGACGCCCTGACCAACCTGTTCGATCAACTCGGCGGCGCCGGCGATGGGCGCCAGCGGTGTGCTGTGCAGCTGCGCCAGGCCCAGATGGAACAGCGCGTGGGCGGCTTCCAGCCACTCGAGTTCGGTCTGTTGCAGGCGCAACTCATGGCTGCGGTATTCCCGCGCGAGCCGATCGAAGGCCGTGGCCAGCTCGGCGATCGGCATCACCCCGGCCATGGCGGCGCTGCCCTTGAGCGTGTGCAGCGCGCGCTGCAAGCTGTCGCTGACCGGCGTGCCATGGCTGTCGGCAGCTAGCAGAAACGCCTCGAGGCTGGCCAGATGGCCTTGCGCCTCGTTACGGAAGATCTCCAGCAACTGCGGATCAAGCCCATCCAGCCCCGCCGCGACAGGGGCTTCGTTGACGGCCAGCGCGTGCAACTGGCTGACCAGATGCTCGACCTCGGCCAGCGGCGGCAAATGGCCCACGGCGAAGTCGGCGAGCAGGTCCGGCAGTCGCACGAAAGCCTGCTGCAAGGCGACCAGGCCTTGCCCGGCCAGGCCGACCCGGCCTTCGAGCACCCGGTTGATCAGCCGCTCGGCGCCCCAGGCCAGCTCCGCCAGAGCTTCGGCGCGGACCATGCGGCCGCTGCCCTTGAGCGTGTGCAAAGCCCGGCGCACTTCGATCAGCGCCTCACGCAGGCTGTTGTCGGCACGCCAGCGCAGCCAGTGGCGTTCGATCTCGGGCGGCAGCTCGTTGGCTTCTTCAAGGAATACCTCGCGCAACTCGGCGTCGATTTCCTCGCCTTCATCAGCTAGTGCGCCATGCTCACAGTTCACGCCAAGCGCCGCCAGGCTGGACCGGGCCATGTCGATGAACGGCTGGGCGTCGGCCAGCGGATCAGCCACGCGCCACTGCAAATAGCATTCGCCGGCACACAACGCATCGGCCAGGTGGGTCAGTTCATCCAGCTGTGGCTCTTCCTCCAGATGCGCCAGCCAGCCCTGCACATAGCCTGCGGCACCGGCAAACAGCTCGGCGGCAGCAGGCAGCATGAGCATCGCCAATGCACCGCGCACTTGCTGCAACAACCCCGGCAAGGCTTGCAAGCGCTGACGTGGCCAGCCCGATTCGAGGCAGTCGCCAATCAGGTCCTTGGCCTGTTGCAGCACCGACACCGCTTCGCTGAGGACCACGTGGCGGATGTGCGCCATGTCCGAGCCGGGCATGCTGCCCTGGCCGCTTTCTTCCAGCGGGCCGACCATACCATTGAGGGTTGCCTCGACGTACAGCAGGGCCCCGGCAACGTCCATCAACAGCGCATCGTCGACGCTCTGCTGATCCTGTGCCAGAGCCTGCAACGCCAGCACCTGATCGATGATGACCCGCCGCGGTTGCTGGAAATTCAACACTGCCAGGGTGTCTGCGACCTGACGCAAGGGCGCGACCAAGGCGTCCAGTTGCTCGCGCGATTGCTCGCCTCGGACAAACTGATCGAGGCAGTCCTTGATCCGCATCAGGTCATCGCACAGCGCCGCCACCACCGAACGCAGGGCGTCGCGGCCCTGGCCAGCCTGTAGTTGCTCGCGCCAGTTGCCCAGCGACAGGTCCAGGTCAGCCAAGTCGGCAGCACCGGCCAGGCGCTGCGCCGCTTCACCCATCAGGCTGCCCTGGGCCAATGGCTCGACACCACGGCACTCACGCAGGCGATTGAGCAACGGCAGCATCACCAGCGGCAAGTCGTGGCGGGCGCCGCGCAGGCGCTCAAGGTAAGGTGGTAGCTGTTCAAGGCCACGGAACATCGCGCCCAGGCAGTCGCCGCGCGGGCTGATCTGGCCGTCGGCCATGGCCCGCCCGAGCAGCTCGAGTTCTTCGGCCAGGCGCGTCGCCCCGCGCAGTTCAAGCATGCGCAGGCAACCGTGGACCAGGTGCAGGTTATCCACATACAGCGCCAGCGTGGCCAGCTCCGTCGGGTCGCCGGCAAACCGCTCAAGCGCCTGCCGGGCCTGGGCCAGGCAATCGAGAATGGGCGCCTTGGTCCAGGCCAGGGCGACCGTGTCGTGACGTTCGGGGCTTACTGCTGCCGAGGCCATGGGTTACTCCTCAGCGGGGTTCGGCCGGGGCCGGCAAGGTAAAACCGGAGACCGAGCGGCGCATCTCGCTGGCCATCCGCGCCAGGTGGCGAATGCTGTCGGCGGTGGCGCCGGAGCCGCTCGAGGTCTGCGCGGTAATCTGCTGGATCACAGCCATGGTGTGGGAAATCTGCCCGGCTGAAGAGGTCTGCAGTTGGGCGGCATCGGAAATACTGTGGATCAGCTCGGCGAGGGTCTGCGAGACGCCTTCGATCTCCGCCAGAGCCACCCCGGCATCCTGCGCCAGACGCGCTCCGCGGACTACTTCGGCGGTGGTCTGCTCCATGGAGATGACCGCCTCGTTGGTGTCGGTCTGGATGGTCCGCACCAACGCCTCGATCTGCCGGGTGGCCGACGACGAGCGTTCGGCCAGACGCTGGACTTCGTCGGCAACCACGGCAAAACCGCGGCCGGCTTCACCGGCCAGCGAGGCCTGAATCGCTGCGTTGAGGGCGAGAATGTTGGTCTGTTCGGCAATGTCGTCGATCAGGCTGACGATGTCGCCGATCTCCTGAGACGACTCACCCAGGCGCTTGATCCGTTTGGCGGTGTCCTGGATCTGCTCGCGAATGTTGTCCATGCCGTGGATGGTGTTGTGCACCACCTCGTTGCCTTTGTTGGCGATGGCCACCGAACGCTCGGCGACCTTGGCCGACTCGTAGGCGTGGGCCGACACCCGGTCGATCGACTCGACCATGTCGCCCACCGCCACCGAGGCTTCGCTGATCTGCTCGGCCTGCTGCTCAGAGGCCTTGGCCAGCTGGCGTGCTGTGTTCTGCGTGTCCTGCACGGCGGCGGCAACCTGCAGGGCGCTGTGGTTGATGGTGGTGACCAGGTCACGCAGCTGGTCCACCGAGTAGTTGATCGAGTCGGCGATGGCCCCGGTGAAGTCTTCGGTGACCGACACCGTCACTGTCAGGTCGCCGTCGGCCAACTCCTCGATTTCGTCGAGCAGGCGCATGATTGCCTGCTGGTTGCGCTCGTTCTTTTCCGCGGTTTCGCGCAGCTGGCGATTGGTCGCGCGGACCATCACCGAGCCGATGAGGATGATCGAGGCCAGCGCCAGCAAGCCGAGCACGTAGCCGCCAACGGTATCAAGGGTGCGCCCGTTGGCCAGGTTCTCGAAGCTGTTGGCCAGGTGCGAGGCTTCATCGAGCAGGGTTTGCGACAGGCTGAAAATATTGCTCGCCGCTTCGCGCACGCGGAACAGTTCGGGGGAGGTTTCGAGGATTTCATCGACACTGCCGGAGACAAACTGGAACAGCTCGGCAATCTCCGCCAGCCGCGCGCGGGCATCGGCGTCCTCGACCCGAGTGACCTGGATCGCCGGGTTGCCGCCGAGCATGCCTTCAAGCACCTGACCAAAGCGGCTGGCATCGCGGCCAAAGGCATCGGCCGCCTGCGCTGCCGAGTCATCGCCGGCCAGCACGGTGTTGACCGAACCCAGAATCCGCTCAGCCAGCAACAACTGGCGCTGGGCTACCGCCACTTGCGCGGCGGGGGCACCGCTTTGCAGGAGGATCTCGACCACCTTCTCGTATTCGACCTGCAACTGCGGCACGGTCTCGGCCAGGGTGGCCGCGACCTGGTGCAGCGACAACACGGTCTGTTCGCTGGCGAGGATCACGTCGGTGTTCTTGCGCAGCGTCTCCCAGTCCTGGCGCACCGCTTCCATTTCATCGCGGACCTTGGCTGGCGCTGCCGGCAGCGCGGTGGCCTTGTCACCTTCACGCAGGTAGCCCCAGCGCCGCTCGAAGTCGTTGCGCGCATCCGACAGCAGGCGAAACGCCAGGGCCTTGCCGGCAGCGGCCTCGGTAGCGTTCTTGGCGATACGTTGGGACAGCACGCGCAGCTCACCGGCGTGGCCGATGTACTGCTTGTCGTAATTGGACTGGGTATTGAGGTAGGCGAAGTTGGCGAACAGCAGGATGATCGACAGGATCAGCACCACGAACAGCACGGTGATCTGCGCACTGCTGCGCACGCGCGGGGTCACGGCCGGTGGAGTGACGGGGCTGACAGGCTTGTTCACGATCGATCCTCTACAACGCTACATCAAGAAAACCCGGCGCCTGGGCCAGGGCCAGCGGGCTGAAGATGGCCCAGTTGTGCTCGCGGGCAAAATGGCCCTGCACAAACGGCGTCGCCGCCGCCAGCAACGGCTGCGGTGGCGACAGCTCAAGGCTGCTCAGGCTGAAGTGCTGCAACCCCAGCACCTCATCGACCAGCAAGCCGGCAAACAGTGCCTCGTGATCCAGCACCAGCACCCGCCGTTGCTTGCCTGGCGGCAGTGGCCCAAGGCCAAAAAAACTGCTCAGGTCCATCACCGGCAACAGCCGCCCACGCAGGTTGGCCACCCCGCAGACCCACGGCTGCACGCCGGGGACGCGGCTGCTGCGCGGCTCGCGCAAGACTTCGGCGACTTCGACCATGGGCGCCACGAACCACTGTTCGGCAACGCGAAAGCCAATCCCGCTCCACTGTTGCAGCCGGCTGTCCTGCGACGGCTGATCGGCCTCCAGCAGACGGCAGCGGCGATCGATGTCGAGCAGCAGCTCGAACGCAGTCAGCGAGGCGCGGCGGGTGGTCAAATGTCGAGCACCGCTTTCAGCTTGGCCAGCAGCGAGTCTTCATCGACCGGCTTGATGAGAAAATCACGCGCGCCCTGGCGCGCCGCCCAGACCCGATCGGTTTCCTGGTCCTTGGCGGTGATGACGATTACCGGGATGCCGCTGGTAGCGGCGTCCTTGCTCAGCTGGCGAGTTGCCTGAAAGCCGTTGAGGATGGGCATGACGATGTCCATCAGGACCACATCGGGCTTTTCCTGGCGGGCCAGCGCCACGCCGTTGGCGCCGTTGTCGGCCTTGAGCACCTCATGGCCATGCTTTTCCAGGATCGCGGTGAGTTTGTGCAACTCTGTCGGCGAATCATCGACAATCAGAACTCGGGCCATGCTGTTCCCCATTGAAGGAAAGTGCCGCCGCCATGCCAGGCGCGGTCAGGATGCAGGTTGCGCCTGAGCGGCAAATTCCGGCACATGGGCCCGGATCGCCTCAAGCAATTCTTCTTTGCTGAATGGTTTGGTCAAAAATTGATCAGAGCCAACGACGCGGCCGCGGGCTTTGTCGAACAGGCCATCACGCGACGACAGCAGGATCACCGGGGTGTCCTTGAAGGCGCTGTTGTGCTTGATCACGGCGCAGGTCTGGTAACCGTCCAGACGCGGCATCAGCACGTCGACGAAGATGATCCGCGGCCTATGGTCGACAATCTTGGCCAGCGCGTCAAAGCCGTCGCTGGCGGTGATCACTTCACAGCCGACCTCACCCAGCAGCAGCTGCGCAGTGCGGCGGATCGTGCGTGAATCGTCGATCACCATCACCTTCAGGGGTTGTTCCATAATCGCCTACCGACAATGACGTTGCGCCGCACAGTACAAGGTTCACGCGCCCGGAAAAAGCGCTGCGCCAGCGACTGTGCGCATTTACCAGCAGCTTATAGCGTGCAGCTTGAAGCTGCACGCATCCTGACAGCCTTTGCCATCGCCGCCCCCTTGACCGACGGCGCGCGCGGCGCCACCCTGAGCCACTTTATCTATTGCCATCGCGGCCAATTGCCGCCAAGAGGAATTCCCCCATGAGCGTTCGCCTCGGGATTGTCATGGACCCTATCGCGTCCATCTCCTACAAAAAGGACAGTTCGCTGGCCATGCTGCTGGCAGCCCAGGCCCGCGGCTGGACGCTGTTCTACATGGAGCAGCAGGACCTGTACCAGAGCGCAGGCGTGGCGCGGGCGAAGATGCGCCCGCTGCAGGTATTCGCCAATCCCGAGAAGTGGTTCGAGCTGGAGGCTGAAATCGACGCACCGCTGAGCGACCTCAACGTGATCCTGATGCGCAAGGATCCGCCGTTCGACATGGAGTTCGTCTACAGCACCTACCTGCTGGAGCAGGCCGAAGCTGCCGGGGTACTGGTGGTCAATCGCCCGCAGAGCCTGCGCGACTGCAACGAAAAGCTGTTCGCCACGCTGTTCCCGCAGTGCACCCCGCCGACCCTGGTCAGCCGCCGCCCGGACATCATCCGTGCGTTTGCCGCCGAGCATGGCGATGTGATCCTCAAGCCGCTGGACGGCATGGGCGGCACCTCGATCTTCCGCCACCGGGTCGGTGACCCGAACCTGTCGGTGATCCTCGAAACCCTGACCGCGCTTGGCTCCCAGCAGATCATGGCGCAGGCCTACCTGCCGGCAATCAAGGACGGCGACAAGCGTATCCTGATGATCGACGGCGAGCCGGTGCCGTACTGCCTGGCGCGCATCCCGGCCAGCGGCGAAACCCGTGGCAACCTGGCTGCTGGCGGCCGTGGTGAAGCGCGCGAACTGAGCGAGCGCGACCGCTGGATCGCCGCCCAGGTCGGGCCAACCCTGCGCGAAAAGGGCCTGCTGTTCGTCGGCCTGGACGTGATCGGCGAGCATCTGACCGAAATCAACGTGACCAGCCCGACCTGCATCCGCGAAATCGACAACGCCTACGGCACCCAGATCGGCGTGCAGTTGATGGACGCCATTGATCGCAAGCTGAAGGCGCGCTGACCACCGACGCGAAGCGCAATCGCTCAGTGCGGTATGATGCCGGTCCTTTGACCTGCTGCCCCGCCTGGCGATTGCTGGATACCCGATGACGCTGCCCGCTGACATCCCTGCCGACCTGCTGCCACCCCGCGTTCGCCCGGTGGACCGGCTTGGCTTTACCTTGTTTCTGGCTGCCCTGGTGCACCTGGCGCTGATCCTCGGGGTCGGCTTCACGGTGGTCAAGCCGAGTGAAATCCGCCACACCATGGATATCACCCTGGCAACCTTCAAGAGCGAGAAAGCGCCTGAGAAGGCCGACTTCCAGGCCCAGGACAACCAGCAAGGCAGCGGTACCCTGGACAAGAAAGCGGTGCCCAAGACCACTGAACTGGCGCCGTTTCAGGACAGCAAGATCAACAAGGTCACGCCTCCGCCGGCCGCCAAGCGCGAAACGCCACCTGCTCCGCAGAAGGCAGCGGTCGCCACCACGGCAGCCAAGGTGCAGAAGGTCGAACCCAAGCCGAAGGAAACCAAGGCCCAGCCCAAGCCTCCTGCGGCGACCCCGGAATTTGACAGCTCGCAGCTGTCGAGCCAGATCGCCAGCCTTGAAGCCGAGCTGTCCAACGAGCAGCAGCTGTATGCCAAGCGGCCCAAGATCCATCGCTTGAACGCGGCTTCGACCATGCGCGACAAAGGCGCCTGGTACAAAGAGGAGTGGCGCAAGAAGGTCGAGCGGGTCGGCAACCTCAACTACCCCGACGAGGCGCGCCGCCAGCAGATCTACGGCAACCTGCGCATGATGGTTTCGATCAACCGCGATGGCTCGTTGTTCGAGGTGCTGGTGCTGGAGTCGTCCGGCCAACCGCTGCTGGATCAGGCCGCGCAGCGCATCGTTCGCCTTGCCGCGCCGTTCGCGCCGTTTACCGGTGATCTGGCCGAATTCGACCGTTTGGAGATCATTCGTACCTGGCGCTTTGCCCGCGGCGACCGGCTGTCGAGCAACTAAACCGCGTCAGTGGTTTTTTCTCACAGCTTGCAGCTTGAAGCTGGCGTCGCCTGGCGCCACACTACCCCCATGAAAAACCTCACTCCGAGTTACCTCAAGCATCAGTTCCTGATCGCCATGCCGCACATGGCCGATCCGAACTTTGCCCAGACCCTGACCTATATCGTTGAGCACAACGCCAATGGCGCCATGGGCCTGGTGGTCAACCGGCCGCAGGAGCTCAACCTGGCAGACATCCTCGAGCAGTTGCGCCCGGACGAAGAACCGCCGTTGAGTACCCTGCAAGTACCGATCTACATCGGCGGGCCGGTACAGACCGACCGCGGCTTTGTTCTGCACAGCAGCGAGCGCAGCTATGAGGCCACCATCGAGCTCGAAGGCCTGTCGCTGTCGACCTCGCAGGATGTGCTGTTTGCCCTGGCCAACGGCGAAGGCCCGGCGCAGAGCCTGATCACCCTCGGTTACGCGGGTTGGGAAGCCGGCCAGCTGGAGGCCGAACTTGCCGACAACGCCTGGCTCAACTGCCCATTCGACCCTGAAATCATCTTCAGCCTGGCCAGCGACCAGCGCCTGAGTGCGGCAGCAGCGTCGCTGGGCATCAATCTCAGCCTGCTGACCAGCCAGGCAGGTCACGCCTGATGGCCGAGGTGCGCCTGCTGCTGGGCTTTGACTACGGCACCAAACAGATCGGCGTGGCGGTTGGCCAGGTCATCACCGGCCAGGCCCGCGAGCTGTGCACCCTGCGTGCCCAGGACGGTATTCCGGATTGGGCCCAGGTGGAAAAACTGATCAAGGAATGGAAACCCGACGCCATCGTCGTTGGCCTGCCGCTGAACATGGACGGCACCCCCAGCGAGATGAGCGCCCGCGCGCAGAAGTTCGCCAACCGCCTGCACGGCCGCTATAACCTGCCGGTGCACACCCACGACGAGCGCCTGACCACCTTCGAAGCCAAGGGCGAGCGCATGGCCCGTGGCGGTCAGCGCGGCACCTATCGCGACAACCCGGTCGACGCCATCGCCGCCGCGCTGCTCCTGCAGGGCTGGCTGGAGGCCAATACCGGTCACTGATTCCACCTTTCGCTTTGCCGCCGGGTCTGCCGGCGCCCCGAGGAGCACGCAATGAGCCTACCCAACCCCGCCGAGTTGATCCGGCAGATGGCCGTCGACCTTCGCGCCCACCTGGCCCGCCGCAACATTGCCGAGCCGCGCTTCATCGGCATCCGCACCGGTGGTGTGTGGGTCGCTCAGGCGCTGCAGCAGGAGCTTGCCGACAGCAGCCCGCTGGGCACCCTGGATGTGTCGTTCTATCGCGACGACTTCAGCCAGAACGGCCTGCACCCGCAAGTGCGCCCCTCCGAGCTGCCGTTCGAGGTCGAAGGTCAGCACCTGGTGCTGGTCGATGACGTGCTGATGAGCGGGCGCACAATTCGCGCTGCCCTCAACGAACTGTTCGATTATGGCCGCCCGGCCAGCGTCACCCTGGTGTGCCTGCTTGACCTGGATGCCGGCGAACTGCCGATCCGGCCCAACGTGCTCGGCGCCACGCTGTCACTGGCAGCCCATGAGCGGGTAAAATTGACCGGCCCGGCCCCGCTCGCCCTCGAGCGCCAGGACCTTGCTACCGCTTCCGCCCTTTAAGAGTCCCCCGCGATGACGCCACTCGACGCCAAGCGCCCGCTGCAGCTCAATGATCAGGGCCAGCTGCGCCACTTCCTCTCGCTTGATGGTTTGCCCCGCGAACTGCTCACCGAGATTCTCGACACTGCCGACTCGTTTCTTGAAGTCGGCGACCGGGCAGTGAAGAAAGTCCCGTTGCTGCGCGGCAAGACCGTGTGCAACGTGTTCTTCGAAAACTCCACCCGCACCCGCACCACCTTCGAGCTGGCGGCCCAGCGGCTGTCGGCCGACGTCATCAGCCTGAACGTGTCGACCTCCTCGACCAGCAAGGGAGAGACCCTGTTCGACACCCTGCGCAACCTTGAGGCCATGGCCGCCGACATGTTCGTCGTGCGCCACTCCGACTCGGGCGCGGCGCACTTCATCGCCGAGCACGTGTGCCCGGACGTTGCCGTGATCAACGGTGGCGACGGCCGCCACGCGCACCCGACCCAGGGCATGCTCGACATGCTCGCCATTCGCCGCCACAAAGGCAGCTTCGAGAACCTCTCGGTAGCCATCGTCGGCGATATCCTGCACTCGCGGGTGGCCCGCTCCGACATGCTCGCGCTGAAGACCCTGGGCTGCCCGGACATCCGCGTGATCGGCCCGAAAACCCTGATCCCGGTGGGCATCGAGCAGTACGGCGTGAAGGTCTACACCGACCTCGCCGAAGGCCTCAAGGACGTCGACGTGGTGATCATGCTGCGCCTGCAGCGTGAGCGCATGGCCGGCGGCCTGCTGCCCAGCGAAGGCGAGTTCTACCGCCTGTTCGGCCTGACCACGGCGCGCCTGGCCGGGGCCAAACCGGATGCCATCGTCATGCATCCGGGGCCGATCAACCGCGGCGTCGAGATCGAATCGGCAGTCGCCGACGGCAAACATTCGGTGATCCTCAATCAGGTCACCTACGGCATCGCCGTGCGCATGGCGGTGCTGTCGATGGCCATGAGCGGGCAGAACACGCAACGACAACTGGACCAGGAGCACGCCCTGTGAGCATCAGTATTCTTGGCGCCCGGGTCATCGATCCGATTAGCGGCCTGGACAGCATCAGCGACCTGCACCTGGAAGCGGGCAAGATAGTCGCCATCGGCGCCGCCCCGGCCGGTTTCAGCGCCAGCCGCAGTATCGACGCCAACGGCCTGGTCGCCGCACCGGGCCTGGTCGACCTCGACGTCGCCCTGCGCGAGCCGGGCTACAGCCGCAAGGGCAACATCGCCAGCGAAACCCGCGCAGCCGTCGCCGGTGGCGTCACCAGCCTGTGCTGCCCACCGCAGACCAAGCCGGTGCTGGACACCTCGGCAGTGGCCGAGCTGGTGCTCGACCGTGCCCGTGAAGCCGGCAACAGCAAGGTCTACCCGATCGGCGCCCTGACCAAGGGCCTTGAAGGCGAGCAACTGGCCGAGCTGGTGGCCCTGCGTGATACCGGCTGCGTAGCATTTGGCAACGGTTTGAAGCAGATCCCCAACAACCGCACCCTGGCGCGCGCGCTGGAGTACGCCGCCACCTTCGACCTGACCGTGGTGTTTCACTCCCAGGACCATGACCTGGCCCTCGGCGGGCTGGCCCACGAAGGTGCGATGGCCAGCTTCCTCGGCTTGCCCGGCATCCCGGAAAGCGCCGAAACCGTCGCCCTGGCGCGCAACCTGCTGCTGGTCGAGCAAAGTGGCGTGCGTGCGCACTTCACCCAGATCACCAGCGCCCGCGGCGCCCGCCTGATTGCCCAGGCGCAGGCACTGGGCCTGCCGGTCACAGCCGACGTAGCGTTGTACCAGCTGATCCTCACCGACGAAGCGCTGCGCGACTTCTCCAGCCTGTACCACGTGCAGCCACCGCTGCGCACCGCGGCGGATCGCGATGGCCTGCGTGAAGCGGTCAAGTCGGGGGTGATCCAGGCGATTTCCAGCCATCACCAGCCGCACGAGCGCGATGCCAAGCTGGCGCCGTTTGGCGCTACCGAGCCTGGTATCAGCAGCGTCGAGCTGTTGCTGCCGTTGGCGATGACGCTGGTCGAGGATGGCCTGCTGGATCTGCCGACCTTGCTTGCGCGACTGACCAGCGGGCCTGCCCAGGCACTGCGCTTGCCGGCAGGTGAGCTGAAGGTTGGCGGTGCGGCGGATCTGGTGTTGTTTGATCCAAAGGCCTCGACCGTGGCGGGTGAGCATTGGCTGTCGCGCGGCGACAACTGCCCGTTCATCGGCCACTGCCTGCCGAGTGCGGTGCGTTATACGCTGGTGGACGGCCACATCTGCCACGAAGCCTGAGGCTTGGCGCGGCCGTTCCTGCACCGACCGCGAACACCGCGATCTGTAGGAGCGGCCTTGTGTCGCGAAAGGCCCGCACAGCGGGCCCGGCGATGTCGGCGGCGAAGCTGAAAATATGGGGCCGCTCCGCGACCCTTTCGCGACACAAGGCCGCTCCTACGCCGACCGCGTACCCCATCGGGCATCGCTTGGCCCTGAAGCCAACCATCCATCCGCCAAGGTTGAAATCTTTCCCCCCTCCCCCCATATGAGTCTGCATCAGGCATTTTCGCCCCGCTGCGTGGAGACTCTCCCTTGACTACCATCGTTTCAGTCCGCCGCCACGGCAAAGTCGTCATGGCGGGCGACGGCCAGGTATCCCTCGGCAACACCGTGATGAAAGGCAACGCGAAAAAAGTCCGCCGCCTGTACCACGGTCAGGTCATTGCAGGCTTCGCCGGGGCCACTGCCGATGCCTTCACCCTGTTCGAGCGCTTCGAAGGCCAGCTGGAAAAACACCAGGGTCACCTGGTTCGCGCCGCCGTCGAACTGGCCAAGGAATGGCGCACCGACCGTTCCCTGAGCCGCCTCGAAGCCATGCTCGCCGTGGCCAACAAAGACGCCTCGCTGATCATCACCGGCAACGGTGACGTGGTCGAGCCAGAAGACGGCCTGATCGCCATGGGTTCCGGCGGCGCCTTCGCCCAGGCCGCTGCCCGCGCACTACTGGACAAGACTGAGCTGTCGGCTCGCGAAATCGCCGAAACCGCGCTGCACATCGCCGGTGACATCTGCGTGTTCACCAACCACAACCTGACCATCGAGGAGCAGGACCTGGCCGAGTGATCAGTTGTTCTGGCGTCCCGCTCAGCGCGGGACTTTTCCACACTGATTACTGTGCCCGAGGACCGAATAGATCATGTCCATGACCCCCCGCGAAATCGTCCACGAACTCAACCGCCATATCATCGGCCAGGACGACGCCAAACGCGCCGTCGCCATTGCCCTGCGCAACCGCTGGCGGCGCATGCAGCTGCCGGCTGAGCTGCGCGCTGAAGTCACCCCGAAAAACATCCTGATGATCGGTCCGACCGGCGTCGGCAAGACCGAGATCGCCCGTCGCCTGGCCAAGCTGGCCAACGCGCCGTTCATCAAGGTCGAAGCGACCAAGTTCACCGAAGTCGGCTACGTTGGCCGCGACGTCGAGTCGATCATTCGCGACCTCGCCGACGCTGCGTTGAAGCTGTTCCGTGAGCAGGAAATCATCCGTGTGCGCCACCGCGCCGAAGATGCCGCCGAAGACCGGATACTCGATGCACTGCTGCCACAGGCCCGCAGCGCCAGCAGCTTTGCCGAAGAAGCCGCGCCGTCGAGCAGCGATACCAACACCCGTCAGCTGTTCCGCAAGCGCCTGCGCGAAGGCCAGCTGGACGACAAGGAAATCGAGATCGAAGTAGCCGAGAGCATGGGCGTCGACATCGCCGCTCCGCCCGGCATGGAAGAGATGACCAACCAGCTGCAGAGCCTGTTCGCCAACATGGGCAAGGGCAAGCGCAAGTCGCGCAAACTCAAGGTCAAGGAAGCGCTGAAGATGGTCCGCGAAGAAGAAGCGGGCCGCCTGGTCAACGAAGAAGAGCTCAAGGCCAAGGCCCTCGAAGCGGTCGAGCAGCACGGCATCGTGTTCATCGACGAGATCGACAAGGTGGCCAAGCGCGGCAATGTCGGCGGGGCCGATGTCTCCCGTGAAGGCGTACAGCGCGACCTGCTGCCGCTGATCGAAGGCTGCACGGTCAACACCAAGCTGGGCATGGTCAAGACCGACCACATCCTGTTCATCGCCTCCGGTGCATTCCACCTGAGCAAGCCGAGCGACCTGGTACCCGAGCTGCAAGGCCGTCTGCCGATCCGCGTCGAACTCAAGGCGCTCACCCCGGAAGACTTCGAGCGCATCCTGCAGGAGCCGCACGCGTCGCTGACCGAACAGTACCGCGAGCTGCTCAAGACCGAAGGCCTCACCATCGAGTTCGCGGCCGACGGCATCAAGCGTCTGGCCGAGATTGCCTATCAGGTCAACGAGAAGACCGAAAATATCGGTGCGCGTCGTTTGCACACCCTGCTTGAACGTCTGCTCGAAGAGGTTTCGTTCAGTGCTGGCGACCTGGCCAGCGCGCATGACGACGCGCCGATCCGGATCGACGCCGAGTACGTCAACGGCCATCTGGGTGAGCTGGCGCAGAACGAAGATCTGTCTCGGTATATTCTGTAAGACTGCTGGGGGCTGCTCCGCAGCCCTTTCGCGACACAAGGACGCTCCTACAGACATCGCGGTCCCCTGTAGGAGCGGCCTTGTGTCGCGAAAGGGTCGCGGAGCGGCCCCCATGGCCCTCAGCTCCGAAAGAGATCCCGACCCATGCCCCGCCTCCCAACCGCGATCAACCTGCACAAAGCCTCGAAAACCCTCGCCCTGACCTACGCCCCCGGCGAGGTCTACCAGCTCCCCGCCGAATTCCTGCGGGTGCACTCGCCTTCCGCCGAGGTCCAGGGCCACGGCAAACCCATCCTGCAATTCGGCAAGATCAACGTCGGCCTCATCGGCGTGGAACCGGCCGGCCAATATGCACTGAAATTGATCTTCGACGACGGCCATGACAGCGGATTGTTCACCTGGGAATACCTCGAACAACTCAGCCTGCGTCAGGCCGAGCTGTGGGCCGACTATCTCGACGAGCTGCGCAAGGCCGGCAAATCCCGCGATCCTGCCGAATCTGTGGTCAAGCTGATGCTCTAGCGCAAGGATTGTCATGTTTAGAGCGCATTTTCTAATTTGCTCTGCTTGAATGGCTTGATGCCAGTCAGGGTTTGGGCTGTCTTGCGCAATACATGAAAGTCGGGTAACCAATGGAGCTGGCAAGCTCCCTGCATTGCATTCAGCCAAGCAGGGCCGAGCCGGTTGTTGTAGAGGTCGCGAGCGAAAGCAGGCTGTCTTCACACGCAGAATCCCCCGCAGCTCATCACCACTACGCATCTGCTCGCCGCAGCGCTGTTCCTTATCACTGGTCACCCGAGCGATCTGTACCGGCATGTGCTGTGTATCTGCCTCAGCCAGCCGGTACTCGTCTCAGGACAACGGAGCGTCGTAGATGAGTAACAAGAACAACGATGACTTGCAGCGCCAGGCCTCGGAAAACACCCTGGGCCTGAACCCGATCATCGGCATTCGCCGCAAGGATCTGCTCAGCACGGCGCGTACGGTGTTGCGCCAGGCCATTCGCCAGCCGCTGCACAGCGCCAAGCACGTCGCCCACTTTGGCCTGGAACTGAAAAACGTGCTGCTGGGCAAGTCCACCCTGCAACCGGCCGGCGACGACCGCCGCTTCAATGATCCAGCCTGGCAACAAAACCCGCTGTACCGACGCTACCTGCAGACCTACCTGGCCTGGCGCCAGGAGCTCAACGACTGGATCAGCACCAGCGACCTGTCGCCACAGGACATCAGCCGCGGCCAGTTCGTCATCGGCCTGATGACCGAGGCCATGTCGCCGACCAATACCCTGTCCAACCCGCAAGCGGTCAAACGCTTCTTCGAAACCGGCGGCAAGAGCCTGCTCGATGGCATGTCCAACCTGGCCAAGGACATGGTCAGCAATGGCGGCATGCCCAGCCAGGTCAACAAGGACGCGTTCGAAGTGGGCAAGAACCTCGGCACCAGCGAAGGCGCAGTGGTGTTTCGCAACGACGTGCTCGAGCTGATCCAGTACCGGCCGATCACCGAACAAGTGCACGCCCGGCCGTTGCTGGTGGTGCCGCCACAGATCAACAAGTTCTACGTCTTCGACCTGAGCCCGGACAAGAGCCTGGCGCGCTTTTGCCTGCGCTCGCACCAGCAGACCTTCATCATCAGCTGGCGCAACCCGACCAAGGCCCAGCGCGAATGGGGCCTGTCGACCTACATCGATGCGCTCAAGGAAGCGGTCGACGCGGTGCTGGCGATCACCGGCAGCAAGGACTTGAACATGCTTGGGGCCTGTTCCGGCGGCATCACCTGCACCGCGCTGGTCGGCCACTACGCCGCGCTCGGCGAGAACAAGGTCAACGCCCTGACCCTGCTGGTCAGCGTGCTCGACACCACCATGGACAACCAGGTCGCGCTGTTTGTCGACGAGCAGACCCTGGAGTCAGCCAAGCGCCACTCCTACCAGGCCGGCGTACTCGAAGGCAGCGACATGGCCAAGGTGTTTGCCTGGATGCGCCCCAATGACCTGATCTGGAACTACTGGGTCAACAACTACCTGCTTGGCAACGAGCCGCCGGTGTTCGACATTCTGTTCTGGAACAATGACACCACGCGCTTGCCGGCGGCCTTCCACGGCGACCTGATCGAGATGTTCAAGAACAACCCGCTGACCCGCCCCCAAGCGTTGGAAGTGTGCGGCACGGCCATCGACCTCAAGCAGGTCAAGTGCGATATCTACAGCCTGGCCGGCACCGCCGACCACATCACGCCGTGGCAGGCCTGCTACCGCTCGGCGCATCTGTTCGGTGGCAAGATCGAGTTCGTGTTGTCCAGCAGCGGCCACATCCAGAGCATCCTCAACCCGCCAGGCAATCCCAAGGCGCGCTTCATGACCGGTGAAGATCGCCCGGACAGCCCGCTGGCCTGGCAGGAAAACGCCATCAAGCACGCCGACTCCTGGTGGCTGCACTGGCAAGCCTGGCTCGGCGAGCGTGCGGGCGAGCTGAAAAAAGCCCCAGCGCGGCTGGGCAATCGGGCCTATGTCGCCGGCGAAGCTGCACCGGGCACCTACGTTCACGAACGTTGAGCATGACCGCCACGGCCTAGCGCCGTGGCGCTTCGTTCCTCACAGAGTTTCGCGCATGCCGCAACCCTATGTTTTTCGCACCGTCGAGCTGGACGACCAGTCCATCCGCACGGCGGTTCGCCCAGGCAAGCCGCACCTGACGCCGTTGCTGATCTTCAACGGCATCGGCGCCAACCTTGAGCTGGTGTTTCCATTCATCGAGGCGCTTGACCCGGACCTCGAGGTAATTGCCTTCGACGTGCCCGGTGTGGGCGGCTCATCGACGCCGCGCCAGCCATATCGCTTTCCTGGCCTGGCCAAGCTGACCGCGCGCATGCTCGACTACCTCGACTACGGCCAGGTCAACGTCATCGGCGTGTCCTGGGGCGGCGCCCTCGCCCAGCAATTCGCCCATGATTACCCCGAGCGCTGCAAGAAGCTGGTGCTGGCGGCCACGGCGGCCGGCGCGGTGATGGTGCCGGGCAAGCCCAAGGTGCTGTGGATGATGGCCAGCCCGCGGCGTTATGTGCAGCCATCCCATGTGATACGTATCGCCCCGCTGATCTACGGCGGCGCGTTTCGCCGCGACCCGGAACTGGCTGCCCGGCATGCCGCAAAAGTGCGCTCGGGCGGCAAGCTCGGTTATTACTGGCAACTGTTCGCCGGCCTTGGCTGGACCAGCATTCACTGGCTGCACAAGATCAGCCAGCCGACCCTGGTGCTGGCCGGTGACGATGACCCGTTGATTCCGCTGATCAACATGCGCCTGCTGGCCTGGCGCATCCCCAACGCCCAGTTGCACATCATCGACGACGGTCACTTGTTCCTGATTACCCGGGCCGAAGCGGTGGCGCCGATCATCATGAAGTTTCTCGAGCAGGAACGGCAGCGCGCACGGATGCACCCGCGCCCCGCCAGCGGCACCTAGCTACACCTGTGCATCTGGCGCTGTTCGGGCAGTGACGCCGCGACCGCGCTGGTGCAACCGACGCCATCACAACGAGGGAGTGTTGTCATGCAAGAAAAGCCGGCCAAAGGCAACTCACCCGCCCCGGTCACGGTGATGAATGTGCAGAATGCCATCACTGGCCTGCGCGGTCGCGACCTGATTTCGACACTGCGCCAGGTTGGCCGTCAGGGCCTGCGCGATCCGCTGCACACCGCCCGCCACCTGCTCGCCCTGGGCAGCCAACTGGGCCGGGTGATGCTCGGCGATTCGCCGCTACAGCCGCACCCGCGTGACACCCGCTTTGCTGACCCGACCTGGCAGGACAACCCGCTGTACCGACGCGGCCTGCAGGCGTATCTGGCCTGGCAGAAACAATCGCGGCTGTGGATCGAGCACAGTTCACTGTCAGCAGATGATCGCGCCCGCGCGCAGTTTCTGCTCAACCAGATCAACGACGCGCTGGCGCCGAGCAACTCGCTGCTCAACCCGCTGGCCGTCAAAGAGCTGCTCAACACCGGCGGGCAGAGCCTGCTGCGCGGCCTTGGCCACCTGCTTGACGACCTGCGCCACAACGACGGCATGCCGCGCCAGGTCGACCAGAGCGCCTTCGCCGTGGGTGGCAACGTGGCCAACACGCCCGGCGCGGTGGTGTTTCGCAACGAGCTGCTGGAGCTGATCCAGTACCAGCCGATGAGCGAGCAACAGCATGCGCGGCCGCTGCTGATAGTGCCGCCGCAGATCAACAAGTACTACATTTTCGACCTCAGCCCCGGCAACAGCTTCGTCCAGTACATGCTCAAGAACGGCCTGCAGGTGTTCATGGTCAGCTGGCGTAACCCGGAACCGCGTCACCGCGAATGGGGCCTGTCGAGCTACGTGCAGGCGCTGGAGGAAGCGCTCGATGCTTGCCGCAGCATTACCGGCAACCGCGACCCGAACCTGCTCGGCGCCTGCGCCGGCGGCCTGACCATGGCGGCCTTGCAAGGCCATCTGCAGGCCAGGAAGCAACTGCGCAAGGTGCGCAGCGCGACCTATCTGGTGAGCCTGCTCGACAGCCAGTTCGACAGCCCGGCCAGCCTGTTTGCCGACGAGCAGACAGTCGAAGCCGCCAAGCGCCGCTCCTACCAGCGCGGCGTGCTCGACGGCGCTGAAGTGGCGCGGATCTTTGCCTGGATGCGGCCCAACGATCTGGTCTGGAATTACTGGGTCAACAACTACCTGCTCGGCAAGACCCCGCCGGCCTTCGACATCCTCTACTGGAACGCCGACAGCACGCGGCTGCCGGCAGCCCTGCATGGCGACCTGCTGGACTTTTTCAAGCTCAACCCATTGGCCCACGCCGATGGCCTGGAGGTGTGCGGCACGCCGATCAATCTCAAGCAGGTCGAGCTGGACAGCTTTCATGTCGCCGGCAGCAACGATCACATCACGCCCTGGGATGCGGTGTACCGCTCGGCGCTGCTGGTCGGCGGCAAGCAACGCTTCGTGCTGGCCAACAGCGGCCATATCCAGAGCATCATCAACCCGCCCGGCAACCCCAAGGCCTACTACCTCGACAACCCACGCCTGAGCAGCGACCCGCGCGCCTGGTTCCATGATGCCAAGCGCAGCGAAGGCAGTTGGTGGCCACTGTGGCTGGAGTGGATCGGCCAGCGCTCGGGGCCGCTGAAGGCTCCGCGCAGCAGCCTGGGCAACACCACCTATCCACCCCTGGCGCCGGCACCTGGCACTTACGTATTGGTGCGCTGACTCGATGAAGACCCGTGACCGTATCCTTGAGTGTGCCCTGCAGTTGTTCAATCAGCAGGGCGAACCGAATGTGTCGACGCTGGAAATCGCCAACGAGCTGGGCATCAGCCCGGGCAACCTGTACTACCACTTCCACGGCAAGGAACCGTTGGTCAACGGCCTGTTCGAGCGCTTCGAAGAGGCCCTGATGCCGCTGCTCGATCCGCCGCTGGACGTGCGCCTGGACGCCGAGGACTACTGGCTGTTCCTGCACCTGATCGTCGAGCGCATGGCCCAGTACCGTTTCCTGTTTCAGGACCTGTCGAACCTGACCGGGCGCCTGCCCAAGCTGGCCCGCGGCATGCGCAGCCTGATCAACGCGATCAAACGCACGCTCGCGGCGCTGCTTGCCAGCCTCAAGGCGCACGGGCAGGTCACCAGCGATACTCAGGCGTTGGGGCAGTTGGTCGAGCAGATCACCATGACCCTGATGTTCTCGCTGGACTATCAGCGCGTGATCGGCCGCGCGGCCGACGTCGGGGTGGTGGTGTACCAGGTGATGATGCTGGTGGCGCCGCATCTGCAAGTGCCCGCACGGCGAGCGGCGGAGCAGTTGGCGATGAAGTATCTGGAGGGGTAGACCTGAGGTTCCGGCGTTGGGGCCTTCGCGGGCAAGCCCGCTCCCACGGAGCCTGCGCTGAGCTGCTGATCGGCGCTGTACCTGTGGGAGCGGGCTCGCCCGCGAAGAAGACGACGCGTTATCAGATCAGGGTATCGGTACCCGTTGGTGCCGACGGCGTGCTGCTGCCCGGAGCCGCGGCAGATGCGGGTGCTGCGGTAGCGGCCGGAGCGGCGCTGGCTGCCGGTTTGGCCGGCGCTTTCTTCGGCGCAGGCTTCTTCGCTGCCGCTGCCTTGGCCGCTGCCGGTTTCGCCGCAGGCTTGGCAGCTACAGACTTGGCCGCCGGCTTGGCTGCAGGCTTGGCCGCTGCGGTTTTAGCCGCTGGTTTGGCGGCTGCCGTTTTGCCTGCAGGCTTGGCGCCGGCGGTTTTGGCGGCTGCTTTGGCCAACGGTTTTGCAGCAGATTTGCTCGCGGCCGCCTTGGACACCGGCGTCACCGACGCGCCAGTCAGCTTCTCGATCTGCTTGGTCAGCGTGTCGACCTGCTGGTGCAGCGCCTTGATCTCGTTGCGGCTCGGTACACCGAGGCGCGAGATAGCACTGTTGAGGCGCTTGTCGAAGGCTTCTTCCAACTCGCCCCACTTGCCCAGCGCGCGCTCCTTGACGTCGGCAACGCGCGAAGAGGTTGCCGACTTGGCTTCATCAGCTGCCGAATCAACGGTCTTCTTCGCCTGCTTCTCGGCTTTTTCGCCGTCCTTGACCAACGAATCAAACAGCTTGGGGCCGTCCTGATCGACCTTGGAGTAGATACCCAGGCCAGCCAACCAGATCTTGCGGGAGTACTTCTCGATTCCGCCGATCCAGGAGCCGCCTTCTTTATCGATATTCTTCTTGCCAGCCATCCTGCTCTCCTTATGGTTTGCGCGCGACACGCTCGAGCAACTCGTGGAGTTGTTCCAACTTGATGGACAACGCCTCAACGTCATGTTTAGACGGAATGCCGAGGCGATTCAAGCCACGCGCGACACGCGCATCAAAAGCTTTTTCAATTTTGTCGAGTTGAACTTCAACCTTGCCACGTACGCGGCTGACTTCTTCACCGGCTTCATCGATCTGCTCGTTGGCGGCATCGAGCTTTTTGTCGATGACTTTCTTGCCACGCTTTTCGACGCCTTCGCCAGCCTTGACCAGCTCCTTGAAGTAGTCGGTGCTCTCCTGGCCGACTCGGGCATAGGCGCCCAGGCCTGCCAGCCAGACTCTGCGCGCATAGTTACGCACTTCGTCCAGCGTGCCTTGGGCGTCGTCTTTTTTCTTCAGATTGATCTTGGCCATGCTCTGCACCTCTCGCTCATAGGGGATGGAGGAACTGCCCACGGACTTCGGGCTTGAGCACAACGGTATGCAGAAAAATTAGAATTCTCACCCTAAGCGACGCAACCGCAACGACCAGGCCCACGTTTGATGTATTTACCGCAGGCCACCACCGCCGCTGGCCTAGCGTACAAGCTCCTTTCGCACTGGAGACCTGCACCATGCCGCTTGCCGCCCCAACGCCCATCGCTTCGATCCAACGCCTCGTCGCGGCGCGCTTCGCCAACCGCCCCAGCCTGCGCCAGGTCATTGCCCACGAAGGCCTGGAGACGCTTGCCAGGCGCTATCCGTGGATTCGTACCAGCTACCCTCAGCTCGAATCGCTCGAAGGCTTCAGCATTATCCACGCCCAAGCCCCCGGCGCAGGGCTTGGGCAAAGCCCGCTGGTCGACACGCTGATCGCCCACCTGCTCAGCGGAAAGCGCATGGCGTTGGCGCCGACCGATCAGCTCAGCCTGGCAACGGGACAGGTGTTTCACCCGCAGCAAGCCGGGCCAGGCCAGCCAGAGATCGATCTGCGCATGGCTGACCTCAACCAGGATTTCGACGCCCTGCTGGCCGGCGTGATCGACAGCTTCCAGCAAGCCCAGATCGGCTTCTGGAACGCCCGCGAAGGCGATTCGGAAATCTCCGCTCTGCGCTGGATGCAACAGTTATTGAAAGCAAACCTGCTGGCCAACATCCAGCGCCAGGGCCTCGGCGACGCCGAGAAGAGCGTGCTGTACGGCTTGCTCGAGGGCCGCAGCGATGGCCTGGTGTGCCATGCCCTGCAGGTCAGGCTGAACAGCGCGGGGGTCGAGCACTGCCTCTCACTCAGCAGCACGTTGCTCTGTGCACGCCACGCCGATCGTGACTTGCTGCTCTGGTGCAAGCCCACCGGCACCGTGCACGGTTACCACGACCTGTCCGCCCTCGCCTGCGCCCTGCGCGACGAATTGGCACAGCGGTATCGCTTCGAATCGATGGTGTGGGCGAAGGCGCCGCTGGAGGAGGATGCGTTCGCACATCAGGCCCGCCAGCTGCTCAATGGCATCCTCGATGAGATTGGCCGCCTGCGACTGGCCGATATCGCTACCCCGCGTGAACTTGAAGCGGCGCTGAGCCTGCTCAGTGACCCTGCGGCCGGCTTTCTCGATCAGCCGTGGCCGCCAGCGGCCCAACCCATCATCGAAGTACCGGGCTGGCTGGCCCAGGCCAGCGCGGGCGATCGTTTCCAGTACCAGACGGCCATGCTCCAGTTAGCCGCCAGCCAAGCCTTGGCCAAAGGCGAGACCTCGTGGGGTGATATCGAAGACCTCAACCAATACGCCTCACGCTGCCTGCGTGAACAGATGCACGCGGATCATCCGCAGGGGAGGCTGTTACAGCCAGACCAGGTGCTGGCGAGCATTGCCCAAAGGGTGCAGACCTCTTCGCTGACCTTCGATCTTCAATACCTCAGAACCGAGTCGCTCACCGCGCTGGCCATTACCCGCCTGCAGGTCGGCGAGCATGAAGCGGTGACCGGCATTCTTCTGGCCGACGGCTCGCAACCGCCTCAATGGCTGACGCCTGAGTATGTCGACAGGTTGATACGGACAGTCGACATCGGCGGGCGCTACCCGGGGTACGTCAACGCCGCGCTGCAGGATGCCCGCAACACGCCCCGCCGGGTGCGGCTGCACGCCCGCGAATGGCGCAGCCATCTGCTGCTCGGAGCCCTCCAGGCGAAGATCGCTGGCCAGTTGCGGGACCGCAGCTGGCAGGCGTTGGCCGATTTCTGTGACCGGCCCGGGGATCGCTCCAGCGTCCACGCCATGGCCCCGCTGGCGTTTCTCTGTGCGCCGCAAGCGGCTGCGGCCAATGAGGTCCAGGGCATGTTCCTGATCCGGCTCCAGGCGAACGGGCCCTGGGTGCTTTACCGGGCGCTTTGCAACGAGCAGGTCGTACGCGAATTCGACGACCTCGAGCATCTGATGGACAGCGTTCTCGCCGATCAGCCCCTGCAGCAAGACATGCTGGACTGGATGGACGACGACGCTCGCGCGATCTATGAAGACGGTGGTTTCCAGCGACCGCACCTGCACCGCAATCTGTCTGAACTGGCGCACCTGCTGGCCCCTGCAGACATGCTGGATGCACTGCTGAGTCGATTGCGCCAGCCGGCAAGGGTGCGCTTCAGCGCCTGGCAGGGCGATCTTGACCAGCACATGTTCCAGGCCCGCGGCAAGGCCCTGCTGGTGCTGGCGTCCAGGCAAAGCGTCTCCAACGCTCAACAACGCTGGGCACTGATCAGTCAACTGGCCTGGCTGGCCTTCAACACGGTCGCATCGGTGCTACGCGGTCCAGCCGCGTCAGTGGCCTGGCTGATCATCAGCCTGGTGGCACTCAAGGATGACCTCGCCGCGCTGGAGCGGGGTACGCCTGAAGAGAAGGCCCTGGCTGTCACTGACGTGCTGACCAACCTGGCCATGCTGCTGGTTCACGGTCATGCCAGCGGAGCGCAACCGGACACACTGTCCACACCCCTCAAGCCACGTCTCGAAGGGCCCAGACCGCACGAACCCGGCGCCACGCTCAACCGTGAGGAACCCTCTCCGGCGCCCTGGCAGGAACCCGTCGACCAAGGCCGTCCGGCACCTTTGCGGGTGAGTGGTTGGCAGGGTGGGCAAGGCCCTGGCCATCTGCCCGCAGCGCAACGTGAGACACTGGCCGGCCTGCGCGCAAGGATCTCCCTCGCCGGGCACAGCGCCGAGCCGCACGGCCGCCTGCGCGGCCTGTTCAAGGTGAATGAACGTCACTATGTGGCGCTCGACCACGAGCCCTACGAAGTCCAGGAGACCTTTGCCGGTGTCCGCATCGTCGGCCCCGAGCAGAGCCAGAGTGAGTGGTCGGGACAGTGGGGCGGCGCGCCGGACGGTTACTACCTGCCTGATCGCGAACGTGCCCAGGGCCCCTGGATCACCCGCTGGAACGGCGAGTGGCGGCTCGACCTGAGGCTGGCCGGCGGGATGCCGAAAAGCAGGCGCCAGGCGGTCGCAGAGAAAGTGGACCATTTCAACGCGCTGCAGCAGCGTCGCCGCAACAACGACAGCGAGCTGACCAAGCTGGCACCGCTCGCAGAACGCAATGCGCAGTTGCTCAGCGCCTATGATCAAGAAGCCGCAGCTTTTCGAAGCGACATGGAAAAACTGCCGCCTGATGCGCGCGCAGCGCTCCCGGATGATCTGCGTATCCGTCTGGAAAACCTGCATGGGCAGCGCAAGCAACACCGCCCCATCCTCGGAATAATGGCCTCCATTTTCGAGAAACAGTCCGTGCTGATCGAGTCCAATATTGCGCTTTTCACTGAACTCGGCGAACCGCAGTACCAGCGCATGGACCCTGAGGCTCGCGCCCGTCGGGCCCTCAATCAATGGTACGAGCAATCCATAAACAACGATCAGTACCTTTATCATCGGTTACTGGAGCTGACCGATTACGACTCTCTCAGTCAGCAATCACGGGAGCTCGCACGCCTTCCTGTCGAGCCAGCAGAGATCGAATTAGCCACCACGTTTCGCCGCACTGTCGCCGAGGCCCTCACCACCCACCAGCGTATGCTCACCGTCAGCGAAAGGCTCGACGCCAACATCCGCATGATCTACGCCGACCACCGAATCCAGTTCGAGAACCAGCAGGAAAAGATGAGCAAGGCGGTTGCGTATCGCACCTATTCGACCCTCATGGTGCGTGGACAGATCTTCAGCGATCTCGCCCAGTTGGTGATCGACAGGACGCGTCTGGAGCCCGAGAGTTTTGAAGCAGTGCTGCGCCTGCAGGCGGGTCTTCGCAGCAGTGACTTTCATCAGGCCATGCTCAGCCATGACAGCCTCGAAGGCACCGCCCTGGAACCCGCGGAGAGGGTGGAGGTGCTGGACAACGCATTGCGCGAATACCGCGCCTCGCTGGGCAAGGCCCACGAACTGTTGTCGCTCGACGAGCCTGCGGTGGACAAGCCCAGGGTCGAGGACTACATCCGCGAGCTTTCCCAACTGGAAGCACTGACCGTCGAGCAATTGAGCAACACCCTGCGCGACAACGACAGTGGCGCCACGCCGCCAGTTGTGCCGATGACCCACAGGGAACGACCGGGCAACCGTCGTTTGATCCGCACCGCTCGCGGCAAGCCGCTGCTCGCCGAGCAAAACGATCAAGGAACGCTTGCAGTCCAGCATGATCCGCTCACCGACCAGGCAGTCAGCCACTACGAGCAGCGTGACGGCCAATGGGCCGAGGCGGCCAAAGCCGCGCCGACCCCGCCCGGTAACGCCTACCTGCGCCGTGTTGGCTCAAGCCTGCTGGCGCGCAAGGACGCCAGGCTCGCACTGGCCGCCCGCTACCTGAACGAGCCCAACAGCCTCGCCGACCTGCTGGACTGGCACATCCAGGACATGGACGGCATTGCCACGCAGCTTGAAGCCGGCCAGGAGCAGGCGCTTGCCACCCAACTGCGTGAGGCCATCGGGCAAATGCAAAGTGAAAAGCGCCGCCTGCTGACGCAGGCCTACCTTGATACCCGCCACCCTGACAGCCAGGCGTTGCACTTTCTGGTGGCGCAAGGCGAGGTACAGATCCAACGCGTGCCGACCACGCTGCGTAAACGGCTCAAGGACAAGGATTACCTGGATGTCTACGCCATCAACCGCACGATGCCGCACCAGCAGCTATGGGAAGCGCACTTCCATTACTCCAGCGCACAAGCCGCGCCACGCGCGTTTGCCAAAGGCCACCTGAAGTTCTGGGAGCCACGCGCGATGAGCCGGGAAGAACAACTGCAGCGCACAGTCAACCCGGCGGAGCGGGTGCGCATCTACCGCGGGGATCTACGCCTGGAGCAGATCGAAGACCTGTTCCCGTTTTCCGCCCCCTAGCACGCCTCACTGAGCGCAGCTGTACTGGGACGGCTGCGCAGCCCATCGCGACGCAAGGCCGCTCCCACAGAGGCGGCACATGCCTCAAGACTGGAGGCTCAGGCCAAGGCCTTGTCCAATGCCCGTTCGATCTCGCCCTTGATGGTGCCGCTCATCATCGACATCATCATGCCCAGCTTCAATTGGACGCGGATCAGGTCGTCGCCGATTTCGACGCTGCCCTTGGCGCCGCTGCGCGAAACTTCGACCCGATCACCCTGCCAGTTGGCTTCCAGGCCATATTCGCGGGTCAGTTTGTCGACCAGCGCCTCGGCCTTGGCGCGGGCGGCTTCGCGGCCGAGGGCGTGTTTGCGTTCAACGCTGATCTGGGTCATGCGGGCAATCCTGGATATAAAGACAATGGCGCCATTATGCCCGCCCCTGCCCGAGGGCACACCCCGCCAAGACAAATCCGCCCATTGCCCCTAGAATGGCGATACTTTTTTCCGGTGATGCGATATGAACGACCAGCGCAAAGGCGAACACGCCGAACCCACCACTCATTTCGGCTACAAAGATGTGCCAGAAAGCCAGAAAGCGAAGAAAGTCGCCGAGGTTTTCCACTCCGTAGCCGCCAAATACGACCTGATGAACGACGTGCTATCGGGCGGCATGCACCGCCTGTGGAAGCGCTTCACCATCGAGCTGTCCGGTGTGCGCAGTGGCAACCGGGTGCTGGATATCGCCGGTGGCACAGGTGATCTGGCAGCCAAGTTCTCGCGCCTGGTCGGCCCTACTGGCCAGGTCGTGCTGGCCGACATCAACGAGTCGATGCTCAAGGTCGGCCGTGACCGCCTGCTCGACCGTGGCGTGGCCGGCAACATCGAATTCGTCCAGGCCGACGCGGAAAAGCTGCCGTTCCCGGACAACCACTTCGACTGCGTGACCATCGCCTTCGGCCTGCGCAACGTCACTCACAAGGACGATGCCATCCGCTCCATGCTGCGCGTACTCAAGCCCGGTGGTCGCCTGCTGGTGCTGGAGTTCTCCAAGCCGACCAGCAAGCTGATGTCCAAGGCCTACGACGCCTACTCGTTCGCCTTCATGCCGCTGGCCGGCAAGCTGATCACCAATGACTCGGAAAGCTACCGTTACCTGGCCGAGTCGATCCGCATGCACCCCGATCAGGAAACGCTGAAGGCGATGATGGTCGATGCCGGTTTCGACCGCGTCACCTATCACAACATGACCAGCGGTATCGTCGCCGTGCACCGGGGGATCAAACCCTGATGTTGCTGGCCGGGCTGCTCGCCAGCGTCGAGCATGGCCTCAACCGCGTCCTGCGTCTGGACAGTACGGCCTTGCCGCGGCTGGCCGCGCTGGAAGGCAAGGTGATCGCCATCGACTGTCTGCAGCCGGCCCTGCAGCTGTACATCCTGCCCGATGAAGATGGCCTGTTGCTGGCTGCGCATTGGGAAAGCGAGGCCGACTGCACCCTGCGCGCACCGGCCAGTAGCCTGGTCCAGTTGGCCCTGGCCAAGGACAAGACCGCTGTACTGCACAGCCCGCAGGTGCAGCTGCACGGCGACAGCGCCGTGTTGCTCGACCTGGTGGCCGTGCTGCAAGACCTCGAGCTGGACTGGGAGTACGAGCTGTCGCGTTGGCTGGGCCCGGTGCCCACCGCCCTGCTCGCCGGCCACCTGCGCCTGCGTGCACGCTGGACCCGGCAGGGCCTGGCGCGCTTCAGCCAGAACCTCTCCGAGTACCTTGCCGAAGAATCCCGTACCCTGGTCGGCCGCCGCGAAGCCGAGGCCGCATTCAGCGAGCTCGACCGCGTCAAGGTCGATGTCGAACGCCTCGAGGCGCGCATCCGCCGCCTTGCCCGATCCCTTGATACCAGCGATAACGCATGAAGTTGCTCGCCGTCCGCCGCCTGTTTCGTATCCAGCGTGTAGTGATTCGCTACCGCCTCGATGACATTCTGTTCGAGCAACCGCTGCCCTGGTGGCTGATGAGCCTGCGTTTGCTCATGCCCTGGCGCTGGCTGCCACGCAAGCCCTCGCCGCTCAGCCGAGGCGCACGGGTGCGCCTGGCGCTGCAGGACCTGGGTCCGATCTTCATCAAGTTCGGCCAGTTGCTGTCGACCCGCCGCGATCTGCTGCCAAGCGACGTCGCCGACGAGCTGATGTTGCTGCAGGACCGCGTACCGCCATTCGACCCGCAACAAGCAGTGGCGCTGATCGAAGCGCAACTGGGCGCCAAGGTCAGCGAAGTGTTCAGCCGCTTCGACGTCGAGCCACTGGCCTCGGCCTCGGTCGCCCAGGTCCATAGCGCACGCCTGAAGACCGGCGAAGAGGTAGTGGTCAAGGTGGTGCGCCCTGGCCTCAAGCCGATCATCGCCCAGGACCTGGCCTGGCTGTTCCTGATCGCCAAGGGCGCCGAGCGGTTGTCCGCCGATGCCCGCCGCCTGCACCCGGTGGAAGTGGTCGGCGACTACGAAAAAACCATTTATGACGAGCTCGACCTGCTCCGCGAGGCGGCCAACTCGAGCCAGCTGCGGCGCAACTTCGAAGGCTCCGATCTGATGTACGTGCCGCAAGTGTATTGGGACCTGTGCCGGCCCAAGGTGCTGGTGATGGAGCGCATCTATGGCGTGCCGGTCACCGACATGGTGGCCCTGGCCGACCAGCGCACCGACATGAAGCTGCTGGCCGAGCGTGGCGTCGAGGTGTTCTTCACCCAGGTGTTCCGCGACAGTTTCTTCCATGCCGACATGCACCCAGGCAACATCTTCGTCAGCACGGTCAAGCCATGGAGCCCGCAGTACATCGCCATCGACTGCGGGATCGTCGGCAGCCTCACCGCCGAAGACCAGGACTACCTGGCGCGCAACCTGATCGCCTTCTTCCGCCGTGATTATCGCCGTGTAGCAGAGCTGCACATCGACTCCGGCTGGGTCCCGGCGCATACCAAGGTCAATGAATTCGAAGCCGCGATCCGCACCGTGTGCGAGCCGATCTTCGAGAAGCCGCTGAAGGACATCTCGTTTGGCCAGGTGCTGATGCGCCTGTTCCAGACCGCGCGGCGCTTCAACATGGAAGTCCAGCCGCAACTGGTCCTGCTGCAAAAGACTCTGCTCAACATCGAAGGCCTGGGCCGTCAGCTGTACCCGGATCTGGACTTGTGGAGCACGGCCAAGCCGTTTCTGGAGCGCTGGATGCGCGAGCGCATGAGCCCCAAGGCGGTGCTGGGCAATATCTACAGTCAGGCCGAGCAACTGCCGCACCTGGCCGACATGACTCGCGACCTGCTCGAGCGCCTGTCGCAACCGCACCTGCACGACCCGCAGATGCCCCAGCGCCGTCGTAACGGTGATCAATGGGCGCTGCGCCTGCTCGGTGCCGGCCTGCTCGCTGGTGGCGCCATCCTTGCCACGGGCGCCGTCAGCCTGGGGGCGCCAGCGGCGTGGCCGGCCTGGCTGATGCTCAGCGCCGGGCTGTACCTGGTGGTACGCCGATAGCCAGCCACGCTGCTGGCTGGCACACTAATGCAACAGGCCCGATAGCGAAGCGGGCCCGATTTTGGAGTCGACGATGAAAGACTGGCTGGACGAGATCAAGTGGGACAGCGATGGCCTGGTGCCGGCAATTGCCCAGGACCATAAAAGCGGTCGGGTGCTGATGATGGCCTGGATGAACCGCGAAGCGCTGGCTCTGACGGCCGCCGAAAACCGTGCTATCTACTGGTCGCGCTCGCGTGGCAAGCTGTGGCGCAAGGGTGAGGAGTCCGGCCATGTGCAGAAGCTGCACGAGATGCGCCTGGACTGCGACGCCGATGTGATCATTCTGATGGTCGAGCAGCTGGGCCAGATCGCTTGCCACACCGGCCGCGAAAGCTGCTTCTACCGCGTCTTCGAAAATGGCCAATGGGTCAGCGTCGACCCGGTTTTGAAAGATCCCGATGCAATTTACCGCGCAGGCCACTGACATGAGCGATACCCTGACCCGTCTTGCCGAAGTACTGGAGGCCCGCAAAGGCGCGGCCCCGGACAGCTCCTACGTTGCCAGCCTCTATCACAAGGGTTTGAACAAGATCCTCGAGAAGGTCGGTGAAGAGTCGGTCGAGACCATTATTGCTGCCAAGGACGCTGCGCACAGCGGCGACTGCAGTGATGTCATCTACGAAACGGCTGACTTGTGGTTCCATAGCCTGGTGATGCTTTCGGCACTGGGGCAACATCCGCAGGCGGTGCTGGATGAACTGGACCGCCGCTTTGGTTTGTCCGGGCATGATGAGAAGGCAGCGCGGCAGCCTTCGGCCTGATAGTGATGCACTGATTGATGGGGCTGCCTTGCAGCCTGTTCCGACCGATCCGGCGCCCCGGCAAGGCCGCTCCTGTACAAGGAGCGTATTGGCGAAGCCGACACACCTTTTTCAGGAGTACAAAATGGGTATTTTTGACTGGAAACACTGGATCGTCCTGCTGGTCGTGGTGGTCCTGGTGTTCGGCACCAAGAAGCTGAAAAACTTCGGCGGTGACCTCGGTGAGTCGATCAAGGGCTTTCGCAAGGCCATGAGCGATGAAGAGCACAAACCTGCCGAGCAGACCCCGCCGCCGGTGCAGCCAGTGCCGCCAACCCAACAGCCGCATACCACAGCGCCGCTGACTCAACCGCACACCACCCTCGAGGGCCAGGCCCAGCCGGTCCAAGAGCAGCAGCGGAAAGACTGACCCATGTTCGGCATCAGCTTCAGCGAGTTGCTGCTCGTCGGCCTGGTCGCCCTGGTGGTGCTCGGCCCCGAGCGCCTGCCCGGCGCCGCGCGTACGGCGGGGCTGTGGATCGGCCGGCTCAAGCGCAGCTTCAACAGCATCAAGATGGAAGTCGAGCGCGAAATCGGCGCCGACGACATCCGCCGTCAGCTGCACAACGAGCACATCCTGTCGATGGAGCAGGAGGCCCGGCGCATTCTCAACCCACAGGCAGAGCCACCCAAGCCAGCCCAACCGCCGGTAGACGCTGGCGCGCCGATCGTGCCGCTGGCAGAGCCACCAGCCACCGTGCAGGCCCCTACTGCAGTGCCCGCCGAGCCGAGCACGCCTGTTGCCCCGGCCGCCATCCCTGAGCCGCCCCAGACGCCACGAGCCCCATGAGCGATAGACCGGACCACGACCAGCCGATGCCGCTGGTCTCGCACCTGACCGAACTGCGGACACGCCTGCTGCGCTGTATCGCGGTGATCTTCCTGATCTTTGCCGGGCTGTTCTCATTTGCCCAGCAGATCTACACCCTGGTCTCGGCGCCGCTGCGCGACCACCTGCCGGCCAACGCGACGATGATCGCCACTGACGTGGCCTCGCCGTTCCTGACGCCGTTCAAGCTGACCATGATCGTTTCGCTGTTCCTGGCGATCCCGGTGATCCTCCACCAGATCTGGGGTTTCATCGCACCTGGCCTGTATCGCCATGAGAAACGCATAGCGATCCCGCTGCTGGTCTCGAGCATCGTGCTGTTCTATGCCGGCATGGCTTTCGCCTACTTCCTGGTATTCCCGCTGATCTTCGGCTTCTTCGCCAGCGCCACCCCGGAAGGGGTGTCGATGATGACCGACATCGCCAGCTACCTCGACTTCGTCATGACCTTGTTCTTCGCCTTTGGCGTGGCCTTCGAGATCCCGGTGGCGGTGGTGTTGCTGGTGTGGATCGGCGTGGTCGACGTCAAATACCTGCGCAAGATCCGCCCCTACGTGATCATCGGTTGCTTCGTGGTCGGCATGGTCCTGACTCCGCCGGATATCTTTTCGCAGACCCTGCTGGCCGTACCGATGTGGTTGCTGTTCGAAATCGGCGTGCTCTGTGGTGGCCTGATCCGCAAGCGTGGCCCGCTCGATGAACCCGCTGCCGACGATCCGGAAGACCAGCCGCCAGCGACCCAGCCATGAACCTGCTGCTGCTTGAACAGGCCGACTTCATCGCGGCCGACCGCGTCGTGCTGGCTGATCGGCGCTTCACCCACATGCAGGAGATTCATCGCGTTGCAGTGGGCGACAACCTGCGCGTGGGTCAGATAAACGGGCTGATGGGCCAAGCCAGCGTGGTTCGCCTGGAGGGGCACGAAGCGGAGCTGCAGGTCAGCTTTGATCAGCAGCCACCGGCCAAGCTGCCGTTGACCCTGATCCTCGCCGTACCGCGGCCGAAGATGCTCCGCCGGCTGTTCCAGACCATCGCCACCCTCGGCGTGCCACGGCTGATCCTGCTCAACAGCTACAAGGTCGAGAAGAGCTTCTGGCAAACGCCGTTTCTCACCCCCGAGGCAATCCGCGAAAACCTTATCCTCGGCCTGGAACAGGCGCGCGACACGGTGCTGCCGGAAATCATCATCGAGAAGCGCTTCAAGCCGTTCGTCGAAGACCGGCTACCGGCCATCGCCGCCGACACCTTGGGTCTGGTCGGCCACCCCGGCGACTACCCGGCCTGCCCTCGCGCCGTGCAGCAGCCGGTCACCCTGGCAATCGGCCCGGAAGGCGGCTGGATCCCCTATGAAGTCGACTTGCTGGCCAAGGCAGGCCTGCAACCGGTGCAGTTGGGTGCACGCATCCTGCGGGTCGAGACTGCCGTCACTGCCCTGCTCTCGCGCATTTTCTGACTGATCGGTCAGAACTTTTCCGTCAAGTTTCCCCAGCCAAGGCCGATGCCCTGAGCAGCACAAGAAAAAATCTGCAGCGCCAACGCCGGGGGAGTCGAACATGTTCCAGTGGGTTGCCCAGTCTCTGGGAAATATGAGTGTCAGCCGCAAGCTCGGCTTTGGTTTTGGCCTGGTCCTGTTGCTGACCCTGGCAATCACCTTGACCGGCTGGTCCGGCATCAACGGCGTTACCTCGCGCGGTGACACGCTGGGCAACATCTCGGTGATCCATCAGTACACCCAGGAACTGCGCATCGCTCGCCAGCAATATGAGCGTGACCGCGACGAGAAAGGCGTCGCCGCGCTGGAAACAGCCTTGGGCAACCTGGACCGTCAGGTGCAATTGATGCTCGGCCAAATTGAGCAACCTGCCGACCTACAGCGCCTGGAGCAGCAACGTGAGGCGGTGCGTCAATACCAGCAAGCCTTTGCTGACATCCGCCAGGCCGGCCAGCGACGCGATGCCAGCCGCAGCGTGCTCGGCGACAGTGCCGACAAGGCCGCTGCGCTGATCAGCCAGGTCCAGCAGCGCCTGCTAGCGGCCGGCGATGTCAACCAGTACCAACACGCGGTCGAGGTCAGCGCCCTGCTGCAGCAGGCACGCTTCCAGGTGCGCGGTTACACCTACAGCGGTAAACCTGAATTCCAACAGACCGCTCTGACGGCCATCGACCAGGCCTTGGCCGTGCTCAACGCGCTGCCGACCAAGCTGCCGGCTGAATATGCCGCAGGCCTGGATGACGCCTCCACAGCGCTGGCCGCCTACCGCGATGCGGTCAATCAGTTTGCCAGTGCCCAGACCGCCGCCGAGCAGGCACTGCAGCGCATGACCGAGCAAGGCGCTGTGCTGATCGACACCAGCAAGCAGATGAGCAGTTCGCAAACCGAGGTGCGCGACCAAGGCACCCAGCAAGCCAAGACCGTGCTCGCCGGCGCCACCGCGTTGGCCCTGTTGCTCGGCCTGATCGCGGCATGGGCCATCACCCGCCAGATTGTTGTGCCACTGCGCTACACCCTGACCGCAGCCGAACGGGTAGCCAGCGGCGACCTCAGCCAGAACCTGCAGATCGACCGTCGCGATGAACTCGGCCAGTTGCAGGCCAGCATGCAGCGCATGACCGTGAGCCTGCGCGAGTTGATCGGCGGTATCGGCGACGGCGTCACCCAGATCGCCAGTGCGGCTGAAGAGCTGTCGGCAGTAACCGAGCAGACCAGCGCCGGGGTCAATAATCAAAAGGTCGAGACCGATCAGGTCGCCACCGCCATGAACGAGATGGCCGCCACCGTGCATGAGGTTGCGCGCAACGCCGAACAGGCCTCCGAGGCGGCCTTGGCGGCCGACCAGCAGGCCCGTGAAGGTGATCGCGTGGTCGGCGAAGCCATCGCTCAGATCGAGCGTCTGGCCAGCGAGGTGAACAACTCCAGCGAAGCGATGAATCAGCTCAAGGGCGAAAGCGACAAGATCGGCAGCGTGCTCGATGTGATCAAGGCAGTGGCTCAGCAGACCAACCTGCTCGCCCTCAATGCCGCCATCGAGGCCGCCCGCGCCGGTGAGGCCGGGCGCGGCTTTGCGGTAGTGGCCGACGAAGTGCGCAGCCTGGCCCAGCGCACACAGCAGTCGACCGAAGAGATCGAAGCGCTGATCGCCGGCCTGCAGAGCGGTACTCAGCGTGTAGCCAGCGTGATGGACGCCAGCCGCGACCTGACCGAGAGCAGCGTCGAGCTGACCCGCCGTGCTGGCGGTTCGCTGGAGACGATCACCCGCACGGTGTCGTCGATCCAGGCCATGAACCAGCAGATTGCCACTGCCGCCGAGCAGCAGAGCGCGGTCGCCGAAGAGATCAACCGCAGCGTGATGAACGTGCGCGATATCTCCGACCAAACCTCGGCAGCCAGTGAAGAGACCGCCAGTTCCAGCGTCGAGCTGGCGCGCCTGGGCACCCACCTGCAGAGCCTGGTGGGGCGCTTCCGGCTCTAGACGAGCAGCCGAACTGCGTGCGGCCTAGGAATTTTCCTAGGCCTCGCAGTGAACTTTCCTACAGGATTTGCAGGTCAAGTCCTACAACCTCCGCGCCGATGAGCAGGCATGGCCACAGTCCGTGGTCATCTTGAATGGACGGAGGTATGCCATGTTCGGCTTTATCAATCGCACGCTCGGCAACCTGAGCGTCAGGCTCAAGTTGGCGCTGGGCTTCAGCGTGGTGCTGCTGCTTACCCTGGCCACCACAATAAGTGGCTGGAACGCCCTCGACGGCGCCATCAGTCGCTCGCAACAGCTCAGCGAAATCACCCGTATCAATGACTTGAGCAAGGACTTGCGCGCAGAGCGGATCACCTACCGGGTGCTCGCTGACGAGACCAGCAGGACGCGCATCAGTGCCATCATCGAGCAGCTCGAGAGCATGCTCGCCACCCTCCAGCAACGCAGCTCAGTCGACCAGTCACGCCAGCTGCTCACGCAAAAACTGGATCAGCTCAAGCGCCTGCGCGAAGACTTCGGCCTGCTCCAGCAAGCCGTGGCCAAACGCGGCCAGCTGCGCGTCGGTATGCAGCAGCAGGAACACACGCTGGGTGAGGCCATCGACGAGTTGCAGAACCAGACCCTGCTCAAGCTCTCGGCCGATGGCCAACAGAGCAACCTGATCAGCCTCATGGACAGCTTTTCGCGGCATGTCGAGGGTGCCAACCAGCAAAGCCTGCTGCCGGCCTATACCTACTCGCCGCTGGAGGCCTTCGCCAAGGTCGGCGACTCGGCGTTGGCCGCCGCCGACAGTACGCTTGCGCAATTGCGCGGTGCCCTTGCACCGTTGGGCCTGCCGCGCGCCCTGAGGGAGCGGCCAGGCACCGAGCTGGCGCGCTATCGCAGCAGCCTCGAGCAGTACCGCAGCGCTGCGATCGAGGTGGAGCAACTGCACGACAACATGGAGAAACTCGGCGACCAGCTGAGCGCCGCCAGCGTTGCCCTGGCCAAGCAGAAGATCGAGCAGCGCGACCATGAGGCGGTTGAAGACCGCTCGCTGCTGACCAGCGTCGCCTTGTTGGCCTTGGTGGTCGGGGTAATCGCCGCCTGGTTGATCACCCGCCAGATCATCCAGCCCCTGCGCCAGACCCTGGCCCAGGCCGCGCGTATTGCCCGCGGCGACCTCAGCCAACTGGACACGGTTGAGCGGCGCGACGAGCTGGGCCAGCTGCAGGCCAGCATGCGCGACATGACCGTGAGCCTGCGCGAGCTGATCGGCGGCATCGATCAGGGCGTCGGCCAGCTCTCCAGCGCTGCCTCGCAACTGGCTGTCGCCAGCCAGGACACCAAGGCGCGGATCAACCAGCAGAAGGAGGATACCGACCAGGTCGCCACGGCCATGAACCAGATGAGCGCCACCGTGCAGGAGGTCGCGCAGAACGCCGAGCACGCTGCACAGGCGGCCACCAGTGCCGATCAGCAGGCGCAACAGGGAGATGCGGTAGTGACCCTGGCCGTGGCTGAGATCGAGCAGCTGGCCGCGCAGATGGACCACTGCCTGGAGGCCATGCACCACCTCGCGGCAGAGAGCCAGCGCATCGGCAGTATTCTGGATGTGATCAAGTCAGTATCGGTCCAGACCAACCTGCTGGCCTTGAACGCCGCCATCGAAGCAGCGCGAGCTGGCGAGGCGGGCCGTGGCTTTGCCGTGGTTGCCGACGAAGTACGCGGCCTGGCGCAACGAACCCAGCAGTCGACCGAAGAGATCGAGCAGTTGATCGACAACCTGCACAGCGGTACCGATCAGGTCACGCAACTGCTCGACGACAGCAAGCAGCTCACCGAGCGCAGCGTCGAGCTGAGCCGCAAAGCCGGCGATGCCTTGGGCCAGATCACCCAGACGGTGTCCAATATTCAGGGTATGAACCAGCAGATCGCCACTGCCAGCGAGGAGCAAAGCGTGGTCGCCGAGCAGATCAACCGCAGCGTGCTGAGCGTACGTGATGTGTCCGATCAGACCAGCGCGGCGAGTGAGCAGACCGCCGCCTCAAGCGGCGAGCTGGAGCAGCTGGGCCGGCAACTGCGCAGCATGGTCGGTCGCTTCAGCCTGTAACCCGAGCCCGTCGCCAGTCCGGCTGGCGACGGGCCCTGCGCTTACAGCACCTGGCGCAGGAAAGCCTGAGCGCGCGGGTCTTTGGGCGAATCAAAGAACGCCGCCGGTGCCGAATCTTCCAGCAACTTGCCATGATCGAAAAACAGCACGCGGTCGGCCACTTCGCGGGCAAAGCCCATTTCGTGGGTCACGCAGACCATGGTCATGCCTTCTTTGGCCAAGGTCTTCATCACGTCGAGTACCTCGCCGACCATTTCCGGGTCGAGCGCCGAGGTCGGCTCGTCGAACAGCATCACCTTCGGCTCCATCGCCAATGCGCGGGCAATCGCCACGCGCTGCTGCTGGCCACCGGACAGCCGCGACGGGAATTCGTTGGCCTTTTCGGCAATCCCGACCTTGTCCAGCAACGCCCGTGCCTTGGCCTCACGCTCGGCCTTGTTGCGTTTGCGCACGACCTTTTGCGCCAGGCACAGGTTCTCCAGCACGGTCATATGCGGGAACAGGTTGAAGTGCTGGAAGACCATGCCGACTTCGCGGCGATAAGCATTGATGTCGGTTTTCGGGTCGGCCAGCGGTATGCCGTTGATCGACACGTGGCCGGCATCGAAGTGCTCGAGGCCGTTCAGGCAGCGCAGGAAGGTCGACTTGCCCGAGCCCGACGGGCCCAGTACTACCACCACTTCGCCCTTGGCTACACCGGTACTGACGTTATCCACCGCGCGCACCATCTGGCCGCGGGTGTCGAACACTTTCAACAGATCACGGACTTCAATCACTTTGCGCAAGCCTCCGCTCGAGCCGGCTGGCGAGGTGCGACAGCGGCAGGTTGATCAGCAGGTACAGCCCTGCCACGCAGAACCAGATTTCAAAGGTCGAGAACGAGGTGGTGATCGCTTCGCGCCCGCTCTTGGTCAGTTCGGTGATGGCGATCACCGAGACCAGCGAGGTGTCCTTGACCAGGCTGATGAACTGCCCGGCCAGCGGCGGCAACACCCGCTTGAACGCTTGCGGCAGGATCACATGGCGCATCGACTGGCTGGCATTCAGGCCCAGCGAGCGCGCGGCTTCGTTCTGCCCACGGGCAATCGACTGCACCCCGGCACGCACGATCTCGGCCACGTAGGCGCCGGTGAACAGCGCCAGCGCGGCCACCCCGGCGAACTCGCGCGAGAGGTTGAGCACCGTGCCGATGAAGAAATAGAAGATGAAGATCTGCACCAGCAATGGCGTGCCGCGTACCAGCTCGACGTAGACCGTCGACAGATCGCGCAGGGTCGGATTGTTGGACAACCGGCACAGCCCGGCAAACAGGCCGATCACCAAGCCCAGCGCCCCGGACACAACCGACAGCCACAGCGTGGTCCACAGGCCCCAGGCCAACGGCCCGGCCGCCCAATGGCGGGTGACACCGATCTGGTCGCCTTCGGCAACGTCATCGCCGCGGCTCAGTTGCAGGCTGTCTTTGACCACGTCCAGTACTTGCTGCTCGCCGTCTTCACCCTTGAGGGTAACGCGTGCGTTGTCGCCCTGGACTACGATCTCGGCAACCGTGCCATAGCTGGCGGCGCGCTGGGCTTCTTCAGCCTGGTAGGCGAAATACTGCGGGACGCGGTTCCAGCGCCACTCGTAGGCCATCATCGACGTGGCGAGGTACAGGCTGATGGCCAGACCGACCAGCACCAGCGCGGTCAGCCCGTGCCAGGGCCACTGGGCTTTCTTGTGTTTGATCACGTGGGTACTTCCGTAAATGCGAACGCGCAGGGTTTGCCTGCGCGTCGGGGGTCAAAGCCTGGGCTTGTGGCCTGGGCCCTTATTCCATTTCCTTGAGCCAGTCCTTGTTCTTGAACCACTTGTCGTGGATCCGATCATAGGTGCCGTCGTGCTTGATCTGGTGCAGGAAGTTGTTGATGAAGTTGATGCTGTCGTAGTCGCCTTTCTTCAAGCCGAATGCCAGTGGCTCGTAGGTGAAGGGTTCTTCGAGGAACAGCAGCTTGCCAGCGCCGGCCTTCTCGACCGCCACCACGTTGTAAGGGGCGTCGTAGACAAAGGCATCGGCCTTGCCGTTGACCACGTCCATGACCGCTTCCTGCTCGTTGTCATAGCCGTGGTACTTGGCTTTGCTGATGAGCTTCTTGGAAACCATCTCGCCGGTGGTGCCGAGCTTGGAGGTGATGCGGTACTTGTCGCTGTTCAGGTCCTTGTACGACTTGATCTCGCCCGCCAGCTCCTTGCGGATCAGCAGGGTCTGGCCGACCACGATGAACGGTTCGCTGAAGTTCAGGCGCAGGTTGCGCTCCTGAGTCAGGGTCATGCCGCTGCCGATCATGTCGAACTTGTTGGTCAGGAGAGCGGGGATGATGCCGTCGTAGGCGGTGGAGACGGTCTCCAGCTTGACGCCCATGGACTTGGCCATGGCTTTGAGGATATCGACTTCAAAGCCGATAATCTCGCCACGCTTGTTGGTCATCTGGAACGGCATGTAGGTGGGGTCCATACCGACCCGCAGGGTGCCGCTCTTGACCGCATCGTCGATGGCGCCGGCCTGGGCCGCAGTCACCGCGACCAGCGCCGTGACGCCGACCAGCAGTCGCGACAGGTATTTCTTCATCATCACCAAGTCCCCTAGCAAAGAAAGAGTACGAATCTTATTGTTGGCACGGCCGTACTGGCCTGCTCGGAATACCGGAAGCGATGCTAACGCATGCGCGGCTCGGGACCTAGAGCTGGGGGGGACTTTGTTGGCCAAAAAGAATGCGTATCTCGGGGGCCCTGGAGGGCGCTCTGCGCCCTTTTCGCGACACAAGGCCGCTCCTACACGGGATCGCGCTGTACCTGTAGGAGCGGCCTTGTGTCGCGAAAAGGGCCGCAGCGCGGCCCTCAGGGTTGTATCAGGCGCCGACCAACGTCGGCTGCCCATCACCCTCGGGATGCAACGGCAACAACGGCGAATGCGGATCGCTGTTGATCGAACTGCGCCAGGCGTCGATCCAGGCTGCATGTTCGCCAGCCCAGACCCGCTCGTGCAGACGCGACAGCGCGACCGGGTCGCTCAACAGCGCCAGGCGCGTATTGCCATCCAGCGCGGCCGGGCCGACTTCCAGCGCCTTGGCGATGCGCTCTTCACGCAGTGCCTCGATCGCCGCCGACTGGCCATGCCGGGCAGTGCCCATGGCGCAGGCCAGCGCATTCTGCCGCGGGTCGACCACAGCCCGCACGAAGCCGTCGTTCAATGCATGCCAACGGTTCTCGTGGGTGTACTGGTCAGTGGCGAGCAGCTCGGTTGGCGTGGCGTATTCCTCAGGAATCAGGAACAGCTTCTCGTCCTTGGCGCGCAGACCGAGGCCCACTCGGCTGGAAATCACCGATACCGGAATCGAAAGCATCAGCGAACCAACAATCGGCACCAGCCACCACAGGAAGCTTGGGTTGAGCCAGGCTACCAGCACCGTCCAGGCCACACCGAGCAGGGTCTGCGGACCATGCCGACGCACCGCTTCGCTCCACGGCGTGGAGTCGTCATCACGCTGCGGCGAGTTCCAGGTCGCTGCCCAGCCGAGGAACGCGGCAAGCACGAAGCGGGTGTGGAAGATCATCCGTACCGGCGCCAGCAACATCGAGAACAGCATCTCGATCAGCATCGACACGGTCACCTTGAAGCGCCCACCGAATTCGGTAGCGCCCTTGGCCCAGATCAGGATGATGCTCAAAAGCTTGGGCAGGAACAGCAACACCACCGTGGTGGAGAACAGCGCAATGGCCTTCTCCGGGTGCCATTGCGGCCACAGCGGGTACAGCTGGAACGGCTCAACGAAGTATTGCGGCTCCATCAAGGTGTTGGTCGCCAGCAACGCCGTCGACAGCACCAGGAAGAAGAACCACAACGGCGCGGACAGGTACGACATCACCCCGGTCAGGAACACCGCGCGGTGCACCGGGTGCATGCCTTTTACCAGGAACAGGCGGAAGTTCATCAGGTTGCCGTGGCACCAGCGACGGTCACGCTTGAGCTCGTCGAGCAGGTTGGGTGGCAATTCTTCGTAGCTGCCGTCCAGGTCATAGGCAATCCACACACCCCAGCCGGCACGGCGCATCAGCGCTGCTTCGACGAAGTCGTGGGAGAGGATCGCGCCGGCAAAGGCACCTTTACCCGGCAACGGCGCCAGCGCGCAGTGCTCGATAAAGGGCTTCATGCGGATGATCGCGTTGTGCCCCCAGTAGTGCGATTCGCCCAGCTGCCAGAAGTGCAGGCCAGCGGTGAACAGCGGGCCGTACACGCGGGTAGCGAACTGCTGCAGACGCGCATACAGGGTGTCCATGCCCGACGCCTTGGGCGCGGTCTGGATGATACCGGCGTCCGGGTTGGCCTCCATCAGGCGCACCAGGCTGCTCAGGCATTCACCGCTCATGACGCTGTCAGCGTCAAGCACGACCATGTACTTGTACTCGCTGCCCCAGCGACGGCAGAAGTCATCGAGGTTGCCGCTCTTGCGTTTGACGCGGCGGCGGCGGCGGCGATAGAAGATCCGGCCAAAGCCTTTGGCCTCGCGGCACACTTCAAGCCAGGCCTGTTGCTCGGCCACGGCGATATCCGGATCGTTGGAGTCGCTGAGTACAAAGAAGTCGAAGCGGTCGAGGTTGCCGGAGGCGGCGACCGACTCGAAGGTCGCGCGCAGGCCGGCGAATACCCGCGGCACGTCTTCGTTGCAGATCGGCATGACCAGCGCAGTACGCGCCTGGGCATCGATCGGCTCGTTGCCGGCACTGCTGCCGGAAATCTTGTACTTGTCGCGCCCGGTGAGCAACTCCAGGAAGCCCATCAAGGCGGTCCAGAAGCCGGCCGAAACCCAACAGAAGAGAATGCCGAAGAGGATCAGGATCGAGGTCTGCAAGGCATACGGCCAGACCTGCACCACGGTGTCCCACAGCGGTTGGCTGAACACTTCGTCAAGGTCGACGAACGACCAGCCCTGGTACGGCAGGATGCCCTTCATGTACCAGCCAGCAACAATCGTCTGGCCGAGCATCAAGGTCAGCAGGATGTAACGGCGCATCGAGCCGACCCAGCGCCAGCGTGCCGCCGGCAGCTCGCGCTGGGGTGGTTGCGGGGCGTTGGGGCGGCCGGTCATGCGCCGCCACATGCGCACCAGCACATTGGTCCGCCATGGCTCTGGCAACACCCGGGTGCGAGTGATCGGCGGAGCGATCTTCAGGCTCAGGTTGCCATTGCTGTCAACGCCGAGCATCTCGGCCTCTTCCATTTCGCCGGCACTGCCGACGGTCAGGCGGGCAGCCACCGACGCCTCGGCAGAGCCGGCGGCCGGATCGGCCGCCAGACGCTGGTGCAGCTCGCTGAATGAGTTGCAGTCGGCCAGTTGCGCGCGCTGCTCGTCACTCAGGGGCAGGTGGGCCAGATACTCGGCAACCGAGACTGGCCGTAGGTTCGAATTACTCATCGGCAGGCAACTGATAGGTCCAGGTCTCGGTCAACACTTTCTCGGTGGTGGCCGGGGCCGCAGGGGTGGCTGCCGCGTCTGCAGCAGGTTGCTCGGCAGGCTTTTCAGCCTTGGCATGCTTGGCCGCAGCCTTGGCATGCTTGCTGTCCTTGGCCGGTTTTGGCGCTTCTACCGGGACGTCCTGCAGCAGCGCTGCACGCATCTCGGTGGACTTCTTCGGATCCTGGATCTTCAACCGCAGGGTCAGGCGCCAGCCTTTGGTTTCCGGGTTGTAGCGCAGGTTGTTCTCAACCACCTCGGCATTGTCGCCAACGCTGATCTGGCTGCGCACGGTGCTGTCTTCAGGCAGAGCGGCAAGCACGGGACCTGCGAAATCGACCAGGAAGGCTACGCTGCCATCCGGCTGACGGATCAGGTTGGACTGCTTGACGTCACCGGTGGAACGCAGGGTCTGCTTGACCCAACCCAGATCAGGGGCCTGGAACTTGGCCTCGTCGATGGTCCAGTGCAGGCGATAGTTGTAATCCGCTGACTGGCCTGGCTCAGGCAGGGTTTCCGGGCTCCAGAAGGCAACGATGTTGTCGTTGGTTTCATCAGCGGTCGGAATCTCGACCAGATCGACAGTGCCCTTGCCCCAGTCGCCTTGCGGCTCGATCCAGGCGCTTGGACGCTTCTGGTAGTTGTCGTCGAGGTCTTCATAGTCGCTGAAGGCGCGGTGGCGTTGCATCAGGCCGAAACCACGCGGGTTTTCCACGCTGAAGTTGCTCACGGCCAGGTGGCGCGGGTTGTTCAGCGGACGCCACAGCCATTCACCATTGGCTGCATGGATCGCCAGGCCTTCGGAGTCGTGCAGGGCTGGGCGGTAGTTGAGCACTTTGGACGGCTGGTTAGGGCCGAACAGATACATGCTGGTCAGCGGTGCAACGCCCAGACGGCTGACGTGGTCACGCAGGTAGATGCGCGATTTGACGTCGACGATGGTGTCGTTGCCCGGGCGTACGGTCAGCTTGTAGGCACCGGTGGAGCGCGGCGAATCAAGCAGGGCGTAGATCACCAGGTGCTTGTCGGCAGGCTTGGGCTTCTCGACCCAGAATTCGGTAAAACGCGGGAATTCCTCACCCGACGGCAGCGCGGTGTCGATGGCCAGGCCACGTGCAGAAAGGCCGTAGGCGTGGCCCTTACCGACTACGCGGAAGTAGCTGGCGCCAAGCAAGGTCATGATTTCGTCTTGCTTGTCAGCCTTGTTGATCGGGTAGAGCACGCGGAAACCGGCATAGCCGAGGTTTTCCACGGTCTTGGCGTCGTGCGGCACGTCGCCGAAATCGAAACGACTGGCGTCGTACTTGATCTCTTCAACCTTGGAGGCAGTGACTTCGTTGATTTTCACCGGCGTGTCGAAGTGCATGCCCTGGTGATAGAACGACAGCTTGAACGGGGTCTTGTCCTGAGCCCACTCGGCCTTTTCCTGGAGGAAGCGGATCTTCTGGTAGTCGGCGTACTTCATGTCACGGAACACCGCCGGCAGATTGCTCTTCGGTGCTTCGTACTTCTGACCGGCCAGATCCTTCGCCTTGGCGGCGACATCGTCAAGGTTGAATGCCCACAGCTGACCCGCGCTCAGCAGGCCGACCAAGGCCACGCCAGCCGCCAGGGCGGTACGCAACCGATTGCCGGGGATCTTTGGTGCATTACGGGGACTTACAATCACGAGCAACCCTCGCCGAAAACAGATCATGAAACCAACGGCCAGCTACAAATGCCGGGTTGGCGAGCACTGTTCGGACCCCGTAAGGGCTCAATGATTCCCCAAACGGCTCCAGACAGTCCTCAAGTCTTGGTACAACGAACCTGCGAACGCAGGTCCCTACAGCCGCGCGATTATCTAGCAGGCCGCGTGACAACGCATCAGGCGGCAACAACTATTTATCGTCAAAACCCTCTTGTTTTGTACAAACAAGCGGTTATTTCGCTTCAGATTTGTAACATAAATGTTACGGGGCCATCATTGACCAGATGGACCTGCATATCGGCGCCAAAACGGCCACTGGCTACATCGTCGTGTGACGCCCGCGCCTGCCCCATCAGATACTCGAACAATTCAGCGCCAAGTGCAGGTGGCGCGGCGGTCGAGAAGCCCGGGCGCATGCCACTGCGGGTATCGGCCGCCAGGGTGAACTGCGACACCAGCAGCAAGCCGCCGCCAATGTCCTTGAGCGACAGGTTCATCTTGCCATCGGCATCACTGAACACCCGGTAGTTAAGCAGCTTGTGCAACAGTTTGTCGGCATGCTCGCGCGTATCTGCAGGCTCGACCGCCACCAATACCAGCAAGCCCTGCTCGACCGCACCGACCACTTCGCCGGCAACTTCGACGCGGGCGTTCTGCACGCGCTGCAGCAGGGCCTTCACGCTTCTTCCAATGGCAGGTCAAGCAAGCGCCGGGCCATCTGGTCGGCGGCGCGCACCAGCGCGTCGGTGATACCCGGTTCGGACGCGGCGTGGCCGGCGTCGCGGATCACTTTCAGCTCGCTGTTGGGCCAGGCCTGGTGCAGCTCCCAGGCGTTGTCCAGCGGGCAGATCACATCATAGCGGCCATGCACGATAACCGCCGGCAGGTGGGCGATGCGGGGCATGTCGCGGATCAGCTGATCGGGTTCGAGGAAGGCATCGTTGGTGAAATAGTGGCATTCGATACGGGCAATCGACAGTGCACGCTGCGGCTCGGAGAAGCGATCGACCACCAGCGGATTGGGCCGCAGGGTGGCGGTGCGGCCTTCCCAGGTCGACCAGGCCTTGGCGGCGTGCATCTGCGCGATCTGATCGTTGCCGGTCAGGCGCTTGTGGAAGGCCGTGACCAGATCGCCACGCTCGTCGTGCGGGATCGGTGCGATGTAGTCCTGCCAGTAGTCAGGGAACAGCCGGCTGGCGCCTTCCTGGTAGAACCAGCGGATCTCTTGGGCGCGGGCGAGAAAGATGCCGCGCAGGATCAGCCCGTGCACGCGCTCGGGGTGCTTCTGTGCGTAGGCCAGGGCCAAGGTCGAGCCCCACGAGCCGCCGAACAGCACCCATTTGTCGATGCCCAGGTGCTCGCGAATACGCTCCATGTCCTCGACCAGGTCCCAGGTGGTGTTGTTTTCCAGGCTGGCGTGCGGGGTGGAGCGGCCACAGCCGCGCTGATCGAAGGTAATGATGCGGTACAGGTTCGGGTCGAAATAGCAGCGGCTCTGCGCGTCGCAGCCGGCACCCGGACCACCGTGGATGAACACCACCGGCAGACCTTCTGGCGAACCGCTCTCGTCGACATACAGCACATGCGGCGCTTGCACGGCCAGATCGTGACGGGCGTAAGGTTTGATCTGCGGGTACAGGGTCTGCATTGCGCACTCCATGAAGGGCTATTCTTCGGCTGCCGCCATCATAAACCCGAATCATGTCAGGGCGCATCGGCAACGCACGCTAACAGTCTGCGTCACCTGCGCAGTGCTACCGCCTTCAGGATAGCGACCCGCTCTTTCAACAGCCGGGAACACCCTAAGAAAATCCTGCATGTCGCCCTGCTGGCGTTGCTCGCGCCTGCTGCGTTCGCTGCTTCCGACGACCCGCGCCTGGAGCTGCGCAGCGCCATGCTGATGGCCGATGCGGCCCAGCAAGCCGCCGTAGCGCAGGGCTACAACATCGTCATCAGCGTGCACGACCAGCACGGCAATCTGAAATACCTGCGGCGCGACGCAGGCGCTGGACAGCGCTTTTGCCGCCGCTGGGGTGCAGGCTTACCAGGCGCCCGCGCCCGAGTGAAACCTGCGCCTGCCTGGTCTCGAGCAACTGCACAGCCCTGCGCCGTGCGCGTCTAGCGCGCGTACCGCGCCTGCCCCCAGGCAAGCATCACTTCGAGCAACTGGCGCAGCACTGCCTGAGTAGGCTGGGCCAGGTCTTCACGATAGGCGAACGGCTCGGTTTCGTTCATGTAGGTGCTCTGCGCCAGCTCCAGCTGCACGGCATGCACGTGTTGGTCCGGGGCTCCGTAATGACGAGTGATGTGCCCGCCCTTGAAGCGTCCATTGAGCACATGGCTGTAGCCCGGCACCTGGGCGCAGGTGCGCTGCAGCTGCTCGGCCAGCGCCGGGTCACAACTGGCGCCATTGAAGGTGCCGAAGTTGAAGTCCGGCAGCTTGCCGTCGAACAGGTGCGGGATGTGCGAGCGGATCGAATGCGCATCCCACAGCAGTGCATAGCCGAACTCTTCACGCAGACGCGCCAGCTCCTGGCGCAGGGTGTCGTGATAAGGGCGCCAGATCTGCTCGAGATACTCCGCCCGCTGCGCCGCAGACGGCGCAAGGCCGGCAACGAACAGCGGCTCGCCGTCGAACAGGGTGGCCGGAAACAGCCCGGTGGTGGCCCCGGCATATAACGGCTGGTCATCTTCTGGCCGATTGAGGTCGATGACGAACCGCGAGTACTCCGCGGCGACCACGCTGGCACCCAGTTCACGGGCGAAGTCATACAGCCGTGGGATATGCCAGTCGGTATCGGGCAAGCTGCGCGCCTGTTCGACCAGGCCGTCGCGCACGGCGGCGGTCAAACCGAGGCCGGCGTGGGGCATGCTGATCAGCAGCGGCAGGCGGCCTTGGTGAAAGCTCAATACGTTGTCCATGAGGCCTCGCTCAAAAAGTTGATTGCACACCGCCGCGCACTACCCGCTTGGGCAAGTCGCCGCCCAGCCAGTACGCGAGGTCGGCCGGGCGATCGATCTGCCAGGCGACAAAGTCGGCGACCTTGCCGGCTTCCAGCGTGCCGTGAGTGCTGCCCAGGCCCAGTGCCGTGGCGGCATGCGCGGTAACCCCGGCCAACGCCTCTTCAGGGGTCATGCGGAACAGCGTGCAGCCCATGTTGAGCATCAGCCGCAGCGACAGGCCAGGCGAGGTGCCAGGGTTGAGGTCGCTGGCCAGAGCGATCTTCACCCCGTGCCGACGCAGCGCGTCCATCGGTGGCAGCTGGGTTTCGCGCAGGAAGTAGAACGCGCCCGGCAGCAGCACCGCGACGGTGCCCGCCGCGGCCATGGCAATGGCGTCGTCTTCGGTCATGAACTCCAGGTGATCGGCCGACAGCGCCTGATAACGGGCAGCCAGGCTGGAGCCGTGCAGCGATGACAACTGCTCGGCATGCAGCTTGACCGGCAAGCCCAGTTCGCGGGCCTTGATGAACACCCGCTCGACCTGCGCCGGCGAGAACGCCAGGTGTTCACAGAAGGCATCGACCGCATCGACCAGGCCTTCGCCGGCCAACGCTGGCAGCAGCTCATCGCAGATGTGCTGGATGTAGTCATCGCCGCGCCCGGCATATTCCGGCGGCAAGGCGTGAGCGGCCAGGCAGGTGCTGCGCACGTTCAGCGGCAGCGCTTCGCCCAGACGCCGAGCGACGCGCAACATCTTGCGCTCGTTGACCAGGTCCAAGCCGTAGCCTGACTTGATCTCAAGGGTGGTCACCCCATCGCGCATCAACGCTTCGACCCGCTGCCGGGCGCTGGCCAGCAGCTGCTCTTCGCTGGCCGCGCGAGTGGCGCGCACGGTGCTGGCAATGCCGCCGCCCTGGGCGGCAATCTCGGCATAGCTGACACCCTGCAAACGCTGCTCGAACTCGCCACTGCGGTTACCGCCAAACACCGCATGGGTGTGGCAGTCGATCAGCCCCGGGGTGACCCAGGCACCGCCCAGATCGACCGTCTCCAGGTCGGCCTGTGGCGCCAGCTCGGCGCGTGGGCCGATCCATTCGATCAGCCCGGCGCGGGTGATGATCGCCGCATCCTCGATGATCGAATAGCTGCCGCCGACCATGCTTGCCACATGGCAGTGCTGCCATAACGTTGCCATACACTTCCTCCGTTACTAGCGGTGCAGCTCGGCCTGCTGCTCGGCCAACCGACCCTGACCTGCACGCGGCTTGCACCAGAGCAGGTAGGACGCGACCAGAAACATCACCCACACTACCCCGACCAGCAATGCGGCCTGAGTGTCCGGGAAGTAACCGAGCACACCAAAAATGAACACCATGAAGGCAATCGCCAGGGCCGGCCCATAGGGCCAGAACGGTACCGGGAACTTCAGACTGGCGACTTCCTCACGGCTCATGCTGCGGCGCATCGCCACTTGAGTGAGCAGGATCATCAGCCAGACCCAGACCGTGGCGAAAGTGGCGATCGAGGCGATCAGCAGGAACACGTTCTCCGGGATCAGATAGTTGAGCACCACGCCGATCAGCAGCGCCGCGCCCATCACTACCACCGTCAGCCACGGCACACCGTGTTTGGACAGCTGGGCGAAGCCACGCGGGGCATGGCCCTGCTGGGCCAGGCCGTACATCATGCGCCCGGCACCGAAGATGTCGCTGTTGATCGCCGAGACTGCCGCAGAAATCACCACTACGTTAAGCACAGCAGCAGCCGAACCGATGCCCAGGTTGCTGAAGATCTGCACGAACGGGCTGCCTTGGCTGCCGATCTGCGGCCATGGGTACAGGCTCATCAGCACAAACAGAGTCAGCACGTAGAACAGCAGGATACGCAGCGGCACGGCGTTGATTGCCTTGGGGATGACTCGCTGCGGGTCTTTCGCTTCGCCAGCAGTGATACCGATGATTTCGATACCGCCAAAAGCGAACATCACCACGGCAAACGAGGCGATCACCCCGGCAATGCCGTTGGGCATGAAGCCGCCATGCTCGAACAGGTTGCTCACGCCGACCGCCGAGCCACTACCGACCTGGCCCATGCCGAAGGCCATGATGCCAAGCCCGGCGAGGATCATCGCGACAATCGCGCCGACCTTGAGCAGCGACAGCCAGAATTCCATCTCGCCGAACACTTTGACGTTGCACAGGTTGAGCCCGCCGATCAGGAAGACGATGCCCAGCACCCAGATCCAACGCGCCACTTCAGGGAACCAGAAGCCCATGTAGATACCGAAGGCGGTCACGTCGGCGATACAGACAATGATCATCTCGAAGGCGTAGGTCCAGCCCAGCACAAAGCCGGACATCGGCCCCAGGTAGGTACTGGCGTATTGGCCAAAGGAGCCGGCGACCGGGTTGTGCACGGCCATTTCGCCGAGCGCGCGCATGACCATGAACACGGCGGCGCCACCGATCAGGTAGGCCAGCAGTACCGCTGGGCCGGCCATCTGGATGGCTGAAGCAGAACCATAGAACAGCCCGGTGCCGATCGCCGAGCCGAGCGCCATGAAACGGATGTGGCGGGACGTCAGCCCGCGTTTTAGACCTTGAGATTGTTGCATGCTGCGTCCCTTTTATTTTTATGGACGGATTAGCGCGTTGGGGGCCGCTTTGCGGCCCTTCGCGGGTGAACCCGCTCCCACAGGTTACGGCGGCGCTGCAAATCCTGTGGGAGCGGGTTCACCCGCGAAGGCCTGCGCAGCAGGCCCCCAGCTTTTCACAGGCTTGGCAATACTCCAGCCGGCAACAACCCGGTCAGCGTGCCTTCGGCCAGCAGCGCGCTGGCCATTTCGATATCCGGCGAGAAGAACCGGTCACGCTCGTAGTGGGCAACCTTGGCACGCAGGGCGCGGCGCGCCTGCTCCAGCTTGGCCGAGGTTTTCAGGCCCTTGCGCAAGTCCAGGCCCTGGCAGGCACCGAGCCATTCGATGGCAAGCACGCCACGCGTGTTCTCGGCCATTTCCCACAGGCGCTTGCCTGCTGCCGGCGCCATCGACACGTGGTCTTCCTGGTTGGCCGAGGTCGGCAGGCTGTCGACGCTGTGTGGGTGCGACAGCGCCTTGTTCTCACTGGCCAATGCTGCGGCGGTGACCTGGGCGATCATGAACCCGGAGTTGACCCCACCGTTTTCGACGAGGAACGGCGGCAGCTGGGACATGTGCTTGTCCATCATCAGTGAAATGCGACGCTCGCTCAGCGAACCGATCTCGGCAATCGCCAGGGCCAGGTTGTCAGCGGCCATGGCCACCGGCTCGGCGTGGAAGTTGCCGCCGGAAATCACATCACCTTCGGCGGCGAACACCAGCGGGTTGTCGGAGACAGCGTTGGATTCGATCGCCAGCACTTCCGCGGCCTGACGCAACTGGGTCAGGCAAGCGCCCATCACCTGTGGCTGGCAACGCAGCGAGTACGGGTCCTGGACCTTGCCGCAGTTTTCGTGGGAGCGCGACACTTCGGTCGAGTCACCGAGCAGGTCACGGTAGCAGGCCGCGGCGTCAATCTGGCCGCGCTGGCCGCGCACTTCATGGATGCGCGCATCGAACGGCGAGCGCGAGCCCAGCGCGGCTTCGACGGTCAGGCCGCCGCAGGTGATCGCGGCGGCAAACAGGTCTTCAGCGTAGAAAAGGCCGCGCAGGGCATAGGCGGTAGACGCCTGGGTGCCGTTGAGCAAGGCCAGGCCCTCTTTGGCGGCCAGGGTCAGCGGTTCGAGGCCGGCCACAGCCAGTGCTTCGTTAGCTTCCAGCCACTGCCCCTTGTAACGGGCCTTGCCCTCGCCGAGCAGCACCAGTGACATGTGCGCCAGCGGCGCGAGGTCGCCGGAGGCGCCGACCGAGCCTTTCAGCGGAATGTGCGGATAGACTTCGGCGTTGACCAGGCTGATCAGCGCATCGATGACCTTGCGCCGAATGCCGGAGAAACCACGGCTGAGGCTGTTGATCTTGAGCACCATGATCAGCCGCACCAAAGCGTCGTCCAGCGGCGCGCCGATGCCTGCGGCGTGCGACAACACCAGTGAACGCTGCAGGTTCTCGAGGTCTTCACGGGCGATGCGGGTCGAGGCCAGCAGACCGAAACCGGTGTTGATGCCGTAGGCGGTGCGGTCTTCGGCGAGAATCTGCTCGACACAAGCGACGCTGGCATCGATCGCCGGGCCCGCGCTGTCATCCAGGCGCAGCTTGACGGGTGCGGCATGAATGGCGCGCAGCTGGGCCAGGGTCAGGGTACCGGGCTTGAGGGTCAGTTCGGTCACTTCGCTACTCCATTGGCGGGGCCCGCAGGCCCCTTCTTGTTATTCAGTATCGGCGTTGTCGGCGGCGGCTGATCAGCCGTTGATCATCGGCAGATCGAGGCCCTGCTGGTTGGCGCAGTCAACGGCGATCTGGTAGCCCGCATCGGCGTGGCGCATGACGCCGGTGCCCGGGTCGTTGGTCAAGACGCGAGCAATACGCTCGGCAGCTTCATCGCTGCCATCACAGACGATGACCATACCCGAGTGCTGCGAGAAGCCCATGCCAACGCCGCCGCCGTGGTGCAGCGACACCCAGGTCGCGCCGCTCGCAGTGTTGAGCAAGGCGTTGAGCAGCGGCCAGTCGGACACGGCGTCGGAGCCATCCTGCATCGATTCGGTTTCGCGGTTGGGGCTGGACACCGAACCAGAGTCGAGGTGGTCGCGGCCGATCACGATCGGTGCCGACAACTCACCGCTGCGGACCATCTCGTTGAAGGCCAGGCCGAGCTTGGCACGCTGGCCCAGGCCAACCCAGCAGATCCGCGCCGGCAGACCCTGGAAGCTGATGCGCTCACGGGCCATGTCCAGCCAACGGTGCAGATGGGCATCGTCGGCGATCAGCTCTTTGACCTTGGCATCGGTCTTGTAGATGTCCTCGGCGTCACCCGACAGCGCCACCCAGCGGAACGGGCCGACCCCGCGGCAGAACAGCGGGCGGATATAAGCCGGAACGAAACCGGGGAAGTCGAAGGCATTGCTGACGCCCTCCTCCATGGCCATCTGGCGAATGTTGTTGCCGTAGTCGAAGGTCGGCACGCCTTGCTGTTGGAAGTCGAGCATGGCTTTGACGTGCACCGCCATCGACTGCTTGGCGGCCTTGACCACTGCCGCCGGGTCGGTCTGCGCACGGTCGCGGTACTGCTCCCAGCTCCAGCCAGCAGGCAGGTAGCCGTTGAGCGGGTCGTGGGCGCTGGTCTGGTCGGTGACCATGTCCGGGCGCACGCCACGCTTGACCAGCTCAGGCAGGATTTCGGCAGCGTTGCCGAGCAGGGCAATCGAGATCGCCTTGCCTTCCTGGGTGTATTTGGCGATGCGCGCCAGGGCGTCATCGAGGTCGCTGGCCTGTTCGTCGACATAACGGCTGCTGAGGCGGAAGTCGATGCGGCTCTGCTGGCACTCGATGTTCAGCGAGCAGGCACCGGCCAGGGTTGCGGCCAGCGGCTGTGCGCCACCCATGCCGCCAAGGCCTGCAGTGAGCACCCACTTGCCTTTGAGGCTGCCGTTGTAATGCTGGCGGCCGGCCTCGACGAAGGTTTCATAGGTGCCCTGGACAATGCCCTGGCTGCCGATGTAGATCCAGCTGCCTGCGGTCATCTGGCCGTACATGGCCAGGCCCTTGGCATCCAGTTCGTTGAAGTGTTCCCAGTTGGCCCAGTGCGGCACCAGGTTGGAGTTGGCGATCAGCACGCGCGGGGCGTTGCTGTGGGTCTTGAACACGCCCACCGGCTTGCCCGACTGGACCAGCAGGGTCTCGTCGTCTTCCAGGCGGGTCAGGGTCTCGACGATCTTGTCGTAGCTCTCCCAGTTGCGCGCAGCACGGCCGATGCCGCCGTACACCACCAGCTCCTTGGGGTTCTCGGCCACTTGTGGGTCGAGGTTGTTCATCAGCATGCGCAGCGGCGCTTCGGTCAGCCAGCTTTTGGCGGTCAGCTTGTTGCCACGTGGGGCACGGATTTCTACGTCACGGTATTTGTTGTTGTCAGTCACGGGAGAGGTCCTTTGCGGTCATCCGACGGCGGGGTGTCGATGAGTAATATACAAACACACCTTTACTTGTATGTACAAGCACGGACAACCAAATTATTCGGAGCTCGCCGTTAGATAGCCGGGGGCGCTACGCACCCCTTTCCGACCGGTCCGGCGCCCCGGCAATCTCAAACCGTGATCAATTCAATCAGGCAAAACCGCCCCTGCACGTCCAACTCCAGCAACCCGTCGTTGCCCTCCAGGCGCAAACAGTCATACAACCCAAGCCGCTGCAGCTCGCGCCCGGCCATCTGCACTTCAACCTGGCTACCAGCGGCAAACAGCAACAGCGTCGACGCCGAGCTATACAGGCGGCTGGTGCCATCAAACCACTGCAACCGCGCCCGATACCGCTGCGGCGCGTAGATCAGGTTGAAGTCGCGGATCATCCCGCCCAGCAGCTTGCACTGAACCTGGCTCTCGCCGCCGAAGGCAAACGCATCGAACGCCAGCAACGGCCGGCTGAGCTGGCCGTCGACCACCAGACGCATGCCATCCCCCTGCAGCACACTGATGATCCGCTGGTACCCGGCAAAGCTGGAAAAGCCGCCCGACTCTTCGATATCGGCAATCGACAGGCGCCAGCCAAATCCATCCAGGCCATCGCCAGCATCGCGGGCGATCTCTTCGGTAAACCCGCCGCCGTTCTTCCATGGCATGCGCGGGTAATCCGCCGCGTGTAGCAACTGCATCTGGCTCATTTGCTGAAGCGTCCTTCCAGGCGATGGCGGGAACCGGGGTGAATCAGGCGTGCGGCGGTGACCGGCTGGCGACCCGACCAGGTGCGGCGGCGGATCAGCAGGCATGGCTCGCCGGCATCGATCTGCAGCAGGCGACACTCGTCCGGCTCTGCCAGAATCGCCTCGACCACGTGCTCGCCTTCAGTCAGTGGCGCCACCTGCGACAGGTAGGCATAGGGTGTCTGCCGGGTAAAGTCCTGCTTGAGGTAGTCCGGGGCAATCGCGGCGTTGACGTAGCGATCCTCGATCTGCACCGGCACGCCGTTTTCGTAGTGCACGATCAACGAGTGGAATACCCGCTGGCCTTCGCGCATATCCAGCGCTAGGGCGCGCTCGGAACCTGCGGCCTCTTCGCCGAGCACGATCACCTGGCAACTATGCTGATGGCCACGGCCGGCGATCTCGTCGGCAATGTTGTTGACCTCGAACAGCGCGGAACGGCTCTTGGGCTCGGCGACGAACGTGCCGACCCCCTGCATGCGCACCAGCAACCCGTCAGCAGTCAGCTCGCGCAGGGCGCGGTTGATGGTCATGCGGCTGAAACCCAGCTGGTTGACCAGCTCGCTCTCGGACGGCACCCGGTGATGCGGCGGCCAGCTGCCGTTTTCGATCTGCTGGACGATCATCTGTTTGACCCGGGCATACAGCGGCGCCGGCCCTTCGCCCATCTGGGCAACCAGCGCGGAGACAGGAGGTGTCGGCACGGCTTTGATCCTTGTGCGGTTTGAGTGAGCAGTAGCTTGCCGCAGTTTACCGGGCAGGCAAACGCCTGTATATGTATATACAAGCTAACAAGAACAGGAAGATGCTTACATGTCCGTGTACTTTGCCGAGCGCGCCCTGCTCCCCAGCGGTTGGGCGCGCAACGTCCGTCTAGAGGTCGACGCCCAAGGCCAGCTTGCCAGCCTGCAGGTCGATGCCTCGGCAGACGGCGCCGAGCGCTTGGCCGGGCCGCTGCTGCCGGGCATGCCCAACCTTCATTCGCACGCCTTCCAGCGCGCCATGGCGGGCCTGGCAGAAGTGGCCGGTAACCCCAACGACAGTTTCTGGACCTGGCGCGAGTTGATGTACCGCATGGTTGGCCAGATCAGCCCGGAACAACTGCAGGTCATCGCCCGCCAGCTGTACATCGAGATGCTCAAGGCCGGCTATACCTCGGTCGCCGAGTTCCATTACGTGCACCACGATCGCGATGGCCAGCGCTATGCCGATCCCGCCGAGCTGTCACGGTGCATCAGTGCCGCCGCCAGCGCCGCCGGGATTGGCCTGACGTTGTTGCCGGTGCTGTACAGCCACGCAGGATTCGGCGGCCAGCCCGCCAGCGAGGGCCAACGCCGCTTTATCAATAGCAGCGAGCAATACCTGCGCCTGCACGAACAGCTCAAGCCAGTGCTGGCGGCACAACCGGCGCAGCGCCTGGGCTTGTGCTTCCACTCGCTGCGCGCGGTCACTCCCGAGCAGATTGCCACGGTGCTGGCCAGCGGCGAGCAGGACTGCCCGGTACACATTCACATCGCTGAGCAGCAAAAGGAAGTCGACGACTGCCTGGCCTGGAGCGGGCGTCGTCCGCTGCAATGGCTATATGAAAACGTCGAGGTCGACCGCCGCTGGTGTCTGGTACATGCCACCCACGCGGCGCCGGACGAGGTCGCAGCGATGGCCGAAAGCGGCGCGGTAGCTGGTTTGTGCCTGACCACCGAGGCCAACCTGGGCGACGGCATCTTCCCCGCGGTCGACTACCTGGCTCGGGGCGGGCGCATGGGGATTGGATCGGACAGCCACGTGTCACTCAGTGTGGTCGAGGAACTGCGCTGGCTCGAATACGGCCAGCGACTGCGTGATCAGCGCCGCAATCGGCTCTATCGCAGCGACCAGCCAATGGTTGGCCGCACCCTTTATGACGCAGCGCTCAGCGGTGGCGCGCAAGCCCTGGGGCAGCCGATCGGCGAGTTGACGGTGGGCAGGCGCGCGGACTGGCTGGTGCTCGACGGTGAGGACCCGTACATCGCTACTGCCGAAGGCGACGCCATTCTCAACCGCTGGCTGTTTGCCGGCGGCGACCGCCAGATCCGCGACGTGATGGTCAACGGCGCGTGGGTGGTGCGCCAGGGCCGCCATGCTCAGGAAGCCGAGAGCAACCGAGCGTTTGCCGAGGTGCTCGGCCAGTTGCTTGGCTGAGGGCTCAGTGTGCGGCGGCGATGTCGCGGTCGGCTACGCGCCAGATCAGGCGATTGGTGTCGTAGCCTTGCTGACGCGCCTTGGCCAGCAGGCTCTCGCGCTCCCAGGCCGGCAGGCTCGGCGTACGCGACAGGATCCACAGGTACTTGCGGTCCGGGCTGCCGACCAATGCGGTCTGATAACGCGAGTCGACGTACAACACCCAGTACTCGCCCTTGGCCACACCAGGCGCCAGGCGGGTGAACCAATTGTCGAACTCGACCCAGAGCTTGTCGGTATGCCCGGCCTCCTGCGGCGTGGCGCTGCCTTCGGCACGGATCCACTGGCCGTCGAGCATGCGGCAACGGTTGAGCACGCCGATGCTGCCATCAGGCCGGGCGTTGTAATGCGCCTCGGATTGCGCGCAGTCGCGCTGGAAGTACATCGGCAGGCGGGCCAGCTCGAACCATTTGCCCTGATAGCGCTTGAGGTCAACGGCGCCTGCCGTCTTCGGCGCCAACGGGTCATGGCTACCCGTGGCGCAGCCGCCCAGCAACAGGCTCAGGCACAGCCCAAGCAGCAGACTCACGTGCCTCATTTAAGGCCCTGCCCGGAGTACATCAATACTTTGTCCGCTGCATACTGCACACTGATGAAGCTGTTCTGGTCACCCCAGGTGCAACTGCTCATGCCCAGCGCGCCCGAGCACTCGGTAGGTGTACCCAGCAGTTGCTCGACCGCCGCGCGGTTCATGCCGGCGCTGAGTTTGGAGTAATTTTCCTGGTTGATCTTGCTGCACGCAGTCAGCACGACGCACAACGACAACAGGGCGAGGGAACGCAACGACATGAAGGGACACTCCTGGACACGGACATCAGGCGAGGCGCCTGTGGAGACCTTGGAGAGCAAAAAGCCTCCGTGGTTCCCTGACCGCAGCGCTTAAATGCCGGCCGTTGGTCGTCTGACCGGCCAACGACTCATGTTTTACCCGCACAAGTCGACACAACGAGCAGTGGAGCAGCAGCTTGCCCTACCCCCTGCCCTTCGACGTGCATTCGCGCAGACTCAGCCATGACCAAAAATCTCAAGTTCAGCCACAAGATCCTGCTGGCCGCAGCCCTCGTAGTCGCGGTCGCCTTCACCTGCTTCGTACTGTTCAACGACTACCGGCAACGCCAGTCGCTGCGCAGCGACACGCAGACGTCGCTGCAGGACCTGGGGAGCCTGACTGCAGGCAACATCCGCAACTGGCTCGACAGCCGCGTGCAGGTACTCGACAGCCTGGCCCAGCAAGTGGCCGTCGATGGCCCCGGCAAGCCGAGCCTGGACCGTGCCCTGGCACTGCCGGTGTATGCCAACAACTTCCAGCTGAGCTACTTCGGCAGCCAGGACGGCAGCATGCAATCGGTACCCGCCGGCAACCGCGCCGCCGACTACGACCCGCGCCAGCGTGGCTGGTACAAGGCGGCGACTGCTGCCAACCAGACTATCGTCACCGAGCCGTACATTTCCGCCTCGGCTGGCAAGCTGGTGATCACCCTGGCCACGCCGGTGCAACAGGGCGGTCGCCTGCTCGGCGTGAGTGGCGTCGACACCGACCTGCAGACCATCAGCAAGCTGATCAACGCGCTGGACTTCGATGGCAATGGCCATGCCTTCATCGTCAACGGCGAAGGCAAGATCATGATCCACCCCAAGCCTGAGCTGGCCCTGAAAACCCTCGCCGATCTGTTCCCTGGCGACACGCCGCAGATCAGCAGCGGGCTGAAGGAAGTCGAGTTCGACGGGCGCAAGCAGTTCATCAACTTCACCCACGTCGACGGCATCTCGTCGGTCGACTGGTATGTCGCGCTGGTACTCGACCAGGATGCCGCCTTCGCCATGCTCGGCGAGCTGCGCACGTCGGCAGCCGTGGCGACGCTGATCGCGATCATCGCCATCATTGCCTTGCTCGGCCTGTTGATTCGCGTGCTGATGCAGCCGCTGCACGCCATGGGTCGCGCCATGCGCGACATTGCCGAGGGTGAAGGCGACCTAACCCGGCGCCTGACCATCCATGCTCAGGACGAATTCGGCAGCCTTGCCCAGTCGTTCAACCGCTTTGTCGAGCGTATCCACGAGTCGATCCGCGAAGTGGCCTCGGCGACCGGCCAGGTGAATGCCGTGGCCGGCCAGGTGGTGACTGCCTCCAACGCCTCGATCAACAACGCCGATCAGCAGTCGAGCCGCACCAGCAGCGTTGCCGCTGCAATCAATCAGCTCGGTGCCGCCGCCCATGAAATCGCCCAGAACGCCGCGCTCGCCTCGCAGCATTCGACCGCCGCGCGCGGTCTGGCCGAAGAAGGCCAGCAGGTGGTCGGACAAACCATCAGCACCATGCATCAGCTGTCGGCGCGCATCAGTGACTCGTGCGAGAACATTCAGACACTCAATTCGCACACCAGCAACATCGGCCAGATCCTCGATGTGATCACCGGCATTTCGCAGCAAACCAACCTGCTCGCGCTGAACGCTGCCATCGAAGCCGCCCGCGCGGGCGAGGCCGGCCGTGGTTTTGCCGTGGTTGCCGATGAGGTGCGCAGTCTGGCCCACCGCACTCAGGAATCAGCGCAGCAGGTACAGCGTTTGATCGAAGAGCTGCAGGCCGGCGCGCAGATGGCGGTCAGCACCATGAACCAGAGCCAGCAGCAGAGCGAGCACAGCGTGGGGATTGCCAATCAGGCCGGTGAACGCCTGGGCAGCGTGACCCAGCGCATCGGCGAGATCGACGGCATGAACCAGTCGGTTGCCACCGCCACCGAAGAGCAGACGGCGGTGGTCGAGTCGATCAATCTCGACATCAGCGAGATCAATACGCTGAATCAGGAAGGCGTGCACAACCTGCAGAGCACCTTGCGTGCCTGCAACGACCTGGAACACCAGGTCGAACGGTTGCAACAGTTGGTTGGCAGTTTCAGAATCTGAGCCGGGTGCTGCCCCATTCGCCTACGCAGATGGGGCAGCCGCTCAGCGCTGCATCAGAACCGTGAACCCGGCTCGAGCAGGAAATCCATCTCCTCATCGGTGCTCGGACGGTCCAGCAGCAGATTGCGCTGCGGGAACCGGCCAAAGCGCTCGATCACGCGCTGATGCTGCTCGGCGTAGTCAAGGAAGCCTTCGAACAGGCGGCGGTTGGCCTCCGGTTGCTCGTCCAGCAACTGCCGATAGCGCTCGACACTAAGGTGCTGCCAGTCGAGCACCTCGGCGTGTTCCAGCACCAACAGCACGAACACCCGCTGGATCGGCAGTAACTGGTAATCCCAGTCATGCTGCAAACCCTGCATGGCCACCACCTGCGCGCGCCGGTCACCTTCAAAGGCGCGCGGCGTGTCGCGGTAGATCATGCGCGGCAGTTGATCGAGCAGCAGGATCAGGCCAAGCCAGCCCTGCGGGCTTTGCTGCCAGTCTTCGAGACCACCCGCCAGGGCCTGCTCGCACAGCGCGCCGAAACGCTCGCGCGCCTCGTCATCATGGTGCTTGCCGAACCACAGCGTGCTCTTCTCGTCAGCCACGGCCTGCGGGCTCTTGCCCGGACCGAACCACCACTCCAGCAACGGCTGCCAAGGTGCGAGCATGATTTATTCCTTGTGGTAGGCCGTAACGCGCTCGACCTCTTGCTTCGAGCCGAGGATTACCGAAACGCGCTGGTGCAGGCTGTCCGGCTGGATGTCGAGGATGCGTTGCTCACCGTTGGTGGCAGCGCCGCCGGCCTGTTCGATGATGAACGACATCGGGTTGGCCTCGTACATCAGGCGCAGCTTGCCTGGCTTGCTCGGCTCACGCGAATCGCGTGGGTACATGAACAGACCGCCACGGGTGAGGATGCGGTGCACATCAGCCACCATCGAGGCGATCCAGCGCATGTTGTAGTTCTTTTTCAACGGCCCGGTCTCACCGGCCAGCAGCTCGCCGACGTAGCGCTGGATCGGCGCTTCCCAGTGACGCTGGTTGGACATATTGATAGCGAACTCGGCAGTGGTCTCCGGCACCTGGATGTTCTCGTGAGTGAGGACAAAGCTGCCCAGCTCGCGGTCCAGGGTGAAGCCTTTTACGCCGTTGCCCAGGGTCAGGATCAGCATGGTCTGCGGGCCATAGATCGCGTAACCGGCGGCGACCTGCTCGGTGCCAGGCTGGAGGAAGGCGTTTTCGTTGAGGGTTTCGTTCTGGCTCAGGTATTCCTGCGGGCAGCGCAGAACCGAGAAGATGGTGCCGACCGAAACGTTGACATCGATGTTCGACGAGCCGTCCAGTGGGTCGAACACCAGCAGGTAGGCACCCTTAGGGTATTTACCCGGGATCTGGTAGGCGTTGTCCATTTCTTCGGACGCCATGCCGGCCAGGTGACCACCCCACTCGTTGGCTTCGAGCAGAATGTCGTTGGAGATCACGTCGAGCTTTTTCTGCACTTCGCCCTGTACGTTTTCGGTGCCCATGCTGCCCAGCACGCCGCCGAGGGCGCCTTTGGACACGTGGTGGCTGATTTCCTTGCACGCGCGCGCCACCACCTCGATCAGGAAGCGCAGATCGGCAGGAGTATTGTTGCTGCGGGTCTGCTCAATCAGATAGCGACTCAGGGTAACGCGGGACATGTATGGCTCCGAAAGGGAAAGAGGGTGAAAAACCCTCGCAGTTTACAGTAATGCCGATGGTTTGGCGTAAAGGCTAGCGAGCAAACACACTCGCCTGGCCGATCAGACGGTCGAACCGGAGTCTAGTTCAGCACGGCACCGGCCGGTGGTCGGCCCGGTGCCCTGCGATGGTCAGCTCAATCCAACGCTTTCCAGATCTCGGTCGCGTACTCGCGTATGGTCCGATCCGACGAGAACCAGCCCATCCGCGAGGTATTGAGCACCGCCATCCGCCACCATTGTTCCGGCTGATGCCACAGCTCGTCGACCTTGCGCTGGGCGTCCCAATAGGCGTCGAAATCGGCGCAGACCAGGAAGCGGTCATGGTCGATCAACGAGTCGATCAACTGGGTATAGCGCGACGGGTCATCCGGCGAGAACACCCCGCTGCGAATGGCGTGCAGCACATCGCTGAGGCGGTGCGACTCGGCCACCGCTGCACTGGCACCAAAGTCACCCGCGCGTTTGCGCGCCTCGACCTGCTGCGCCGTCAGCCCAAAGATGAACATGTTCTCTGCACCGACCTGCTCGCACATCTCGACGTTGGCGCCGTCCAGGGTGCCGATGGTCAGCGCGCCGTTGAGGCCGAACTTCATGTTGCTGGTGCCGGACGCTTCGTAGCCGGCGGTGGAAATCTGCTCGGACAAGTCCGCCGCCGGGATGATGCTCTCGGCCAGGCTGACGTTGTAGTTGGGCAGGAATACCACCTTGAGCAGCCCGCGCACGGTCGGATCGTTGTTGACCACCCGGGCGATGTCGTTGGACAGCTTGATGATCAGCTTGGCCTGGTGATAGCTGGCGGCCGCCTTGCCGGCGAAGATCTTCACCCGCGGCACCCAGTCGGTGCTCGGTTCGGCGCGAATTGCCTGATACAGCGCCACCGTGTGCAGCAGGTTGAGCAGCTGGCGCTTGTACTCGTGGATGCGCTTGACCTGTACGTCGAACATCGCTTCGGGGTTGACCGTCACGCCGACGCGGTCCTGGATGATGCTCGCCAAGGCACGCTTGCTGTGCAGCCGCTGCGCAGCGAACTGCTTGCGAAACGCCGGTTGCTCGGCGAACGGTTCAAGGTCCTTGAGGCGCACCTCGGCGTCATCCAGCACCTCGCGCCCGAGGGCCTCGATCAGCATCGCAGTCAGCTGCGGGTTAGCCTGGTGCAGCCAGCGGCGGAAGGTGACGCCGTTGGTCTTGTTGTTGATCCGATCCGGGTAGAGCTTGTGCAGCTCGGCGAACACCGTGCTCTTCATCAGCTTGCTGTGCAGCGCGGACACGCCGTTGACACTATGCGAACCAAGAAACGCCAGGTTGCCCATGCGCACGCGACGGCCGTTGTCTTCTTCGATCAACGACACCGCGCGCAACACGTCAAAATCGTGTTGGCCTTTGGCCCGCAGGGCATCGATATGATAGGCGTTGATCAGATAGATGATCTGCATGTGCCGCGGCAGCATGCGCTCCATCAGCGCCACCGGCCAGGTTTCCAGCGCTTCGGGCAACAGTGTGTGGTTGGTGTAGGCCAGGGTGCCGACGGTTACTTGCCAGGCTTTGTCCCATGGGATTTCATGCTGGTCGACCAGCAAGCGCATCAGCTCCGCCACCGCAATCGAGGGGTGGGTGTCGTTGAGCTGGATCGCCGCCGCATCAGGCAGGTTGAGCAAGCTCTTGTGCATGTTCAGGTGCCGGCGCAGCAGGTCTTGCAGCGAGGCGGAAACAAAGAAGTACTCCTGGCGCAGGCGCAGTTCCTGGCCCGCCTCGGTGCTGTCGGCTGGGTAGAGCACGCGCGAGATGCTCTCGGCGCGGGCCACCTCGGCGACTGCACCCAGGTGGTCACCGGCGTTGAAGCGCTCCAGGTGCAGCTCTTCCAGCGCGCGTGCACGCCACAGGCGCAGGGTGTTGACGCTGGACCCGCGCCAGCCGACTACCGGCGTATCGTAGGCAACCGCCCGCACGGTTTCGCCAGGGGTCCAGATCTGCCGTTGCTGGCCGTCGGCAGCCGTCACGGTTTCGACGCCACCACCAAAGCTGATCGGATAGATCACCTCGGCCCGCTCGAACTCCCACGGGTTGCCGAAATCCAGCCAGTTCTCGGTTTGCTCCTGCTGCCAGCCATCGACCACGGCCTGGCGGAACAAGCCGTGCTCGTAGCGGATACCGTAGCCATGGGCGGCAATGCCCAGGGTCGACATGCTTTCCATGAAGCACGCCGCCAGCCGGCCAAGGCCGCCATTGCCGAGCGCGGCGTCCGGCTCCAGCAGGCGAATGCGATCAAGGTCGACACCGAGGCCATCCAGCGCCTCGCGGGCGATTTCCAGGTAGCCGAGGTTGCTCAGGCTGTCGTACAGCAGCCGGCCGATCAAAAACTCGAGGGAAAGGTAGTAGACGCGTTTCTGGCTACGTCGGTAGGCCTGCCGGGTGTGGTCCATCCAGTGATCGACCATATGGTCGCGCGCAGCCAGGGCAATGGCTTCGAACCAGTCGTGATCAAAGGCGTGCTCCGGGTCCTTGCCGACCGCGTAGGTCAGCTTGGCCAATACAGCGGCACGGAACTCGGTGACCTCGACGTCACGTGCTTTGGGTTGCTGAGACATGTGACATCCTCGGGCAAGTGGGCGAAGGCAGGAGAGTGTTCAGACTAGACCCTTCGACAGGGGCTGGCAGTTGTTGTTCGCAGTTTTCATGCCGACAAGCATAATCGGGCGAAAGGTTGTTCACAATTTGAACAACTCCGGTATCATCGCGCGCCCCTCCACCGTGATTCGCTCCTTATAACTATGAAACCGACCCTGATTGCCGCGGCTGAAGTCGACCGCCTCGATACCTGGCAGCGCTACTCCAGCCATATGTGCGGGGGCTGCCATTCGACCTGCTGCACGCTGCCGGTGGAAGTGAAGATCAAAGACCTGATCCGTATTGGCGTGGTCGATGACTTCGACAAGGACGAGCCGGCCAAGAACGTTGCCAAGCGCCTGCAGAAGGACGGAATCATCGAGCGGTTCAACCAGAAGTCAGGGATCTTCACTCTGACCCGGATGAGCAACGATGACTGTCTCTATCTGGATCGTAAGAGCCGCCTGTGCACCATTTATGACAAGCGCCCCGATACCTGCCGCAACCACCCCAAGGTCGGCCCACGGCCGGGCTTCTGCGCGTACAAACCGAAGGTGGTCGGGCGCTGATGGTCGGGGCTGCGTCGCGGCCTCTCCCACCTAAGCCGCCCTCCTGAGCGGCTCGCTGCGGCGCTGGAGCGGTCGGAAAGCCAGCAGCGCTAAACTGAAATCTGGGGCCGCTGCGCAGCCCTTTCGCGACACAAGGCCGCTCCTACACGCACCGCGTACGATCGGCATGCGCGGTCAATTGTAGGAGCGGCCTTGTGTCGCGAAAGGCCAGCAGCGCTGGCCCGGCGATATCGGCCGCGAAGCTGAAATCCTGGAGCTGCTGCGCGCCCCCAAAATCCTCAGACAAAAACGCCTCGGCCTTTTGACAGGGGGCTTTTTTTTTCTGTGGTCCAGGTACACATAAAGCAGCCTGCAACGCCGGTGCTCACCCCCAGCAGAGCGACTGTGAAGGCAGAAGACCAGTTCTCCTCCCTAGCACGTTGCCCAATGCTCACTACAGAACAACATTACCGTCTTGCCGGGTTGCGCGACGGTATTGTTCTTATCCACCCTAGTGACATGACCTTGTCTGGTTCAGGCGCTAAAAAAAACGCCCCCGGCCTTTCGACCGGGGGCGTTTTCATTCAGCTAGATCTGGATTCAGATCTTGGCTTTCTTGGCAGCGCGGGTACGCTCGCTTTCGTCGAGGATCTTCTTGCGAAGACGGATCGACTTAGGCGTGACTTCGCACAGCTCGTCTTCCTGGATGTATTCCAGAGCCTGTTCCAGAGTGAAGCGAACCGGCGGAACCAGAGCGATGGTTTCGTCTTTACCCGAAGCACGCATGTTGTCGAGCTTCTTGCCTTTGGTTGGGTTTACACCCAGGTCGTTGTCGCGGCTGTTCTGGCCGATGATCTGACCGTTGTAGATCTCTTGACCGTGCTCGACGAACAGCTTGCCGCGCGCCTGCAGGGTTTCCAGCGAGTAGGTCAGAGCCTTGCCGGTTTCAACCGAAACCAGTACGCCGTTCTGACGGCCGGACATGTGGCCCGACTTGACTGGAGCGTAGCGATCGAAGATCGAGGTCAGAATGCCAGCACCGTTGGTCAGGGTCAGGAACTGGTTACGGAAACCGATCAGACCACGAGCAGGGATGTTGTATTCCAGACGCACACGGCCTTTGCCATCCGGGACCATGTTGCTCAGGTCGCCTTTACGCAGGCCCATCTCTTCCATGACCTTGCCCTGAGCTTCCTCTGGGATGTCGATGGTGACGTTTTCGAACGGCTCTTGCTTGACGCCGTCGACTTCACGAATGATCACTTCCGGACGGCCCAGGGCCAGCTCGAAGCCTTCGCGACGCATGGTTTCGATCAGTACCGACAGGTGCAATTCACCACGGCCGGAAACCTTGAACTTGTCTGCCGAGTCGCCTTCTTCAACGCGCAGTGCAACGTTGTACAGCAGCTCTTTGTCCAGACGATCCTTGATGTTACGCGAGGTCACGAACTTGCCTTCTTTACCGCAGAATGGCGAGTCGTTGACCTGGAAGGTCATGGAAACGGTTGGCTCGTCGACGGTCAGAGGCTTCATCGCCTCGACGGTCAGCGGGTCGCACAGGGTGTCGGAGATGAACAGCTCGTCGAAACCGCTGATGCAGACGATGTCGCCGGCGGCAGCTTCTTCAACGTCGACACGGTGCAGACCGTGGTGACCCATCAGCTTCAGGATACGGCCGTTACGCTTCTTGCCGTCGGTATCGATGGCAACAACCGGGGTGTTCGGCTTGACGCGACCACGGGCGATACGGCCAACGCCGATAACACCGAGGAAGCTGTTGTAGTCCAGAGCGGAGATCTGCATCTGGAACGGGCCGTCACGGTCAACAGCAGGTGGTGGAACGTGGTCGACAACCGCTTGGTACAGCGGGGTCATGTCTTCGGCCATGGCAGTGTGGTCCAGACCGGCAATGCCGTTCAGGGCCGAGGCGTAGACGACCTGGAAGTCCAGCTGCTCGTCGGTAGCGCCGAGGTTGTCGAACAGATCGAAGATCTGGTCCAGAACCCAATCAGGACGCGCGCCCGGACGGTCAACCTTGTTGATTACAACGATTGGCTTGAGGCCAGCTTCGAATGCCTTTTTGGTCACGAAGCGAGTTTGCGGCATAGGGCCGTCTTGGGCATCGACCAGCAGCAGCACGGAGTCGACCATCGACATTACACGCTCAACTTCGCCACCGAAGTCGGCGTGGCCGGGGGTGTCGACGATGTTGATGTGGTAGCCATTCCAGTTGATGGCGGTGTTTTTCGCCAGAATGGTAATACCGCGCTCTTTCTCCTGGTCGTTGGAGTCCATGACGCGCTCGTCATTGAGCTCGTTACGCTCCAGGGTGCCCGACTGACGCAGGAGTTTGTCGACCAGAGTGGTTTTACCATGGTCAACGTGGGCGATGATGGCGATGTTACGCAGATTTTCGATCACAAATGTATCTCGATCAGAGGATTCGGTTGCCGCCCATTCTAGACGGCCAATATGAAGGTAAAAGGCTCAGCGGGCCCGCGGGTCGGGAGGGCGATGGCGGATGCTGCCGCCATACAGCCCTGGCAGTTTATGCCGGACGATAAACACGCACATTGGCATGTCCCTCACTGAGCAGATGATGCGCATGCAGGCGACTCATGACGCCCTTGTCGCAATAAAGTAGGTACTGACGGTTGCCATCGAGCTGCTTGAAGCGGCTGTTGATGGCATAGAAAGGCATGGTCTGGACTTCGATACCGTCGATCACCAGAGGTTGATCCTCTTGCGCATCGGGGTGACGAATGTCGATGACGATCTGGCCTGGAGTGGCCTCGGCCACCTCTTCAATCTGAATGTCCTGGCTCAGTTCGTCGATCACATGGTCGATCGAGATGAAGCGAGCACGTTCCAGCGCGCGCTCCAGGATCTGCATATCGAACTGGGCCTCCTCGTATACAACCCGCTGCGGTTTGGCGCAGGTAGTCGGGTTGACCGAGATGACGCCGCAGTATTCTGGCATGTGCTTGGCAAACTCGGCTGTGCCGATCTGATAAGCGGTATCGATGATGTCCTGTTTGTGGCTGGCCAGCAGCGGACGCAGGACCAGCTTGTCAGTGGCCTGGTCGATCACTGTCAGGTTGGGCAGGGTCTGGCTCGACACCTGGGAAATCGCCTCACCGGTGACCAGCGCGTCGATCTGCAGGCGGTCAGCGATGTTGGCCGCTGCGCGCAGCATCATGCGCTTGAGGGTGACGCCCATGTAGCTGTTGTCGACCTTGCCGAGAATCTCGCCGACCACTTCTTCGAACGGCACGCTGATGAACAGCACGCGCTGGCTGCTGCCGTATTTTTTCCACAGGTAGTGAGCGACTTCCATCACCCCCAACTCGTGGGCACGGCCGCCGAGGTTGAAGAAGCAGAAGTGGGTCATCAGGCCGCGACGCATCATCTGGTAGGCAGCCACGGTGGAATCGAAACCACCGGACATCAACACCAGAGTCTGCTCCAACGCGCCCAACGGATAACCGCCGATACCTTGATGCTGATTGTGGATGACGTAAAGGCGCTGATTGCGGATTTCCATCCGCACCTTGATTTCCGGGTTCTTCAGGTCGATACCGGCGGCGCCGCACTGCTGGCGCAACTGGCTGCCAACATAACGGTCGACATCCATCGAAGTGAAGTCGTGGTGGCCGCCACGCTTGCAGCGTACGGCGAAGCGCTTGCCGGCCAGCAGATGGCCGTAATGCGCCTTGCACTTCTCGACGATATCGTCGAAGTCGCCCAGCGGGTATTCCTCTACCTGAAGGAAATGGGTGATCCCCGGCGTGCACGACAGCCGGTCGATGATCTCGCGCTGAAGCTTCTCGTCTTCGATGCGGGTGACCACTTCGAGATTATCCCAGACACCGTCAACCTTCAGCTCAGGGTCGATATCCTTGAGCACGTTGCGGATGTTCTTCGAGAGCTGACGGATGAAGCGCTTGCGCACCGGCCGGCTCTTGATGGTGATTTCTGGGAAGACTTTGACGATGAGTTTCATGGGTAAACAGCGCGCCCAGGGCCTGCCGAAAATGAGGGGCGCGAATTATAGCGGAAATTGCTCAGGATTTGACCAACTTTTGAACAGAAAGGTTTGAGACGAGTGCAAGAGATTGATTTTGCCGCGCCTGTGCCGGCTCTTTAGCGGCGATCCGGCGTCCCGGTGGACCCGCTCCCACAGGATGGTGCAATGCCCGACTCCACCGCTATCCCTGTGGGAGCGGGTTTAACCGCGAAGAGGTTCCAGAAAACGCCCCCGCAAAGATGCGCACTAATTTGGTGCGCAGTTCGCAATTTCCGCATCTAAAAGGTGCGCTTTTGCTCGGACCACTACCAATAAGTGCCCCTGAACGCCCGCTTTTATCTCAGACTCGCCATTTTCGGGCACTGGCATGCAATTTGCTCTCTTGTGAGGCAGGTAAGCTTGGCCGACTATCCGCGCCCAGCAACACCCTTTTTCCAGGGCAGCGGCCCACCGCGCTCTAGACCCTCCGGAGGACAACATGTCGAAGTCGGTTCAACTCATCAAAGATCATGACGTCAAGTGGATTGATCTGCGTTTCACGGACACCAAAGGCACTCAGCATCACGTGACCATGCCGGCGCGTGATGGTCTGGACGAAGACTTCTTTGAAGTCGGCAAGATGTTCGACGGTTCGTCGATTGCCGGCTGGAAAGGCATCGAAGCCTCCGACATGATCCTGATGCCGGTTGACGATACCGCTGTGCTCGACCCGTTCACCGAAGAGCCAACCCTGATCATCACCTGCGACATCGTCGACCCGTCGAGCATGCTCGGCTACGATCGCGACCCACGTGCGATCGCCAAGCGCGCTGAAGAGTACCTCAAGAGCACTGGCCTGGGTGACACCGTGTTCGCCGGTCCAGAGCCTGAGTTCTTCATCTTCGACGAAGTGAAGTTCCAGTCCGACATCTCCGGTTCGATGTTCAAGATCTTCTCCGAGCAAGGCTCGTGGATGACCGGTGCTGACATCGAAGGCGGCAACAAAGGCCACCGTCCAGGCGTCAAAGGCGGCTACTTCCCAGTACCTCCATTCGACCACGACCACGAAATCCGTACTGCCATGTGCAACGCACTGGAAGAAATGGGTCAGATCGTTGAAGTTCACCACCACGAAGTGGCGACTGCCGGTCAGAACGAAATCGGCGTCAAGTTCAACACCCTGGTGAAGAAAGCTGACGAAGTCCAGGCCCTGAAATACGTCGTGCACAACGTTGCCGACGCTTACGGCCGCACCGCTACCTTCATGCCGAAGCCACTGTACGGTGACAACGGTTCGGGCATGCACGTGCACATGTCGATCTGGAAAGACGGCAAGAACACCTTCGCTGGCGAAGGCTATGCCGGCCTGTCCGATACCGCCCTGTACTTCATCGGCGGCATCATCAAGCACGGTAAGGCACTGAACGGCTTCACCAACCCGTCGACCAACTCCTACAAGCGTCTGGTCCCAGGTTTCGAAGCACCGGTAATGCTCGCCTACTCGGCCCGTAACCGTTCCGCATCGATCCGTATTCCTTACGTCAGCAGCCCGAAAGCTCGCCGTATCGAAGCGCGCTTCCCGGACCCGTCGGCCAACCCATACCTGGCCTTCGCAGCCCTGCTGATGGCTGGCCTGGACGGCATCCAGAACAAGATTCACCCAGGCGATGCTGCCGACAAGAACCTCTACGACCTGCCACCAGAAGAAGCCAAGGACATCCCGCAAGTCTGCGGCAGCCTGAAGGAAGCTCTGGAAGAGCTGGATAAAGGCCGTGCGTTCCTGACCAAGGGCGGCGTGTTCTCCGACGACTTCATCGATGCCTTCATCGAGCTGAAGAGCGAAGAAGAAATCAAGGTGCGCACCTTCGTACACCCGCTGGAATACGAGCTGTACTACAGCTGCTGATGTAAGCGACGCCTGTCGTCGCTAGGCATCAACTGAAGACGGCCTCCCTCGGGAGGCCGTTTTCCGTTTCGCCAGACAGGATTTTCAGAAGCGTCCGACTTGCGCACCCTCAGCATCACCGCACACTTCCAGCCTCCACTGAAAAGGAGACTGCCGATGCGCCTTGCCCCCTTTATCCTCGCCTGCGCCCTCGGCCTGAGCGGCTGCAGCGCCACCTCTGACGACCCCACCTTCTCACCCCTGCTTGACCTGGTCGAGCGGCGACTGGCCGTGGCCGATGTGGTGGCGCTGCATAAATGGGATAACGCCCAGCCCGTCCAGGCAACCGAGCGCGAACAAGCCATCATTGCTGCCGTGCGCAACGCGGCGCCTGGCCATGGCCTTGACCCTGCGCGTGCAGCGGCGTTCTTTGATGATCAGATAGAGGCCAACAAGCTGGTGCAGTATGCGCGGCTGTCGCAATGGCAGCTCGCCGGAGCGGCGCCGGCACTGCCACGACATGACTTGCAACGCATCATCCGCCCGCGGCTGGACGGCCTGCAGACAGACCTGCTGCACCAATTGGCGTCTTTCGATCAAACCCGCAGCCGCCAGTGCGCGCGCAAGCTGGCCCTGGCATTGGCGCAACGCCAAGGCGATGCACTGCACCGTGCCGGCATGATCCGCGCCACCGGACAGCTCTGCGACTGAGCAAGCGAGCAAGATGCTCTATATTGGTGCATGGCGGGGCCTACTGCTCTGCCATGCAGCCCAATATGGTTCAAGTGAATCGTTTCATCGATAGTTTTTGGCCTGCAATAGCGCATGAACAGGGCCTTTTCCGGTAATTGCGCTTCTTTTCGGAGCCTTGGTTTGTTTCTTGCATTTTCAAACCATCACGCGGATCACCAGCGCGCCCGCTCCTGGCTCAGCCAAGGGCGACCCATGTGCCAAAAGAGGTCGACGACGCCCCATGACCATCAGCGATGCGCAGCACCGTCTACTCTTGGACAACCTGACCACAGCGACCCTGCTGCTCAATGCCGAACTGCGCCTGGAGTACATGAATCCGGCCGCAGAGATGCTGCTGGCGGTCAGCGGTCAGCGCAGTCATGGGCAGTTCATCAGCGAGCTGTTCACCGAGTCGACCGAGGCGCTCAACTCGCTGCGCCAGGCCGTTGAACAGGCTCACCCGTTCACCAAGCGCGAGGCGCAACTGACCTCGCTGACCGGGCAAAGCATCACCGTCGATTACGCGGTTACGCCGATCCTGCATCAAGGCCAGACCTTGCTGCTGCTCGAGGTGCACCCGCGTGACCGGCTGTTGCGTATCACCAAGGAAGAGGCCCAGCTGTCCAAACAGGAAACCACCAAGATGCTGGTGCGTGGCCTCGCCCATGAAATAAAGAATCCGCTGGGCGGCATTCGTGGCGCGGCGCAGTTGCTGGCCCGTGAACTACCCAATGATGGCCTGCGTGATTACACCAACGTGATCATCGAAGAAGCCGACCGCCTGCGTAACCTGGTCGACCGCATGCTCGGCTCGAACAAGCTGCCGTCGCTGGCGATGACCAACATTCACGAAGTGCTGGAGCGCGTCTGCAGCCTGGTCGAGGCCGAAAGCCAAGGCTGCATCACTTTGGTGCGTGATTACGACCCGAGCCTGCCGGACGTGTTGATCGACCGCGAGCAGATGATCCAGGCCGTACTTAACATCGTGCGCAACGCAATGCAGGCGATCAGCAGCCAGAACGAATTGCGCCTGGGCCGCATCAGCCTGCGCAGCCGCGCCGTGCGCCAGTTCACCATTGGCCACATCCGTCATCGCCTGGTAGCCCGCGTCGAAATCACCGACAACGGCCCCGGCATCCCGGCGGAACTGCAGGACACCCTCTTCTATCCCATGGTCAGCGGGCGCCCGGACGGTACCGGCCTCGGCCTGGCCATTACCCAGAACATCATCAGCCAGCACCAGGGCCTGATCGAGTGTGAGAGCCATGCCGGCCACACCACCTTCTCGATCTTCCTGCCTCTGGAACAAGGAGCCACTGCCCCATGAGCCGAAGTGAAACCGTGTGGATCGTCGACGATGATCGCTCCATCCGCTGGGTCCTGGAAAAAGCCCTGCAACAGGAGGGCATGACCACCCAGAGCTTCGACAGCGCTGACGGAGTCATGGGTCGCCTGGCCCGGCAGCAGCCGGACGTGATCATTTCCGACATCCGCATGCCTGGCGCCAGCGGCCTGGACCTGCTGGCACAGATTCGCGAACAACATCCGCGCTTGCCGGTGATCATCATGACCGCGCATTCGGACCTGGACAGTGCGGTAGCCTCCTATCAAGGCGGCGCTTTCGAGTACCTGCCCAAGCCGTTCGACGTTGACGAGGCGGTCTCGCTGGTCAAGCGGGCCAACCAACATGCTCAGGAGCAGCAAGGCCTGCATGTCGCGCCGACGCTGACGCGCACGCCGGAGATCATTGGCGAGGCGCCGGCGATGCAGGAAGTATTCCGCGCCATCGGCCGCCTCAGCCACTCCAACATCACCGTGTTGATCAACGGTGAGTCGGGTACCGGTAAAGAGTTGGTTGCCCACGCCCTGCACCGTCACAGCCCAAGGGCTGCTTCGCCGTTCATTGCGTTGAACATGGCGGCGATCCCCAAGGATCTGATGGAGTCAGAGCTGTTCGGCCATGAGAAAGGCGCCTTCACCGGCGCTGCCAACCTGCGCCGTGGCCGCTTCGAGCAGGCCGATGGCGGCACGTTGTTCCTCGACGAAATCGGCGACATGCCAGCCGACACCCAGACCCGCCTGCTGCGGGTATTGGCTGACGGTGAGTTCTACCGCGTGGGCGGGCATATCCCGGTCAAGGTCGATGTACGCATCATTGCCGCAACGCACCAGAACCTGGAAACCCTGGTCCAGGCGGGTAAATTCCGTGAGGACTTGTTCCACCGCCTGAACGTGATCCGCATCCATATTCCGCGACTGTCCGACCGCCGTGAGGATATCCCCACCCTCGCCAGGCACTTCCTCGGCCGAGCGGCGCAAGAGCTGTCGGTCGAGCCAAAGCTGCTCAAGCCGGAGACCGAAGAGTTCATGCGCAACCTGCCGTGGCCGGGCAACGTGCGCCAGCTGGAGAACACCTGCCGCTGGATCACGGTAATGGCCTCTAGCCGCGAAGTGCTGGTGGGTGACCTGCCGCCGGAGCTGCTCAACCTGCCGCAGGATGCTGCGCCGGTGACCAACTGGGAGCAGGCACTGCGCCAGTGGGCGGATCAGGCGTTGGCGCGGGGGCAGTCCAACCTGCTCGACAGCGCGGTGCCGAGTTTCGAGCGGATCATGATCGAGACCGCACTCAAGCATACCGCCGGGCGTCGGCGTGATGCTGCGGTGTTGCTGGGTTGGGGGCGTAACACCCTGACCCGCAAGATCAAAGAACTGGGGATGAAGATCGACGGCGGCGATGAGGATGACGGCGACGATCATTGATCCACGCTTGACGCCCTACACGCCGGGCCGCATAGCGGCCTTTTTCGACCGGTCCATCGCGCACCCTCTAGGAGCGGCCTTGCCGGGGCGCCGGACCGGTCGGAAAGGGCTGCGTAGCGGTCCAGGATCTGCGCAACGCCACAGAATCGCCGGGCCAGCTTCGCTGGCCTTTCCGACCGGTCCGGCGCCCCGGCAAGGCCGCTCCTACAGGGACCGCGCTCGGTTGCGGATCGGCGCAATCTGTACCATGCACCGAGATCGTGCCCAACGCACCGCAGCAAGGCACAAACGACATCAAATCCCGGCCTAATCACCCGCAAACCCTAACAAACACAGCGTTTAAAAAACCTGGCACGCCCCCTGCAATAGCTATTGCACAACCAGTTTCGGGGGCCCTGGTACAGGCAGGCCGGGTGACCCCTATTTTATTCGCAAGTCGAGCAAGTTCTGGGGACCTCGGTACAGGCAGGCCGGGAATCCCCTCTTTTATTCGTGCAGCCTCACCTGCACACGCCAACGTCCCGCGTCCTCTGCAGCGCTCCATTCGCCCTGCAGGGGGCGCGCGGCCACCACCGTCAGCAGCAAGCCCTTGTCGCTGTTCTGCAAACGCCAGCCGACCGGCTTCTCCTCCAGCATCAGTTGCCCGCGCTGCGCCTTGCCCTTCGCTTCGAACACAATCGCCACCGTACCTTCGACGTTCTCGCCATGCAGCTTTGGCTCTTCGTTGAACCACAGGTCAAGCCCGCCCTGCACTACTCCGATCTGCTCCAGCACACGCTCTTCAGGCGTGGTCAGGCGGCCGATCATCAAGCCGACCATCACCCCGACGATGGCCAGCGACAGCATTACCCGCGGGAACGCTTTCGAACGCTGATCCGGTTCAGGGGTAGAATGCTCGTCATCTTCACGCTTGGAGCCGTGCATGTTTCACGTCATCCTTTTTCAACCAGAAATTCCGCCGAATACCGGCAATATCATCCGCCTGTGTGCCAACAGCGGCTGCGCCTTGCACCTGATCGAGCCGATCAGCTTCGAGCTGGACGACAAGCGCCTGCGCCGCGCCGGGCTGGACTACCACGAGTATGCCACGCTCAAGCGCCACGAGAGCCTGGCGGCGTGCCTGGAAAGCCTCGGCCAGCCGCGTCTGTTCGCCTTCACCACCAAGGGCTCGCACCCGTTTCACGAGGTTGCCTACCAACCAGGCGATGCCTTCCTGTTCGGCCCGGAAAGCCGCGGCCTGCCGGCCGAAGTACTCGACGCCCTGCCCGCCGAGCAGAAGCTGCGCCTGCCGATGCGCCCGGGCTGCCGCAGCCTGAACCTGTCCAACACCGTGGCGGTGACGGTATATGAGGCCTGGCGCCAGCAGGGCTTTGTCTGAGCCACAAAAAAAGCGCCCAACAGGGCGCTTTTCTCAGTCTGGCAGCCGTGCTTATTGCAGCGACGGTGCTTCGCCAGCGGCCTGCATGCGCTCCATTTCCTGCGCGTACAGGGCGTCGAAGTTCACTGGCGACAGCATCAGCGCCGGGAACGAGCCGCGGGTTACCAGGCTGTCCAGGGTTTCGCGAGCGTACGGGAACAGGATGTTCGGGCAGAACGCGCCGAGGGTGTGGCTCATGGAAGCCGGGTCAAGGTTCTTGATCAGGAAGATACCGGCCTGCTGCACTTCCGCGATGAAAGCCACTTCGTCACCGTTCTTGACGGTCACCGACAGGGTCAGCACGACTTCATGGAAGTCGCCTTCGAGGGCTTTCTGACGGGTGTTGAGGTCCAGCGAAACAGCCGGCTCCCACTGCTGACGGAAGATCTGCGGGCTCTTCGGTGCTTCGAAAGACAGATCGCGCACGTAGATACGCTGCATGGAGAATTGTGCTGCGTTGTCGTCAGTGGCAGCGCCGTTGTTCTGTTGCTCAGTCATGGCTGATCCTAATCCTAATGGGTTGAATGCGGTGTGACTCAGGCCGCGAGGAGGCTGTCGAGCTTGCCCGCGCGCTCGAGGGCGTACAAGTCATCGCAACCACCGACGTGGGTGCTGCCGATCCAGATCTGCGGTACCGAGGTACGGCCGGCCTTCTGGCTCATTTCGGCGCGAACCTGGGGCTTGCCGTCGACCTTGATTTCCTCGAACGGCACGCCTTTGCTTTGCAGCAGTTGCTTGGCGCGGATGCAGAACGGGCAGTAGTCGCTGGAATAGACGATGACGGGCTTCATATCACTTCACCAGGGGCAGGTTATCGGCTTTCCAGCTGGAAATGCCACCGCTGAGCTTGGCCGCGGTGTAACCAGCTTTGAGCAGTTCACGGCAATGGGTACCGGATTGCTGACCCATGCTGTCGACCACGATCAGGGTCTTGTCTTTATGCTTTTCCAGCTCGGCCATACGGCTGGCGAGCTTGTCTTGCGGGATGTTCAGGGCGCCAACGATGTGGCCGGCCGCGAATTCCTTGCTGGTGCGGATGTCGAGCACCACGCCCTTGTCGGCGTTGACCAGCGCAGTCAGCTGGCCGTTGCTCAGGCTCTGGCCGCCACGACGGATTTCGTTGAGCAACAGCAGGATCAGCAGAACAAAGAAAATCGCCACCAGAATGAAGTGGTTTGTGGCAAATGTAATCAGGTTAGCAACCATCAGGTGTGTTCCACGCGATTGAAAATGTCGGCCAGTATACACAGCAGCCAAGGCCCACCAAAGCCCGCCCGCCGGGCAGGCGTGCAGCATTCATCTGCAAACGTTGCAGCGCCAGTCGGCAAACACGATGAATTTTCGCCTGGGGTGGCGCATTTGCCCTAAAATCGGGTCTTTATCATCTTCTGGCAACCGTGAGTGCGATTGATGACGAACACCCCCAAGCCTCTGGTCCTGATCATCCTTGATGGTTTCGGGCACAGCGAACACGTCGAATACAACGCCATCCTTGCCGCGCAGACGCCGGTCTACGATCGCCTTTGCGCTACCCAGCCGAACGGCTTGATCTCGGGTTCGGGCATGGACGTCGGCCTGCCTGACGGGCAGATGGGCAACTCCGAAGTCGGCCACATGAACCTCGGCGCTGGCCGCGTGGTGTACCAGGACTTCACCCGGGTGACCAAGGCCATCCGCGATGGCGAGTTCTTCACCAATCCGGTGCTCTGCGATGCAGTCGACAAGGCTGTCGGCGCCGGTAAGGCCGTGCACATCCTCGGCCTGCTCTCCGACGGCGGCGTACACAGCCACCAGGACCACCTGATCGCCATGGCCGAACTGGCCGCGCAGCGCGGCGCCGAGAAGATCTACCTGCACGCGTTTCTCGATGGCCGCGACACGCCGCCACGCAGCGCGCAGTCGTCGCTCGAACTGGTCGACGCAGCGTTCGCCAAACTGGGCAAGGGCCGTATCGCCAGCATCATCGGCCGCTACTTTGCGATGGACCGGGACAACCGCTGGGACCGCGTCGCCGCGGCCTACAACCTGATCGTCGACTCCAGTGCCGACCACACTGCGGCTACCGCTGTGGAAGGGCTTGAGGCCGCCTACGCGCGCGGCGAGAGCGATGAATTCGTCAAGGCCACGCGGATTGGCGAAGCGGTCACTGTCGAAGATGGCGATGCGGTGATCTTCATGAACTTCCGTGCCGACCGCGCCCGCGAACTGTCGCGGGTGTTCGTCGAGCCTGACTTCAACGAGTTTGCCCGCACCCGCCAGCCAAAAGTGGCAGCCTTCATCGGCCTGACCCAGTACTCGGCGAAGATCCCCGCGCCGGCAGCCTTCGCCCCGGCCAGCCTGGACAACGTGCTTGGCGAATACCTGGCAAAAAACGGCAAGACCCAACTGCGGATTGCCGAAACAGAGAAGTACGCTCACGTCACCTTCTTCTTCTCCGGTGGCCGCGAAGAGCCGTTCGAAGGCGAAGAACGTATTCTCATCCCGTCGCCCAAGGTTGCTACCTATGACCTGCAGCCCGAGATGAACGCGCCTGAGGTCACCGACCGCATCGTCGAAGCGATCGAGCAGCAGCGCTACGACGTGATCGTGGTCAACTACGCCAACGGCGACATGGTCGGCCATACCGGCGTATTTGCCGCTGCGGTCAAAGCCGTCGAGGCGCTCGACACCTGCGTCGGGCGCATTGTCGATGCCCTGGACAAAGTCGGTGGCGAAGCACTGATCACCGCCGACCACGGCAACGTCGAGCAGATGGAAGACGAGAGCACCGGCCAGGCGCATACCGCGCACACCACCGAGCCCGTGCCGTTCATCTATGTCGGCAAGCGCCAGCTCAAGGTGCGTAAAGGCGGCGTGCTGGCCGATGTAGCACCGACCATGCTGACCTTGCTCGGCCTGGAAATCCCGGCAGAAATGACCGGGACTTCGATTCTGGTCGAATAAACCGCCCGCTACACCGCTGTTTCCAGACAAACGCCCCGCTGCAGATGCCGCGGGGCGTTTTGTTTGCAGGCCCAGGCGGGCATACTAGGCCAGTCTCCATCCCTGGTACGCCCACTCCATGTTCCGCGCCCTGATCCTTCTCGCCCTGTCATGCCTGCTCAGCCCGGCCTTTGCCGATGAGCGCGCACAGACCCAGCAACAACTGGATGCCACCCGCCAGGACATCGCCGAGCTCAAGAAGATGCTGGGCAAGCTCCAGGAAGAAAAATCCGGTGTGCAAAAAGACCTGAAGAGCACCGAAACCGACATCGGTAACCTGGAAAAGCAGGTGGAGGCCCTGCAGCAAGAACTAAAAAAGACCGAGGGCGAACTGGAGCGCCTTGATACCGAGAAAAAAAAACTCCAGTCCGCCCGCACTGAACAACAAGGCCTGATTGCCAGTCAGGCCCGCTCGGCTTATCAGAACAACGGCCGCGAGGAATACCTGAAACTGCTGCTCAACCAGCAGAACCCAGAGAAATTTGCCCGCACCCTCACCTATTACGATTACCTGAGCAAGGCGCGTATGGAGCAGTTGCGCGTGTTCAACGAGACCCTGCGTCAGTTGGCCAATGTCGAGAAGGACATTGCCAGCCAGCAGGCGCAGTTGCTCGCCCAGAGCGGCAACCTCGACAGCCGCCGGCAGGAGCTCGAAGCCGAGCGCGACAAGCGCAAGGCGGTATTGGCCAGGCTCAATAGCGACTTGAAGCAGCGCGACCAGAGACTGCAAGCCCGCGAGCAGGACCAGGCCGAGCTGGGCAAGGTGCTCAAGACCATCGAAGAAACCCTCGCGCGCCAGGCCCGCGAAGCTGAAGAGGCGCGGCAAAAAGCCCTGATCGCTCAGCGCGAAGCCGAACAACGCCGCCAGCAGGAGGCCTTGGCCGCACGCCAGGCCCCAGCCGAGGCGCCGGCCGAGCCACCGAAAAAGGCCCTGACCACCCTCGGCCCGATGGTTTCCGGCGATGGCGCCAGCTATGGCGGTGCGTTTTCTGCAGCGCGGGGCAAACTTCCATGGCCAGTCAATGGTCGATTGCTGGCACGCTTCGGTGATGCCCGTGGTGGTGATGCCCGCGCCAAATGGGATGGTGTGATGATCAGCGCCAGCAGTGGCACCCAGGTTCGCGCAGTGCACGGCGGCCGAGTGGTATTTGCCGATTGGTTGCGTGGGGCTGGACTTCTGGTCATTCTCGACCATGGTAATGGCTATCTGAGCTTGTATGGCCACAATCAACGCCTGCTCAAGAGCGCCGGTGATGTGGTCAAGGCTGGGGAAGCCATTTCCACCGTGGGTGACAGCGGTGGCCAGGAAAGCGCAGGTCTGTACTTTGCCATTCGTCAGCAGGGCCGCCCGAGCGACCCGGCGCAATGGTGCCGTGGCTAGGCATTTCAACTTATTTACGGTGGCTGCACCGAGGCTCCTGCGGGAGCGCCAACAGGATCAGGAGTTCGTTCGACATGCTGCACTCGCCTCGCCTCACCCAACTGGCCCTGACCGTCGCCCTGGCGATCGGCGCGCCCCTGGCCCATGCCGCCGAGCCGGCCAAGCCAGCCGCAACGCCAGCTCCCGAGGCCACGGCGAAGTCGCCGCTGCCGCTGGAAGAGCTGCGCACCTTTGCCGAAGTCATGGACCGCATCAAAGCGGCATATGTCGAACCGGTGGACGACAAGACCCTGCTGGAGAACGCCATCAAGGGCATGCTCAGCAACCTTGACCCGCACTCGGCCTACCTCGGCCCGGAAGACTTCCAGGAACTGCAGGAAAGCACCAGCGGCGAGTTCGGCGGCCTGGGCATCGAAGTGGGCATGGAAGACGGTTTCGTCAAAGTTGTCTCGCCCATCGACGACACCCCGGCCTCGCGTGCCGGCATCGAAGCCGGCGACCTGATCGTCAAGATCAATGGCGCGCCGACCCGTGGCCAGAGCATGACCGAAGCGGTCGACAAGATGCGCGGCAAGATCGGCGACAAGATCACCCTGACCCTGGTCCGCGATGGCGGCACGCCGTTTGACGTGACCCTCGCCCGTGCGGTCATTCAGGTCAAGAGCGTCAAGAGCCAGCTGCTGGAAAGCGGCTACGGTTATATCCGCATCACCCAGTTCCAGGTCAAGACTGGCGAAGAAGTCGGCAAGGCCCTGGCCAAGCTGCGCAAGGACAACGGCAAGAAGCTGCGCGGGGTCGTGCTCGACCTGCGCAACAACCCCGGCGGCGTGTTGCAGTCGGCGGTCGAAGTGGCCGACCACTTCCTGACCAAAGGCTTGATCGTCTACACCAAAGGCCGCATCGCCAACTCCGAGCTGCGCTTCTCGGCCGACCCGGCCGACGCCAGTGAAGGCGTACCACTGGTAGTGCTGATCAACGGCGGCAGCGCCTCGGCTTCGGAGATCGTCGCCGGCGCCCTGCAAGACCAGAAGCGCGGTGTGCTGATGGGCACCGACAGCTTCGGCAAAGGCTCGGTGCAGACCGTGCTGCCGCTGGCCAACGACCGCGCCCTCAAGCTCACCACCGCGCTGTACTTCACCCCCAACGGCCGCTCGATCCAGGCCCAGGGCATCGTCCCCGATATCGAAGTGCGCCAGGCCAAGCTCACTGCCGAGGCCGACACCGAGAACTTCAAGGAAGCGGACCTGCAAGGCCACCTCGGTAACGGCAACGGCGGCGCCGACCGCCCGACCGGCAGCAGCAAGCGCAAAGAGCGTCCGCAGGATGATGACTTCCAGCTGAGCCAGGCACTGAGCCTGCTCAAAGGCCTGAACATCACCAAGGGCGAATGATCCGCTGATGCGTTATCTGCTGTTGACCTTGCTCTGCCTGCTGACCGGCGCCGCCCATGCGGCGCCGGCCAAGGCTTACATGAGCATCATCATCGACGACCTTGGCCAGAGCATCGAGCGCGACCAGCGCACCCTTGCCCTGCCCGGCCCGGTGACCATGGCGGTGATGCCTGATACCCCGCACGCCAGTGACTTCGCCCGTCAGGCCCATAAAGCCGGCAAGACGGTGATCCTGCACATGCCGATGGACCCGGCCACCGGCCCATATGCCTGGCACCCTGGCCTACCGACCGAAGAGCTCGCCCGGCGCCTCGACGCAGCGTTGCTCAAGGTGCCGTTTGCCGCAGGCGTGAACAATCATATGGGCAGCCGCATGACCGCTGAGCCAACTGCCATGGCCTGGTTGATGGCTGAGTTGCAGCGCCGTGACCTGTTCTTCGTCGACAGCCGCACCAGTGCCGCTACCGTGGCTGCCGCCAAGGCGCAGGAAGACTGCCTTGCACACGTGTCACGGGATGTATTTCTGGACGACGTGCGCACCAGCGAAGCCATCACCGCTCAGTTGCGTGAAGGCGTCGAGCTGGCCCGCAGGCAGGGCTCTGCTGTGCTGATTGGCCACCCCTACGCACAAACGCTGGAGGTTCTGGAAAGAGAAATGCCCCGGCTCAAGAGCCAGGGCATCGAACTGATAGAGCTGCGCCAGATGATCGCCGTGCGCAGCAATCTGGCCATGCCTGCACATGGCAAGCAAGGCCGCTACAGCAATCGCTGAAGCCTACTCGAACGGGATGATGCCGAGCACATCGGCCTTGGTCAGCTTGCTGCGGTAGATCTCCAACACCTCACTGTTCTGCGCTGCACGTAATTGAGCGTCGCGGCCCAAAGCGCGCTGCGCCCAGGTTTTCAGGTGCCCGGCGACAAAATCAAGGTCAGCTGCGCCCTCGCTGGCGTAGTGGAAATGCGCCTCCCACAAGCCAATGCCTCGACCATGTCCGGACACGGCCAGCCGCTTGATTTCATAGATATCCAGGTAGTCGTTGCGGGGCAGCGGTCTGCGTTTGACGGTGCGTACAATAGTCAGTTGTTTCTGCTCGTGCAGGTACTTGAGCGCTCGTGCCGTTGGGTGAGTGGTGTTGAAGTAGATCGATCTGAGCAAGTCATCCTGGGTCGCCTGCAATGACTCGATGCCCGTTTCAAGATCTTCATACAACGCTGCATCGCCTTCGCTGCGAGGCAGTGCGGCGAGCACCTCGCTGAGTTTTTCGCGGTGCAGCTCCAATACCGTGCTCAAGCCCAACGGCTCGTCAGATGAAACATAGCGCCGAGCGATCTTGACCACCGAATCCATCTCGTCCAACAGCGTGCGCCCGCGTCGGCGGACACTGGCAAGCCCTTGCGTCGATGGGGAAGCTCTGTCGAGCGGGTTGGACTCGGCGTCTTCGACCCATGCACTGTTCTGGCGTCTGAAAGTTTTCAAAACCTTGGAGTAGGAATCTCTTTGCTGGATAACCGACTCGCCATCGACCTGCACCTCCTCTCCCACCACGCTTCGGCCACGGTGCGTGCGGACCACTCGACGTACGCCGCCACGCTTCGCATAGAGAGGCGTACGCACCCTCGGTACATCCGCCAGCTCAAGTTCACGCAGGTCGCTGGCAATCTCGATCCTGACCGAATCCTTGAGCTTGCCGAGCGTCTGCTGGTATAGCCGCAGCTTGTCCGCTCGGATGACTCTCTTGCCCACGCTCAGCAAGTAATCGGCCATACTTGCTGCTTCCTCGTAGGCATCCATTACACCGTTCAGGACTTCCAGGCGCTCGCTCAGCGCGAGGTCCGCACCCGCCAGCTCGGCGTGCGCAGCACCAGCACTGGCCAACGCCGGGCCGTTGAGATAGTTCTGGTACTCGTTCAAGGTCGCTTCGTCGGCCCCACCAAGGCGATCCAGACTAAGCTCGGCAAGGTCCTGCAGCATACGGAATTCAAGGTCTACCGCGTTCGCTCGCCTTGTCTCGATGATCCGATTGAGCATCTGAGCCTTGGTATCTCTACCGCCTTCCTCGGATTTGAAATGAATCGTGCTGTCCTTTAGCGTTTCCTCGAGCAAGGCGTCGAACGGCCCGGACAGTTCGATCAACTCCTGCTCCCACACCTGCACGCCCTCAAGCGCCTTGGTGAAGTCCCGATAATGCTGGATTTCAACCTCGGTTTCCGGGAGGACCATCAGCTGCTCCCTTTGCTCCTCCACGTCTTCCTCGTTGATCATGTCCGCCAGACGGTTGTAGTAATGCCCACAGTTCTCGACCAGGCTGCGCCGAATATCGCTGCGCTGTGCGTCCAGCACCTGATCCAGCAATGGGTCAACGGACCTGACGGCAGTGATCTCGGTCAGAATACGATCATGCTTGCGGTCTACCTCGATCAGTCGTTTATAGCCACCGGCAACACGCTCGCTGTAGCGCTTCTGAAGACTCCTGAGCAGTGCCAACTTGCTTACTTGAACGCTGTCCAGTGATGCCTCCTGTTCCAGATCAAGGATCAGCGCCTTGTTCTCGAACTCTTGCCTGATATATTTTTCAAGGTCTCGCCGCCGTGGCTCGCTGTCCACGATCAGCGCACTTTCCTGATTCTTGAGCAGAGTAAGCTGCTGCTTCTTGGTTTCCTGCAGGCGCTGAACGCGATTACGCGGCATACCGCCATCCAAGCGCAGTCGAGCATCGATACGCCACGCTCCGAACTCGCGCAGCAGCCACGGCCCGACGGCGCCGTCCCGGCCTTCAATGCGTGCGCCTTCGGCGCTGAGCGCCACCGCGTAGGTGTCCCCGCGCAGCGACACGTAATGCTGCCCGTCCTTGATGTACAAGCCTTGTTCAGGGCCAGCACTCAGCGGCTGGATGCCGTTGAGCGATACAGCACTGCGCATCGCCAGCAAGGTCTGCCGCCGTTGAGGAGGCAGGACATTGAAGCCCTGCCCTCCACTGAAGGAAAAGTCCAGGTTCACGCTGGCCTGGTTGAGCACCTCGCCAGGCAGGTAAACCTTGCCTTGGACTGGGCGAGTCATCGCCGTGGATGCACCGTTGCCTGCGATTGTCGGCCCGCGCAACAGATCCAGCGGCGGTTGCTCTACGGGGACGGGCTCCTGCAACTGCGGCAACCGCGCATGCAGCAGCGCCATGCCGGCATTGAGGATCAGGTCGACAACCGCCGCTGAGCGCCCGAAGGCACTAGCTTGAGCCAACGCGGTGAGGTCATTGTCGACGCTCTTGGCCAGTTGCACCATCCAGGCCACCACTGCCACCGGCCCGCGCAGTTGCAAGGTAATCAGGTCGAACAGCAACCAGGCACCTTCACACAGAATGGCCCAACGGCTCTCGGCATTCGACACACTCTGCCGGTCAGCCAGCTCCACCAGCAGGTCGCGGTTTGCTGCATACATCTTTGCGTCGACATCAACGCGCCAATACTGCGGCCAGAACGCAGGCGGTTGCACGCGCTCGGGCAGGAGCGAGGAATCGATGATCGGCACACCCAGATGCGGCTCGGTAAATCCGCCGTGCGCATACACGCTTCGAGCCTGTGGCAGGATCCACTCAAGGATGTCCTGCTGCAAGGCCATATCGGAACGAATCGCCTGCATCATCGCATTCAGACTGGCAAACTCGCACACCGAGCGCGATGCATACAAAGGCCGATATAGCACAACCACCGCAGGCTCGACGCAAAACAGCACATACATTCCACGCACCAGGTCGTAGTGCTCACTGCTGGGCTCGCGCCGAAATGCAAGTGGCATCAACATGCTGCCTGGCAACTGCTTGTCATCCAGCCCCCGACAGTAATTGACCACGGCTTGCAGCGCGGCCTCACTAAGGCTACCTGCCAGCTTTGCCTGCAAGGCACTGAACAGGAAGGAACAACGCCATTCACGAGCGAAACGACTGACGCGCAGCTCACGCTGGGCCGGCTCATCCAGACGGTCAGCGACATACACCGGATAATGAGCACCGATGTCGACACGCTGGATAAGTGCCTTGACGTACTCGACGTTCATCCAGTCCATGATCAGTTGATCGTCCCGATGCTCGATCGCCGTCACGGTAGCTCCGGCCAGTGAGCTCAAATTGCCTACGGCAAGCTGGGTAAGCGAAACCTTGCGCGTTTCAACCACCCCACCGCCAACACCCGCGCCCGCACCGCCGGGCACTCCCCTGGCCACGCTCAGGGTCAGCAACAGGTCATCCGCAAAGTAGTTGGCGTCGATCGGATGATCACTCAACATCTGCTCACGCAAACGCTGGCTGGCGTAGCCATGCAGGTCAAGAATGCCATCAAGTGCAGCGATACCGTCGGAGTCAGCCTGCGCCAAGGCCAGCTCGAACAGGCCACACTGGTGGGCAAAGCTGTCCTCGGAAGACGCTCTATTCAGTCCTGGAGGCAGGATCAGTTTGGTATTGCCAACGTTGGAATAGGCCGGGATGAAGAAGCTGGCAGGGTCGCTCAGCGAGGCATATGCCTGCTCAAGCGCGCCGACATCTGCCAACAAGGCGGGGCGCAGCCGCGACAGCGTCGCCAGGAGAATATCCAGCAACATTGCCGCCTGCTGCACAAAGCAGTCGCCCTCCAACGCAAAGCGGTGCCAGGTCATGGCCTCGAAGCGGTAACGCACGCCGAGCTCGTCGGCAAGCGCAGCAGCAAACTCGTCGAACGAGTCGAATGCACGGATGACCCCCGAGGGTGCGCACCACAGAAGGGACTCGCGCTCGTCCCATTGCGCCTGAATCAGCAGGTTTGGCAATGTCTCGCTGAAGGTAGCCCCGCCGATGTCCAGTTCGACCTGCACCAGATACGCACCGGACGGCACATTGCCGCGTGCCAGCAGCTCGCGCACGCACTGCGCCTGCTGTTCGTCCAGCACCTGCCAGGGCAAGTTGCAGAGTAGCGCCGATTTGAGCAGTTGCTGCAGCCAGCTCAGGTGGTCGACGCCCATGCTGCCAGCCGCCCGCCAATAGTCGACCTGGGCCTGACAGAAGTCATCTGGCAACTGCCTAATCAGTTCGTCCAACCCTGTCTGCAGCCGCTCAGGCTTTATGACATCGCCCTCGCCGGTGGTCATGGAGTCTTCGATCGCATAAAAGCGCCTAGCCGGTTCCAGGCAGAAGTACTGGGCAACGTTGTCTACCGGCGACAAGTCCAGCAACTTGCCGTCCATCAGCGCTTGCAGCACCAGGTCGACCAGCGGTCGGAGAGGAAGTCCAGGTGTCATCAGCATCAGCCCTTCAGCTGAATGCATGTCAGGTCTGGCAGTCTTGAGAATGGGATGGTGTTCGATCAAGAGTTGCATGATCCGCTCAGCCGCGATCTGGCGCAGGCCAGGGCGGTTGGCGAATTGAGCAGCTACGCTGGCACGGAAATCAAAAGCTGTTGCGGATGGGTTGCTGGGCATGGCGGCACTTTCCTGAGGAGAAAAGGCTCAACCTAACGCGTAGTGGCGGGTGCTCCGGTGTTAGTTATTGCTGGGGTCGACACTGCGCCATCAGGCAGTTGGCGCTATAACGAAACAGGCCCTGTCCAATGGACAAGGCCTGTTTCAAGCAGAGCTGCGCACGTGTTCTAGCTGTACACGCGACCCAGCACCTGGCGATGGCTCTCGAACTGATCAAGCACGTCGCGAACGATCTGCTCCGGCAAGAAGCCCATCAGGTCGTACTCCTGACTACCATCGTGCAGATAGACCTCGGCGCGATAATAGCGTTGGCGCACATCGGCCTCGCCTTGCACCTGTGCCTCGTTGGGCGCCGCCAGGTAGCCGTCCAGGCTGACCTCGTAGACGAACGGGTTGCCCTCTTCCATCATCACCCGCAGGCCCATCATATTGCGCGACTGGCCTAAGCGGGTCTCGACTTCGAAACCCTGCGCCTGCAGCTGCGCTGCGGCGTCCTTGAGGGCCGGACTGACGTGTTTGTCCATGAAGCGCTGAACCACCGCCTGGGTCGGCTGCAACTCCATCGCACTGAGCCGCTCGCTGAAACCGCGACGGCCGCGCGCGGCCAGCTCGGCCCGCTCCTGCTCCAGTTGCGCGTCCTGCTTCATGGCCTTGTACAAGCCGAACATGAACAGCACCAGCACCACAGAGAACGGCAGCCCTGCGAGCACGACCATGGTCTGCATGGCGGCGAAGTTGCCGGCCAGCAGCAGGCCAATGGTTACCAGGGTGATTACCACCGACCAGAACACCACCATCCAGTGCGGCGCGTCCTCGTCGACCTGGCCGCCCTTGCACGACAGGTTGGCCATCATCACCGCGCCGGAGTCGGCCGGGGTCAGGAACAGCACGAAGCCGACGAACACCGCCACCCCGATGACGATCTTGGCTGCCGGGAAGTATTCCAGCAGTTGGTAGATCGACATCGATGGCTGCTCAAGCGCCGTCTTGCCCAGCTCCACCGCACCATGGTTCATCACCAGGTCCAGTGCGGTGTTGCCGAAGATCGACAGCCAGGCCAGGGTAAAGCCCAACGGGATCAGCAGCACGCCGGCAACCAGCTCGCGCACGGTGCGGCCCTTGGAGATACGGGCGATGAACATGCCCACGAACGGTCCCCAGGAAATCCACCAGGCCCAGTAGAACACGGTCCACAGGCCCAACCAGCGCTCGGACTTGCCCGCTTCGTTCTCGTACACATACAGGTCAAAGGTCTTCAGCACGATGCCGTTGAGATAGTCGCCGGTGTTCTGCACAAAGCCGTTGAGCAGGTGCAGGGTATCGCCGGCCAGCAAAACGAAGATCAGCAGGCCGCTGAACAGCACGATATTCAAGTTGGACAGACGGCGGATGCCGTTTTCCACACCCGATACCGCGGCCACCGTCGCCACCGTTGCCATGACCAGAATGACGATCAGCAGGTTAGTGTTGCTGTGCGTCATGCCGAACAGGTACTCGAGCCCCGAGGCAACCTGCATCGAGCCGATACCGAGGTTGGTCACCAGCCCCAGCAGGGTCACGAACATGCCGAAAATGTCCACCGCATGGCCGGCGCTGCCCTTGACCCAGCGCTCGCCCATCAACGGGTACAGCGCCGAACGCAAGGCCAGCGGCTGGTTGTGCCGATAGGCGAAGTAGCCGACTGCCAGGCCAACCAGGGCATAGATCGCCCAGCCGTGCAGGCCCCAGTGCAGGAAGGTCAGCTGCAGGCCCTGGCGCGCCGCTTCTGCGCTGGCCGAGGTGCCTTCGGGCGGGTTGAAGTAATGATCCAGCGGCTCGGACGCACCGAAGTACAGCAGCGAGATACCGATGCCCGACGAGAACAGCATGCCGGCCCAGGCACCGTAGCTGAAGTCCGGTTGGTCATCCTTGCCGCCCAGCTTGAGCTTGCCGAAGCTGGAGAAGGCCAGAACGATGACGAACACCAGGTAGCCGCCAATCACCAGCATGTAATACCAGCCGAAGCTGCGCGTCAGCCAGGTCTGGGCGACGTTGAGCACTTCACCGGCGGTGTCGGGTACAGCGATAAGCAAGGCAGTCAGAACAAGGATCAGCAGCGCAGAGGTGATGAACACCACGTTGTTGACCCGGACCCTCTCGGCGGGGGGTTTGGTTAGGGAGGCAGAACTCATTGCACGAATGCTCCGGGCAGTGCTGGGGTGGAGGCTAATCAGTCAATCCCGTGCAATTGGTCAATTAATGCCACTGCGACAGGTGTTATAAAAGCACTCAGGAAAACCGTGATCCCGTAGCGAAACGATGCACAACTACAGAGCCAAGCCCCGCTCCGAGGGCCCTGCGCGCAGTCTCGCGACCGCTCGGCAGATTCTGTATCGCGCAGCGCCCATGCCCGTCAACGCCTTGTATTCCGGGGGTTGCACGTTTTTCTGGGGTGCCAATCGATGCCTTCTCGACAGCCTTAAACAACTGTCAATGGCACAAATTGTCGCAGAGCTTATTCTTTATTGATTGAACGTTCAATCAAAACAAAATAGACTGGCCTTCGCCGAGGCAGCCGCTTGTCGTCTGTCCGCAGGCCTGAGGAGATTTGCCAGATGCCCAAGGTCGGTATGCAACCCATTCGCCGTCAGCAGTTGATCGAAGCCACCCTGCAGGCGGTCGATCAGGTCGGTCTGGGAGATGCCAGCATTGCGCTGATCGCCCGTTTGGCTGGAGTGTCGAACGGCATCATCAGTCACTACTTTCAGGACAAGAACGGCCTGATCGCAGCGACCATGCGCCACCTCATGAATGCGTTGAGCGAAGGCACCGTCGCCCGTCGACTAGCCCTCACCGACGACAGCCCGCGGGCGCACCTGAGAGTCATCGTCGAGGGCAACTTCGACGCCAGCCAGGTCAGCGGCCCGGCAATGAAAACCTGGTTGGCCTTCTGGGCCGCCAGCATGCACCAGCCGTCCTTGCACAGGTTGCAGCGGATCAACGATCACCGCCTTTATTCCAACCTGTGCTGCCAGTTTCGCCGCGTCCTGCCGCTCTACCATGCGCGCAAGGCCGCCCGCGGCCTGGCAGCCTTGATCGACGGCCTGTGGTTGCGTGGCGCGCTCTCGGGCGACGCGTTCGATACCGAGCAGGCAATTCGGATTGCCTACGAATACATGGATTTACAACTGGCTAAGCAGCACGCCCTGGATACAACGCCCCAGGCGGCTGAACGATCGCACGCAGCGACTGCCTCATTAGCAGGAGCGCAACGCGGCTAGCCAATCACACACTGCACTTGCGAGGATTCTATGGCCCGTTTCGGAACGCAAAAACTCTACATCGATGGTGGTTATGTCGACGCTGGCAGCGATGCCACCTTCGAAGCCATCAACCCGGCGACCGGCGAAGTCCTCGCCCACGTCCAGCGCGCCACTGCAGCTGACGTCGAACGTGCCGTCGAGAGCGCCGAACGTGGCCAGAAAGTCTGGGCCGCGATGACTGCCATGCAGCGTTCGCGCATCCTGCGTCGTGCTGTTGACATCCTGCGCGAGCGCAACGATGAGCTGGCCATGCTGGAAACCCTCGACACCGGCAAGTCCTACTCGGAAACCCGTTACGTCGACATCGTCACCGGCGCCGACGTGCTCGAGTACTACGCAGGCCTGGTCCCGGCCATCGAAGGCGAGCAGATCCCGCTGCGCGAAAGCTCGTTCGTCTACACCCGCCGCGAACCGCTGGGCGTGACCGCCGGTATCGGCGCGTGGAACTACCCGATCCAGATCGCCCTGTGGAAATCGGCGCCAGCCCTGGCGGCCGGCAACGCGATGATCTTCAAGCCGTCGGAAGTTACCTCGCTGACCACCCTGAAACTGGCCGAGATCTACACCGAAGCCGGCCTGCCGAATGGCGTGTTCAACGTCCTCACCGGCAGCGGCCGTGAAGTCGGCACCTTGCTGACCGAGCACCCGCGCATCGAAAAAGTATCGTTCACCGGCGGCACCACCACCGGCAAGAAAGTCATGGCCAGCGCCTCGAGCTCGTCGCTCAAGGAAGTCACCATGGAACTGGGCGGCAAGTCGCCGCTGATCATCTGCACCGATGCCGACCTCGACAAGGCCGCCGACATCGCCATGATGGCCAACTTCTACAGCTCCGGCCAGGTCTGCACCAACGGCACCCGGGTATTCATCCCGGCGTCGATGAAAGCCGCCTTCGAAGCCAAGATCGCCGAGCGCGTTGCGCGCATCCGCATTGGCAACCCGGAAGACGAGAACACCAACTTCGGCCCGCTGGTCAGCTTCCAGCACATGGAAAGCGTGCTCGGCTACATCGCCAAAGGTAAGGAAGAAGGCGCCCGCGTCCTCTGCGGCGGCGAGCGTCTGAGCGAAGGCGACCTGGCCAAGGGTGCCTTCGTTGCGCCGACTGTGTTCACCGACTGCAGCGACGACATGACCATCGTCAAGGAAGAGATCTTCGGCCCGGTCATGAGCATCCTCAGCTACGAGACCGAAGAAGAAGTCATCCGCCGCGCCAACGATACCGAATACGGTCTGGCTGCCGGCGTCTGCACCAACGACATCAGCCGCGCCCACCGCATCATTCACCAGCTTGAAGCCGGCATCTGCTGGATCAACGCCTGGGGCGAGTCGCCGGCAGAAATGCCGGTCGGTGGTTACAAGCAATCCGGTGTCGGCCGCGAAAACGGCGTCAGCTCGCTGGCCCAGTACACCCGCATCAAGTCGGTTCAGGTCGAGCTCGGCGGCTACACCTCGGTGTTCTAAGCACCCTGTGTAGTTAGGCCCGCGCCTTATGGCGCGGGCGCTTTGCTCCCTGACACCGCCACAACGAGGGTACTTGCATGTCCCAACAGTTCGATTACATCATCGTCGGTGCCGGCTCGGCCGGTAACACCATCGCCACCCGCCTGACCGAAGACGCCAACGTCAGCGTGCTACTGCTCGAAGCTGGCGGCCCTGACTATCGCTTCGACTTCCGCACCCAGATGCCGGCCGCGCTGGCCTTCCCGCTGCAGGGCCGTCGCTACAACTGGGCCTACGAAACCGATCCAGAGCCGCACATGGACGGCCGTCGCATGGAATGTGGCCGTGGCAAAGGCCTGGGTGGCTCGTCGCTGATCAACGGCATGTGCTACATCCGCGGCAACGCCATGGACTTCGATGGCTGGGCCAAGCTGCCAGGCCTGGAAGACTGGACCTACCTCGACTGCCTGCCGTACTTCAAAAAGGCCGAAACCCGCGATATCGGCCCCAACGATTATCACGGCGGTGACGGCCCGGTCAGCGTTGCCACGCCCAAAGCCGGCAACAACCCACTGTTCCACGCCATGGTCGAAGCCGGCGTACAGGCTGGTTACCCGCGCACTGAAGACCTCAACGGCTACCAGCAGGAAGGCTTCGGCCCGATGGACCGTTCGGTGACCAAGAACGGCCGTCGCTCGAGCACCGCGCGCGGCTACCTGGACCAGGCCAAGAAGCGCCCGAACCTGACCATCGTCACCCATGCCCTGAGTGACCGGATCCTGTTCGAAGGCAAACGCGCTGTCGGCGTGACCTACCTGGTCGGCGACAGTGAAGAGCGCATGGAAGCCCGTGCGCGCAAGGAAGTCATCGTCAGCTCCGGCGCGATTGCTTCGCCGCAACTGCTGCAACGCTCCGGCGTCGGCCCGCGTGCACTGCTCGAAAGCCTCGACGTGCCCGTGGTACACGACCTGCCAGGCGTTGGTGAAAACCTGCAGGATCACCTTGAACTGTACCTGCAGTACGCCTGCACCCAGCCAGTCTCGCTGTACCCATCGCTGCTGTGGTGGAACCAGCCGGCCATCGGTGCCGAATGGCTGTTCAACGGCACCGGTATCGGCGCCAGCAACCAGTTCGAGGCGGGCGGCTTCATTCGCTCCCGGCCTGAATTCGAGTGGCCGAACATCCAGTACCACTTCCTGCCGGTGGCGATCAATTACAACGGCTCGAATGGCGTCAAGGAACACGGTTTCCAGGCGCACATGGGCTCGATGCGCTCGCCTAGCCGCGGCCGTATTCAGCTCAAGTCCAAGGATCCGCGCCAGCATCCGAGCATTCTCTTCAACTACATGGCGACTGAACAGGACTGGCAGGAATTCCGCGACGGTATCCGTTTGACCCGCGAGATCATGGCCCAGCCTGCGCTGGACCAGTACCGCGGCCGCGAAATCAGCCCGGGCGCCCACGTGCAAACCGATGAAGAGCTCGACAAGTTCATCCGCGAGCATGCCGAAACCGCATTCCACCCGTCCTGCTCGTGCAAGATGGGCACCGACGAGATGGCCGTGGTCGACGATCAGGGCCGTGTGCATGGCATGCAAGGGCTGCGGGTGGTCGATGCGTCGATCATGCCGATCATCATCACCGGCAACCTCAATGCCACCACGATCATGATCGCCGAGAAAATCTCCGACAAGATCCGTGGCCGCCAGCCGCTGCCGCGCAGCACCGCCAAGTACTACGTGGCCAACGGCGCGCCGGTCAAAGGCAAGCCGATGCGGGAAGTGAAGCAGCCGTAACTCAGGCTAAATGGGGTCGCTTTGCGGCCCCAATCGTTACGTCGGCAGCGGAAAGAACCGCCGCATCAATGAATCATCTCCGCCTGCCCCCAACCGCTGCGCCAGCACCTCCCGATCAAACACCTCGCCACTACGCAGATCATGCACCAGGCCTCCTTGCAGAGGCTGCGCCAGCGCCCTCAGGCGCACCTCGATAAAGCGATACCGCGCATTGTCGACGGCGGTGATGCGCGTGACCTCGACATAGCGCCCAGGTAGCATCAACGACTCAGCCTCATCAGGTCTGCTGGAAAACGCCGCGACCGGTGTCGCCCGCACATGCTCGCCTGGTTCCAGCACATATACCACCGCGCCATCATCGAAGGCTGGCCTGCCGGATATCTGCACCTCAGGGCTGTTGAACACCTCCCAAAGCACGTAGGGATTCTCGGTGAACGAGGTGAACTCGGTACTCACCAGTACATCTCCCACCGTGACCTGACCACTGCGAAAAGCCGCAGTACCGGTGCTGCGCATACCTGAAGCAGCGCGATACAAGGTGACCGGGCTGTACTGACCAATCTGCTCAAGTGCCTCGGCCAGGGCATGGCTACGGTCGATACAGACCGCCAGCCGATCGTCCAGCGGTAGCCCGCGCCACAGGTTGTTGTAGCGCTGCGGCGCATGGCTGTACTCGGCTATCGCCGGTGCGCCATAGCCGAGTTCATCGCGATAGACCGCGTAAGGCTCACTGAACGCATCCAGATACCACCCGCGCTCATCGACCTGGCCGGCGTCGGCCCACGGCACCCGCGCCAGCGCCGTTTGCTGACGGGCCAGAGCTTGATCGGAACGGAGCAACAGCGCGTCAGCGGCGGGCTGCATGAATTCTTCCCAGCTGTCGTCGGCAATCGCCAGCGGCGCCTGGAGCGTGCGCGGCGGTGGTAACCGACCTGGAGCAAACAGCTCGGTGGAGCGCATCAGTGCGCTGTCCAGGAGGATGAACAGGATATCCAGCAACACCGCCCACCAGGCAGCTGCGCGCCACTCGCGCTTACCATTGATGGCCTGGTCCACATGCAGCGCGAGGCAACCGACACCGATGCCCAACGCTGTCAGGGCCACAGGCCAACCCGCAATGCTCATGGGCGCCAGGATCAACGCCGCAGTTTGCAGCCCGGACAGCCAGCGCTGCCTGCGTAACTGAGCGTTGGTAGTAAGGCGCTCATCGGCATCACTGGCCAGGGTAACCAACGCCTGATCACGCAGGCGCACGAACACATCTCCGCGCAGCGGCTGGCTGCTGATCAGCAGCGTATGATCGGGCTGCGCCAGCAAGTCCAGGTACTTTTGCAGACGCGGACGCAGCGACTGGCTCAGCAAGTCACTGCCGACAAAATCGCTCATCAACCGCTCCTGCCCCTGCGCTGTTGCCGCTTGCTCGACCAGCCACGCCTCAAGCGTCTGCTCATCGTTGAGCAGCACCATGCCGGCATGCTCGCCTGCCAGATACAGGCAGCGTTTGCCACTGGGCAACGTACGCAGCAGCAGGGTTCGCGCCGCAACCCCGCCCAGACTCAGGCGAGCCCAACCGCTGAGGTGGTTGTCGCCATACGACAGGCGCAGAGCCTTGCGGGTCGCTGGCAACTGCGAGCGGACCAGCGAGGCCGCGAGTATTTCGTGCCGCTCATCGTTGCTCAGTGCAGCCTGGCCGAGTACAGCCAGAAACCGCGAGCGGGCTAACAGGCAGAAGTCCTCGCCGCGCTCGGCTCGAAACCGCGCCAAACGCTTGCGGTAGGTTGCCGCGAAGTCCATCGCCCAACACTGCTCCAGCACGCTCTGGGCCGCCAGACGCAGCTCGTTGCGCTCATCGAAAACGGTATGGCTGGCGTCCACTCGATAAAAGCCGCCGTACACCGACAACTGGTCGATATTGGCCTGTTGCGCCGGGCTGAAGCGCTGGATCATCAGCTCGGTCAGGCTCATCGAGCGCCGCGGTGGGCCGCCGTGGCAAAAACCGGTGTAGGTCCGCGGGCTGCTGCTGGCGCTGTCGAACTCATGCCAGAACACCTGATCAGGGTCGAGCCAGTGACCGAGCTGACGGCGCAGCACATGGCCGGCGGCCTGACGGGCCAGCCCATGCAGGTCAGGGAACTGGCCCAGATAACGGCGGGCAATGTCCGCCAGAGGTATATCGTCGGGGTGGATCATGCGCGGTGGCCTGTGCAAATGGGAGCCCGCACTTCAACCTGGATGCCGCATCAATATGCGGTAACGCTTTACAGCCCGCGAGCGCCTCGGGTTAGAATCAGTTGGCACGCAACCTGCGTAACAGCGCCGCCTGTCCCCCCGTTTCTCCGGAGTACCGCCCTTGGATGCAAGCACCATCAACAGCCTGTTCCTGATCGGCGCATTGCTGGTGGGTGCAAGTATTCTGGTCAGCTCGCTGTCATCGCGCCTGGGCATTCCGATTCTGGTCATCATTCTGGCGGTCGGCATGGTGGCCGGCGTCGACGGCGGCGGGATCATTTTCAACAACTACCCGACTGCCTACCTGGTGGGCAACTTGGCGCTGGCGGTAATCCTCCTCGACGGCGGCCTGCGCACACGGGTGGCGAGCTTTCGCGTAGCGCTGTGGCCGGCGCTGTCGCTGGCCACGGTCGGGGTATTGATCACCACGGCGCTGACCGGCATGGTCGCGGCCTGGCTGTTCGATCTGAGCCTGATCCAGGGCCTGTTGATCGGCGCCATCGTCGGCTCGACCGACGCTGCGGCGGTGTTCTCGCTGCTCGGTGGCAAAGGCCTCAACGAGCGGGTCACCGCCACGCTCGAGATCGAATCGGGCAGCAACGACCCGATGGCGGTATTCCTCACCGTAACCCTGATCGACATGATCGCCAGCGGCCAGACCGGCCTGCACTGGAGCCTGCTCACTCACCTGCTGCGCGAGTTCGGTATCGGCGGCCTGCTGGGTTTGGGCGGCGGCTGGCTGATGCTGCAGATGGTCAACCGCATCAACCTCGCCAGCGGCCTCTACCCGATTCTGGTAGTGGCTGGCGGGCTGGTGGTGTTTTCGCTGACCAACGCCCTGCACGGCAGCGGCTTCCTCGCGGTTTATCTGTGCGGCCTGGTGCTCGGCAACCGGCCGATCCGCAGCCGCCACGGTATTTTGCACATGCTCGACGGCATGGCCTGGCTGGCGCAGATCGGCATGTTCCTGGTGCTCGGGCTGCTGGTCACGCCACATGACCTGCTGCCGATTGCAGTGCCGGCGCTGGGCCTGGCGCTGTGGATGATCCTGGTGGCGCGGCCACTGTCGGTGCTCGCCGCGCTACTGCCGTTCAAGGCCTTCCATGACCGTGAAAAGGGCTTCATTGCCTGGGTCGGTTTGCGCGGCGCGGTACCGATCATTCTGGCCGTGTTCCCGCTGATGGCGGGGCTGCCGCAAGCGCAGCTGTTCTTCAACCTGGCCTTCTTCATCGTGTTGATCTCGCTGTTGGTGCAGGGCACCAGCCTGCCGTGGATGGCCAAGCTGCTCAAGGTCACGGTACCGCCAGACCCGGCACCAATCTCGCGCTCGGCGCTGGAGGTACACATCACCAGCGAGTGGGAGATGTTCGTCTACCGCCTCGGCGCAGAAAAGTGGTGCATCGGCGCCGCCCTGCGCGAGCTGAAGATGCCCGAAGGCACGCGGATTGCCGCGCTGTTTCGCGGCGAGCAGCTGCTGCACCCATCCGGCAGTACCGTGCTCGAAGTGGACGACATGCTCTGCGTGATCGGCCACGAGCATAACCTGCCGGCGCTGGGCAAGCTGTTCAGCCAGGCGCCACAACGTGGCCTGGACCTGCGCTTCTTTGGCGATTTCGTTCTCGAAGGCGATGCCGAACTGGGCCAGGTAGCAGCACTTTATGGCCTGCAACTGGACGGTTTGAACGCCGATATGGCGCTGGCGCAGTTCATCCGACAAAAGGTCGGAGGCGCTCCAGTAGTAGGCGATCAGATCGAATGGCACGGCACAATCTGGACGGTCGCAGTCATGGACGGGAACAAGATCGACAAAGTCGGCGTCAAATTCCCCGAAGGAACTCGCCCCGGCCCGGGCTTGTTCCTGTAGCCCTCGACTTGCCTCGTATCACACGAACCCCTGACAAGACTCTGCTTATGTCCCTGCGCGTGCACCTTCGCGCAGCCCTGCTCGGGCTGTGCCTGTCCCTCTCTTTCGGCGCCACCGCTGCCGAGGCCCCGACCACTGCCAGCGTGCAGAACAGCCTCGACAAGATCGCCGAGCGCAAGCTGCCCGAGGCTGACCAGAAGAGCCTGCAGCAAGTGCTCGAGCAGACCCTGAGCCTGCTCGCCAGCCAGCAGGACAGCGCGGCCAAGCTCAAGGCGCTGAAGCAGCAGTTGGCCGACGCGCCGCGCTTGACCAGCGAGGCCCAACGCGAGCTGGCCAAGCTCAAGGCGAGCACACCGGCTCCCGTCACCCAGCGCTATGCCAACCTGAGCGTGCCGCAACTCGAGCAACTGCTCAGCGAGCGCAGCACGCTGCAAGGCGAGCTGCAAAAGGCGCTGGCCGATGCCAACAGCCTGATGATCAGTTCGCAGACCCGCCCGGAACGGGCGCAAGCGCAGATCAGCAACAACCAGACGCGCATCCAGCAGATCAACAGCAGCCTCAAGTCCGGCAAGGACGCTGGCAAGGCCCTCTCCGCCGACCAACGCAATCAGCTCGCCGCCGAGCTCGCCTCGCTCAACGCGCAAACCCTGCTGCGCCGCCAGGAACTGGCCGGCAACGGCCTGCTGCAGGACCTGGGCAGCGCTCAGCACGACGTGCTGGTCGAGCGCACCGCGCGCCTGGAGCAGGAAATCCAGCAACTGCAGACGCTGATCAACGACAAACGCCTTGCGCAGTCGCAGCAAGCGGTGACCCAGCAATCGCTGGAAGCGCAGAAGTCCGGCGGCAGTGTCCTGCTGGCCAATGAGAGCGCCGCCAACCTCAAGCTCTCCGACTACCTGCTCAAGAGTACCGACCGGCTCAACGAGCTGACCCAGCAGAACCTCAAGACCAAAACTCAGCTCGACAGCCTGACCCAGGCCGATCAGGTGCTTGATGAACAGATCGACGTGCTCAAGGGCAGCCTGTTGCTGTCCAAGATCCTCTACAAGCAAAAACAGAGCCTGCCGCATTTGAAGCTCGACCGCGACCTGGCCGACCAGATCGCCGATATCCGCCTGTATCAGTTCGAGGTCAACCAGCAGCGCGAGCAGATGAGCAGCCCCGTCAGCTACGTCGATGGCGTGCTCGCCAGCCAGCCTGCCGAGGACGTCACGCCCGAACTGCGCAAGGCACTGTTGGAAGTGGCCATCACCCGCAGCGACCTGCTCGAACGGCTCAACCGTGAGCTTTCGGCATTGCTCAACGAATCGATCACCCTGCAGCTGAACCAGAAGCAGCTGGTCAGCACCGCTCAGGGGTTGCGCACCACCCTGGAAGAGCAGATGTTCTGGATCCCCAGCAACAAGCCGCTGGACTGGGAATGGCTGAGCAGCGTGCCCGGGCGCCTGATCGATCAGGTGGCCAACCTGCCGTGGGGTTCGGGCGTCAAGGAAGTGCTGCAAGGCCTCAGCCTGCGGCCATTGCTGTTCCTGCCGCTATTGCTGCTGATAGGAGTGCTGCAGTGGCGCCGGCGCTACTTGTATCAGCGCTTGAGCAAGGTGCATCAGGACATCGGCCACTTCAAACGCGACAGCCAGTGGCACACGCCGCAGGCGCTGCTGATCAACGTGCTGCTGGCGATGCCGCTGAGCCTGACCCTGGCCTTGTGCGCGTATATCCTCCAGGTCGATGCACGCGGGCAGAATGCCAACCTGAGTGCTGCCTTGTGGCAGCTGGCTCAGGCCTGGCTGGTGTTCTACACCGCCTACCGGATTCTCGCGCCGGGCGGCGTGGCCGAGGTGCATTTCCGCTGGCACAAGCCGCAGGTGCAGTTCCTGCGTGGCTGGGTGCGGCGTCTGGGTACCGTGGTGCTGGCGCTGGTCGGGGTGGTCGCCGTGGCCGAACACCAGCCGTCGGCGCTGGCCAGTGACGTGCTTGGCATCGGCGTAGTACTGACCTGCTATGCCTTGATGGCCTGGTTGCTCAGCCGCCTGCTGTTGAGTAGCCCGGCGCACCGCGACACGTCACTGTTTCGCAAGATCGTCGGGGTGGCCTTCACGGCGCTGCCGATGGCGTTGTTCGTGGCCGTGTGCTTCGGCTACTACTACACCGCCCTGAAACTCACCGACCGTTTGATCTACACCTTGTACCTGCTGCTGTTCTGGCTGGTGATCGAGGCAGCGTTCGTACGCGGCCTGTCGGTTGCCGCGCGGCGCCTGGCCTATCAGCGCGCGCTGAGCAAGCGCCAGGCAAGCAAGGAAGGGCTCGACGGCGAGGTGATCGTCGAGGAGCCGACCCTGGACATCGAACAGGTCAACCAGCAATCGCTGCGCCTGATCCGCCTGGCCCTGCTCGGCGGCTTCATCGGTGGCCTGTACTGGGTCTGGGCAGACCTGCTTTCGGTGTTCGCCTACCTCAACAACTTCACCCTTTACGAGTACACCAGCGGTACCGGCGCCGCCGCCAGCATGGTGCCGATCAGCCTGGGTGACCTGCTCGGCGCACTGGTGATCATCGGCATCACCTTCGCCCTGGCCGGCAACCTGCCGGGCCTGCTCGAAGTGCTGGTGCTGTCACGCCTGAACCTGGCGCAGGGCAGCGCCTATGCCACCACCACACTGCTGTCCTACGTGATTGCCGGGGTCGGTTTCGTCAGTACCTTGTCGACCCTGGGCGTCAGCTGGGACAAGCTGCAATGGCTGGTGGCTGCACTGTCGCTGGGGATTGGCTTTGGCATGCAGGAAATCTTCGCCAACTTCATCTCCGGGATCATGATCCTGTTCGAGCGCCCGGTGCGTATCGGCGACACCATCACCATCGGCAACCTGTCCGGCACGGTGAGCAAGATCCGCATCCGCGCCACCACCATCACCGACTTCGACCGCAAGGACATCATCGTCCCCAACAAGACCTTCATCACCGGCCAGTTGATCAACTGGTCGCTGACCGACACGGTCACCCGGGTCACGCTGAAACTGGGCATCGACTACGGCTCGGACCTGGACCTGGTACGTGAACTGCTGCTCAAGGGCGCACATGACAACCCGCGCGTGCTGAAAGACCCAGAACCGCTGGTGTATTTCCTCAACTTCGGCGAGAGCTCGCTGGATCACGAGTTGCGCATGCACGTGCGCGACCTCGGCGACCGCAACCCGACCCTGGACGAGATCAACCGCTACATCAGCCGCGAGTTCAAGGCCCACGACATCAAGATCTCGGTGCGCCAGGTCGAAGTGTTCCTGATGGACACCCAGGGCCACAAACAGAAGCTGATCGCCGTTGAAGGTGGCGACGGGACAAAACCCGAAGGCACTCAACCGTTCTGACTGGACTCAAACCGGCATGCACCGCACACTCGCGGCGAGGGCCTGGCCCTCGTCCGCCATGCCAGGAGCCGGCCCGTGAAAGCCCTAGACCAACTGACCTTCGACAATCGCTTCGCCCGCCTCGGCGATGCCTTCTCCACTCAGGTACTGCCTGACCCGATCGCCGAGCCGCGGGTGGTAGTGGCCAGCGAGTCGGCGATGGCCCTGCTCGATCTCGACCCGGCGCAGGCAGCGCTGCCGCTGTTTGCCGAGCTGTTCAGCGGCCACCAGTCCTGGCAAGACGCCGACCCACGGGCGATGGTCTACTCCGGGCACCAGTTCGGCGGCTATACGCCGCGTCTGGGCGATGGCCGCGGATTGCTGCTGGGCGAAGTAGTCAACGATGCCGGCGAGCACTGGGACCTGCACCTCAAGGGTGCCGGGCAAACGCCTTATTCGCGTATGGGTGATGGCCGCGCCGTGCTGCGCTCGTCTATCCGCGAGTTCCTCGGTTCCGAAGCCCTGCACGCCTTGGGCATCCCCAGCAGCCGCGCGCTGTGCGTGATCGGCTCGAGCACGCCGGTGTGGCGTGAGACCCAGGAGAGCGCGGCAATGATCCTGCGCCTGGCACAGAGCCATATCCGTTTTGGCCACTTCGAGTATTTCTATTACACCCGCCAGCCAGAACAGCAGCAGCTGCTGATCGACCATGTGCTGGAGCAGCATTACCCTGAATGCCGCAGCGCCGAGCAACCGTACCTGGCGATGTTCCAGACCATCGTCGAGCGCAACGCCGAGTTGGTCGCGCGCTGGCAGGCCTATGGTTTCTGCCATGGGGTGATGAACACCGACAACATGTCGATCCTGGGCATCACCTTCGACTTCGGCCCGTTTGCCTTCCTCGACGACTTCGACGCCAACTTCATCTGCAACCACTCTGACAATCAGGGGCGTTACAGCTACAGCAATCAGGTGCCCATCGCCCACTGGAACCTCAGCGCACTGGCCCAGGCCTTGACTCCGTTTGTCGAGGTCGAGGCACTGAAGCAGGCGCTGGGCCTGTTCCTGCCGCTGTACCAGACCCACTACCTCGACCTGATGCGCCGCCGCCTGGGCCTGACTACCGCCGAGGACGACGACCTGCAATTGGTCGAAACCCTGCTGCAACGTATGCAGAGCGGCGGCGTCGACTACACGCTGTTCTTCCGCCGGCTTGGCGATCAGCCCGCCGCAGCGGCCCTGCAGGTAGTACGCGACGATTTTGTCGATCTGGCCGGCTTCGATGCCTGGAGCGCGACCTATCTGGCCCGCTGTGAGCGCGAGCCAGCCAACGCCGAGGGCCGCCGCGAGCGTATGCATGCGGTCAACCCACTGTACGTGCTGCGCAATTACCTGGCACAGAAGGCCATCGAAGCGGCCAATGGCGGTGACTACACCGAAGTGCGCCGCCTGCATCAGGTGTTGAGCAGGCCGTTCGAAGAGCAGCCGGGCATGCAGGCCTACGCCGAGCGCCCGCCGGAGTGGGGCAAGCATCTGGAAATCAGTTGCTCGTCGTGAGTAACTTTTGAGGACGTCGGGGGGCGCTATGCGCCCCTTTCGCGACACCAGGCCGCCCCTACAGGCACCGCGTAATACCGACTTACGCGGTCAACTGTAGGAGCGGCCTTGTGTCGCGAAAGGGCTGCAAAGCAGCCCCAGAATTTCCGGTCAGAATCGCATTCATAAGGAGTCACAATGTCCGATCCACTAGTGATCCCCTGCCCACACTGCAACGGCCTCAACCGCCTGCCGGCCGAGCGCCTGAACGACACGCCCAAATGCGGCCGCTGCAAACAGGCCGTGTTGCTGAGCCGGCCGTTCGATCTGAGCGAGGCAAACTACGCCAGCCAGATCAAAGGCGATCTGCCCTTGTTGCTGGACGTCTGGGCCGACTGGTGTGGGCCGTGCAAGTCGTTCGCGCCGATCTTCACCCAGGCAGCGGCGCAACTGAGCGGTCGCTGCCGTTTGGCCAAGCTCGATAGCGAAGCCAACCGCAATCTGGCCAGCCAACTGGGCATCCGCTCGATCCCAAGCTTGATCCTGTTCAAGAACGGTCGCGAAATCAGCCGTCAGGCTGGCGCATTTCCACTCCACTCATTACTGGAGTGGCTGCGCAGCCAGGGCGTTTAGGCGTTTTCTTCGAGCAACGCGTGCAGCTCGACGAACTGCTGGGTCAGCTTGTGCCGCGGATCCAGGTGGATCAGCGGCAGGCTGGCATGGTGCGATTCGCGCATCTTCACCGAGCTGGTCAGGTACACCGGCAACACCGGCAGGCCCTCTTCGATCAGCTCATCGAGCATCTGCTGCGGCAGGCTGGCGCGTGACTGGAATTGATTGACCACGATGCCTTCGACCAGCAGGCCTTCGTTGTGGTCGTCCCTCAACTCTTCGATCTCGGCCAGCAGGCCGTACAGCGCCTGGCGCGAGAAACTGTCGCAGTCGAAGGGGATCAGCACTCGATCAGCCGCGATCAACGCTGATACCGCATAGAAATTCAGCGCCGGCGGGGTATCGATGTAGATCCGATCGTAATCCTCGTCGAGCTCTTCGAGCAATTTGCGCAGCTTGTTGATCTTGTGCTTGGCCTCGAGCTTGGGCTGCAGGTCGGCCAACTCCGCCGTGGCGGTAACCACGTGCAGGTTGTCGAATGGGGTTTCGTAGATATCGACCTTGTTCTTCTTCGAGAACGGCCCGGTCGACAGGCTCTGCTTGAAGAAGTCGGCGATGCCCATGGGGATGTCGTCGCCGGTCAGCCCGGTCAAGTACTGGGTCGAGTTGGCCTGGGAGTCCAGGTCGATCAGCAGGGTCCGGTAGCCTTCGTTGGCGCTGACCGCTGCCAGGTTGCAGGCAATGCTCGATTTGCCCACGCCACCTTTCTGATTGAATACCACGCGCCGCATGAGAGACCTCCGTGTATCAACGAATGTCCGAGTATGTGTCGAGGCCCGTGCATTGGCCAGCGCCACTTCGCTTAAGCCGCTCCAACGGCAGCTGCCATGCGGGCAGCACCGCTTGTCGGAATTTGCCTGCACCACATGTCGGCGTTGTGCAAAACGTAAATGAACTTGTCTGATGGCGATTATGTAACCAGCAATTGCTACACATCGCTGGCGCCGTGATAATGCGCGCCACTCGGCGAATATGCCAACCCTGTCAGGTCGTTGTTACGAGTCATTCCTCGGCAAGGCAGTCCTTCAGGGCGGAATAAAAAGCACCGTGATCACCTTCGATATCAGCCAATGGCGTGCCTGGGCTCCAGGCCTGGTGACGCCTGCCGACTGGCAGGCGTGGGCCCAGGGCAGCCGACACAGCTGCAGTGAAGCGGCGTCGCCAGACGTCTCGTTCCTGCCGGCCATGCAGCGCCGTCGCCTGAGCAATCTGGCGCGCATGGCCTTTGCTGTCGGCTGGCCGCTGGCTGAAGGGTACGAGGCACTGCCGCTGGTATTTGCCTCGCGTCATGGCGAAACCCCGCGCACCTTTGCCATTCTCAGTGACCTGGCTGATCAGCAACCGTTGTCGCCGACCCAGTTCAGCCTGTCGGTGCACAACGCGGTAATCGGGCTGTGGTCGATCCTGCGCGGCGAAACCAGCGAGATGACCGCCATCGCCGCCGCCGGCGATGGCCTTGAGCAGGGCCTGCTGGAGGCTGCGGCGCTGTTGGCGGAGGGCGCGCCGGCGGTGTTGCTGATCGTCTGCGAAGAACTGCCGCCGGCGGTCTACGATGCCTGGGTCGACGATGTGCCTTTCGCCTACGCCCTAGGCCTGTTGGTCACCCCGGGTCAGCAGTGGCAACTGAGCCCTGGCCCGGCAGCCACGCAGTCGTTGCCGGCCGCCCTGCCACATGCCCTGAACTGGCTGCAGGCCACACTGAACGGCGTGAATTGCTTCACTCATACCTGGAAGCGGCGGTCATGGACCTGGCAACGGCAGCCGTGAGCAAGACCCGCGATCACTACTACTGGCGCCTGCTGGCGACAGCTGCGTGCTTTTGCCTGTTTGGTCTCGGCGGCCTGTGCCTGCGCGTGCTGGTGTTTCCGTTGCTCAGTTGCCTGCCGGGCGGAGTGGTGCGTCATCGTCAACGCGCGCGCTACACCATCAGCTGGCTGTTCTGGCAGTTCGTACGGGTGATGCGGTTCAGTGGCGTGCTCACCTACCAGATCGACGGCGCCGAGCGCCTCGGCCGCCCCGGGCAGATGATCATCGCCAACCACCCCTCGCTGATCGATGTGGTGTTTCTCATCGGTCTGGTGCGTCAGGGCAATTGCGTAATCAAGCAGAGCCTGTTCGACAACCCCTTCACCCGCGGTCCGGTCAGTGAAGCGCAGTACCTGGGCAACGATGGCAGCATGGACATGCTCGACAACGCCGTGCAATGCCTGCGCGATGGCCAGCCGCTGGTGATATTCCCGGAAGGCACACGCACCCCGCCCGGCCAGGCGCCGGCCTTTCATCGCGGCGCCGCCGCGATTGCCCTGCGCGGTGCGAAGATCATCACCCCCGTAACCATCAAGGTCAGCCCGACCACCCTGACCAAGAACGAACCCTGGTACCGCATCCCTCAGCGCCGCGTGCACTTGAGCCTGAGTGTCGGCGCCGATATCGACCCACAAACGTTCGCCGCCCTCGGACCTGCGCCAAAGGCGTCGCGCGCACTCAACGATTATCTGCATCAGTACTACATCAAGGAGCTCGCCATCGATGAGCGATCCACAGCAAGACCTTAACCGTGACCTCAAGCAATTGATCATCGACGCTCTCGGCCTGGAAGACATAGCCGTGGACGACATCGACGACCAGCAACCGCTGTTTGGCGACGGCCTGGGCCTGGACTCGGTGGACGCTCTCGAGCTCGGTCTGGCGATACAGAAGCGCTATGGCATCAAGATCGACGCCGACGCCAAGGACACCCGCAACCATTTCAGCAGCGTCGCCGCACTGGCGGCGTTCGTCACTGCCCGCAACGCCGCCTGAGAACTCACATGCAAACCCGCGAAGACATCTTCAATATTTTGCGCGATGCGCTGGTCGAGCTGTTCGAGCTGGAGCCAGAGCGCGTAACCCTGGACGCCAACCTGTATCAGGACCTGGAAATCGACAGCATCGATGCGATCGACCTGATCGACCACATCAAGCGCCAGACCGGCAAGAAAATCGCCGCCGAAGAGTTCAAGGCCGTGCGCACCGTCAATGATGTGGTCGAAGCGGTGTTCCGCCTGGTCAACCCGGCCGCATGAAACGCCTGATCGGCCTCGGTCTGGTCGTGGCTGGGGTGCTGTACCCGTTTGCCGTGCATTTCGGCCTGGCGCACTTTGCCCCGTGGCAGTTCGCCCTGCTGCTGGGTGGCCTGTGGCTGGCCCGCGCCTTGAGCGCGCCGCGTCGCCCCGCCAGCCTGTGCATGGCCGCGCTGGCGTTGGCCTTCTGCGCCCTGCTCGGGCTGAGCGACAGTGCCCAACTGCTGCGCTGGTACCCGGTGCTGATCAGCACCTTCATGCTCGGCCTGTTCGGCTCCAGCCTGCTCCACGGCATGCCCATGGCCGAGCGCCTGGCACGCCTGCAAGAGCCTGATTTGCCAGCGCGCGCGGTGCAGTACACCCGCCGGGTGACGCAGGTGTGGTGCCTGTTCTTTCTGCTTAACGGGCTGATCGCAGCGGGCCTGACCCTGTGGGCGCCACTGAGCTGGTGGACCCTGTACAACGGCCTGATCGCCTATATCGCGATGGGCCTGCTGTTCGCTGGCGAATGGCTGACAAGACAACGTGTGCGAGGACGCCCATGAACTGGATCAATCTTCACCACCTGCTGCGCCCGCTGGATGCGCCGCGCCAGGTGACCCAGGCGCCGGCGCTGGACCACGCCGAGCTGTGCACCCAGGCCTTGCGCCTCGCCGGTGGCCTGCAGCAGCGCGGCGTGCAGCGCCTGGCGGTGCACCTGGAAGACGCCGCCGAGCTGGCGATCGCCCTGCTCGGCGCCTGGCGCGCTGGCGTCACCGTGTTGCTGCCAGCCGATCTGCAAGCCGCCACGCGGGCGCGCTGGAGCGAGCAGGTCGACCTGTGGCTCAGCGACCAGGCCGGCGATCATTCATTGCTCAGCCTGCTCGGTGAGCCACTGCCGGCAGCCGACCTCGACCCGCACACCTGCTCGATCAGCCTGTGCACCTCCGGCTCCAGCGGCGAGCCCAAGCGCATCGACAAGCAGCTGAGCCAACTGGCCAATGAAGTCAGCGCGCTGCAGGCACTGTGGGGCGCCAGCCTGGGCGATGCCTGGATCATTGGCAGCGTCGCCACCCAGCACATCTATGGCCTGCTGTTCCGCGTGCTCTGGCCACTGTGCGCGGGGCGCGGCTTCGAGCGCCGCCAACTGCCGTTCCCCGAAGACCTGCAACGGGCCAGCCGTGAACATGCAGACTTCGCCTGGGTGGCCAGCCCGGCCCTGCTCAAACGCATGGGTGACAACCTCGACTGGCCAGCGCTGGGCCACGTGCGCCGGGTGTTCACCTCCGGCGGCGCCCTGCCCGCCGAAGCCGGCCAGCGCCTGCAGCAGTTGCTCGGCCAATGGCCGACCGAGATCTTCGGCAGCTCTGAAACCGGCGGTATCGCCTGGCGTCAGGGCGACACCCTGTGGCAGCCCTTTGCCGAGGTGCAACTGAGCCAGGACGCGCACGGCGCCCTGCGCATTGCCTCACCCTACCTGCCCGTCGGGCATGTCGAGCAAACGGCCGATGCGGTCCAGTTCAGCGCCGACGGGCGCCTGCGCCTGCTCGGCCGACTCGACCGGATCGTCAAGCTGGAAGAAAAACGTGTGTCGCTGCCCCTGCTCGAACAAGCGCTGTGCAGCCATGCCTGGGTCAGCGAAGCGCGGCTGGGCATGCTCGAACAGGGCCGCGCCTACCTCGGCACCCTGCTGGTGTTGTCGGCTAGCGGCCTGCACGCCCTGCGCAATCAGGGCCGACGCGCGTTGATCGAAGGCCTGCGACGGTACCTGGCCGATCACTGCGAAGCGGTCGCTCTGCCGCGGCGCTGGCGACTGCTGCGCCAGCTGCCGTTGACCAGCCAGGGCAAGCTGCCCGAGGCCCAGGTGCAGGCGCTGCTGCAAGCCCCGCGCAGCATGCAGCCAGAGCTGCTCGAACAGCGCCAGGAGCAGGACCAGCACCTGCTCACACTGCACGTGCCGCTGGACCTGGCCTGCTTCAGCGGGCACTTCCCGAAAACGCCGGTGCTGCCCGGTGTGGTGCAGGTCGACTGGGCGATTGCCCTGGCCAGTGAGCTACTGCCGGGCCAGCGCCGCTTTGCCGGCATGGAAGTGCTCAAATTCCAGCAACTGGTGCGCCCCGGCGACGAAGTGCTGCTGAGCCTGCGCTGGGACAGCGAGCGCGGCAAACTCTACTTCGCCTACACCTGCGCCGGGCAGGCCTGCTCCAGCGGCCGCATTCTGATGGAGACGGTCGATGCATAAGCCTTGCGCAGTGATCCCGGTATACAACCACGAGCACGCGCTGCCAGCAGTAGTCAGCGACCTGCAGCGCGCCGGGCTGCCCTGCGTGCTGGTTGACGACGCCAGCAGCCCCGCATGCGCCTCAGTGCTGGCACAGCTGGCCACTCAAACGGACATCTATCTGGTCAGCCTGAGCGTCAACCAGGGCAAGGGCGGCGCGGTGATGGCCGGCCTGCGCGAAGCGGCGCGGCTGGGTTTCACTCATGCGCTGCAAGTAGACGCCGACGGCCAGCATGACCTGGGCGACATCGGCCGTTTTCTTGAGCTTTCGCAGAATGATCCACAGGCACTGGTGTGTGGTTATCCGCAATACGACGCAAGCGTGCCCAAGGGCCGTCTGTATGCGCGCTACCTGACCCATGTATGGGTGTGGATCAACAGCCTGTCGCTGCAGATTCCCGATTCCATGTGCGGTTTTCGCGTCTACCCGCTGCCTGCCACGCTGGCCCTGATCAACAGCGTCAAGCTTGGCCGGCGAATGGATTTCGATCCGGAGATCCTGGTGCGCCTGGCCTGGCGCAACCAGCCGATGCGCTGGCTGCCAACCCGCGTGCACTACCCGCAGGACGGCCTGTCGCACTTTCGCCTGGTGCACGACAACGCGCTGATCTCGACAATGCACGCCAAGCTGTTCTTCGGCATGCTGCTGCGCGCACCGCTGATCGTCTGGCGCAGGTGGCGCGCATGACTACTCCTTCGCGGCACTGGGCACAGCATCAGGAGCGCGGCAGTTTCTGGCTGATGAAGCTGACCGCAACGCTGGTACGGCTGCTTGGCCGGCGCGTGCTGAGCCCGCTGATCCACGTCATCGTCGGCTACTTCTTCCTGTTCGGCCGCCGCGCCCGGCGCAGTGCCTGGCAATACCAGCAACGGCTCAGCGCATGCAACGGCGGACAGACACCGGCGCCGAGCCAGTGGCAGGTGTTCCGCCAGTTCATGGCGTTCGCCGACGCCCTGCTGGACAAGCTCGACGTATGGAATGGCCGCCTGCGCCTGGAAGACATCGAAATCGACGACCCAGCGCAACTGCGCACGCAATTACGCGGCGAACGCGGGCAGATGCTGGTGGGCGCCCACTTGGGCAACCTTGAAGTGTGCCGGGCGCTGGCCGAACTGGGCGAGCAGGTGACCATGAACGTGCTGGTGCACACCCGCCACGCCGAGCGCTTCAACCGCCTGCTGGGCGAGGCCGGCGCGACCAATCTGCGCCTGATTCAGGTCAGCGAATTGGACCCGGCAGTGATGCTGCAGTTGTCCGAACGGCTCGAGCGCGGCGAATGGCTGGCGATTGCCGGGGATCGGGTACCGCTGCATGGCGCGCGCACCGTCGAGGTGGATTTCCTCGGCCACCGCGCCGCATTCCCGCAGGGGCCGTGGCTGCTGGCGGGGATCCTTGGCTGCCCGCTCAACCTGCTGTTCTGCCTCAAGCTGCAAGGCCGCTACCGAGTCACCCTCGAACCCTTTGCCGAGCGCGTGCAATGGCGCCGCGGCCAGCGCGACCAAGTGATTGCCGAATGGACCACGCGCTATGCGCAACGGCTGGCGCACTACTGCAGCCAAGCGCCGCTGCAGTGGTTCAACTTCTACCCTTTCTGGAAGACCGACGACGATGCATCCGCATGAGCCTGTAACTTTCGGTGAGTCGCACCTGGCCATCGAAGCTGTTGTAGCCCTGGCCGAACGCCGGGCCAGCGCCCACTTGCAGGACGACGCCGCCTACCGCGAACGCATCGCTCGTGGCGCGCGCTTTCTCGACACCCTGCTGAGCAAGGAAGGGGTGATCTACGGCGTCACTACCGGTTACGGCGATTCCTGCGTGGTGGCCGTGCCGCTGGAGCATGTCGAGGCGCTGCCGCAGCACCTGTACACCTTCCATGGCTGCGGCCTGGGCCGCCTGCTCGAAGCACCGGCGGTGCGCGCCGTGCTGGCGGCCCGCCTGCGCTCGCTGAGCCACGGCGTGTCGGGGGTGCGCCTGGAGTTGCTGGAGCGCCTGCGCGCGTTCCTCGAGCACGACATCCTGCCGTTGATCCCGGAAGAAGGTTCGGTCGGCGCCAGCGGCGACCTGACGCCGCTGTCGTACGTCGCCGCGACCCTGTCCGGCGAGCGCGAGGTCAGCTACCAGGGCCAGCGCCGCAGTAGTGCCGACGTGCACCGCGAGCTGGGCTGGCAGCCCTTGGTGCTGCGCCCCAAAGAGGCACTGGCATTGATGAACGGCACCGCGGTGATGACCGGCCTGGCTTGCCTGGCCTTCTCCCGCGCCGACTACCTGCTGCAACTGGCCACGCGCATCACCGCCCTCAACGTGATCGCCCTGCAGGGCAACCCGGAGCACTTCGACGAGCGCCTGTTCGCCGCCAAGCCGCATCCCGGCCAGACGCAAGTCGCCGCCTGGTTGCGCCAGGACCTGGCCATCGACGCCCCGCTGCCACCGCTGCACCGCCTGCAGGACCGTTACTCGCTGCGCTGCGCGCCGCATGTACTGGGCGTGCTGGCCGATAGCCTGGGCTGGCTGCGCGGTTTTATCGAAACCGAGCTGAACAGCGCCAACGACAACCCGATCATCGACGGCGACGCCGAGCGCGTACTGCATGGCGGGCACTTCTATGGCGGCCATATCGCCTTTGCCATGGACAGCCTGAAAACCCTGGTGGCGAACGTTGCCGACCTGCTCGACCGCCAGCTCGCGCTGCTGGTCGACACCCGCTACAACCACGGCCTGCCAAGCAACCTGTCGGGCGCCCCGGCCGAGCGGGCGATGATCAACCATGGCTTCAAGGCCGTGCAGATCGGCGCCAGCGCCTGGACCGCCGAAGCGCTCAAGCTGACCATGCCGGCCAGCGTGTTCTCGCGCTCCACCGAATGCCACAACCAGGACAAGGTGAGCATGGGCACCATCGCTGCGCGCGATGCCCTGCGCGTGCTGGAGCTGACCGAGCAGGTTGCTGCTGCGACCCTGCTGGCGGCGAACCAGGGCGTGTGGCTGCGTGCCCGCCAGGCAGAAAGCCATGCATTGCCGCCAGCACTGGCGCAGATGCACGAAGCCCTGCTCGTCGAGTTCGTCCCGGTGATCGAAGACCGCGCGCTGGAAGCCGACCTGCGCCACTGCCTGCTGCGCATCGGCCAACGTCACTGGAGGCTGCATGCGTAGTGCAGGAGTGATCCACGTCGACACTGAAGTGCAGGTGCCGTTTTTCGACGTAGACAGCATGCATGTGGTCTGGCACGGCCATTATGTCAAATACCTGGAAGTGGCCCGCTGCGCGCTGCTCGACCAGCTCGGCCACAACTACGTGCAGATGCAGGCGAGCGGTTATGCCTGGCCGGTGATCGACCTGCAGCTGCGTTATATCCGCGGCGCCACCTTCGGCCAGCGCTTGACCGTGCGCGCGAGCCTGGTCGAGTGGGAAAACCGCTTGAAGATTCATTACCTGATCAGCGACGCCGAAACCGGCGAGCGGATGACCCGCGCGAGCACGGTGCAGGTCGCGGTGCACATCGACAGCGGCGAAATGCAGCTGGCCTCGCCGCAGGTCATGCTCGACGCCGTGCAGAGGGTTTTGCCATGAAGCGCCTGTGCACACTGCTCACCCTTGCCCTGAGCCTGCTCAGCCCGCTGGCGCAAGCATTCAGCCTTGATGACCTGCAGCGCCAGCTCAGCGCGCCGGCCGTGGTCAAAGGCCCGTTCATTCAGGAAAAGCACCTGCGCGCTCTACCCCAGCCGTTGCTGAGCAAGGGCCAGTTCGTGCTGGCCCGCGAGCATGGTTTGTTGTGGCTGTTGCAGACGCCGCTGCGCCAGGACTACCGGATCGACGCCAACGGCATTGCCCGGCGTGATCCGAGCGGCTGGCAGCGCCTGCCCAGCGCCAGTGCCGGCGCCGAGCAGAACCGGCTGTTCTTTGCCGTGCTGCAAGGCGACAGTGCCGGTCTCAAGCGCGACTTCGAACTGAGCCTGAGCGGTGACGCCACGCACTGGCAGCTGCAACTGACCCCGCGTTCGCTGCTGCTCAAACAGATCTTCACCCGCATCGACATCAGCGGCGGGCAGTTCGTCGAACAGATTCAGCTCAGTGAAACCCAGGGCGACAGCACGCTGCTGCGCATGACCGACAGCCATGGCGCTGCCGCCCTCAGCGACACGGAGCGCAGCGATTTTGTCGATTGAACGCTGGTTGCCGCGCGGCTTTCTCGCCCTGCTGCTGGTGATGCTGGCCATCGCCGGCTGGCAATGGCAGCGCGGCGCGCCGTTGTCGGCCGACCTGATGACGCTGGTGCCGGGCGCCACCGAAGACGCCCTGGTCAAGCGCGCCGAACTGCGCGTGCAAGAGCCATTGAACCGCGAGGTACTGGTGCTGGTTGGCCACGCCGAACGCCAGCAAGCGCTGGCCCTTGCCGAACAACTGGCCGGCCAATGGCAGGCCAGCGGACTGTTCGAGCGCGTGCAGTGGAGCCTGCAGACAGACCTCGGCGCGGTCCGCGAGCAGTTGCTCGCCGGCCGCGTGGCGATGCTCTCGGCAGCTGACCGCGCGCAGCTGCGCGAACGGCCTGCGGCATTCATCGAGCAGCGCGTGCAGAGCCTGTTCGACCCGTTTTCCGGGTTCAGCCTGGTGCCTGCCCAGGACGACTGGCTGGGCTTGACCGGGCGTATTCAGAACAGCCAGCCGAAACCCGTCAATATCGAACTGGACACGGCCAGTGGCGCCTTGATCGCGCAGGCCGATGGCCGCCAGTGGGTGCTGCTGCGGGCGCGCACCCTGGGCACTGCCTTCGATATGAAGCTACCGCTGCAGGTGGCCGAGCTGCTGGCTGATGCCCGCCGCCAGGCCGAACCGCATGGCGCCCAGTTGCTGGCCGCCAGTGGCCTGCTGTACGCGGCCGCCGGCCAGCAGCAGGCCAGCCGCGAAATCACCTGGGTCGGCGGTGGCGCGACGTTGAGCATTCTGTTGTTGCTGCTGCTGGCGTTTCGTCGCTGGCGGGCCCTGCTGGCGTTCGTGCCGGTGCTGACCGGCATGCTGTTCGGCTCGGTGGTGTGCGTGGCGCTGTTCGGCCACATGCACGTGATGACTCTGGTACTCGGTTCGAGCCTGATCGGCGTAGCGGTGGATTACCCGCTGCATTACTTGTCGAAGAGCTGGAGCCTCAAGCCATGGCGCAGTTGGCCGGCGGTACGCCTGACCCTGCCAGGGCTGAGCCTGAGCCTGGCGACCAGCTGCATCGGTTATCTGGCGCTGGCGTTCACGCCGTTTCCGGCCCTGACCCAGATTGCCGCGTTCTCGGCCGCCGGCTTGATCGGCGCCTACCTGTGCGCGGTGTGCCTGCTGCCGGCATTGCTGGGCCAGGTCGAGCTGAAGCCGGCGCAGTGGCCGCTACGCATCGCGCAAGCCCTCACCGACTGGCGCGAGCGGCTGTTGCGCAGAGTGCCCAGCGCAGTGCTGCTGGTGCTGGTGCTGCTGTTTTGCGGCGCTGGGCTGTGGCAGCTGGACACGCGTAACGACATCCGCCAATGGGTGGCGAGCCCACCGCAACTGCAAGAGCAAGCCCAGGCAGTCGCACGCATCACCGGCTACCAGCCAACCAGTCAGTTCTACCTGGTGCGCGGGGCTGATCAAGAGCAACTGTTCCAGCGCCTGCAGGCGCTGTCGGCCAAGCTCGACGAGCTGCATGACCTAGGCAAGCTCAAGGGTTATCTGAGCCTCTCGCAGATCGTCGCCAGCCCTGAGCAGCAGGCACAAACCCGGCAGGCGCTGGCCCACCTGAGCGACTATTGGCAGCCGCTGGTTGAACTCGGTGTGCCGCAAGCCGGCCTGCAAACCCAGCTGCAACAGCTGCAAACGTTGCCGCCCCTGAGCATCGAGCAGGCCCTCGCCGGTCCGCTTGCTGAAGCCTGGCGACCGCTCTGGCTTGGCCAGGACGCCACCGGCGTCGCCGCCATCGTCAGTCTGCAAGGCCTGAGCGATGCCAGCCTGCTGCGCTTGCAGACCGACGGCCTGGATGGCGTGCAACTGGTCGACCGGCTCGGCGAACTCAATCAACTGTTCGCCGCCACCCAGATCAGCGCCGCCGAGCTCAAGCTGCTGTCCTGCGCACTGATCCTGGTGCTGCTGGCAGTCCCGTTCGGCCTGCGCGGTTCGCTGCGCATTGTCGCCCTGCCGCTGCTGGCAGCGTTATGCAGCCTGGCCAGCCTCGGTTGGCTGGGGCAGCCGCTGACACTGTTCAGCCTGTTTGGCCTGCTGCTGGTCACGGCCATCAGCGTCGACTACGCCATCCTCATGCACGAGCGTATCGGCGGGGCTGCGGTGAGCCTGCTCGGCACCTTGCTGGCGGCTCTGACCACCTGGCTGTCGTTCGGCCTGCTGGCGCTGTCGCAGACGCCTGCGGTGAGCAACTTCGGCATGGCCGTCAGCCTCGGGTTGATCTTCAGTTTCCTGCTGGCGCCGTGGGCAGCGGCACGCGAGAAGCCGGCGGTGCAGCCATGAGCATCGTCCTGTTCTGGCTCATGGCCCTGGCCTTGTTTGCCGTGGCCAGCGCATTCGGCAAACGCCTGGGGCTTATCCCTATCGTCAGCCAGCTGCTGTTGGCCGCGCTGGTGCTGCCGCTGCTGATGCTGTTGTGGGTACAACCGCACTGGCAGCTTGACGGCGCCCAGCTGATCGCCCCGAGCTGGCTGAAGACCCTCTACGGCTGCAGCTTTGCCCTGTTGCTGGGACACATTCTTGCTGACGTCGCGCAGCTGCGGCTCGACCCGCAAGCATTGAAGATCGCCCTGCCCAGCTTCGCCGTGCCGTTTGCCTGCGGCCTGGCCTGCGCGCTGTGGCTGCTTGAACTGAGCGGGGTCAGCGCCCTGGCCATGGGCCTGGTGTTCGCCATCACCGCAATCCCAGTGCTGTACCTGTACCTGCGCGCCATCGACTACCCGCCAGCCGCCAGCCAGCGCCTGCTGCAGGCCGCGATCGTCATCGACCTGGCCTGCTGGCTATTGCTCGGCATGGGCCAGGGCAGCCTGCAGCCGAGCAGCCTGGCCGTGCCGGCGCTGGCGGCGCTGACGCCGGTAGTGCTGCGAGGGCTGGGCCTGCGCGCGCCCCGTCTATACGGCCTGGTGTTCCTGCTACTGCTGTTTGCCGCCGAGCACTACCGGCTCAACGCGCTGATCTTCGGCGTTGGCTATCTGGCCTGCTTGCGCGTGCTTGGCCTGCAGCTACGCCTGCCGCTGCCAGACGCCAGCAACCGCCGCCTGCAACAAGGCCTGGCCGTGCCGCTGATCCTCACCTACGGCGTGGTCCAGATCGACCTGCAGCATGCCTTCGCAGGCTTCGACGCCAGCCAGCTGCTGGCGCTGCTGGTGCTGCCGATCCTGAGCAAGCTGCTCGGTAACTGGCTCGGTTTGAGCTGGGCGACCGCCTCGTTCGCCGGCGCCAGCAAGTGGCGCGAGAGCCTGCTGCTGAACATCCGCGGTCTCAGCGAAATCGTTTTTCTCAATCTGTTGCTGACCCAGCAGCTGATCAGCCCGGCGTTGTACTTCGCGCTGATGCTGATGAGCCTGATCGCCACCCTCATGCCTGCCTTCGCCGGCCTGCATCGCATCCCGCAGACATCCCTCACACCGCCAAGGAGGCCACATGCCGAACTGTGAACTGCAACACCACCAGGTCGTGGTCATCGGCGCTGGCCCCTCGGGCGCCATCGCTGCCGCGTTGCTCAAGCGCCGCGGCCACGATGTGCTGGTCATCGAGCGCCAGCGCTTCCCGCGCTTCTCCATTGGCGAAAGCCTGCTGTCGCACTGCATCGACTTCGTCGAAGAAGCCGGCATGCTCGAAGCGCTCGAAGCGGCGGGTTTCCAGTACAAGGACGGCGCCGCCTTTGCCTGGGGTGATGAGTACAGTGCGTTTGATTTCGGCGAAACCTTCAGCCAGGGCCGGCCGAGCACCTTCCAGGTCCAACGGGCGCGGTTCGACAAGCTGCTGGCCGACCAGGCCGAGGCCCAGGGCGTGGAAATCCGCTACGAGCACGAGATCATCAGCGCCGACATGAGCGCTGCGCAGCCACGCCTGCGCGCACGCCGGCCAGACGCCAGCGAATACGAAGTGCAGGCCGACTTCGTCCTCGATGCCAGCGGCTATGGCCGCGTGTTGCCGCGCCTGCTCGACCTGGAAGCACCGTCGAATTTCCCGGTGCGCCAGGCAGTATTCACCCACATCGAAGACCGCATCGATCTGCCCGGCTTCGACCGCAACAAGATCCTTATCACCACCCACCCTGAACACCGCGACATCTGGTTCTGGACCATCCCGTTCAGCGACGGTCGCGCGTCGCTGGGTGTCGTCGCGGCCGCCGAGCGCTTTGCTGCAGCGCCGACCGATCTGGACGCCTGCCTGCAGCATTTCGTGGCGCAGACGCCAAGCCTGGCCAAGGTCTTGGCCAACGCCGTGTGGGACACCCCGGCGCGGACCATCGGCGGCTACTCGGCCAATGTCAAAACCCTGCATGGCAACGGCTTTGCCCTGCTCGGCAACGCCGCAGAGTTTCTCGACCCGGTATTTTCGTCCGGAGTCACCATTGCCATGCGCTCGGCCAGCATGGCTGCCGCCCTGCTCGACCGCCAGTTGCGCGGCGAAGCGGTCGACTGGCAGCGGGAGTTTGCCGAGCCGCTCAAACGTGGGGTGGATACCTTCCGCGCCTATGTCGAGGGTTGGTATGACGGCAGCTTCCAGGACGTGATCTATCACCCCGGCAGCTCGCCGCAGATTCGCGCCATGATCAGCTCGATTCTGGCTGGCTACGCCTGGGATGAGCGCAACCCGTTCGTGGCTGAACCACGGCGCCGGCTGGCGACGCTGGCGGCGCTTTGCGCGAGGGGCCAGGCATGAGTCAGCCTCCGTTCCTCAGCGCCAGCTATGTCGAAGAAACTCGCTTTGGTTTCTGGTTCCTGCGCAGCCACACCTGGCAGCATCACGTACTACGGGTGGCGATCGACGACCTGCGCCAGTTGTTCGACAGCCCGCTGCCAGCGGCGCCGGTGCTGCTCGATGCCGGCTGCGGCCAGGGCAAATCGTTCAAGCATCTGCAGCGAGTGTTTGCGCCCGGCCGATTGATCGGTATCGATGCCGACCCGCACAGCCTGCAACTAAGCGACGCCGAAGCTGCGCGCCAGGGCCTTACGGTCGAGCTGCTGGGCAGCGACTGCGCCCAGCTGCAACTGGCAGACGCCAGCGTCGATATCGTCTTCTGCCATCAGACTTTCCACCATCTCGTGGAACAGGAGCAGGCCCTCGCCGAGTTCTGGCGGGTGCTTAAGCCTGGTGGTTATCTGCTGTTCGCCGAATCCACCGAAGCCTATATCGACACCTGGGTGATCCGCTGGCTGTTCCGCCACCCAATGCATGTACAGAAGAGTGCCGAGGGTTATCTGCAGATGCTGCGCGAACAGGGCTTTGCCTTCACCGCGCGCAATGTCTCCTACCCGTACCTGTGGTGGAGCCGCGCCAAGGACTTCGGCCTGCTCGAACGGCTGCGCCTGTGCAAGCCGCCCGCGCCAGGCCAGCGCGAAGAAACCCTGGTCAATGTGGTCGCCCGCAAGCCGCTGGTGCAGCCATGAGGGCGCTGCTGCTGGCGACGCTGTACTTGGTGCTGGCCGCCTGCAGCAGCCGCGCGCCGCTGCCCGCGCAGATGCCGCAGTTGCAGTTGCCCCAGCAGTTGCACGTGCAGCGCGAGCAGGCCGGCGAGCGCCAGGACTGGATGCTCGTGGTGCAGGCCGAGAACGGCCAACTGCGCTGGTCGCTACTCGATCTGCTGGGTATCCCCCAGGCACGCCAGTTGTTCGATGGTCAACACTGGCAGGCCGACGGCCTGTTGCCACCCAATCCGCCGGCACGCGAGCTGTTTGCCGCGCTGCTGTTTGCTCTGACCCCCTCCGAGCAACTGGCGCAGCTCTACCCGGATGCCCGCGAAGGAGGCCAGCAGCGCTGGTTGGGCGAGCGTTGGCAGGTCAGCTATCGGCAGCCGGGCGCTTTTGACTTGAAACTGGCCCACGGCCTGCGTTATCTAGTCGACCCCCTACCCAGCGAGCGCCTGCCATGACCGCCTACCTGAATGCGCTGGGCCTGACCTGCGCCCTCGGCCGTGGCCAGGCTGAGGTCGCCGCACGCCTGTTTGCCGGTGACTGTTCGGGCATGCAGGCCCAACCTGGGTGGATCCCGGAGCGCTGTCCGACCGTCGGCGCGGTGCAAGCTGAGCTGCCGGCGGTGCCGCTGCCAACGCAGCACAGCCGCAACAATCAATTGCTCTACAGCGCCGCTATGCAGATCGAGCCGGCAATCCGCCAGGCTATCGCCCGGTTCGGCGCGCAGCGTATCGCGGTGGTGCTCGGCACCAGCACCTCGGGGATTGCCGAGGGCAGCGTAGCCATCGCCCAGCAGCGCCAGAGCGGGCAGTTTCCGCCGGACTATCGCTACGACCAGCAAGCCCTCAGCGCGCCGGCAGAGTTCCTTGCCGACTGGCTGCAACTGAGCGGCCCGGCCTATGTGATTTCCACCGCCTGCACCTCCAGCGGGCGGGCCTTGCTCAGCGCCCGGCGCCTGCTCGAGCTGGGCGTCTGCGATGCGGTGCTGTGCGGCGGCGTCGACAGCCTCTGTGGCCTGACCCTGAACGGCTTCAACTCCCTTGAGGCGATCAGCCAGGCACGCTGCAATCCGTTCTCGCAGAACCGTGACGGGATCAATATCGGCGAAGCGGCTGCGCTGTTCCTGATGACCGCAGAGCGTAATACCGATGGCCCTTCACTGGCCCTGCTCGGCGCTGGCGCCAGCAGCGATGCCTACCATATTTCAGCGCCTGACCCGAGCGGCGCCGGCGCGCGGCAAACCATGGCCCTGGCCTTGAACAACGCCGGCCTCGCGCCCGAACAGATCGACTACCTGAACCTGCACGGCACCGCCACCGAGCACAACGACGCCATGGAAAGCCTGGCGGTGCACGGCCTGTTCGGCGCGCAGCTGGCCTGCTCGTCGACCAAACCGATGACCGGCCACACCCTGGGCGCCGCCGGCGCGCTGGAAGCCGCCTTCTGCTGGCTGAGCCTGAGTGAGCACAACCCGCACGGCCAGTTGCCACCGCATGTCTGGGACGGCCAGGCCGACCCGCGCCTGCCTGCCCTTAACCTGGTCGACGGCACGCAGCGGATGCATGCGGCGCGGCCACGCCGGATAATGAGCAACTCGTTCGCCTTCGGCGGCAACAATGTCAGCCTGATTGTTGGAGACACCCCATGATTGCCTGGCCTCTGGCCGAACTGCTGCCGCATGCCGGCGACATGATCCTGATCGATCACGTCGACAGCTGCGACGACGAGCAGATCCACACCCGCAGCACAGTGCGCCCTGGCGGCCTGTTCAACCGCGCCGACGGCAGCCTGCCGGCCTGGCTCGGCCTGGAGCTGATGGCGCAAAGCGTTGCCGCCTATGCCGGTTGCCGCGCCCGTCGCGATGGCCGGCCGGTGGAGCTGGGGTTTCTCCTCGGCACGCGCAACTACCAATGTGATGTCGAACACTTCCCTGCCGGCGCCGAGTTGCACATCCACGCCCTGCGCTCGCTGGAAGACGACAACGGCATGGGTGTGTTCGAGTGTCACCTGCGCGGTCCGGGGCTGCATGCCAGCGCCCGCCTGAATGTCTATCGCCCGCCACAGGTCGCTGGTTACCTGACCGAAGCGGCCCCTGAGGAACCTTGCCATGACTGATACCATCCTGGTCACCGGGTCGAGCCGCGGCATCGGCCGAGCGATCGCCCTGCGCCTGGCGCGTGCCGGTTATGACCTGGTGCTGCATTGCCGCAGTGGCCGTGCCGAAGCCGATGGCGTTGCCGGCGAAATCCACGCCATGGGTCAACAGGCCCGGGTGCTGCAGTTCGACGTAGCCGACCGCGAAGCCTGCCGGGCCATCCTCGAACAGGATGTGGAGATCCACGGCGCCTACTATGGCGTGGTCTGCAACGCCGGGCTAACCCGCGATGGCGCCTTCCCGGCGCTGACCGACGCTGACTGGGACCAGGTCCTGCGGACCAACCTGGACGGTTTCTACAACGTTCTGCATCCGCTGAGCATGCCCATGATCCGCCGTCGCAAACCGGGCCGGATCGTCTGCATCACCTCGGTTTCGGGGTTGATCGGCAACCGCGGCCAGGTCAATTACAGTGCCTCCAAGGCCGGCGTGATCGGCGCGGCCAAGGCGCTGGCGATCGAGCTGGGCAAACGTCAGATCACCGTCAACTGCGTAGCCCCAGGGCTGATCGACACCGCCATGCTCGATGAGCACGTGCCGGTCGACGAGCTGATGAAGATGATTCCTGCCGGACGCATGGGCACGCCCGAGGAAGTCGCCGGCGTGGTCAATTTCCTGATGTCGGCGGAAGCCGCCTACATCACCCGCCAGGTGCTGGCGGTCAACGGAGGGTTGTGCTGATGCGTCGCGTAGTCGTCACCGGCATGGCCGGCATCACCTCCCTGGGCAGCGACTGGGCGACCATCGCCGGCCACTTCGCCAACCAGCGCAGCGGTATCCGGCGCATGGCTGAATGGGATCGCTTCAGTGAGTTGAACACGCGTCTTGCTGGCCCGATCGACGATTTCAAGGTGCCCGGCCACTGGACCCGCAAGCAGTTGCGCAGTATGGGCCGGGTATCGCGCCTGGCCGTGGCTGCGGCCGAGCAGGCGCTGGCCGATGCCGGCCTGCTCGATGATCCAATCATCCGCGATGGCCGCATGGGCGTGGCCTGCGGCTCGTCGACCGGCAGCACCGACGAGATCAAGGCATTCGGCAACATGCTGCTCAACTCGGTAGCCGATGGCCTCAACGCCAACTCCTACGTGCGCATGATGCCGCACACCACGGCTGCCAATATCAGCATCTTTTTCGGCCTGACCGGGCGCCTGATCCCCACCTCCAGCGCCTGCACCAGCGGCAGCCAGGGCATTGGTTATGCCTATGAAGCGATCAAGTTCGGGCGCTTGCCGATGATGCTCGCCGGCGGCGCCGAAGAGCTCTGTCCGACCGAGGCGATGGTGTTCGATGCGCTGTACGCCACCAGCCTGAAAAACGACACCCCGCAGCTGAGCCCACGTCCTTACGACAATGGTCGCGACGGCCTGGTGATCGGCGAAGGCGGCGGCATGCTGGTGCTCGAAGAGCTCGAGCATGCCCTGGCCCGCGGTGCGCGCATCCACGCCGAGATCGTCGGCTTTGGTAGCAATGCCGATGGCCAGCACACCACCCGCCCCGAGCAGAGCACGATGCGCCGGGCCATGGAGCTGGCCCTGGAGGACGCTGCTCTGGCGCCAGAGGCCATCGGCTACGTCAACGGCCACGGTACCGCTACCGAACAGGGCGACATTGCCGAAACACTGGCCACCAGCAGCCTGTTTGGCCCGCACATGCCGATCAGTTCGCAGAAGAGTTTTCTCGGCCACACCCTCGGCGCCTGCGGCGCGCTGGAGTCGTGGTTCAGCATCGAGATGATGGACAGCGATCTGTATGCGCACACCCTCAACCTGGATGAAATCGATCCCCGCTGCGGCGAGCTGGACTACCTGCGCGGCGAGTTTCGCAGGATGAGCAACCAGCATGTGATGAACAACAACTTCGCTTTCGGCGGCGTCAACACTTCGTTGATATTCCGCCGCTGGCCCTGAACACACCCCGATCGAGGAACGATCCGATGCGCCTGAAGACCTGGACTGCCACCACCGCCCTGCTGCTCTGCGCCCTGCCCGGCATCAGCCAGGCACGCGATACCGCGCTGTACCTGCCCTTCGACAAGGTCGTCGAGCAAATGCTCGCCGAAAAGAAACTCGACGGTTCGGTGAAGTTCTATTTGGCCGGTGTACAGCCGCGCGGCAAGGTCAGCGTGATCCAGCCCGGCGCGGTCACCAACAAGAAGACCAATGCCTTCAACAAGACCGACCAGGGTGCCTGTGAGTGGGCCTTGCAGTCGGCCCTGCTGACCCTGCAGGACGCTGCGCGCCGGGCCAATGCCAACGCAGTGACCAACATCGCCAGCTACTACAAGAAGAACGAGCGCAAAGATGCCAGCACCTACGAGTGCCACGCCGGCGCCGTGATCGCAGGCGTCGCACTGAAAGGCGACCTGGCTCGCGTCGACTAAACCGCCGCCATCAGGCGTTGCCGATCAGCAGGTCGGCAAACGCCTTGGCCATCACCGAGCTGCCAGCCTGGCGCTGGACCAGCCACACGGCGGTATCCGCCCCTTCATCCAGCACCGTTCGATAGACCACGCCATCGATGCGCATGCGCTGGTACGAGGCTGGCAGCACCGAGACGCCGAGACCTGCCGAAACCAGGCCGATAATCGTCATCGCCTCGCCAACCTCCTGGGCAAAATGCGGGCTGAAGCCTGCCTGGCGGGCCAGCGCCAGCAACTGTGCATGCAAACCACTGCCGTAACTGCGCGGGAAGAACACGAACGGTTCACGGGCCAGATCAGCCATGTGTAACCCTTGTTCACTGGCGGCAACCAATGGGTGCGAAGCATTCAGCACTGCCACCAGCGGCTCACGGAAAAGCTCGGTGACCTGCAGGCCGTCGGGCAACGGCATCGGCCGCATCAGGCCAACTTCGATCGATTCATCGAACACCGCCGCCGCAACATCACGGCTGCTCATCTCCTTCAAACTCAGGTGCACCGCCGGGTAGCGCTGACGGAACGCATGGATCGCCTTGGGGATCTTCGAGGTGAAGGGCGCTGAAGAAGTGAAGCCGATCTTCATCTCGCCGAGCTCACCCAACTGCGCACGGCGGGCGACGTCGGCAGCTTTATCGACCTGTGCCAGCACCTGCCGCGCCTCCTCGAGGAACAAGCGCCCGGCCTCGCTCAGCTCGACCCGACGATTGGTGCGCTCGAACAAACGCGCCCCCAACTCATGCTCCAGCGCCTGAATCTGCTGGCTCAGCGGCGGCTGGGAGATGCCTAGCTGCTGTGCAGCCCGGCCGAAGTGCAGCTCCTCGGCCACGGCAATGAAGTAACGCAGATGACGCAATTCCATAGCTGCTCCGAACGAGTCGTTAAACGTCTTAAACAGGTCGAACAATATATTGGATCTAATCATTAGCCAGCTATATGATTTTTTCCAATCAGCAACATCGGCCAGCGCTTTTGAGGGACCCGTCGTGAAAACTGCTGCAATGCCCCACGTGATCGAAGCCGCCCCGCTGCCGGATATCTGGATTGAAAAAGGCAGCCCGGCGTTCATGAAAACAGTGCTGGCGCTATTCAGCGGCGGCTTTGCCACCTTTGCCCTGCTCTACTGCGTACAGCCGATGATGCCGCTGCTGTCGCAGGAGTTTGCCATCAACGCTGCGCAGAGCAGCCTGGTGCTGTCGGTAGCCACCGCCATGCTTGCCATCGGCCTGCTGATTACCGGGCCGATCTCCGACCGCATCGGCCGCAAGCCGGTGATGGTATTCGCCTTGGTCTGCGCCGCCCTGTCGACCCTGGCCAGCGCGGTGATGCCAAGTTGGGAGCTGGTGCTGGCGACCCGCGCGCTGGTCGGCCTGTCGCTGAGCGGGCTGGCGGCGGTGGCGATGACCTACCTGAGCGAAGAGATCCACCCACAGCACATTGGCCTGGCGATGGGCTTGTACATCGGCGGCAACGCCATTGGCGGCATGTGCGGGCGGCTGATCAGTGGCGTGCTGATCGACTTCGTCAGCTGGCACACAGCGATGCTGTGCATCGGCGGCCTGGCGCTGGTGGCAGCAGTGGTGTTCTGGAAGGTACTGCCCGAGTCGCGCAACTTCCGCCCGCAGACGCTGAACCCTCGCAGCCTGCTCAACGGCTTTGTCATGCACTTTCGCGACGCCGGCCTGCCCTGGCTGTTCCTCGAAGCATTTTTGCTGATGGGTGCATTCGTTACCCTGTTCAACTACATCGGCTACCGCTTGCTGGCCGAGCCTTATCACATGAACCAGGCACTGGTCGGGCTGCTGTCGATTGTCTACCTGTCGGGCATCTACAGCTCCGCCCAGGTCGGCGCCCTGGCCGACCGGCTGGGCCGGCGCAAGGTGTTCTGGGCAAGCATCGTGGTGATGGCCGGCGGCATGTTGATGACCCTGGCCAGCCCGCTGGCGATGATCATCGTCGGCATGCTGGTGTTCACCTTCGGCTTTTTTGGCGCGCACTCGGTGGCCAGCAGCTGGATCGGCCGGCGTGCGCTCAAGGCCAAGGGCCAGGCATCCTCGCTGTATCTGTTCAGTTACTACGCAGGGTCGAGTGTGGCGGGTACCGCGGGCGGGGTGTTCTGGCACATGGCCGGTTGGAACGGCATCGGCCTGTTCATCGGTAGCCTGCTGGCCGTGGCCTTGCTGGTGGCGCTGCACCTGAGCCGGCTAGCACCAAAAACCGCGTGAAGCCAAAGGCTGCACGCGGTCGCTTTGAAGTCATCGATCAGTTGATGATTTCGACCAGGTCGACATCCACTTCACGGCTCATCAGGTTTTTTTCCACTTCACCGGTCAGCTTGACCTTGGTCTTGTCGTTGAAGCCAGCTGCAGGCATGTCTTCATCGTCGATTTCAACCTTGATGGTGCCGGTGTTGTCCTTGAACTCGAACTTGTCGTCGTTATCCAGCTTCTTGGTAACGAAGCCCTGCAGGACCACACGAGTGTCGTCAGCCGCATCGTTGGCAGCGGCCACGGTGGTAACCGGCTGCGCGCCTGGGCCGGTGTAGGTGGTGGCCAGAGCAGCAGTGCTGAACAGTGGGGCAAGGATCAGAGCGAGGTAGCGAGCTTTCATGGTGATCAAGTCCTGTATCGGTTGAGATGGGACCAGATTAACGATGATCGCTGAATTTAAGCTTAACGCATAAAAAACCCGGCACATGGCCTAATGGTGTTCACTTAAGCTCTACGTCGCCTGCATGGGGGCCGCTTTGCGGCCCATCGCGACACAAGGCCGCTCCCACGCCGATCGCGTAAGCCGCTATTTAACGGGCAAGCGCGGGCATTGTGGGAGCGGCCTGGTGTCGCGATGGGCTGCGCAGCAGCCCCGGCATTCTTAGGTAAACAGCGTCAGGCACATGGCCGGGTTTTTATTCAGCGACTGATCACTGATGGTATTGCGCCGACAGGTCATGCACGGCGTTGATGAACGCCCCCGCATGTTCCGGATCAACCTCAGGCGTGATGCCATGGCCAAGGTTGAACACGTGGCCAGTGCCTTTGCCATAGCTGGCCAGGATGCGCCCGACCTCCTGACGAATCGCCGCAGGCTTGGCGTACAGCACGGTCGGGTCCATGTTGCCCTGCAGGGCAACCTTGTCGCCGACACGGCGGCGGGCATCGCCGATCTCGCAGGTCCAGTCCAGACCCAGTGCATCAGCGCCACAATCAGCAATGCTCTCCAGCCACATGCCACCATTCTTGGTAAACACAATGACCGGCACCTTGCGCCCATCATGCTCACGGATCAGCCCGCTGATGATCTTGCGCATGTAAGCCAGTGAGAACTCCTGATACGCCGCCGCCGACAGGTTGCCACCCCAGGTATCGAAGATCTGCACCGCCTGCGCACCAGCCTGAATCTGCCCGTTGAGGTAGCTGGTAACCGACTGAGCCAGCTTGTCCAACAGCAGGTGCATCGCCTGCGGATTGTCATAGAGCATGGCCTTGCTCTTGCGGAAGTCTTTCGACGAGCCGCCTTCGACCATGTAGGTGGCCAACGTCCACGGGCTACCGGAGAAACCGATCAATGGCACGCGCCCATTGAGCTCACGGCGGATGGTGCTGACCGCATCCATCACATAGCCAAGGTCCTTGTGCGGATCAGGGATCGGCAGCGCCTCGATATCGGCGAGGGTGCTGACCACCTTCTTGAAACGCGGGCCTTCGCCGGTCTCGAAGTACAGGCCCTGGCCCATGGCATCAGGGATGGTGAGGATGTCCGAGAACAGGATCGCCGCGTCCAGTGGGTAACGATCGAGCGGCTGCATGGTCACCTCGCAGGCGAACTGCGGGTTCTTGCACAGGCTCATGAAGTCGCCGGCCTGAGCACGGCTGGCGCGGTACTCCGGCAGGTAACGGCCGGCCTGGCGCATCATCCAGACGGGCGTGACGTCTACGGGTTGCTTGAGCAGTGCACGCAGGAAACGGTCGTTCTTCAGGGCAGTCATGTCGGCATCCGGAAAAAAAGTGCGGGCATTTTCTCAGACGCCAGCACAAAAGGCACGGCCAAGGCCATGCGTTTTGTCTATTGGGTGTCTTGGGTCAAACGATTTTGTATACAAGATGGCTGGAATGGGGCTGCTTTGCAGCCCCGGCGATCAGTCAGACCTCGAGATAATCCAGAATCCCCTCAGCCGCAGTACGGCCTTCAAAGATCGCAGTCACCACCAGATCCGAACCCCGCACCATATCCCCGCCAGCAAACACTTTCGGGTTGCTGGTCTGGTGCTTGAAGCGCGCCTGCTCCGGAGCAATCACCCGGCCCTGGCTATCGGTCTGGATGTCGAACTGCTCGAACCACGGCGCCGGGCTTGGGCGGAAACCAAAGGCGATCACCACCGCATCTGCCGGCAGGATCTCTTCGGAACCCGGAATCGGCTCAGGGCTGCGGCGGCCACGGGCGTCTGGCTCGCCGAGACGGGTCTCGACCACCTTGACGCCTTCGACCTTGTCTTCACCGACAATCGCGATGGGCTGGCGGTTGTAGAGGAACTTCACGCCCTCTTCCTTGGCGTTCTTCACCTCTTTGCGCGAGCCCGGCATGTTCGCTTCGTCACGACGGTAGGCGCAGCTGACCGACTTGGCGCCCTGGCGGATCGAAGTCCGGTTGCAGTCCATCGCGGTGTCACCACCGCCGAGCACCACGACCTTCTTGCCAGCCATGTCGACGAAGTCTTCCGGCGACTTTTCAAAGCCCAGGTTGCGGTTGACGTTGGCGATCAGGAAGTCCAGCGCATCGTGCACGCCTGGCAGGTCTTCACCGGGGAAGCCGCCCTTCATGTAGGTGTAGGTGCCCATGCCCATGAACACGGCATCGTACTCGGCCAGCAACTGCTCGAGGGTGATGTCCTTGCCCACTTCGGTGTTCAGGCGGAACTCGATCCCCATGCCGGTGAAGACTTCGCGGCGATTGCTCAGCACGGTCTTTTCCAGCTTGAACTCAGGGATGCCGAAGGTCAGCAGACCGCCGATTTCCGGGTTGCGGTCGAACACCACCGGGGTTACCCCAGCGCGCACCAGCACGTCTGCGCAGCCTAGCCCAGCCGGGCCAGCACCAATGATGGCAACCCGCTTGCCGGTCGGTTTGACCTTGGACATGTCCGGGCGCCAGCCCATGGCGAAGGCGGTGTCGGTGATGTACTTCTCGACAGAGCCGATGGTCACCGCACCAAAACCGTCGTTGAGGGTGCAGGCACCTTCACACAGACGATCCTGCGGGCAGACCCGGCCGCACACTTCCGGCAGGGTGTTGGTCTGGTGCGACAGTTCGGCGGCCGCGAGGATGTTGCCTTCGGATACCAGCTTCAACCAGTTGGGGATGAAGTTGTGTACCGGGCACTTCCACTCGCAATACGGGTTGCCGCAACCCAGGCAGCGGTGCGCCTGATCGACAGACTGCTGCGGCTTGAACGGTTCGTAGATCTCGACGAACTCCTTCTTGCGCTGGCGCAGCAGTTTTTTCTTCGGGTCTTTGCGCCCAACTTCGATGAACTGGAAGTCGTTGTTCAGACGTTCAGCCATTTTCAATACCTCTTCACAGCAGCTGCGAGCCGTTAGCTGCACGCCGCAAGACAATCACGTAAGCCGGGCAACACCCCATGCTGCTTTTGGCCGCAGCTTGGGGCTTGCCACTTGCAGCTGCTTTTACTGCGGGTTGGCACGGGTGCTGGACAACAACTGCTTGAGCGTCGCAGCCTTTGGCTTGACCAGCCAGAAGCGGCGCACATAGTCGTCCAGGTTTTCCGAGAGCTCACGCCCCCACTCGCTGCCAGTCTCCTCGACGTACTCGGCAAGGACCCGCGCCAGATGGCTGCGGTAGGCTTCCATGGCTTCACCACTGATGCGCTGGATTTCCACCAGTTCGTGGTTGAGCTTGTCGAAGAAGCTGTTGTCCATGTCGAGCACGTAGGCGAAGCCGCCAGTCATGCCAGAGCCGAAGTTGTAACCGGTCTTGCCCAATACGCAGACAAAGCCGCCGGTCATGTATTCACAGCAGTGATCGCCGGTACCCTCGACCACCGCATGGGCGCCCGAGTTACGTACCGCGAAGCGCTCACCGGCAGTACCAGCAGCGAACAGCTTGCCGCCGGTGGCGCCATACAGGCAGGTGTTGCCGACGATAGCGCTTTCCTGGGTTTTGAACGGGCTGCCAGCAGGCGGCACGATGGTCACCTTGCCACCGGTCATGCCCTTGCCGACGTAGTCGTTGGCGTCGCCCTGCAGGTGCAGGTTGAGGCCACCGGCGTTCCACACGCCAAAGCTCTGCCCGGCAGTGCCCTTGAAGCGGAAGGTGATCGGCTTGGCGGCCATGCCCTGGTTGCCGTACAGCTTGGCGATTTCACCAGAGATACGCGCACCAATCGAACGGTCGCAGTTGCAGATGTCGAGGTCGAACTCGCCACCGGCCTGATCGCGGATCGCTGGCAAGGCCATCCCGACCATCTTCTCGGCCAGCTCGCCCTTGTCGAACGGCGGGTTCTTGTCGACTTCGCAGAACTGCGGCTTGTCGGCCGGGATGTGCGAGCTGCCCAGCAGCGGGCTGAGGTCCAGATACTGCTGACGCTCGGTGTCGCCCGGCAGCACTTCGAGCAGGTCGGTGCGACCGATCAGCTCGCCGAGGCTGCTAACGCCCAGTTTGGCCAGCCACTCGCGGGTTTCTTCGGCAACGAAGGTGAAGAAGTTGATCACCATGTCGACGGTGCCGATGTAGTGGTCCTTGCGCAGCTTTTCGTTCTGCGTGGCTACACCGGTGGCGCAGTTGTTCAGGTGGCAGATACGCAGGTATTTGCAACCCAGGGCGATCATTGGCGCGGTACCGAAGCCAAAGCTTTCGGCGCCGAGAATGGCCGCCTTGATCACGTCGAGGCCGGTTTTCAGGCCGCCGTCGGTCTGCACTCGGACCTTGCCGCGCAGGTCGTTGCCGCGCAGGGTCTGGTGGGTTTCCGCCAGGCCCAGTTCCCACGGTGCACCGGCGTACTTGATCGAGGTCAGCGGCGAAGCGCCGGTGCCGCCGTCGTAGCCAGAGATGGTGATCAGGTCGGCATAGGCCTTGGCCACGCCGGCCGCGATGGTCCCGACACCGGCTTCTGCTACCAGCTTGACCGAAACCAGCGCTTGCGGATTGACCTGCTTGAGGTCGTAGATCAGCTGCGCGAGGTCTTCGATCGAGTAGATGTCATGGTGCGGCGGTGGCGAGATCAGGGTTACGCCAGGCACTGCATAGCGCAGCTTGGCGATCAGGCCGTTGACCTTGCCGCCAGGCAGCTGGCCGCCCTCGCCCGGTTTGGCGCCCTGCGCGACCTTGATCTGCAGCACTTCGGCATTGACCAGGTATTCCGGGGTGACGCCAAAGCGGCCGGTGGCCACCTGTTTGATTTTCGAGCTCTTGATCGTGCCGTAACGGGCCGGGTCTTCGCCGCCCTCACCGGAGTTGGAGCGCGCGCCCAGGCGGTTCATTGCTTCGGCCAGTGCTTCATGGGCCTCGGGCGACAGCGCGCCGAGCGAGATGCCGGCCGAGTCGAAGCGCTTGAGGATGGCCTCCAGCGGCTCAACCTGGTCGATCGCCAGCGGCTGCTCGGCAACCTTGACCTTGAGCAGGTCACGGATCATCGACACCGGACGCTTGTCGACCAGCGCGGTGTATTCCTTGAACTTGGCGTAGTCGCCCTGCTGCACGGCTGCCTGCAGGGTGTTGACCACATCCGGGTTGTAGGCATGGTATTCGCCACCGTGGACGAACTTGAGCAAGCCACCTTGCTGGATCGGCTTGCGCGCGCTCCAGGCTTCGGCGGCGAGCAGCTTCTGATCGCCTTCGAGGTCGACAAAGCGCGCACCTTTGATGCGGCTCGGTACGCCCTTGAAGCTCAGGCCGACTACTTCGTCGGACAGGCCGATGGCTTCGAACAACTGCGCACCGCGGTACGAAGTGATGGTCGAGATGCCCATCTTCGACAGGATCTTGAGCAGGCCTTTGGAGATGCCTTTGCGGTAGTACTTGAACACTTCATCCAGATCGCCCAGCACTTCACCGGTGCGGATCAGGTCGGCCAGCACTTCGTAGGCCAGGTACGGGTACACCGCCGAGGCGCCGAAGCCGAGCAACACAGCGAAGTGATGCGGGTCACGCGCGGTTGCGGTCTCGACCAGGATGTTGCTGTCGCAACGCAGGCCCTGCTCGGTCAGGCGGTGATGCACCGCGCCAACTGCCAGCGAGGCATGCACCGGCAGCTTGCCCGGGGCGATGAAGCGGTCGCTCAGCACCAGCTGGGTCTTGCCGCTGCGCACTGCTTCTTCAGCCTGATCGGCGATGTTGCGGATGGCCGCTTCCAGGCCCAGGCTTTCTTCGTAGTTGAGGTCGATCAGCTGCCGCTCGAAGCCTTCGCGCTCGAGGTTCATCAGCGAACGCCACTTGGCCGGGGAGATCACTGGCGAGCTGAGGATCACGCGCGAGGCGTGCTCAGGCGATTCCTGGAAGATGTTGCGCTCGGCGCCGAGGCAGATTTCCAGCGACATCACGATCGCTTCGCGCAGCGGGTCGATCGGCGGGTTGGTCACCTGAGCGAACTGCTGGCGGAAGAAGTCGTACGGCGAACGCACGCGCTGCGACAGCACGGCCATCGGCGTGTCATCGCCCATCGAGCCGACCGCTTCCTGGCCCTGTTCGCCGAGCGGACGCAGCACCTGGTCACGCTCTTCGAAGGTGACCTGGAACATCTTCATGAACTGTTTGAGCTGGTCAGCGTCGTAGCTGGCCGCGCCCTGGTCGTCGCTCAGGGTGGCCTGGATGCGCGTGGCATGCTGGCGCAACCAGCGCTTGTACGGATGGCGCGACTTGAGGCGGTTGTCGATGGCGTCGGTATCGAGGATCTGCCCGGTTTCGGTGTCCACGGCAAAGATCTGCCCAGGGCCCACGCGGCCTTTGGCAACCACGTCTTCCGGCTGGTAGCCCCATACGCCGATTTCCGAGGCGATGGTGATGTAGCCATTGCGGGTGGTGACCCAACGCGCCGGGCGCAGGCCGTTGCGGTCGAGCAGGCAGACCGCATGGCGACCTTCGGTCATGACGATACCGGCCGGGCCGTCCCACGGCTCCATGTGCATGGAGTTGTATTCGTAGAACGCACGCAGGTCGGCGTCCATGGTCTCGACGTTCTGCCAGGCTGGCGGTACCAGCATGCGCACGCCGCGGAACAGGTCGATGCCGCCGGTAACCATCAGCTCCAGCATGTTGTCCATGCTCGATGAGTCGGAGCCGACCCGGTTGACCAGTGGGCCGAGCTCTTCGAGGTCGGGGATCAGGTCGTTGGCGAACTTGGTGCGCCGGGCCATGGCCCAGTTGCGGTTGCCGGTGATGGTGTTGATCTCGCCGTTGTGGGCGAGGAAGCGGAACGGCTGCGCCAACGGCCATTTCGGCAAGGTATTGGTCGAGAAGCGCTGGTGGAACACGCAGATCGCGGTCTGCAGGCGCTCGTCACCCAAGTCCGGGAAGAATGCGGCGAGGTCCGCCGGCATCATCAGGCCTTTGTAGATGATGGTCTTGTGCGAGAAGCTGCAGATGTAGTGATCGCTGTCGTGGGCGTTGGCCACGGACGAACGGCGACGGGCACTGAACAGCTTGATCGCGATGTCCTGATCGCTCAGGCCTTCACCACCGATGAACACCTGTTCGATCTGCGGCAGGCGCTCGAGGGCCAGACGACCCAGCACGCTGGTATCGATTGGCACCTTGCGCCAGCCGATCAGCTGCAGGCCGGCCGCGATGATTTCGCGGTCCATGTTGGCCCGCGCAGCTTCGGCTTTGATCGGGTCCTGGTTGAAGAACACCATGCCGACGGCGTACTGCTTGGGCAGTTCGGCAGCAAAGTGCTCTTTGGCCATGGCACGCAGGAACTGATCGGGCTTTTGCATGAGCAAGCCACAACCGTCACCGGTCTTGCCGTCAGCGTTGATGCCGCCGCGGTGGGTCATGCAGGTCAGCGCTTGCATGGCCGTTTGCAGGAGGTGGTGACTTGGCTCGCCCGTCATATGGGCGATCAGGCCAAAGCCACAGTTGTCCTTGAATTCTTCGGGATGGTACAGACCTGTTTTCATAGACACATTCTCACCAGGTTCGCCCCTCGACGGAGGCAAATCTCTTTTTAGTACAACCACTTACCATCCACACCGGTCGAATGCCAGCTTTTTTGCGGGGGGCAACGTGAAACCATTGTTGCACAGCGACAGGGAAGCCCACAAATTCAAACGACGAATCGTTGTAAATTTATGTCGCATTTTTGAATGTTTTTGAACATTTGCCGTGGTACGGCATGGTTCGGAGTCTGAAGCGTTTCAGCCTGAACTGCAACTAGAGGCTTGTGGCCGGCAGTCTGGGACAGAAAAGCCTGCCGCGATCACACGCAGCAGGCTAGACGAAAGTCAGGAGTCGCTCAGCAACTGGGCGGCGGGGTGGTGCCGCCCGGAAGGTATCAGCGGGTCGTGGTCAGCTCTTGTTGGACGCTGCCGACGGTACGTGGCCAAGGTTTACCAGCCTGGACCTTCGCTGGCAAGTTCTTGATTGCAGCAACTGCTGCATCACGGTTGGCAAAGTTGCCGTAAGTGACGACGTAAAGCGGTTTGCCCTGCAAGGTTTTCTTGAAGTAGCGATAGTCGCCACCCTGCGCCTTGACGAACGACTGGGCAGACGCCTCGGAGCTGGTGCCGAGAATCTGTACTACATAGTTGCCGGCTTTCTGGCTGCCGTACCAGGCGCTGTTGCCGCTGCCGCCAGCGGCAGTCGACGCAGGCTTGGCGCTGGCAACCTGGGTTGGCGCCGGGGCCGGCTTGGCCGCTGCAACAGGCTTGGCTGGCTGGGTCGCTGGCTGAGCCGGAGCAGGCTTCGGCGCAGGTGCAACCGGTTGCGCTGGCGCGCTGGCGATTGGCTGCGCAGGAGCCGCGGCAGGGCCTGCTGGCACGCCTTCAGGCGGGGCAATGGTGGTCACGGTTGGTGGATTGGCAGGCTGCAATGCGGTGTTGCCGGCTGGGCTGGCTTCTTCACCGTCACCCATGCCTGCAGCCTGGGCCAGCGGCTCGCGCATGACCGGTTGCGACTGGCCATTGAGCGGCAGTGGTGTTGGCTGCGAGCCGGAGAACTCGATAGCCGGGTTGCTGCTGTTGGCCTGACCTTCGCCCAGCGGCAGTTGAGCCTGCGCTGCGGGTGCGTCGGTAGCAGGCTTGTCAGCGCCTTTCTTCGGCATCAGGACCGCCGCCGCTACGGCGACCACGACAACTGCAGACAGCGCGAGTACGTGTTTCTTAGGCATCTTGAACCCCATGGATGGTCGCTTCGCCGTGCTGCGCGTGGCGATCATGGCTTCGATCAAAGTGTCGCGGGCAACCTGGTTGATGTTGCCAGGCCAGCCATCCGCATGTTCGTGGATATCGGCGATCTGCTCGGCCGTGAATACCTCGATACCGCGGCCAGCGCCTTCCAGGCGTTGTTCAAGGTATTCGCGGGTTTCCTCCTCGCTGTAGGGTTCAAGCTCGATGATGTGGAAACGATCTCCCTCACCATTGAGCTGATCCAACCCAGCAATCAGCGAAGGCTCGCCAAACAGGAATACGTGCGGGCGCCCTTCGGCAACGCCTGCCGCCAATTCCAGCAACGCTTGGAGTGCCGACTCGTCGAGTTGTTCCGCATCGTCCACCAACAGATAGACTTCCTGGCCGGTCAGGGCCAGTTGCACCACCTGCGACAGGATCGCCTGCACTTCCGGCTGCGCCACGCCAAGCGCCTGAGCCACCTGGCCGAGCACGCTGGCCGCGTCACTGGCACCGCGGGCCGAGACCACCACGCTCTGCACCGACTGCTTGTTGGTGCTGGCGACCAGCGCCTGACGCAGCAGGGTCTTGCCGCTGCCCACCGGACCTGTGACCACCAGCATCAGGTGGCTGTAACGCGCCAGGTGATGCAGTTGGCCGAGCACTGGCTTGCGCTGGGCGGGGAAGAACTTGAAACCGGGCACACGGGGCGCGAACGGATCGTGGCTCAGCTGGTAATGGTCGAGAAACGCCTCATCGGCATGCAAACTGGTCATTGCGCTGTCACAACCTCAAAGCTGGGCCACAATGGCGCGGTAATCCGCTGCCAGCGTGGCCTGAAGGATCTCTTGCGGATAGTCGTCGGTAATCACGGCTTCGCCGAGCTGGCGCAACAGCACCAGCCGCATGCGCCCGTCGAGGACCTTTTTGTCGACCGCCATATGCTCCATGAAATGCGCCGGGGTCATTTCCTGTGGTGGCACCACCGGCAATCCTGCGTCCTGCAGCAGGCGAATCGAGCGATCACGTTCGGCCTGATCAATCCAGCCCAGACGCATGGACATTTCCAGCGCCATCACGGTACCTGCAGACACCGCCTCACCATGCAGCCAGACGCCATAGCCCATGTGGGTTTCGATGGCATGGCCAAAGGTATGGCCGAGGTTCAGCGTGGCGCGCAGGCCGGTTTCGCGCTCGTCGGCGCCCACAACCGCGGCCTTGGCCGCGCAGGAGCGACGAATCGCTTCGGTCAGCGCCGTGTTGTCGAGACCGCGCAGGGCGGTCATATTCTCTTCGAGCCAGGCGAGGAATGGCTTGTCGCAGATCAGGCCGTATTTGATCACTTCGGCCAGGCCTGCCGACAGCTCGCGCGCCGGCAGCGTCTTCAGGCTGGTGGTGTCGATCAGCACCGCATTGGGCTGATAGAACGCGCCGACCATGTTCTTGCCCAGCGGATGGTTGATGCCGGTCTTGCCACCCACCGACGAATCGACCTGGGACAACAGTGTGGTCGGCACCTGAATGAAGTCGACACCACGCTGGTAGCAGGCGGCGGCGAAACCGGCCATGTCACCGATGACCCCGCCGCCCAGTGCGATCACGGTGGTGCGGCGGTCGTAGCGAGCCGTCAGCAGGCCATCGAAAATCAGTTGCAGGGTTTGCCAGTTCTTGTGTGCTTCACCGTCCGGCAGTACCACCGGCAACACCGAATAGGCACCCAGGGTCTGGCTCAGGCGCTGCAGATACAGGGGCGCGACAGTTTCGTTGGAGACAATGGCGACCTGCCGGCCGGCAATGTGCGGGGCCAGCAGTTCAGGCTGGTCCAGCAGGCCTTCGCCAATGTAGATCGGGTAGCTGCGTTCGCCCAGATCGACCTTAAGTGTCTGCATGTATCCCCACAATGTCTGGAGCGCGGCGTCGCCTGGACGACACACGCGGTAAGGTTGAACCCCTGCCTCGGCGTTGGTGGCCGAGAATAGTCCCGGCTTAGCGGGGCGGCAACTGCTCGAGGCGCTCGAGAATATCCTGGACCACCATGCGCGGCGGCCGTTCGTCGGTTTCCACGATCACGTCGGCGATCTCGCGATAGAGCGGATCTCGCGACTCGAGCAAAGCACGCAGGGTCGCTTCCGGATTGGCGGTGCGCAACAGCGGCCGATTGCGATCGCGTGCCGTGCGGCCGACCTGCTGCTCAACCGAGGCGTGCAGATAGATCACCCGGCCACCGGCATGCAGAGCACGCCGATTGGCATCACGCATGACTGCACCGCCGCCGGTAGCCACGACTACGCCGTCCAGCTCACAGAGCTCGGCAATCATCGCTTCTTCACGATCGCGAAAGCCCGGCTCGCCTTCCTTGTCGAAGATCCACGGGATATTGGCGCCCGTCCGCAGTTCGATTTCCTTGTCGGAATCCTTGAACAGCAGGCGCAGCTCTTTGGCCAACAGGCGTCCGATGGTGCTTTTGCCAGCGCCCATGGGCCCTACAAGTATCAAATTTCGCACAGAATCAACGACTCACAGCAATCGCCTGGTCACTCATGATACGCGGAGTCAGGAAGACCAGCAGCTCGGATTTTTTCTCTTGTAATGCATCGCGTCGAAACAGCCGCCCAACATACGGCAGATCACCGAAAAATGGCACCTTGTCGACCACATTGTTTTGCGTAGTCGAGTAGACGCCACCGATGACGATGGTCTGGCCGTCGGCCACGCGCACCTTGGCGTTGACCTCGTTCTTGCGAATCGGTGGAACATCGTTGAGTGCATTGACGTAATCCGGCTCGTCCTTGGTCACGCGCACGGTCATTATTACCTGACCATCGGCGGTGATCTGCGGGGTAACTTCGAGCGATAGCGAGGCTTCGCGAAACGACACCGAGGTCGCGCCGCTCTTGCTGGTTTCCTGATATGGCACTTCGGTGCCCTTGAGGATGCGCGCGGTCTCCTTGTCGGCGGTCACCACCTTGGGCTGCGAGATGATTTCGCCATTGCCGCTCTTTTCCATCGCGCTGAGCTCCAGATCCAGCAAGGCGTCGCCGCGCAGCAACCCCAGACCCACCGCTGAAGTTGGCCGATCCACGCCGAGATCGACGAACAGCCCTTTGCCGCTGCGGCCTTCGGCGCCGCTGAACGGCTTGCCCCAGCGCACCCCGAGGCTTTTTTCATAGTCGACGTTGGCTTCGACAATGCGTGCTTCGATCAGCACCTGCCGCACCGGCACATCCAGCTCGGTGACCAGTCGGCGCAGCTCGGCAAGTCGCTCTGCCGGTTGATGTGCCACCAGCGTGTTGGTCCGCGCATCGACACCCAGGCTGCCGCGCCCGGTCAGGATGCCGTCGTCGGCCAAGGTCGCCAGCAGCAAGTCGGCCAGCTCCGCTGCCTTGGCGTGATGCACTGGCAACAACGCGCGTTCGAGCGGCTGCAACTGGGCGTCCAGCTCCCGACCCAGCCGTTCTTCGCGGGATTGCCCAGCCAGCTCGGCCGCCGGCGCTACCAGCAGCACATTGCCTTCCTGCCGGCTCGCCAGCCCTTTGCTGCGCAGGACCAGATCCAGCGCCTGATCCCAGGGCACCTGTATCAACCTCAGAGTAACGTTGCCGTTTGCCGTATCACTGACCACCAGGTTGATCCCGGCATAGTCGGCCAGCACCTGCAGCACTGCGCGAACGTCAACATCCTGAAAATTCAGCGACAGCGGTTCACCCTGATAGGTCTTCGCTTGCGCCCCGTGCATCGCCAGAACCGTCGCCAGCAGCATTGCCAGTTGTCCGAGCTTCATCCATGCCTCCTTGCGTCACATGCTTTCGTAACCCAACCAGGGTTGATCGCTCCTGCCAGGCTCCACCAAGCAAGACCTGCTCGCGTACCTCCATCTGCCGTTCGTCGACCCGCACAACCACACCCTGGTCGCGACCCAATGGGTCACCCGCGCGCACGCGATACAAACGCCCGGACCACCACACCAGAGCCTGATACTGGCCATCACGGGCGAGGCTGCCGACCATCTGCAACTGAGCCAGCGGCACCCAGGCCAGACCATCGGCTGCGCTGCGTGCAGACCAGGCCTGGAATGGATCGACCTGCGCTGGCGGTGCCCGCTGCCTGGCGGCTTCATGCGCTAGCGAGGTCGGCGCCGGTAACTGCTGGCCCGCGTCAAAGGCCTGCACGTGCAAGCGCAGCCGCAGCATCCCGGGCTGGTCTGCTGCGGCAAGCTGCAGGGTCGAGACGTGCAGCAGGCGGATCTGACCCAGCCAGTCATCCAGCCATGCCCGCAGCGCCGGGTAATTGCCGATCACCTGCAACTGCAGCGGCGCGACCAGGTAGCCGGCCGCCTGGCTCGGCTCGCCGACATCCACCTGCTCGATCAGCAGCCCATGGGCATGGCCTAACCGCGCCAACTGATCGAGCAGGTCGCTCATTTCCTGCCCAGCCGCCAAGCGCCAGCGGGCGTCCTGCAACTGCACCTTACTGTCAGCAAGTGCCTCCTGCGCGGCGGGCAAGTCCTGCACGCCTAGCGCCTTGACCCCGAACGCCTGCTCCAGTGCCTGCAGTGTTGCCGTCTGCATCCGGTAGGTGCGCTGCACACCCTCAAAGCGCATCAGCCAGGCCACACTGGCCACAATCAGCAGCGGTACGAGCAGCATCGCCAGCCTGGCCAGCAGCGAACTGCTCACCACTTGCTGCCAGTCGGGAGGCCATGGCCCGCTCACAGCTCAAGCGCCGACAGACGTGCCAGCAACAGGAACTCATCGCCGTCGGCAACTGCACGGATATGCTTCAGTTCAAGCGCGTCGAATTGCCTTGATTGCTGCAGATCGCGGATGAACTGCGCCACTACCGCAGGCGACGCCGCCAACCCGAGCAGTTGCAACTGCCCCTCCTGGATGGACATCTCGGTCAGCTGCAAACTGGCACCGAGTGTCCGCTCCAGCTCAGCGAACATCCTCGGCAGCAGGTCTTGGCCATTGCGCAGCGCTTGCAGCGCTGCTGACTGCGCCATTACATCAGCGTGGCTGCCCTGCACCGCCTTCAACTGCTGCAGTTGGATGTCGAGTCGGGCGACGTCAGCCTGGCGCTCGGCAATCGCCGCCAGTTGCTGCTGACCACGCTGGCGCGCCAGCTGGTCAAGCATGATCACGCCGGCGAGCGCCAGCAGCAGGCTGCCAATCAGTGCCAGCTGAAACCGTCGCAGCGCCGCCAGCCGCTGCCGTTCGCGCCAGGGCAGCAGGTTCAAACGCAGCATCAGCAGGCACCGCCGAGTGCCAGAGCGCAGGCCAGCGCCATGTGCGGCGCCACCCGCGCCAGCTCGGCACGATTGCTCAGGCCAGCCGAGCCCAGGCCGTGCAACGGCGACAGCACATCGCAGGGCAATCGAGCAGCGAAAGCGGGTAGCCAGCGTGATGCCTGTTCGCTGGCCGCGACCACCTGCACACCGTGCTCGCCTGGCAGCGCCGCTGCGCACAACTCAAGCACGCGCTGCAGGCGTGCATCGTCCGGCTCATGGGCGCCGAAAGTCAGTTCCTGACGCTGCGGCAGGCCACTTGCCGACCAGCTATGTAACGCTGCCCCGCCCTGCTCGATACGTAGCAAGGCCTGGCCGTCGGGCACCAGCCGGCGCAGGGCGATGCTGTCGACTTCGACTGCCACCGCGCACAGGCCTGCGGCCTCCAGCAGCTGCTCGAGCTGATCCAGTGAGCGCTGGCGGCAAGCGGCAACCAGCACATTGACATGCCCCACCGGCTCGACTGCCGGGCCGAGCACCTGAAAGTCCAACGCCAGGTCTTCCAGGGCAAACGGGAACATCTGCTCGGCATCGACCAGCAGGCGCTGCTCCAGTTGAGCCGCCGACAAGCCTGCTGGGAGGCAACAAAGCTTGCACAACGTCGCCCCGCCCGGCAGCGCAACTGCAACCTGCGCACACCGACTGCCGCAGCGCTCAAAAGCGCAGCGCAGCGCGTCTATCAGAGCATCTGGGGCTTGCGCCCAGTCATTGCCAACTGCCCCCGGCAGCGGCTGATACGCCCAGCCAACGACCTGCTCAGTCCCCTGGCGCCCATGCAATTGCAGCATGCGCACCGAGTCGGCGGCTATTTCCACACCCAACAATGAACCGGCATCCTTGCCCAAGCGTCCAAGCATCGCTGTCTCCCTGCTCCATGATTGTCAGCCCGCGCCATTGGCCCGACCGGTCGCCCCGACGGTCGCCCGATGGGGCGAAAACTGCTTATAATGCCCAGCGTTTTTGCCTGTCCGCCGGACCTGTGCGCACTCCATTTCTCAACCTGGACACCCAAAAGCCTTGATACGCCTGCTGAAGTTCTTCTGGTGGTCTTTCGTCGCAGTCATCTGTGCCCTCGTACTCGGTCTGAGCGGGGCATTTCTGTATCTTAGTCCCAGCCTGCCCTCGGTCGACTCGCTCAGAAGCATCCAGTTGCAGATCCCCCTGAGGGTTTACAGCAGCGATGGCAAGCTGATTGCCGAGTTTGGCGAAATGCGCCGCTCGCCGATCCGCTTCGCGGAAATTCCCCCACAGTTCATTCAGGCGCTTCTGTCAGCCGAAGACGACAATTTCCTCAACCATTACGGGGTCGATCCGAGCAGCTTGATGCGTGCCGCGACCCAACTGGTCAAATCTGGTCATATCCAGACGGGTGGCAGCACGATCACCATGCAGGTGGCGAAGAACTTCTTCCTTACCAGCGAGCGCAGCTTCTCCCGCAAGACCAACGAAATCCTGCTGGCCCTGCAGATCGAACGCGAACTGACCAAGGACGAGATCCTTGAGCTGTACGTCAACAAGATCTACCTGGGTAACCGCGCCTACGGCATCGACGCCGCAGCGCAGGTCTACTACGGCAAGTCGATCCGCGACGTCAGCCTGGCGCAGATGGCCATGATCGCCGGCCTGCCGAAGGCCCCTTCGCGCTTCAACCCGCTGGCCAACCCGACCCGGGCCAAAGAGCGCCGCGACTGGATCCTCGGGCGTATGTACAAACTCGGCAAGATCGACCAAACCAGCTACGAGACCGCCCTGGCCGAGCCGCTGAACGCCAGTTACCACGTGCCGACGCCGGAAGTGAACGCGCCGTATATTGCCGAAATGGCCCGTGCTGAAATGGTTGGTCGTTATGGCAGTGAGGCCTACACCGAAGGCTTCCGGGTGACCACCACGGTGCCTAGCGATATGCAGAACATGGCCAACAGCGCCGTGCTCAATGGCTTGTCCGATTACGATGAGCGCCATGGCTACCGCGGCCCTGAGTCACGCTTCCCGGGCAAGACCCACGCCGCCTGGCTGCAGGAGCTGGGCAAGCAGCGCACCCTTGGCGGGCTGGAGCCAGCCATCGTCACCCAGGTCGACAAGACCGGCCTGAAAGTGCTCACCCGCAACGGCGAAGAGCAGGACGTGGCGTGGGAAACCATGAAATGGGCGCGGCCGTATTTGAACACCAACGCTCAAGGCCGGGCGCCACAATCGCCTGCCGATGTCGCCCAGGTCGGCGACCTGATCCGCGTGCAGCGCCTGGATGAAGGCAAGCTCAAGTTCAGCCAGGTCCCGGGCGCGCAGAGTGCGTTGGTCACCCTCGACCCGTACAACGGCGCGATCCGCGCCCTGGTCGGTGGCTTCTCGTTCGAGCAGAGCAACTACAACCGCGCCATGCAGGCCAAGCGTCAGCCGGGCTCGAGCTTCAAACCGTTCGTCTACAGCGCGGCCCTGGACAGCGGCTACACCGCCGCGAGCCTGGTCAACGACGCGCCGATCGTGTTTGTCGATGAGTACCTGGACAAGGTCTGGCGGCCGAAAAACGACACCAACACCTTCCTTGGCCCGATCCGCATGCGCGAAGCGCTGTACAAGTCGCGCAACCTGGTCTCGATCCGCCTGCTGCAGGCGATGGGCGTCGACCGCACCATCGACTACATCGCCAAGTTCGGCTTCAACAAGCAGGACCTGCCGCGCAACCTGTCGCTGGCGCTCGGCACCGCGACCCTGACCCCGATGGAAATCGCCACCGGCTGGAGCACCTTCGCCAACGGCGGCTACAAGATCAGCCCGTACCTGATCGAGCGCATCGAGAGCCGCAACGGCGATACCCTGTTTACTGCCAACCCTGCACATGTGCCGCAGGGCGGCGGCAGCGATGAGGCCGGCATCGCCGCGCCAGAGCAGCCGATCAGCAGCAGCGGCATGCCGGGCGAAGCGCCGACCGCCAACGCCCAGTTCAGTGCGCAGACACCAGTGCTCGCCGAACAGATCATCGACCCGCGCACCAGCTACATCCTCACCAGCATGCTGCAGGACGTGATCAAGCGCGGCACCGGCCGCCGGGCGATGGCTCTGGGCCGCACCGATCTGGCTGGCAAGACCGGTACCACCAACGAATCGAAGGACGCCTGGTTCTCCGGCTACAACGCCGACTACGTGACCACTGTCTGGGTTGGCTTCGACCAGCCAGAAACCCTCGGCCGCCGCGAATACGGCGGCACTGCGGCTCTGCCGATCTGGATGAGTTTCATGGGCGCCGCCTTGAAAGACAAACCCAACCACGCTCCAGCCGAACCTGAAGGCATCCTCAGCCTGCGGGTCGATCCGGTCAGCGGCCGCGCAGCGACCCCAAGCACGCCGAACGCCTACTTCGAACTGTTCAAGGCCGAAGATTCGCCGCCGTCGGTGGATGAACTGGGCAACGGCGCAGCGCCTGGCAGCCCGCTGCCAGCGGACGAAGCAGCGCCGATGGACCTGTTCTAAGCCCAAAAGCCGGGGGCCCTAGCTCTTGATCTGCGCCAGCGCAGCGAGGCGTGCTCTTGATCTTGATCTGCTTCTGATCTTGATCCACCGGCGACTCAGGAGGCCGAGCGCAGGTCTTGCGCAGGGAGGTGACGGGCATGGATGCCCGTCAAGCGCTGCGGGCCAGGAGGGCCCGTTCAGCGCGGTCCTCCCGGGAGCAAGACCGGAGCGAGGGAACCCCGCAGCGCAGCGCAGGGGCCGGATGTGGAGCCAAGCATTTTTTTGGTTACTTTTTTGGGGCGTTTGCCAAAAAAGTGACTCGCCGTAAGGGCGAAAGGGGCCCGCAAGGCCACCACAGAAAATGGATAAGACCACAGGAACAGTGCGCGAACCACAGATAGCCGGGGCCGCTGCGCGACCCTTTCGCGACACAAGGCCGCTCCTACACGGACCGCCGTTGAGCTGCGCGGTGTGGCCGCCGCGGCAAACCAAACCCCAGCCATAAAAAAACCGGCCCATCAGAGCCGGTTTTTCATAACGCCATGCCTATTAACCGTTGAACACATCGTCCACGCTTTTCAGCGGGTAGTGCTTCGGATAAGGCAGGGTAGCAACACCGCTTTCGATCGCAGCCTTGGCCACCGCATCAGAAACCAGAGTAATCAAACGTGGATCCATCGGCTTCGGAATGATGTACTCACGACCAAACTCCAGGGCCTGCACGCCGTACGCATCGCAGACTTCCTTAGGCACTGGCTGCTTGGCCAGGTCCTTCAGAGCGATGGCCGCAGCGATCTTCATCTCTTCGTTGATGCGCTTGGCACGAACGTCCAGAGCACCACGGAAGATGAACGGGAAGCCCAGAACGTTGTTGACCTGGTTCGGGTAGTCGGAACGACCGGTAGCCATGATCACGTCGTTACGGGTGGCGTGAGCCAGTTCCGGGCTGATCTCTGGATCCGGGTTCGAGCAAGCGAACACGATCGGGTTGGCAGCCATCGACTTGAGGCCTTCAGCGCTCAGCAGATTCGGGCCGGACAGACCTACGAATACGTCAGCACCTTGCAGGGCATCAGCCAGGCTGCGCTTGTCGGTAGCGTGGGCGAACTGCGCCTTGTACTGGTTCAGGTCTTCACGGCCGGAGTGGATAACACCGGTACGGTCGATCATGAAGATGTTCTCGACCTTGGCACCCATGCTGACCAGCAGCTTCATGCAGGAGATCGCGGCAGCGCCGGCGCCCAGGCAGACGATCTGCGCGTCTTCGAGCTTCTTGCCGGCGATTTCGAGGGCGTTGATCATGCCGGCCGCGGTGACGATGGCGGTGCCATGCTGGTCATCGTGGAATACCGGAATGTCGCACTGCTCGATCAGGGTGCGTTCGATTTCGAAGCACTCTGGCGCTTTGATGTCTTCGAGGTTGATACCGCCGAAGGTGATCGAGATACGGCGCACGGTGTCGATGAAGGCCTGTGGGCTTTCCGACTCGACTTCGATGTCGAATACGTCGATACCGGCGAAACGCTTGAACAGAACGCCCTTGCCTTCCATGACCGGCTTGGAAGCCAGTGGGCCGAGGTCACCCAGGCCAAGAATGGCGGTACCGTCGGAGATCACTGCGACCAGGTTGCCCTTGCCGGTGTACTTGTAAGCCAGCTCTGGATCACGACCGATCTCGCGCACAGGTTCGGCAACGCCCGGGCTGTAGGCCAGGGACAGGTCGCGCGCAGTGGCGGTTGGCTTGGTGAGCTCGACGCTCAGTTTCCCCGGACGAGGCTGAGCATGATATTCGAGAGCGGCGGTTTTCAGGTCTGACATGGTGGGCAATTCCGCTTATTTACTGTTCTGACGGACCGCCGAGGATACGCAAAGTGCCGGGGGGCGACAAGACTGCCCGGTCACATGTGTCAAGGCCCATGGCCTACGACTTTACGCTACAACCCACGGGGCATGCGGGATTCAGTGTGTACAATTGTAGGCATTAATGTCTACAATTTTTTAGCCAGAGGCCCGTTTGAGCATGCTCGGATCGGTCAATGGCAGCAGCCAGCGACGCTGCCCGGGCTTGATCACACCCTTGCGGGAACGGTCGATCACCCAGCCGCGGACCTCGACCTGGCGCCCTTTGAGGTTATCGAAGAAGCGCGCCGGGAAGTGCCGCTGCAGACGAGCGGGCACCTGCACCACCACGCGTTCGCCAAGGTCCAGCCAGACCCCGCCCCGATTGCGCTCGATACGCCTGACGGTGCCGCTGAGCACGGCAAATCCGGACTGGCGCAGGGCGCTCTCGCGCTGCACCGGCGATTGCCGCCACAGCCCGAGGCGAGCAGAACGAGCCGCCTGCTCGGCCGCATCCTGACAGCTCGCCAGGCGCACATTGGGCGCTATGGCCACGCGCAAGCCAAGGCCCTCACTGAGCAGCACCGCCTCAAGATTGTCGCCATTACGCCCATAGATATGCGCCAGAGTGCGGCCATATTTGTCTTTCGCCTCAGCTCCGCGCACCAGCCCGACCCGGCCATCACTGGCCTTGATCAAAGCCTGCAGGCGCTGCCTGGCGGCTTCGGCATAGGGCTCGCTCGGGCGGCCCTTGCGCCCCAGCTCAGGGGCATTGATGCCGATCAGGCGTACGCTGCGGCCATCGCTCAGGCGCACGGTGTCGCCATCCAGCACCTGACGCACGGCGACTTGCTGCAGCTTGACCGGCAATGGGCAGAAGGCCTGCGCCGGCATGGCACAAATCGCGGCCATAAAAAAAGCGCCCACAAGGGACGCTTTTCGTTGCAGCAGCGCGAGAGCCAAGGGCTTCGCCATGCGCAATCTTACTTCTTGGCACCGAACATGCCGAAGCGATCTGCGAACTTCTGTACGCGACCACCGGTGTCCAGGACTTTCTGCTTGCCAGTGTAGAACGGGTGGCACAGGGAGCACACGTCGATCGCCAGCGGCTTGGCCAGGGTCGAACGGGTTTCGAATTTGGCGCCGCAGCTGCAGGTGACTGCAACTACTTCGTAGTTCGGATGAATATTCTCTTTCATGGTCACTTCCTCGAGCTGCGTGCCGCCACCCAACACCTATTGTTGAATACCGCACGTAATTAGGCGGGGAATAATACCAGAGCGCAGCGTCAGCGCAAGTTGTCGCACGCACCGACCGTCGTCTGCTAGGCTCGGCGCTGCCCTGAACTGTTCCGAAATGCCCTTCAGAGACCTTCTGCGTGTCCGACGTCATCCTGCGCCTTGCCCTGCCCTCGCCCCTGCGTCGCCTGTTCGACTACCGGGCCACGGCTGCCATGGCCCGCCAGCCGCTGACCCCGGGCATGCGTATCCGCGTGCCGTTTGGTCGCCGCGAGATGATCGGCATCCTGGTCGAGGTCTGCGCCACCAGTGAGGTGCCGGCCGACAAGCTCAAGCCTGCGATTGCCCTGCTCGACCCAACCTCGCCGCTGCCGCCAGCGCTGTTCAAGCTGTGCCTGTGGACCGCTCAGTACTATCAGCACAGCCTGGGCGATACCCTGAGCTGGGCGCTGCCAGTGCTGCTGCGCCAGGGCGAAGCAGCCGAAATCCGCCAGGAGCGGTTCTGGCAGGTCACCGCTGACGCGCGCCTGGACGACCCGCGGATTGCCCGCGCGCCGCGTCAGCGCGAAGCCCTGCAGACCTTGTCGCAGCACCCGCACGGCGTTGCCCACAGCCTGTTGAGTAAACTGGGCCTGAACAAGGACAGCCTCGACCTGCTGCTGGCCAAACAGCTGGTCCAGCTCGAGGTGCGCCGGCAACGCCCGGCTACCCGCCATGAACACTGGCTGGCGCAGCCGGAGCTGCCGCTCAACGACGAACAGCGGGCAGCCTTCGAAGCCGTGCGCTCGGGCTTTGGCAGCTTCCATGCGTTTCTGTTGGCAGGGGTTACCGGCAGCGGCAAGACCGAGGTCTACCTGCAACTGATCCGCGAAACCCTGGAGGCCGGCAAGCAGGCGCTGGTGCTGATCCCCGAGATCAACCTCGGCCCGCAGACCCTGGCGCGCTTCGAGCAGCGCTTCAATGCGCGCATCGCTCTGCTGCACTCGGCGGTGAACGACCGTGAGCGCCTGGATGCCTGGCTGGCGGCGCGGGATGGCGAAGCCGACATCATTATCGGCACCCGTTCGGCGCTGTTCACGCCGATGAAAAACCCTGGCCTGATCATCATCGACGAAGAGCACGACGGCTCATATAAACAGCAGGAGGGCCTGCGCTACCACGCCCGCGATCTGGCGCTGGTACGCGCGCATCAAGAGAACGTACCCATTCTGCTCGGATCGGCCACGCCCTCGCTGGAGAGCCTGCACAACGCCCACACCGGCCGTTACGGCCTGCTGCGCATGAACCACCGCGCCGGGGGTGCGAAACAGCCGCGCTTCCTGCGCCTCGACGTGCGCAGCCGGCCGCTGGACAGCGGCATCAGTGGCCCGCTGCAACAGGCCATCGGCAAGACCCTCGAAGCCGGCCAGCAGGTGCTGGTATTCCTCAACCGGCGCGGTTTTGCCCCGACACTGCTGTGCCACGACTGTGGCTGGATGTCGGGCTGCCCGCGCTGTGATGCACGCATGACCGTGCACCAGCGTTCCGGCGTGCTGCGCTGCCACCACTGCGGCTATGACGAGCGCCTGCCGCTGCGCTGCCCCAAGTGCGCGCATGTCGACCTGCGCCCAGTGGGTGCCGGCACCGAGCGCGCCGAAGAGCGCCTGAAAGTACTGTTCCCGGACTTCCCGGTATTGCGCGTGGACCGCGACAGCACATCGCGCAAAGACGCCATGCACAACCTGTTCACCACCATCCAGCGCGGCCAGCCGAGCATCCTCGTCGGCACGCAGATGCTCGCCAAGGGCCACCATTTTCCGCGAGTTACCCTGGTGGCGATCCTCGATGCCGATGGCGGGCTGTTCTCTGGCGACTTCCGCGCCAGCGAGCGCATGGCCCAATTGATCGTGCAGGTCGCCGGCCGCGCCGGGCGCGCCGAAGAGCCGGGCAAGGTCATCGTGCAGACCCACCTGGCCGAGCACCCGCTGCTGGTGCAGTTGACTGAAGAAGGCTACTTCGCCTTTGCCGAACAGGCCCTGAGCGAACGCCGCGGCGCCGGCCTGCCGCCCTTCGCCCACCTCGCCCTGCTGCGCGCCGAAGCGCACAAGCCGGGCCAGGCCGAAGGGTTTCTGGATGAAGCGTGCAGCGCCGCCGAGCGCTTGCTGGCCGAACAAGGCGGCCAGGGCATCGAGTTGCTCGGCCCGGTGCCGGCACCGATGGAACGCCGCGCCGGGCGCTTTCGCGCGCAGCTATTGTTGCAGGCCAGCGCCCGCGCGCCGCTGCACCGGCTGATCAGCGCCTGGCTGCTGGAGCTGGAACAGATGCCCAGCGGGCGTCAGGTGCGCTGGTCGCTGGACGTCGATCCGGTCGACCTGTACTGAGCTGTTGACGCGCCGTTGATACCCGCAAAGGTTGGCAACCACGGCTCAGCCACGGATAATGCTCAGTTTTTCCACCTGCGCATCGAAGCGCTCCGCCGCGCTTGCGGTCGAAAAGAGATTCCGATGAAAGACACCATTCGCCAGCTGATCCAGCAAGCCCTCACCCAACTCGTCGCCGACGGTGTGCTGCCTGACGGCCTGACCCCGGCGATTCAGGTGGAAAACGCCCGCGACAAGACCCACGGTGACTTCGCCAGCAACATCGCCATGATGCTGGCCAAGCCAGCCGGGATGAAGCCGCGAGACCTCGCCGAAAAGCTCATCGCAGCACTGCCGACCAGCGCTGACATCAGCAAAGTCGAGATCGCCGGTCCGGGCTTCCTCAACTTCTTCCAGAACACCGCCGCCCTGGCCGAGCGCCTTGATGCTGCCCTGGCCGATAGCCAGCTTGGCGTGCGCAAGGCTGGTCCGGCCGAGAAGGTCGTGGTCGACCTGTCGGCGCCGAACCTGGCCAAGGAAATGCACGTCGGCCACCTGCGCTCGACCATCATCGGTGACAGCGTTGCGCGAGTGCTGGAGTTCCTCGGCGACACGGTGATCCGCCAGAACCACGTCGGCGACTGGGGCACCCAGTTCGGCATGCTGATGGCCTACCTGCAGGAAAATCCGATCACCAGCGACGAGCTGTCTGACCTGGAAAACTTCTACCGCGCCGCGAAGAAGCGCTTCGACGAATCCGAAGAATTCGCCACCCGCGCCCGTGGTCTGGTGGTCAAGCTGCAAGCCGGCGACCCCGACTGCCTGGCGTTGTGGACGCGCTTCAAGGACATCTCCCTGTCGCACTGCCAGAAGACCTACGAGCTGCTCAACGTCAAGCTGAGCATGGCCGACGTGATGGGCGAAAGCGCCTACAACGCTGATCTGGCCAACGTCATCAGCGACCTCAAGAGCAAAGGCCTGCTGGTCGAAAGCCAGGGCGCGCAGTGCGTGTTCCTCGAGGAATTCAAGACCGCCGATGGCGAGCCGCTGCCGGTGATCGTGCAAAAGGCCGATGGCGGCTACCTGTACGCCACTACCGACCTTGCCGCCGTGCGCTACCGCAGCAACGTGCTCAAGGCCGATCGCGCGCTGTACTTCGTCGACCAGCGTCAGGCACTGCACTTCAACCAGGTATTTGAAGTGGCCCGCCGCGCAGGCTTTGTCGGCCACCCGATGCAGATGGAACACATGGGCTTCGGCACCATGAACGGCGCCGATGGCCGCCCGTTCAAGACCCGTGATGGCGGCACCGTCAAGCTGATCGACCTGCTCAACGAGGCCAAGGACCGCGCCTATGCGCTGGTCAAGGAAAAGAACCCGAGCCTGGCCGAAGACGAACTGCGCCAGATCGCCGAAGTGGTCGGTATTGGCGCGGTGAAATACGCCGACCTGTCCAAGCACCGCACCAGCGATTACAGCTTCAACTTCGAACTGATGCTCAACTTCGAAGGCAACACCGCGCCGTACCTGCTGTACGCCTACACCCGGGTCGCGGGCGTGTTCCGCAAGCTGGGCAAGGGTTACGACCAGCTCGACGGCCAGATCGTGCTGCAGGCCCCACACGAGCAGGACCTGGCCGCACGCCTGGCGCAGTTCGGCGAAGTGCTCAACAGCGTCGCCGACAAAGGTACCCCGCACGTGCTGTGCAGCTACCTGTACGACATCGCCGGGTTGTTCTCCAGCTTCTACGAGAACTGCCCGATCCTCGCCGCCGAAACCGCTGAACAACAACAGAGCCGCCTGCGCCTGGCCGCCCTGACCGGCCGCACGCTCAAGCAAGGCCTGGAGTTGCTCGGCCTGGAAACCCTGGAGCGCATGTAAGTTGGCTGCCAAGAAAAAACCTGCACCCAAGCGCGGCGCCAGCCGCCAACAGGCCCCTGCCAAACAGCCGATCCCGGGTTGGATCTGGCTGGCGGTCGGCCTGACGGTTGGCGCGTTCATTGTCTTCCTGATGAAGCTCGAGCCTGGCGGTGATGACATCAAGCGGGCCAAGCCGGAACAGCAAAAACCGGGCAGGACTGCCGAAGCAGCCAAGACCACCGCGGCCACGCCGCAGGTACCGGTCAAGCCAAAGTACGACTTCTACACCTTGCTGCCTGAGTCGGAAGTGATCGTGCCGCCTGAGGCCGTGCCGGAGAAAACTCCGCCGGTACCGGCGCAACCGGTGACCCCGGCCGAGGCTGCGAAAATCGACACAGCGCGCGCCCAGGCAGCACTGCTCGGGCAGACTCCGCCGCCGCCACCGCCGGTGATCAAGCCAGCGGCAACCACGCAGTTCTTCCTCCAGGCCGGTTCGTTCCGCAAAGAGGCCGATGCTGACAAGGTGCGGGCGCAGATCATCCTGCTCGGCCAGGTGGTCAAGGTCGAGTCGGGCACGGTCAAGGAAGAGACCTGGTACCGGGTGCTGGTCGGCCCTTTCAGCAACCGTGAACAACTCACGGTTGCCCAGAAGCAGCTGGCCGGTGCCGGCTTCAGCAACCTTCTGCTGCAACAGCGACAGACCCGTCAGTAACTGAAAAGGCCTTGCCGCGAATCGCGCCAAGGCCTTTTTTTCAGCTCGTCATTGAGGCTGGAACGGATCAGTCAGACCCGGCCGCTGTTCACATCGGAAATCTGCCGGTTGAGCGTCCAGAAGTCGTAGAGGATGCCAAGCAGGAACAGGCCCCCGGTAAAGAAGTAGATGATCGCCGTGATCCATTTACCCATGTACAGCCGGTGCACGCCGAACAGCCCGAGGAAGGTCAGCAGTACCCACGCCAGGCTGTAGTTGACCCGACCCGACTGGAAGCGCATGTCTGCCTCGCGGTCCATCGCCGGGATCAGGAACAGGTCGATCAACCAGCCAATTCCCAGCAGGCCCAGAGTGAAGAACCAGATAGTCCCGGTAATCGGCTTGCCGTAGTAGAAACGGTGCGCGCCGAGGAAGCCGAATATCCACAACAGGTACCCCAGTACCTTGCTATGGGTGTCGTGATAAGGCGCCCCTTGTTGATAAGTATTCATTCCTAGCCCTCGTGGCTTAGCCAAAAATATTCTCAGAATAAATGTGACTTTTTCATGTGAAGCCGACGCATGGTTCCTTGCAGTCGACCAACGGATCATTTTTTGAGCAAAAAGCTGTTATAAAGTTGCGCGTCATCACCTAATCATCTTTCAAGAGCTTCATCTATGCCGCCTTTATTCAAGACATGGCTGACCCTCTGCCTCTTGTTACCCCTGGCAGCCCACGCCACCAATCGTGAGCAACGACTTCCCAACGGCTTCACTGGCTACACCACCAACGCCACCGTGAAGCATGCACCGGTCAAACATGCAGCAGCCAAATCGGCCAATCTGCGTGCCCGCCCAAGCAATGCTGCCAACGCCTTGCCGGCTGTGGCCATGTCCGCCAAGCAGAGCAGCAACGTGCTAAGCCGCGCGGTAAATGTGCTCGGCACCCCTTATCGCTGGGGCGGCAGCACGCCAGGCAAGGGCTTTGACTGCAGCGGGCTGGTGAAATATGCGTTCAACGACGTGGCAGATGTCGATTTACCGCGTACCTCCAATGCCATGGCCCAGGGTCACGGCGTCAAGGTTGCCAAGGGCGATCTGAAGCCAGGCGACCTGATCTTCTTCAACATCAAGAGCCGGCGGGTCAATCATGTTGCCATTTACCTGGGCAACGACCGCTTCATCCATGCACCGCGTCGTGGCAAGTCGGTCAGCATCGACCAACTGAGCAAGCCGTACTGGCAGAAACACTACGTAGTCGCCAAGCGCGTCCTGCCGAAGGATCAACAGCTGAGCCTGGCCAAGCGCTGACAGGTGCACGCGCTGGCCTCGCAACGAGGCCAGTGCAGATGCTACCCCGTTTCGATCACGCCTTCAGCGCGCAACTGTTGCAAAGCTGCATCCATGGTCTTCATCCCCGCCGCGCCTCCCGCCTGCATCAGTGAGTAGATCTGCGCCAACCGTCCCTCGCGGATCAGGTTGCGCACAGCCATGTTCGCCAGCAGAACTTCCCGCGCCGCAACCCGACCGGTACCGCGCCGTTTGACCAGCACCTGCGCCACGACCACGCGCAGCGAGTCGGCCAGCAGGGTACGCACCAGCGGTTTCTCGTCGGCGGCAAACACCTCTACCATACGGTCGATGCTGCTCACCGCCGAGCGCGTGTGCACGGTCGCCAGTACCAGATGCCCGGTCTGCGCCGCGCGCAGCGCCAGGCGGATCGACTCCAGATCACGCAGTTCACCCAGCACGATCACGTCAGGGTCCTGACGCAGGGCGCTGCGCAGGCCTTGGGCAAAGTCACTGCTGTGCTGGCCGACCTCACGCTGGGTGACCAGGCTGCGCTGGCTGCTGTGGATGACTTCGATCGGGTCTTCCAGGGTGATGATGTGTAACGAGCGCTCACGATTGAGCCAGTCGACCAGTGCGGCCAGGGTGCTCGACTTGCCGCTACCCGTTGCCCCGCCGATCAGCACCAGGCCATCGGTGCACTGGGCAACAGCTTGTAATACATCTTCCAGACCAAGCTCGGTGATGCTTGGCACATGGCTCGGGATCAAGCGCAGGCTGGCGGCCAGGCCGTTACGCTGGCGAAACAGGTTGAGGCGGCAGCGACAGCCCTGGGTCAGGGTCACTGCCAGATCCAGTTCGGCACCGGCCAGCCATTGCTGCATCTGGTGCTCAGCCAAAAGCGGCGCCAGCCCTTGCTGCAGTTGGCCGGCAGGCATCGGCGGCAGATCGAGTCGGCGCAGGTCGCCGTCCACGCGCAGCAGTGGTGATTCGGCCTCGGCCAGATGCAGGTCGGATGCCCCCGCAGCAGCGGCCTGGGCCAGCAGGCCAGTCACGTCCATGAGACTCCCCAAAGGCTATCAAGCAGGTAGAATGGCGCAGATCACTGAGCCGCCGGCATTCTTCCATGTCCACCATAGCAGACCACCTCGGCGCCCTCGCCGCCCGTATCGACAGCGCAGCGCTCGCCTGTGGCCGCGACCCAGCCAGCATCAAGTTGCTGGCCGTGAGCAAGACCAAACCCGCCGCCGCCGTGCGTGAAGCCTACGCCGCCGGCGTGCGCGACGTGGGTGAAAACTACCTGCAGGAAGCCCTGGCCAAGCAAGATGAATTAACTGACCTGGCCTTGACCTGGCACTTCATCGGCCCCATTCAATCGAACAAGACCCGCGCGATTGCCGAGCATTTCGCCTGGGTGCACTCGGTAGACCGCTTGAAGATCGCCCAACGTCTGTCCGAACAACGCCCGACCGAGCTGGCGCCACTGAATATCTGCCTGCAGGTCAACGTCAGTGGCGAGGACAGCAAGTCTGGCTGTACCCCGGCTGAGCTGCCAGCACTGGCCGCAGCGGTGGCCGCACTGCCGGGCCTACGTTTGCGTGGTTTGATGGCCATCCCCGAACCGAGCGATGAGCGCGCGGTGCAGGAGGCTGCCTTTGCCCGACTGCGCGAGCTGCAGGCCAGCCTGAATCTTGGCCTGGATACCCTGTCGATGGGCATGAGCCACGACCTCGAGGCCGCCATCAGCCAAGGTGCGACCTGGGTGCGTATTGGCACCGCCCTGTTCGGCGCGCGCGATTACGGGCAGGCTTGAATCCATGCTTTACTCACTTTTTTCTAAGGACCTGACATGAGCAAGACACGTATTGCCTTTATCGGCGCCGGCAACATGGCCGCCAGCCTGATTGGCGGCCTGCGTGCGCAGGGTCTGGACGCTGCGCAGATTCGCGCCAGCGACCCTGGCGCCGAAACCCGCAGCCGGGTTCGCGCCGAGCACGCAATCGAGGTGTTCGAAGACAACGCTCAAGCAATCGCCGACGCCGACGTAATCGTCCTGGCGGTCAAGCCGCAGGTCATGAAAAGCGTCTGCCAGAGCCTGCAGGCCAACCTGCAGGACGGCCAACTGATCGTCTCCATCGCCGCCGGGATCACCTGCGCCAGCCTGCAAGACTGGCTCGGCCCGCGCCCTGTGGTGCGCTGCATGCCCAACACCCCGGCCCTGTTGCGCCAAGGCGTCAGCGGCCTGTACGCCACCGAGCAGGTGTCTGCCGAGCAAAGTCAGCAGGCCGAAGAACTGCTGTCGGCCGTAGGCACGGCGCTGTGGCTGGAGCACGAGCAGCAGCTGGACGCCGTAACGGCAGTCTCCGGCAGCGGCCCGGCGTACTTCTTCCTGCTGATCGAAGCAATGACCGCTGCCGGCGAAAAGCTCGGCCTGCCGCGCGAAACCGCTTCCCAGCTGACCCTGCAAACCGCCCTCGGCGCGGCGCACATGGCAGTCGCCAGTGATGTCGATGCCGCTGAGCTGCGCCGCCGAGTCACCTCGCCTGCCGGGACCACCGAGGCGGCGATCAAATCGTTCCAGGGCAATGCTTTCGAGGCCATCGTCGAACAGGCGCTGCAGGCCGCGGCAACGCGCTCCGCCGAGCTCGCCGAACAATTGGGCAAATAAGGAGCTGTTGATGAATGCACTGTCTGGCGCCGCTATTTTCGTGGTGCAAACCCTGGTCAGCCTGTATCTGGCGATCGTTCTGCTGCGCTTTGTGCTGCAACTGGTCAAGGCCGACTTCTACAACCCGCTGAGCCAGTTCGCGGTGCGCGCCACGCAACCGCTGCTCAAGCCTATCCGGCGCATCGTGCCGAGCATCTTCGGCCTGGATACCTCGTCGCTGCTGCTGGCGATTCTGATTCAGGCGCTGCTGATGGCCTTTGTGCTGATGATCACCTACGGCACCGCCGGTGACATCCTGCACCTGCTGATGTGGGCGATCATTGGCGTTACCTCGCTGTTCCTGAAGATCTTCTGGGTCGCGATGATCGTCATGGTCATCGTCTCCTGGGTTGCGCCCAACAGCCACAACCCGGCTGCCGAGCTCGCCTACCAGATCGCCGAGCCAGTGCTGGCGCCGTTCCGCCGCCTGATACCGAACCTGGGCGGCCTGGACATCTCGCCGATCTTTGCCTTCCTGGCGATCCAGGTGATCCAGTCGTTCGTGATGCCACCACTGGCAGCCTACGCCGGCATGCCGCAAGAGCTGTGGCGAATGATCTGACCCGTGCACCGCCAGCGGCAGCCTGTGCTTGCCGCTGGGGGTAGCGCTCTTTAGACTTACGCCTCCGTCAAGCGTGAGCAGGGTCGATGTCCACTGTCTTTCCCGAAGATTCCGTCGGTCTGGTAACACCGCAGACTGCCCGGTTCGATGAACCGTTGGCGCTGGCCTGCGGCCGATCGCTGGCCAGCTACGAGCTGGTCTATGAAACCTATGGCACGCTCAACAGCAGCGCGAGCAATGCCGTGCTGATCTGCCACGCGCTGTCTGGCCATCACCATGCCGCCGGCTTTCACCGTGCCGACGAGCGCAAGCCCGGCTGGTGGGACAGCTGTATAGGCCCTGGCAAGCCGATCGACACCAACCGCTTCTTCGTGGTCAGCCTGAACAACCTTGGCGGCTGTAACGGCAGCACCGGCCCGAGCAGCGTCAACCCGCTGACCGGCAAGCCCTACGGCGCCGACTTCCCGGTGCTCACCGTGGAAGACTGGGTACATAGCCAGGTGCGCCTGGCCGACCGTCTCGGCATCAACCAGTGGGCCGCCGTGGTGGGTGGCAGTCTCGGTGGCATGCAGGCCCTGCAATGGACCATCACCTACCCTGACCGGGTCCGCCACTGCGTCGATATCGCCTCCGCGCCCAAACTGTCGGCGCAGAACATCGCCTTCAACGAAGTTGCCCGCCAGGCCATCCTCACCGACCCTGAGTTCCACGGTGGCTCGTTCCAGGACCAGGGCGTGATCCCCAAGCGCGGCCTGATGCTGGCGCGCATGGTCGGCCACATCACCTACCTGTCGGATGACTCGATGGGCGAGAAATTCGGCCGCGAACTCAAGAGCGACAAGCTCAACTACGACTTCCACAGCGTTGAGTTTCAGGTCGAAAGCTACCTGCGCTACCAAGGCGAAGAATTCTCCGGTCGCTTTGACGCCAACACCTACCTGTTGATGACCAAGGCGCTCGACTACTTCGATCCGGCCGCCACACATGGCGGCGATCTGGCGGCAACCTTGAGCAATGTCACGGCAGACTACTGCGTGATCTCGTTCACTACCGACTGGCGCTTCTCGCCGGCCCGCTCGCGAGAAATCGTCGATGCGTTGATGGCCGCACGCAAGAACGTCTGCTATCTGGAAATCGACTCGCCGTACGGCCACGACGCCTTCCTGATACCAACGCCTCGCTACATGCTGGGTTTCTCGAACTACATGAACCGCATCGCCATCTGAGGACCGCATGAGAGCCGACCTGGAAATCATCCAAGACTGGATCCCCGCCGGCAGCCGGGTCCTCGACCTGGGCTGCGGCAACGGCGAGCTGCTGGCGTCGTTGCGCGACCTCAAGCAGGTCACCGGCTACGGCCTGGAGATCGATGCCGACAACATCGCCGCGTGCGTGGCCAAGGGCGTCAACGTCATCGAGCAGGACCTCGACAAGGGTCTGGGCAACTTTGCCAGCAACAGCTTCGACGTGGTGGTCATGACCCAGGCCCTGCAGGCGGTCGAATACCCCGACCGGATCCTCGCCGAAATGCTGCGGGTGGGCCGCGAGTGCATCATCACCTTCCCCAACTTCGGCCACTGGCGCTGCCGTTGGTACCTGGCCAGCAAGGGCCGCATGCCGGTTTCGGACTTCATGCCGTACACCTGGTACAACACGCCGAACATCCACTTCTGCACCTTTGCCGACTTCGAGCAGCTGTGCGTCGATCACCATGCCAAGGTCCTCGACCGGCTGGCCGTCGACCGCCTGCACCGCAATGGCATCGGCGGTCGGGTTTGGCCTAATCTGTTGGGAGAGATCGGCATCTATCGCCTCAGCAGCCCGAGCCTGAGCGAACACCAGATCGCCGTCTGACCCCGTACCGCTTGGAGGATTCGCCCGATGCGTCGACTCGCTGTATTACTGCTCGGCCTGTGCATGGCCCTACCGGTGCTGGCTGCCGATGCGGCCAAGGCCCAGCGCAAGGAAGTGTTCGGGGATGTCACCGTGCATTACAGCGCCTTCACTTCGAGCATGCTGCAGCCGGCGATTGCCACCGCCAATGGCCTGATCCGCAGCAAGAACCAGGGCGTGCTGACCGTGTCGGTGCTCAAGGGCGGCAAGCCGGACATGGCCATGGTCAGCGGCAGCGTCAAGGACCTCACCGGGCGCAGCAGCCCGCTGGCGTTCCGCCAGGTCGGCGACCCTAGTGGCGTCAGCTACCTTGCCCAGTTCCCAATCGAGCAGGCGCAGACGCTGATCTTCGAACTCACGGTTGCCAGCGGCGGCGCCCGCCATTCTTTCAGCTTCAACCAGGAAGTGTTCCCAGGCGAATGATCAATCTTCAGCAACTCGTATTGGCCAGCCATAACGCTGGCAAGCTCAAAGAACTCCAGGCCATGCTTGGCGAGTCGGTGCACCTGCGTTCGATCGGCGAATTCAGCCAGGTCGAGCCGGAAGAAACCGGCCTGTCATTCGTCGAAAACGCCATTCTCAAGGCCCGCAACGCGGCGCGCATTTCCGGCTTGCCGGCACTGGCCGATGACTCGGGCCTGGCCGTGGACTTTCTCGGCGGCGCGCCGGGCATCTACTCGGCACGCTATGCCGATGGCAAGGGCGATGCCGCCAACAACGCCAAGCTGCTCGACGCGCTGAAAGACGTGCCGGATGAGCAACGTGGTGCGCAGTTCGTCTGTGTGCTGGCGTTGGTACGGCATGCCGATGACCCACTGCCGATCCTCTGCGAAGGCCTCTGGCACGGCAGCATCCTGCGTGCTGCCAGTGGCGAGCATGGCTTTGGCTACGATCCGCTGTTCTGGGTGCCCGAGCGCAACTGCTCGAGCGCAGAGCTCGCGCCGCTGGAGAAGAACCAGCTCAGCCACCGCGCGCGCGCCATGGCCCTGCTGCGTCAGCGTCTGGGCCTGGCATGACCGACAAGCCGTCGATCCAGCTGCTCCATCCGCGGGCCTCTGGCGCGCGCCTGGCATTGCCGGAGCTGCCCCCGCTGTCGCTGTACATCCATATCCCCTGGTGCGTGCGCAAGTGCCCCTACTGCGACTTCAACTCGCACCAGGCCGGCCCTGATCTGCCTGAAGAAGCCTACGTCGACGCCTTGCTGGCAGATCTTGAACAAGAGCTGCCTGCCGTGCAGGGCCGCACCATCAGCACGATCTTCTTTGGCGGTGGCACGCCAAGCCTGTTCAGCGCCGCTGCGCTGGACCGCCTGCTGCGCGGGGTTGAACAGCGCATTGCGTTTGCCGCCGATATCGAGATAACCCTCGAGGCCAACCCGGGCACCTTCGAGCAGGACAAGTTCAAGGCTTACCGGCAGACCGGTATCAATCGCCTGTCGATCGGCGTGCAGAGCTTCCAACCGGCCAAGCTGGAGAAGCTTGGCCGCATTCATAACGGCGACGAGGCGATCCGCGCAGCCGACATGGCGCGCGCCGCAGGTTTTGACAACTTCAACATGGACCTGATGCACGGCCTGCCCGATCAGTCGTTGGAGGACGCCTTGGGCGACCTGCAGCAGGCAATCGACCTGGGCCCAACGCACCTGTCCTGGTATCAGCTTACCGTCGAGCCGAACACGGTGTTCTGGAACCAGCCGCCCGAGCTGCCTGAAGACGACATCCTCTGGGATATTCAGGAAGCCGGGCAGTTGCTGCTGGCCAACAATGGTTTCCATCAGTACGAAGTGTCGGCCTATGCGCAGGCCGATCGCGCAGCACGGCACAACCTCAATTACTGGCGCTTCGGCGACTTCATCGGCATCGGCGCCGGCGCCCACGGCAAGCTGTCGTTCGCCGACGGGCGCATCCTGCGCACCTGGAAGACGCGTCTACCCAAGGACTACCTGAACCCGGCCAAGCCGTACAAGGCTGGGGAGAAGCTGCTGCCAGTGGATGAGCTGCCGTTCGAGTTTTTGATGAATGCGCTGCGCCTGACGGATGGGGTCGAGGCTGAGTTGTTCCACCGCCGCACCGGTCTGCCGCTGGCGCAGCTGGCCGAAGCCCGGCGCCTGGCCGAACAAAAGGGGCTTTTGCAGGTCGAACCGGATCGGCTGGCAGCAACACCGCGCGGCCAGTTGTTCCTCAATGACCTGCTGCAGTATTTCTTGACCTAAGGATGACCCATGGACCTGGTACTTGACCTGCTTGCGACCGTGTCGCGCTGGAGCCGCAGCAACCTGTCGGAGATCTCGCTGGCGTTGGTAGGCTGCCTGCTGGTGCTGTTCGGCACGGATATCAAGGGTTGGGTAGACCAGCGCCTGGGCGGCCTGGCCGGCGCGTTGCGCATACCATTCATGGCCTTGCTGGTGATGGTGGGCAGCGGTGCGGCGTTGATCTATGCCACGCCGTGGGTGATCAAGGGTCTCAGCCAGTTCAACAACTACGCACTGGCGCCGGTACTGCTGGTGGTGCTGGTGTTGATCGGTGTGGTGGCTGATCGTCGTGGTTGACGTGTAGACCGTGTGTTGGGGCACTTTGCGCCCCTTTCGCGACACAAGGCCGCTCCTGCAGGGGCGCGCAATGTCCAGAGCACGCGGTCGATGTAGGAGCGGCCTCGTGTCGCGAAAGGGGCGCACAGCGCCCCCAATCCAGCCAACGCCGGTATCAGTCAACCTTCTCGAACTTCAAATCCCAGACGCCATGCCCAAGTCGTTCGCCACGGCGTTCGAACTTGGTGATCGGCCGCTCTGTGGGCCGCGGTACATAGGTGCCATCCTCGGCCTGGTTGCGATAGCCCGGCGCGGCGCTCATCACTTCCAGCATGTACTCGGCATACGGTTCCCAGTCGGTGGCCATATGGAAAACGCCACCCGGCTTGAGCTTGCTGCGCACCAGTTCGGCGAACTCCAGCTGGACGATGCGGCGCTTGTGGTGACGAGCCTTGTGCCACGGGTCCGGGAAGAACAGCATCAAGCGATCAAGGCTGTTATCCGCGACACAGCGGTTGAGCACTTCGATCGCATCGCAGTCGTACACCCGCAGGTTCTGCAGCCCCTGGGTCAGCACGCCATTGAGCAGCGCGCCAACACCCGGGCGGTGCACTTCGACGCCGATGAAGTCCTGCTCTGGTGCGGCAGCAGCCATCTCCAGCAGCGAGTGCCCCATGCCGAAGCCGATTTCCAGGGTACGCGGCGCCGAGCGGCCGAATACCTGGTCGTAATCGACCGGGCTGTCGGCCAGCGGTAGCACGAACAGGGGCGCGCCCTGATCAAGACCACGTTGCTGGCCTTCGGTCATGCGCCCAGCGCGCATCACGAAACTCTTGATGCGGCGGTGCGGGCGCTCTTCGCCGTCAGCGGGGATCGGCGTATCTTGCGATTCAGTCATCAGAAACTCTTACTTGATCAGACCATCCAGCGGCGACGAGGCGCTGGCATACAGTTTTTTCGGCATACGCCCGGCCAGATAAGCCAGACGACCCGCATTGATAGCGTATTTCATGGCTTCGGCCATCAGCACCGGTTGCTGGGCGTGGGCGATGGCCGAGTTCATCAGCACCGCCTCGCAGCCCATTTCCATGGCGATGGTGGCATCGGAAGCGGTACCGACGCCGGCATCGACCAGCACCGGCACCTTGGATTCTTCAAGGATGATCTGCAGGTTGTACGGGTTGCAAATGCCCAGGCCGGTACCGATCAGGCCCGCCAGCGGCATCACCGCGATGCAGCCGATCTCTGCCAGCTGACGCGCGATGATTGGGTCATCACTGGTGTAGACCATCACGTCGAAACCTTCCTTGACCAGCACTTCGGCGGCCTTGAGGGTTTCGATCACATTGGGGAACAGGGTCTTCTGGTCGGCGAGCACTTCCAGCTTGACCAGGTTGTGGCCATCGAGCAGCTCACGGGCCAGGCGGCAGGTACGCACGGCTTCGATTGCGTCGTAGCAGCCAGCGGTGTTGGGCAGGATGGTGTAGCGGTCGGGTGGCAGCACGTCGAGCAGGTTCGGCTCGCCCGGGATCTGGCCCAGGTTGGTGCGGCGCACGGCGACTGTGACGATCTCGGCACCCGAGGCTTCGATGGCCAGGCGGGTTTCTTCCATGTCACGGTACTTGCCGGTGCCAACCAGCAGGCGCGACTGGAACGTGCGCCCGGCCAGGATGAAGGGCTTGTCGCTACGAACATTGCTCATCGTTGTTCCTCTGGAAAGGTTGCGGGACTTGCAGGTGAACGTCAGGCGACTAGCCGCCGCCGATGGCGTGCACCACTTCGAGCTGATCACCTTCGTTTAGCAGCGTGCTGTCGTGCTGGCTGCGCGGCACGATATCGAGGTTGAGCTCGACAGCCACCCGGCGCCCAGTCAGCTCCAGCCGCGCGAGCAAGCCGGCAACGTTCTCACCGGCAGGCACTTCGTAGGGTTCACCGTTCAATTGAATGCGCATGCACACGGCCACCGTTGTTCTTTGGGGCCCGCATTCTAGCCCCGATCAACCCCTGAACCCAAGGGCGACAGCCGCCATTAGTCGCGATTGTGGACCAGCCGGTCAGCCCAGCCGCCACGCCGCCAGGCCCAGGCACAGCCAGCCGGCAAGGAAGCACAGGCCGCCGATGGGGGTAATCATGCCCAGCTTGCTCACGCCGGTCAGGGTCAGCAGGTAAAGGCTACCGGAGAACAGCACGATGCCCACGGCGAACAGACAACCGGCCCAGCCGACCAGCCGCCCTGGCAGATGCGCAGCCAGCAGGGCAACGCCAAACAGCGCCAGGGCATGCACCAGCTGATAGGTCACACCGGTATGAAAGATCGCCAGGTAGTCGGCAGTCAGGCGGTTTTTCAGGCCGTGCGCGGCAAACGCACCGAGGGCGACACCGGTGAAGGCAAAAAACGCGGCCAGCATGAGGAAGCTTCGAAGCATGGGGAGGACTCCTCGAGAGGGGTCTGTATAATGGCCGGTTCCATCGGTCCGGCCAAGCCATCGCCATGCTGTCATCCCTGATCCGTCGCTGCGTACGCGCCCTGCTCTGGTTTGCCGCCGGCAGTATAGTGCTGGTTCTAGTCCTGCGCTGGGTGCCGCCACCGGGCACCGCGCTGATGGTCGAGCGCAAGGTGCAGTCGTGGTTCAGTGGCGAGCCGATCGACCTGCAGCGTGACTGGCAGCCGTGGCAGGGCATATCCGATGACCTCAAGGTTGCGGTGATTGCCGGTGAAGACCAGAAATTTGCCAGCCACTGGGGCTTTGACATCCCGGCGATTCAGGCAGCGTTTGCCCATAACGAGCGCGGCGGCAATATTCGCGGAGCGAGCACCTTGACCCAGCAGGTAGCCAAAAACCTGTTCCTGTGGTCGGGCCGCAGCTGGTTTCGCAAAGGCCTGGAAGCCTGGTTCACGGCGTTGATCGAGCTGTTCTGGTCCAAGGAGCGGATCCTTGAGGTATACCTGAACAGCGTCGAATGGGGCCCTGGGGTATTTGGCGCCCAGGCCGCAGCGCGTTACCACTTTGGCGTCGATGCCAGCCGCCTGACGCGCCAGCAAGCCGCACAACTGGCTGCAGTGCTGCCCAGCCCGCTTAAGTGGAATGCCGGCCGGCCGAGCACCTACGTTGCCAGCCGCGCAGGCTGGATTCGCCGGCAGATGAGCCAGCTGGGCGGCGCCGACTACCTGCAGCAGCTTGAGGCAGGCCGCAGCCAGTGAATTAGCCGCTGGCGTTCAGCAGCGACAAAAAAACCGCCTGCCCCATCAGGGCCAGGCGGTTTTTTATTGCTGCGACGATCAGGCTGCGATCAGTGCCTTGACCTTGTTCATCGCATTCTTCTCGAGCTGGCGAATACGCTCAGCCGATACGCTGTACTTCTCGGCCAGCTCATGCAATGTGGCCTTCTCTTCAGCCAGCCAGCGCTGATAGAGAATGTCGCGGCTGCGATCATCCAGCCCGCTCAGGGCCTGGTGCAGATTGCTGGTGGAGTTATCGCTCCAGTCAGCGTCCTCGAGCTGCATCGCCGGATCGTAGCGGTGATCTTCAAGGTAATGCGCCGGCGATTGGAACGCGCTGTCGTCGTCCGCTTCAGCAGCAGGATCGAAGGCCATGTCATGGCCGCTCAGGCGGCTTTCCATCTCGCGCACTTCACGCGGCTCGACGCCCAGGCTTTCGGCGACACGATGCACTTCATCGTTGTTCAGCCAGGCCAGACGCTTCTTCTGGCTGCGCAGGTTGAAGAACAGCTTGCGCTGGGCCTTGGTGGTCGCGACCTTGACGATGCGCCAGTTGCGCAGGATGAACTCATGGATCTCGGCCTTGATCCAGTGCACCGCGAAGGACACCAGACGTACGCCCATTTCCGGGTTGAAGCGTTTGACAGCCTTCATCAGGCCGACGTTACCTTCCTGGATCAGGTCAGCTTGCGCCAGCCCATACCCTGCATAGCTGCGTGCGATGTGCACGACGAAGCGCAGGTGGGCCATAACCATTTGCCGAGCAGCCTCAACATCCTGCTCGTAAAAAAGACGTTCGCCCAGTTCACGCTCCTGCTCGGGCGTCAGCAGGGGAATGCTGTTCACCGTATGTACGTAGGCTTCCAGGTTTGCACCGGGGACCAACGCATAGGCAGGTTGCAACGAAGTGGTCATTCAAGAACCTCCGACTCACTGGATTCGTGCCTTGTGAGCACTGCCATAAATGACCGGAAACTGTCGTGCAAGTTCCCGTTTACGTCAATGATGGCGCAAAAACATTATCGTGGGGCCAGCTCATTCAAGTGGCGAGCCACCGCAATCCATGCACCGATATACCCTAACAACACCGCACCAATCAAGAGCGACAGACCGTCGGCAGCCGGCACACCGGCCAGCGCAAAGTCACTGCCATACAGCCCGGACAAGCCGATTACCGCGTCGTTGAGCCAGTTCAGGCCAAACGCCAGAATCGCCCAGGCCAGCAGCCCGGCGCCCAGCCCATACAGCGCGCCCATATACAGAAACGGCCGGCGTACGTAGCTGTCGGTACCACCGACCAGCTTGATCACTTCGATCTCGACGCGGCGGTTCTCGATGTGTAGACGAATTGTGTTACCGATTACTAACAACAAAGCTGAAACCAGCATCACGGCCAGGCCAAAGACGAAACGATCGCCCAGCTTGAGGATCGCCGCCAACCGCTCGACCCAGACCAGGTCCAGCTGCGCCACATCCACCCGTGGAAGCTCAGCCAGGCGCTGGCGCAAGGCTTCCAGGGCCGGCTTGTCGACTTCGGTCGGGGTCACTACGACCACCCCGGGCAAGGGGTTTTCCGGCAACTCGCGCAGCGCCTGGCCGAGGCCCGACTGCTGCTGGAACTCTTCCAGAGCCTCTTCGCGGCTGACGAACTGGGCATCTGCTACGCCAGGCATGCCTTTGATTTCATCTCGCAGCGCTTCGCCTTCCCTACTGCCCGCATCGAGCTTGAGGTACAGCGAAATCTGCGCAGCGCGCTGCCAGGAGCCGCCCAGTTGCTCGACGTTCTTCAGCAACAGCGACAGGCCCATGGGCATGCTCAGGGCCACGGCCATCACCAGGCAGGTGAAGAAGCTGCCGATCGGCTGCTTGGCCAACCGGCGCAGGCTGTCGAGCAGGCTGGCGCGGTGGCTTTCCAGCCAGGCGTGGAACAGGGTGCGGAAGTCCGGGCCGTCGTCGTCGCTGCCGCCGCGTTTCTTGCTTGGTTGCGGATCAGCGGGCTTGGGCGCAACACGCTCGGAAACCTTGGGGGTGCGGGTAGTACTCATTGGCCAGCCTCGCCATCGCCGATCAGTCGGCCGCGTTGCAGGGTCAGCATGCGGTGGCGCATGCGGGCGATCAGTGCCAGGTCGTGACTGGCAATCAGAACGGTGGTGCCGAGGCGATTGATGTCCTCGAACACGCCCATGATCTCGGCCGCCAGGCGCGGGTCGAGGTTGCCAGTAGGTTCGTCAGCCAGCAGCAAAGCCGGCTGGTGAACGATGGCACGGGCAATACCGACGCGTTGTTGCTGGCCGGTGGACAGGTCCGCCGGGAACAAATCGCCCTTGTCGCTCAGTGCCACGCGCTCCAGCGCCGAATCAACGCGCTTGGCGATTTCCGGCTTGGACAGCCCGAGAATCTGCAACGGCAAGGCGATGTTGTTGAACACGGTGCGGTCGAACAGCAGCTGGTGATTCTGGAACACCACGCCGATCTGCCGGCGCAGAAACGGGATCTGCGCGTTGCTGATCTGGCCGAGATCTTGCCCCGCCAGCAGCAGCTTGCCGCTGGTCGGGCGCTCCATGGCCAGCAACAGACGCAGCAAGGTGCTCTTGCCGGCGCCGGAGTGGCCGGTAACGAACAGGAACTCGCCGCGACGGGCGCGGAAACTCAGCTCATGCAGGCCGACGTGGCCGTTGGGGTAGCGCTTGGCGACCTGTTCGAATCGAATCATGAAGGCTCCCGCTCATTGAACAGGGCTTTGACGAACGGCTCGGCCTCGAAGGTGCGCAGGTCATCGATGCCTTCACCCACACCGATAAAGCGGATCGGCAGTTTGAACTGCTTGGCCAGGGCGAAGATCACCCCGCCTTTGGCGGTGCCGTCCAGCTTGGTCAGGGCCAGGCCGGTCAGCTCGACGCTCTGGTGGAAGTACTTGGCCTGGCTGATGGCGTTCTGGCCGGTGCCTGCATCCAGCACCAGCAGCACTTCGTGGGGTGCGTCGGCATCCAGCTTGGCGATGACCCGACGGACCTTCTTCAGCTCTTCCATCAGGTTGTCTTTGGTGTGCAGGCGGCCAGCAGTGTCGGCGATCAGCACATCGGCGCCACGAGCCTTGGCGGCCTGTACGGCATCGAAGATCACCGAAGCCGAGTCGGCGCCGGTGTGCTGGGCGATGACCGGGATCTGGTTACGCTCACCCCAGACCTGCAACTGCTCGACCGCAGCGGCGCGGAAGGTGTCGCCGGCAGCCAGCATGACCTTCTTGCCATCGAGCTGGAGCTTCTTGGCCAGCTTGCCGATAGTGGTGGTTTTGCCAGCGCCGTTCACGCCAACCACGAGGATCACGTAGGGTTTGTGCTGGGTGTCGATGTGCAAGGGCTGCTCGACCGGGCGCAGCAGCGCGGTCAGCTCGTCCTGCAGCGACTTGTACAGCGCGTCGGCGTCGGCCAGCTGCTTGCGCGCAACCTTCTGCGTCAGGTTCTGCACGATCACCGACGTGGCTTCGACGCCGACGTCGGCGGTCAGCAAGCGGGTTTCGATTTCTTCGAGCAGATCATCGTCGATGATTTTCTTGCCCAGGAACAGGCTGGCCATGCCTTCGCCGATGCTGGCGCTGGTCTTGGACAGGCCTTGCTTGAGGCGGGCGAAGAACCCGGCCTTGGCAGGTTCGCTGGCAACGGCAGGGGCTGCGGCCGGCTCGACGACGGCAGGCAGAACGGCGGCGACAACAGCCGGCTCAGGTTCGACGACTGGCGCGACAGCAACTACCGGAGCTGGTGGCTCTGGTTCTGGCGTTGGCTCGAGTACAGGAGCCTGAGCAACCAATTCAGGCTCGGCAACCACTTCAACCGCAACCGGCTCGACCAGCGGCCGCACAGGAATGACCGGTGGCGCAACTGGCTCAAGGTCCGGCACCAGCGCAACCGGCTCCTCGGCCACCGGCAGCACCAGATTGCTGACCGGCGGTGCAGTTTCAGCCACGGGCGCTGGCGCAAGCGGCTCACGTTCAGGTTCAGGCGCAGCCTCGACAACCGGCTGCGGCGCAATCACCGGCGCCGCTTCAAGCAGCACAGGCTCAGGCTCGGCCAGCGCCGCCGGCGCAACCGGAGCAGCCTGCTCGACGGGTGCAACAGGCTCTGCAACCTGGGTTTCAGGGGTTTGCGGCTGTTCGGCGACAGCTTGCTGTGGTTTCTTGCGGAACCAGCCGAACAGGCCTTTTTTCTCACCAGCCTCGGCCGGCGCTTTCTTGTCGTCGTTGGAACCAAACATGGAGGACGGCTATCTCAAGTCGCGATGAGCCATTAGTGGCGCATCTGGAATTCTCTATCACGCAGAACAGACTATCTTGAATCCGGCTGGTTCATGCGCAACGTTTTGTCGTAGGGTCCTGCGGGCCAGAACGGCGACAGGCATGGTCGCCAGGCAACCGGATCAGTATCCTAGCACCTCCTGGCCTGCTGACGCTAAACCGAAGCGGGCCGCCGTACAGGTTAATCATCGTATGAATGCTCTAGCCCGCCGCGCTGCTGGCCTGCTGCTCAGCACGCTCTGCCTGCCCCTGGCAGCACTTGCCGCCGATCCGCAACCGACCCACGAATTCATCCTCGACAACGGCCTCAAAGTGGTCGTGCGCGAGGACCACCGCGCCCCCGTGGTGGTCTCGCAGATCTGGTACAAGGTCGGCTCCAGCTACGAGACCCCGGGCCAGACTGGGTTGTCCCATGCGCTCGAGCACATGATGTTCAAAGGCAGCGCCAAACTCGGCCCGGGCGAAGCTTCGCGGATCCTGCGCGACCTCGGCGCTGAAGAAAACGCCTTTACCAGCGACGACTACACCGCTTATTACCAAGTGCTGGCGCGCGATCGCCTGCCGGTCGCGTTCGAGCTCGAAGCCGACCGCCTGGCCAGCCTGCGCCTGCCGGCCGACGAATTCAGCCGTGAAATCGAAGTGATCAAGGAAGAACGGCGCCTGCGCACCGACGATCAGCCCAACGCCAAGGCGTTTGAGCTGTTCAGCGCCATGGCCTACCCTGCAAGCGGCTACCACACGCCAACCATCGGCTGGATGGCGGACCTGGAGCGGATGAAAGTCGAGGAGCTGCGCCACTGGTACGAGTCCTGGTACGCGCCGAACAACGCCACCCTGGTGGTGGTCGGCGACGTTACCGTCGATGAAGTCAAAGGCCTTGCGCAGAAGTACTTCGGCGCCATCCCGAAACGCGCCGTGCCGCCGTCCAAGCTGCCGCTGGAGCTGGCTGAGCCCGGCCTGCGCCAGTTGACCCTGCACGTGCGTACGCAGTTGCCGAGCCTGATCTACGGCTTCAACGTGCCAGGCCTGGCCACCGCCAAGGAGCCACGCACCGTGCATGCCCTGCGGCTGATCTCGGCGCTGCTCGACGGCGGCTACAGCGCGCGCATGCCAGCACGCCTGGAGCGCGGCCAGGAGCTGGTCGCCGGCGCGTCGTCCGGTTACGACGCGTTTACTCGCGGCGACAGCCTGTTCCTGATCTCGGCCACGCCGAATGTGCAAAAGCACAAGACCCTGGCTGATGTCGAAAAAGGCATCTGGCAGCTGCTCGACGAACTCAAGACCACTCCGCCAACCGCCGAAGAGCTCGAGCGTGTACGCGCCCAGGTCATCGCCGGGCTGGTGTATGACCGTGACTCGATCAGCAGCCAGGCCACCACCATCGGCCAGCTGGAAACCGTCGGCCTGTCCTGGAAGCTGATCGACAGCGAACTGGACGAGCTCAAGCAAGTGACCCCGCAGGACATCCAGGACGCCGCCCGCACCTATTTCACCCGCGAACGCCTGAGCGTTGCCCATGTACTGCCCGAGGAGTCCGCTCATGAGTGATCGCCGCCTTCCACGCTACGCCCTGATCGGTCTCGGCGCGGTTGCCCTGGCAGTCGCCGGCACCCTTATGCTGACCCGCCCGGCGCAGTCCGATGCCGCTACCGCAACCACTACCGATGCCAAGCCTGCCAGCAGTGCCGCAAGACCAGCCAATACCCTGCAGTCGCTGGCCGAACTGGACGGCAAGGCGCCGAGCCGGCGTGAACTGAACATCCAGAGCTGGAACACCGCCGAAGGCGCCCGCGTGCTGTTCGTTGAAGCCCGCGAACTGCCGATGTTCGACCTGCGCGTGACCTTTGCCGCCGGCAGCAGCCAGGACGGTAACGTCGCTGGCTTGGCCACGCTGACCAACGCCATGCTCAACGAAGGCGTTGCCGGCAAGGACGTCACTGCAATCGCTGAAGGCTTCGAAGGCCTGGGCGCCGACTTTGGCAATGGTTCCTACCGCGACATGGCGGTAGCGACCCTGCGCAGCCTCAGCGCCAGCGACAAGCGCGAGCCGGCCCTGAAGCTGTTTGCCGAAGTGGTCGGCAAGCCGACCTTCCCCGCCGACGCGCTCAAACGCATCCAGAACCAGCTGCTGGCCGGTTTTGAGTACGAGAAGCAGAACCCGGCCAAGATCGGCGGCAAGGCGCTGTTCGCCAACTTGTATGGCGATCACCCATATGCCCAGCCGAGTGACGGCACTGCGCAGAGCATCCCGGCGATCACTCTGGAGCAACTGCGCGCGTTCCACGCCAAGGCCTATACCTCGAAAAATGCCGTGATCGCGCTGGTTGGCGACCTCAGTCGCAGTGATGCCGAAGCGATTGCTGCGCAGGTTTCCGCCGCGCTGCCGCAAGGCCCAGCGCTGGCCAAACCGGCCGAGCCGAGCGAACCGAAAGCGGGCCTGACCCACATCGACTTCCCGTCCAAGCAGACCCACCTGATGCTCGCCGAGCTGGGTATCGACCGCCAGGACAAGGACTGGCCAGCACTGTCTCTGGGTAACCAGATCCTTGGTGGCGGCGCCTTTGGCACGCGGCTGATGAGCGAGGTGCGCGAGAAGCGCGGCCTGACCTACGGCGTATACTCGGTGTTCAGCCCGATGCAGGTCCGCGGCCCGTTCATGATCAACCTGCAGACCCGCGCCGAACTCAGCGAAGGGACACTCAAGCTGGTTCAGGATATCCTTGCCGACTACCTCAAGAGCGGCCCGACCCAGCAAGAGCTGGACGATGCCAAGCGCGAACTGGCCGGCAGCTTCCCGCTGTCCAATGCCAGCAACGCCAGCATCGTTGGCCAGCTGGGCGCAATCGGCTTCTACAACCTGCCTCTGACCTGGCTCGAAGACTTCATGCAGCAGTCGCAGAGCCTCACCGTCGAGCAGGTCAAGGCCGCCATGAACAAGCACCTGGCAGCGGACAAACTGGTGATCGTCACGGTCGGCCCGAAAGTCGCGCAGCAACCGCTGCCGCCGCCTACTGACAAACCCGCCGAGCAGCCGCTTGGCGTACCGGAGCATTAATGGCCAAGCCATCCACACCCGCTCGCGCCAAGCCCGGCGTGAGCCAAGGCCAGGGTCACCTGCGCATCATCGCTGGCGAGTGGCGCAGCCGCCGCCTGCCGGTGCCAGACGGCCCGGGCCTGCGGCCTACCCCTGATCGCGTGCGCGAAACCGTGTTCAACTGGCTCGCGCCCTACATCGAAGGCGCGCAGGTGCTCGACGCCTTCACTGGCAGCGGTGCGCTGGTGCTCGAAGCCCTGTCGCGCGGCGCCGAAAATGCCGTGGCGCTGGACAACAACGGCGCCGCGGTCAGCAACCTCAAGGACAACCTCGAGCTGCTGCGCTGCGCCCGCGGGCAGATCCTCCAGACCGACGCCCTGCGTTATCTGGATGGCGAAGCGAAAAAGCAGTTCGACGTGGTTTTTCTCGATCCGCCGTTCAATCAGGACCTGCTGGCCAACACCTGCAGCCTGCTCGAAGAACGCCAGTGGCTGCGCGAGCGGGCCTGGATCTACACCGAAAGCGAAGTAGCGCCGTCTTCGCTGCAGATGCCTGCCAGTTGGCGCCTGCACCGTGAGAAGAAGACCGGCCAGGTCCATTACGCACTGTGGCAACGCGGCTGACGCCCGCAGCCCACCTGCGTAATTAATTAACGCAGGTGGGTCACCCGCTTGATTGAAGCTGCTTCGTTCTAACGTCGAACAGGAGCGCTCCAATCATGACCTCGTCCGCAACCCCTTTGTCAGCCAGCCAGACGGTGCTCACGCAGCCGCCGCTGCAAAGCTTCAAACTCGACAACGGCCTGCAGGTCTATCTGCGCCAGGACCACCGCGCCCCGCTGGTCAGTGCGCAACTGTGGTACCACGTCGGCTCAAGCTATGAGCCGGCCGGCCAATCCGGCCTGTCGCATCTGCTCGAACACCTGATGTTCGAAGGCAGCAGCAAACTGGCATCGGGGCAGTACTCCAAACTGCTTACCCTGCTGGGCGGCGACCCCAACGCCTTCACCTCCGAAGATGCTACGTGCTTCCCGGTAACGCTGCCTGTCAGCCGCCTGGAGATCGTACTGGAAGCAATGGCCGATGCCATGGGCACTGCGCGCTTCGAGCAGTCGACCTTCGAGCGCGAGGTGCAGGTCGTGCTGGCAGAGCGACGCCTGCAGACCGACCAGAGCCCACTGACCATCGCCCTGGAACGGGACAGGCTCCTGGCCCACGGCAGCAGCCCGTATGCGACCCCGATCATCGGCCATCAGGCCGATGTTGAAAGCCTCACCGCTCAAGCCGCGCGCCGTTGGTACCAGAACTGGTATCAGCCCGCCAACGCGACACTGGTGGTCGTGGGCGATATCGATCTGGCGCGCCTGCGCCGGTATGTCGAGCGCCATTTTGCCGCTGTGGCCCGCGCTCAAGTGCCATTCAATAGGCGCCCAACAGGGCCGACTGCGTTGCAATCGCGCAGCCAAACCGTGGCCTTGGCACAGATGCGCGAGGGTTTGATCATGAACTTCAACGTTCCCAGCCAGGCAACCGCAGTCGATGAGCATGAGAGCTGCGCACTACGCCTGATCCCGGAACTGATGATGAATGGCGTCAGCTCGCGGCTGTATCGGCAACTTGTCAATCGCAGGCAGTTGATCCAGGCGATGCGCGCCGAGTACCGGCACCTGATGCGTGGCGACAGCCTGATGTCGTTTTTCATGTTCAGCAACCCCCAGCAAGGCACCCCGCAGCAAGCCGGCGAAGTGGTGTTGGACGAGCTGCAGGTGCTGGCCCAGACAGCGCCCAGCGAAGCGGAGCTTGAGCGCGCCAAGGCACGCTTGCTGGCCAATCTGGTGTTCGGCCGAGACATGATCAGCCAGCAGGCCGACGCCATTGGGCGATATGCCGCAATCGGCGTCGACCCTGCGTTTCCGACCGTGAGCAGCACGCCATCGAGCAGGTCAGCGCAGACGCTGTGCGCCACGCAGCCCTCAGCTACCTGACCCGGGATCGACTGAGCATTACCTACATGATGCCCCAGGAGCAAACCCATGACTGATTCGACAAGCATTGCACCCACCGCCGTTACCGCCAACCTGTCCTCAGCCGAAGGCATCGACCTGAGCCAGTTCGAACAGGTTCGCACTGAGGTACAGGCCTGGCAGACCAGCCATGGCACCCAGGTACGGTTCGTCGAGGCGCGCCAATTGCCGATGGTTGACCTGATCGTTCTGTTCAATGCCGGCACCAGCGTGGATGCCGAACACAGCGGGCTGGCAGCCTTGACGATGTATATGCTCGATGAAGGCACCGAGCGCTTGAACGCCGAGCAGTTTGCCGAACAGATAGAGCGATTGGGCGCGATCCTCAGCACGCAGATCCGCTTGGAGCATGCCTCGTTGTCGCTGCGCTGTCTGAGCAGCGAAGTGGTGTTGGCGCAGGCCGTGGCGCTGTTTACCGAGATGCTTGCACGGCCCGCCTTCGACGAACAGCAACTGGTCAAGGTCAAGCAGCAACTACGGGCATTCCAGAGCTCTCGCTACAACGCTGCGCCAACCCGCGCCCAGAGTGAACTGTTCAGCCGCTTGTATGCCGGGCACCCGTATGCCGCCCCATTGGGTAGCACTGAGCAGGGCATTCAGGCCCTGACTGCCCAGGATTTGCGTGATTTCCATCAGCGCGCTTACTCGGCCAACAATCTGCAGGTGTCGATCGTCGGCGATCTGTCGCGGGCGCAAGCCGAGGCGCTGGTCGAGCAGCTCGCCGAGGCTCTGCCGCAAGGCTGGGCCGCTGCCGAGCTGCCGCCGGTTCCGCCCACCAGCGCCGCCAGCGCACATGTGCCAACGCCTGCTGCAAACAACACCCTCCTGCTTGCGGTACCCATGAGCGGGCGGCCGTCGCAGGCAGACTATCCGGCGCTGGTTCTGGCAGCCGATGTCCTCGGCTCAGGATTCGACTCACGCCTGATGCAGGAGCTGCGGCAACGTCGCGGATTGACTTATCACATCAGTTGCCGGCCATCCCCGCTCAAGGCCGGCGGCGTGCTCGCCATCGGCTGGGACTGCGCCGCGCAATACCGCGAGGCGAGCCGCGAACTGGTCGCGGGCATGCTCGAAGCGCTGGTAAATGAGGGCCCCACCAACGCCGAACTGGAGCTAAGCCGTCGGCAGCTGTCTGGCCAGTTGGTACGCTCGGTGGCAACCAACAGCGGGCTGGTGGAGCTGTTGAGCAAAGGCAGCCATCAGGGCCTGCCCGCCGATCATCTGGTCACCTACCAGGCGCAGTTGAGCGCAGTCAGCGCACGCAGCGCACGCCACGCACTGCAGGAGCACCTCGACCTGAGTCGCATGGTGACCGTCAGCCTGGGCTCGGACCAACCGCAGCAGCCCTTGCCGCCGCTGCCACACAGCGCCCGATAGCACAGGTACAGCGGCGCCGTTTCATGGCACTCTAGGCAGGCACATCACGAGCCGCCCCAGCATGCCCAGCCACACTGCCCAGTTCCGCCCGGCCACCGGCCTGACCAACCCTCACCTGCAAACCTTGTGGGGCCCGCTCTGGCGCAGATTGCCCGAGCTGGCCCGCAGTCGCGAGCGGCTCTGGCTGACCGATGGCGACTTCATCGACCTCGACTGGTACGGGCCGCATCAGCTCGACACGCCGTTAGTGGTGGTCCTGCATGGCCTCACCGGCTCGTCCAGCTCGCCCTACGTCAAGGGTTTGCAGCATGCCTTGCAGGCGCTCGGCTGGGCCAGTGTTGCGGTCAACTGGCGTGGCTGTTCGGGTGAGCCGAATCTGCTTGCGCGCAGCTATCACTCCGGCGCCAGCGAAGACCTTGCCGAAATCATCCAGCACCTGCGTGCGCAGCGGCCGATGGCGCCGTTGTATGCGGTCGGTTACTCACTGGGCGGCAACGTGCTACTCAAGTACCTGGGTGAAAGCGGCGCCGCCAGTCAGTTGCAGGCAGCGGTCGCGGTATCGGTGCCGTTTCGCCTGGATCAATGCGCCGACCGCATCGGGCTGGGTTTTTCGAAAATCTATCAAGCGCACTTCATGCGCGAGATGCTGGCCTACGTGCAACACAAGCAGCAGTACTTTCGCGCCACCGGCCAGCAGCAGGGGCTGGACCAGATCGAGCAGTTAGGCGCGCTGGGCAAAATGCGCACGTTCTGGGATTTCGACGGCAAGGTCACCGCGCCGCTGCACGGCTTTGCCGATGCGCACGATTACTATCGGCGAGCATCCAGCCGCTATTACCTGGGCGAGAACCGCACACCGACCCTGATCATTCACGCCAGCGACGACCCGTTCGTGTTCACCCATAGCCTGCCGACGCCTGAAGAGCTGCCGGCGCAGACCGAATTCGAACTGCATGCCCGCGGCGGGCATGTAGGCTTTGTCGAAGGCAGCCTGCGCAAGCCGGGGTATTACCTTGAGCGGCGCATTCCGCAGTGGCTGGCCGAGCGCGGTTAAGCGCTGACGGCCTCAGTCGCCAGTGGCCACGCCGCGCTGCGGGTCGTTGATCCACTCACTCCAGGAACCTGCATACAAGCGGCCCAACGGATAGCCGGCCAGCGCCAGGGCAAACAGGTTGTGACACGCCGTCACCCCCGAGCCGCAGTAGGCAATCAGCTGCTCTGGCGCGCGCCCGGCCAACTGCTCGGCAAAGCGCTGCTTGAGCTGTTCGACCGGCAGAAAACGGCCATCGGCGCCTAGGTTGTCGGTGAATGCCGCGCATCTGGCTCCGGGAATGTGCCCTGCCACTGGATCGATCGGCTCCACTTCGCCACGAAAACGCGGCAAGCCGCGGGCGTCGAGCAAGGTCAGCTCAGGTTTGTCCAGCTCGGCCAGCAACTGCTCGGCATCGATCAATAGCTGCGTATCGGCCTCACCGCTGAAGCCGCCCTCGCGCTTGGGTGGCGAATCCAGGCTCAGCGGCAGTTGCGCGGCATGCCAGGCCTTGAGCCCGCCATCGAGTATCGCCACACCGTCCCGCTTGCCCAGCCACACCAGCAGCCACCAGGCGCGTGCGGCGAAGGCGCCAGGGCCGTCGTCATACAGCACCACCTCGCTGTCGTTGTCCACTCCCCACTCGCGCAGCCGCTCGATCAGCCTTTGCGGGTCCGGCAACGGATGCCGGCCGGTCTGTCCCCTGACCACCTTGCCACTCAGGTCGCGCTCAAGATCGGCAAAGTGCGCGCCGGCGATATGCCCTTCGGCATAGCTGCGCTGGCCGTAATCGACGTCCTCCAGAGCAAAACGACAGTCCAGAATCACCAGCCGAGGCGAGTCCAGACGCTCGGCCAACTGCTGTGGGGTGATCAACTGCGCGAGGGGCATGGCAATCTCCTGATCGAATGGCAGCAAGGCGTCAGTGCGCCAGGGCCTGGTTGAGAGGTATGTGAAATTCATCGCACAAGGCGTCGACGGCAGCGCGCGCATCGGCCGTAACGAAGCCCAGCTCCAGCACCAGCACTTGATAGACGCCGCGCTTGAAAGCTTCTTCACCCAGATGCGCCGAATGTTCGCGGGTGGTGCTGAGAAAGCGCACCCACGAAGTCAGCACGATCCAGGCATTGATGGTCAGCGACTCGATCTGCGCCGGCGCCATGGCGAGGATGCCTGCATCGACAAAGCCGCGGTAGATCGCCTGGCCCTGCACCAGGCAGCGCTGGGAAAAGCGCCGATAGCGGGCCGCCAGCTCCAGATCGCTCTCAAGCAGGTGCTCCAGGTCGCGATGCAGAAAGCGGTAGTTCCACATCGCCGCGAGCAGTGCCTTGAGATAGAAGCGTTTGTCTTCGACGGTCGCCGCGCGGCCCTGGGGCGGGCGCAGAAAGCTGTCGACCAGCTCTTCGTACTGACTGAACAGCACGGCGATGATCGCCTGCTTGTTGGGGAAGTGGTAGTACAGGTTGCCGGGCGACATTTCCATGTGGGCTGCGATGTGGTTGGTGCTGACGCTGCGCTCGCCCTGCTGGTTGAACAGCTCCAGGCTGTTTTGCACGATGCGCTCACGGGTATTGATGCGTGGGGCCATGCTCAGCTCCAGGTTACGGGCAGTTCGATACCGCATCTTACGGTCAATCCAGCCACGGTTGCACGATTGCAGGCTGCTGACGGGTCGAAATCCTGATCGAATTAGAGTACAAGCTCTAGCACCTGTCCGGCCTCGCGGAGCCTGTGATGTCTTCAACCCTGAGCGCGCCTCCTGTGCATTCCGACCTCGACCTGCAAGCGACGTTCGCCCTGCAGCGAAAGGCGTTCGCCGGCAACCCGTCGCCCCCTGCCGCGCAGCGCCGGCAATGGCTGAAAAGCCTGCGCGAAGCGCTGCTGGCAGACCAACAGCGCTTGATCGAGGCGATCGATACCGACTTTGCCGGGCGTAGCGCTGATGAAACCCTGCTGGCCGAGCTGCTGCCCACGGTGCAAGGCCTGCGCGATGCCGAGCGCCAGCTGCAGCGCTGGATGCGGCCCTCGCGGCGCAAGGTCGGTCTGGCCTTTCAACCGGCCAGCGCGCGGGTGGAATACCAGCCTTTGGGTGTGGTCGGCATTATCGTGCCGTGGAACTACCCGTTGTTTCTGGCCATTGGCCCGTTGACCGGAGCGCTGGCGGCGGGCAACCGGGTCATGCTCAAACTCAGTGAGGCCACCCCGGCCAGCGGAATCGCCCTGCAAGCGCTGCTGGCGCGGGTGTTTCCCGAGGACTTGGTCAGCGTGGTGCTGGGGGAGGTCGAGGTCGGCCAGGCATTTGCCCGCCTGCCGTTCGACCACCTGTTGTTCACCGGTGCCACCAGCATCGGCCGGCGGGTGATGCTGGCGGCGGCCAACAACCTGACTCCGGTAACGCTGGAGCTGGGCGGCAAGTCGCCGGTCATCGTTTCGTCCGACGCGGCCCTGGCCGGTGCCGCCGAGCGCATCGCCTTTGGCAAACTGCTCAATGCCGGCCAGACCTGCGTCGCGCCCGACTATGTACTGGTACCGCGTGATCGTGTCGGCGCGTTTGCCGACGCCTACCGACAGGCCGTGCGCCGCCTGTACCCGAGCATCGCCGGCAGCCGCGACTACAGCGCGATCATCAACCCGCAGCAACTGCAGCGGCTCGTGCACTTGCTCGCGGATGCCAGCGACAAAGGTGCTCAGGTGCTTGACCTGTATCCGCATGAAAGCCGCGAAGGTCGCCGCCTGCCGCCGCATCTGCTGCTGGATGTGAGCGATGACATGCAGATCATGCAGGACGAAATCTTCGGCCCACTGCTGCCACTGGTGCCGTACGACAAGCTCGACGATGCGCTCGCCTACATCAATCAGCGGCCGCGGCCCTTGGCTTTGTATTACTTCGGCCAGGACCGCGCGCAGCAGCGGTTGCTACTGCAGCACAGCCACTCGGGTGGGGTATGCATCAACGACACCCTGCTGCATGTTGCCCAGGATGACCTGCCCTTTGGCGGCGTCGGGCCTTCGGGCATGGGCCGCTATCACGGTCACGACGGCTTCCTGACCTTCAGCAACGCCAGGGCAGTACTGAGCAAGCAGCGGCTCAACCTGGCCCGGCTGATCTATCCGCCGTACGGCAAAGCACTGCAACGACTGGTCTACAAGCTGTTCATTCGCTGACTCGCGCGCGCATGACAAGCCCTGCCCGGACTGTCTATAGTGCCTTGGTCAGGCCGTGCGACTTGGCCGGGCGCAGTCGCTGCGCTACCATCCGACTCCCCAACGCACTCCAGCCAGGATGACGCGATGAACCGAGTGTTGTACCCGGGTACTTTCGACCCGATTACCAAGGGCCATGGCGACCTGGTCGAGCGCGCTTCGCGTCTGTTCGATCATGTGATCATCGCCGTGGCGGCCAGCCCCAAGAAAAACCCACTGTTCCCGCTGGAACAACGGGTCGCTCTGGCGCGTGAAGTCACCAGCCACTTGCCCAATGTCGAGGTCATCGGCTTCTCCAGCCTGCTGGCGCATTTCGCCAAGGAGCAGAACGCCAATGTGTTCCTGCGCGGCCTGCGTGCAGTGTCGGACTTCGAGTACGAGTTCCAGCTGGCGAACATGAACCGGCAACTGGCGCCCGACGTCGAAAGCCTGTTCCTGACGCCTTCGGAACGTTACTCGTTCATCTCCTCGACCCTGGTCAGGGAGATCGCCGCGCTGGGCGGAGACATCACCAAGTTCGTTCATCCGGCAGTGGCCGAGGCCCTCACCGAACGCTTCAAGAAGTGATCTGCAGCGCCTGAACGTCGCGCCCGCGTGCACTGCGGGCGCGATTGCGGCACAATTGCGGCCATTAGGTCTGAAACATGCCCGGGCCCAGAGCCCCGGCCGGAGCCCCCATGTCCCTGATCATCACCGACGATTGCATCAACTGCGACGTCTGCGAACCCGAGTGCCCGAACGCTGCCATCTCCCAAGGTGAAGAGATCTACGTGATCGATCCGAACCTGTGCACCCAGTGCGTTGGCCATTATGACGAGCCGCAGTGCCAGCAGGTCTGCCCGGTCGACTGCATCCCGCTGGATGAAGCGCACCCGGAAACCACCGACGAGCTGATGGCCAAATATCAGCGGATCACCGGCAAAGCCTAGTGATCAGCCTGCGCGGTTTGCGCCGGGCGGCGCTTGGTGCGGTTGTCACACTGCTGGCGACGGCCGCCCAGGCCCAGGTGCCTGGCCGCGCTGCGATTGCCAGCCCGCACGCCGACGCGACCGCTGCCGCCCGCTTGATTCTCGAACAGGGCGGCAATGCCTTCGATGCCGCGATTGCCGTCAGCGCTGCGCTGGCCGTGGTCGAGCCTTACGGTTCCGGGCTGGGCGGTGGTGGCTTCTTCCTGCTGCGTGAAGCCGGCGAGACGCCACGCTACCGTTTTCTCGATGCCCGCGAGCGTGCGCCCGGCGCAGCAACCGCTGACATGTACCTGAAAGATGGCAAGCTCAGCCCGAGCCTGTCGATCAACGGGCCATTGGCCGCTGCCATCCCTGGCCTGCCGCAAGCGCTGGCTGATCTGGCCAACGCCCACGGCAAACTGCCGCTCAAGGACAGCCTGGCGCCGGCCATTCGCCTCGCCAATGAAGGTTTTGCCGTTGACCGGGTCTATCGCGACCGGGCGCAGATGCGTCTTGCAGCGTTGCGTGAGGATGCGCAGAGCGCGCGGCTGTTCCTGCGTGACAATCAGGTGCCGGCACTGGGCACACTGATCCGCCAGCCCGAACTGGCAGCTACCCTGCAACAGCTTGCCGCGCACGGCCGCGATGGTTTCTATCGCGGCCAGTTGGCGCAGCGGCTGGTGGCCGGTGTACGCCAGGCGGGCGGTATCTGGAGCCTCGACGACCTGGCCAGCTATCGCAGCGTCTGGCGCGAGCCTTTGCGCTTCAAGCTGGCCGACCAGCGCGAGCTGATCAGCAGCCCACCGCCCTCGGCCGGCGGTGTTGCTCTGGCGCAAAGCCTGGCGATGCTCCAACGCCTGCCGTGGCAGAGCGCCGAGCCGGTCCAGCGCAGCCACTATGTACTCGAAGTATTGCGCCGTGCCTACCGCGACCGCGGCCTGCTGGGTGATCCCGATTACGTCAGCAACCCAATCAACAAGCTCCTGGCACGCAGTTACCTGACCGGTCTGGCCGACGGTATCGACGTCTATCAAGCCACCCCAAGCAGTGCCCTGCCGCCCGCGCCGGCCTGGCGCGAAGGCGATCACACCACGCATTTTGCAGTGATCGATGCCGAGGGCAATGCCCTCGCTGCGACGCTTTCGGTCAACCTGCCGTTTGGTGCGGCGTTCACCGTGGCCGGTACCGGCGTCGTGCTGAACAACGAAATGGACGACTTTGCCGCCGACCCAGGTGGCAGCAACAGCTACGGCCTGGCCGGCAGCCAGGCCAACGCCGTGGCGGCGGGCAAGCGGCCGCTGTCGAGCATGAGCCCAAGCTTTATCGAGAGCCCGACCCAGTTCGCCAGCTTTGGCACGCCGGGCGGCAGCCGCATTCCGAGCATGGTGCTGCTGTCGATGATGGGCTTTCTACAGGGCCAACCGGTGCAGGATTGGCCGGCAACTGCGCGCTATCACCATCAATACCTGCCGGATGTAGTCGAGCACGAGCCGGGGGCGTTCAGTGCTGCCGAGCAAGCCCAGCTGGAAGCGCGCGGCTATCGCCTCAAGGATCTTGGTCGCAGCTATGGCAACCAGCAGGTGCTGTACTGGAACAAGCAGGCTGGCAGCGTTGAGGCTGCCAGCGACCCGCGCGGGGTTGGCCAGGCACTGGTGCTGCCCTGAGCGGCGTCAGCGCTGGCAGCGCGGGCAATACACACTGGCCCGCTGGCCCAGCTTGAGTTCGCGCAGGTCAGTGCCACATACCTTGCAGGGCATGCCGCCGCGACCATAGACAAACAGCTCCTGCTGGAAATAGCCCGGCTGGCCATCGCCGCCAACAAAGTCGCGCAAGGTAGTGCCGCCACGCTCGATGGCCGCTGCCAGCACCCGTTTGATCTCCAGCGCCAGCTTCAGATAACGCCCACGGGAAATACCGCCCGCCTCGCGGCGCGGATCGATGCCAGCGGCGAACAGCGCTTCGGTGGCGTAGATGTTGCCCACCCCGACCACGATCGCGTTGTCCATGATGAACGGCTTGACCGCCATCACCCGCCCACGTGACAGCTTGAACAGGCGGTCGCCGTCAAACAGCTCGGTCAGTGGCTCCGGCCCCAGCCGCAGCAGCAGTTCATGCTTGAGCGGATCAAGCGACCAGAGCATCGCACCAAAGCGGCGCGGGTCGGTGTAGCGCAGCGCCAGCCCGGACTCGAGTTCGATATCGACGTGTTCATGGCGGGACGCCGGCAAACCCAGTTCGACCAGCCTGAGATTGCCCGACATGCCCAGATGGCTGATCAGCGTGCCGACCTCGGCGTTGATCAACAGGTATTTGGCCCGCCGCTCGACGCTGACGATACGCTGCCCGGACAACCGCACATCGAGGTCATCCGGGATCGGCCAGCGCAGACGCCGCTCGCGCACCACCACGCGACTGACGCGCTGGCCCTCAAGATACGGCGCAATGCCCCGGCGGGTGGTTTCAACTTCTGGCAATTCAGGCATCGGTCAGCGCCCGCCCAATTCGCGAATGGTCTGTTTGAGGTTCTCGAAGTCGTAGTCGGACAGGCCGATGTAATCGAGCACCAGCGCGCTGATCGCGTTCCACTCATGATCGACCGACTGATTGCCCAGCACCTGATACGACGAGCAGATGTGCTCGGCCATCTTCAGCACTGCCAAGAGGTTCTTCAGCTGGTTCTGGGTATTGCGCGAGGTTTCGTCGCGGAACACCGCCAGCGCGTTGTGGTGGTTGGCGATGGCCGCGCTGATGTGCTCGGGCAGGCGCCAGGACTTGGCGGTGAAGTAACCCACCACCGAGTGATTGGTGTTGAACGCGCGATTCTCGGTATCGACCACGCGGGTCTGCTCATCGGCTTTCGCGTAGCTCTCTTCGAGCACTTCCATATAGTTGGGGAAGCGCTTGAGCATCAACGGCACGCCGCAATCGTGGAACAGGCCCAGCGTATAGGCTTCGTCCGCTGCCTGAATGCCGACCCGCTTGGCCAGGGTCAGGCAGGTCATCGCAACGTCCTGGGCGGTGTCCCAGAAGCGGTTGAGGGTAACGATGGTCTCATCGCTCATCTCGCCCTTGATTGACTGCGCGTTGATCAGGTTGATGATCGAGCGGCTGCCGAGCAGGTTGACCGCACGCTGGATCGAGCCAATCTTGTTGCTCAGGCCAAAATGCGGCGAATTGACCAGTTTGAGCAAGGCCCCCGACAGCCCCGGATCCTGCGCGATCAGCTTGGCGATGGTTTCCAGATCGGGGTCGGGCATGTACTGCTCGAACTGCAGGTCGACCATGATCTGCGGCTGCGGCGGAATGGTGATGCCCTGCAAGGCGTGCTGGATCTGTTCGGCGGTGAGTTCCTGGGACATACGTACATACTCGATAAGGTCAGCCGATTCTAACCCCGGCGCCCCCCAACGTACCAACCACTGCATCATTGCAGCACGACCCAAGATTGCTACCCCAGGTGTCAGCCACCCTTGCAGCTCCCGCAGCGCTTCGTCATCCACCGCACCGACGGGCCTGGCAACAGGCTATAATCCCGCTCTTTTTTCCGGAGCGACGTCATGTCCCTGCCCAGCCTACGCCTCAAAGCCAATGCCGATCGCCGCCTGCGCGCCGGCCATCTGTGGGTCTACAGCAACGAAATCGATGTTGCCGCGACGCCACTGCAAGGCCTGCAAGCCGGCCAGCAGGCTGTGCTCGAGGCCGCCAACGGCAAACCGCTGGGCATCGTCGCGCTGAGCCCGAACAACCTGATCTGCGCGCGCCTGCTGTCGCGTGACATCAAGCTGCAGCTGGACAAATCGCTGCTGGTGCACAGACTCAACGTAGCCCTGTCGCTGCGTGAGCGCCTGTTCGACAAGCCCTGCTACCGCCTGGTCTACGGCGATTCCGACCTGCTGCCAGGGCTGGTCGTCGACCGTTTCTTCGACATCCTCGTGGTGCAACTGGCCTCGGCGACCATGGAGCAGCACAAGGACGACGTGATCGCCGCCCTGGTGCAGGTGCTCAAGCCGAGCGGCATCCTGTTCAAGAACGACTCCGCCGCGCGCGATGCCGAAGGCCTGCAGCGTTATGTCGAAACCGTTTACGGTGAAGTGCCGGACTGGGTCGCCCTGGAAGAGAACGGCGTCAAGTTCGAAGCCCCGGTGCGTGAAGGGCAGAAGACCGGCTGGTTCTACGATCACCGCATGAACCGTGCCCGCCTGGCGCCGTATGCCAAAGGCAAGCGCGTACTCGACCTGTTCAGCTACATCGGTGGCTGGGGCGTGCAGGCCGGCGTGTTCGGTGCCAGCGAAGTGTTCTGCGTAGATGCCTCAAGCTTTGCTCTGGACGGTGTCGAGCGCAACGCAGCACTCAATGGCATCGGCGACAAGCTGACCTGCATCGAAGGTGACGTGTTCGAAGCACTGCGCGAGCTGAAGGCCGCTGAAGAGCGCTTCGACGTGATCATCGCCGACCCACCCGCCTTCATCAAACGCAAGAAGGACCTGAAAAACGGCGAAGGCGCCTACCGTCGCCTGAACGAGCAAGCCATGCGCCTGCTCAACAAGGACGGCATTCTGGTCAGCGCTTCGTGCTCGATGCACTTGCCCGAAGACGACCTCAACAACATCCTGCTGACCAGCGCCCGCCACCTCGACCGCAACCTGCAGTTGCTCGAGCGCGGCGGTCAGGGCCCTGATCACCCGGTGCACCCGGCGATCCCTGAAACCCGCTACATCAAGAGCATCACCTGCCGCTTGCTGCCCAACAGCTAAGCCGCTGGCCTGAGCGCGATGACAGCGACGCCTGGTCGCTGTCATCGCTGCTGCTCAGATATCCAGCACCTGCGAAGCAATGCCGAAGTAGATCAACACCCCCACTGCATCAGCCACCGACGTCACCAACGGCCCACTCGCCGTGGCTGGATCAAGGTTGATCCGGCTGAGCAGAAACGGCAGGCTCATGCCGATCAGGCTGCCAATCAAGACGATCACCAGCATGCTGCTGGCGACGATAAAGGCGATGTCCGCACCGCCGCGCAACATCCCCAGCGAAGCTACCGCCACTGCCATGGTCGCACCCAGCGCCAGGGCCACGCCGCACTCGCGGCCAAGCATCCGCAGCCAGTCCGCCATGACTACCTCGCCCGTCGCCAGGCCGCGGACCATCAGGGTTGCCGACTGCGCACCGGCATTGCCCCCGCTGTCGACCAGCAATGGCAGGAAGAACACCAGGGCGATATGCGCAGCGATGGTTTCCTCGAACGCGGCGATGCCCGCGCCCGAGAACAGGTTGCCGAACACCAGCAACACCAGCCACAGCACGCGCTTGCGGTACAGCAGCCCCAGCGTGGCGTCGCGCAGGTTGCCGACGTGATTGGCGATCAACGCGCCCTTGTGGAAGTCTTCGGTGGCTTCTTCCACCACCACATCCAACGCTTCGTCACAGGTCACCAGACCGACCAAGCGGCCGTCGTCGTCGAGCACTGGCACCGCCAGCAGGTCATGCAGGCGAATCAACCGCGCCACCTCTTCCTGCAAGGTGTGCACGCTGACGCTGATGATATTGCGCACCATGACCTGTTCAATCGCCGCCTCGGGTGCTGCCAGGATCAGCTCGCGCAGCGACACGGTGCCGAGCAGGTTGCGCTGCTCATCGAGCACATAGGACTGATAGATGGTTTCGGCATCAGCCGCCTCGCGGCGCAGCATGTCGATCGCCTGACTGGCGCTCAAGCCACTCTCCAGGCTTGAGTACTGGCTGATCATCAGCGCACCGGCGGTGCCGGCAGGATGGAGCTGCGACCGCAGCAGGTGGTCACGTCGAGCCTGGGCGTCGCGGCGCTGCTTGGCTTGCGCGTCTACATAATCGGGGGAGTAGTGCATGTGTTGTCTCCAGGCGCCGACGCGGGCGCCTGCAGCCCTCACCCTCTCAGGTGCAAGCCTTCGGCAGCCCTGGCGCCAGCGCGCTCAGTGCCAGAATGCAGGTTCGTGATGAACTGAAAACTGGGAAGGTCCATTGAGGGTGTGTCTCGTCGAGCCGCACATGCGGCGCGGCGATAATAGGCAGCTGGCGAGGGCACGTCAGCCAGCAATTGCCCGTTCGAGCGCATTTAGGAAGGTTCCTACGACAGTTCGGCCAATGCCTAGCCAATATCCACCCGGCACATCGGCCTCCCTTCACGGCCGCAGCGGTGTAGAATCGGCCTATTCATCGCCAGTCATCCCCGGCGGGTTTATGAGCTCTGGTCGAGCTTGCGGCGATCCCGTAGTGTTTTCGACCTCATCCGTGCCAGTGGCAACCGGCCTGCGGTGCAAAGGACAAGAGAAGCTCACTTCCCTTTTTTCTGACCTGATTCAGCCGCCAGGAGTGCTTCATGCCTGATTATCGTTCCAAGACTTCCACCCACGGCCGCAACATGGCCGGTGCCCGTGCCCTGTGGCGCGCAACCGGGATGAAGGACGAAGACTTCAAGAAACCGATCATCGCCATCGCCAACTCGTTCACCCAGTTCGTCCCGGGGCATGTGCACCTCAAGGATCTGGGCCAACTGGTCGCCCGCGAGATCGAGCGCGTCGGTGGCGTGGCCAAAGAGTTCAACACCATTGCGGTCGACGATGGCATCGCCATGGGCCACGACGGCATGCTCTATTCGCTGCCCAGCCGCGAGATCATCGCCGACTCGGTCGAGTACATGGTCAACGCCCACTGCGCCGACGCCATCGTGTGCATCTCCAACTGCGACAAGATCACCCCTGGCATGCTCATGGCTGCACTGCGCCTGAACATCCCGGTGATCTTCGTCTCCGGCGGGCCGATGGAAGCCGGCAAGACCAAACTCGCCAGCCACGGTCTGGACCTGGTCGACGCCATGGTCATCGCCGCCGACTCTACCGCCAGCGATGAAAAAGTCGCCGAGTACGAGCGCAGCGCCTGCCCGACCTGTGGCTCGTGCTCCGGCATGTTCACCGCCAACTCGATGAACTGCCTGACCGAAGCACTCGGCCTGGCCCTGCCTGGCAACGGTTCGACCCTGGCCACCCACTCCGACCGTGAGCAGCTGTTCCTCACTGCCGGCCGTACCATCGTCGAGCTGTGCAAACGCTACTACGGCGACAACGACGCCTCGGTGCTGCCGCGCAACATCGCCAACTTCAAGGCGTTCGAAAACGCCATGATGCTCGACATCGCCATGGGCGGCTCGACCAACACCATCCTGCACCTGCTCGCTGCAGCCCAGGAAGGTGAGGTCCAGTTCGACCTGCGTGATATCGACCGGCTGTCGCGCAAGGTGCCGCAGCTGTGCAAGGTTGCGCCGAACATTCAGAAGTACCACATGGAAGACGTCCACCGCGCCGGCGGCATCTTCAGCATCCTCGGCTCGCTGGCCCGTGGCGGCCTGCTGCACACCGACCTGCCGACCGTGCACAGCCCGAGCATGGAAGAAGCCATCGCCAAATGGGATATCACCCAGACCGACGATGAAGCTGTGCACACCTTCTTCAAGGCCGGCCCTGGTGGCATCCCGACGCAGACCGCGTTCAGCCAATCGACTCGTTGGGAAACCCTCGACGACGACCGTGAAAACGGCTGCATCCGCAGCTTCGAGCACGCCTATTCGCAAGAAGGCGGCCTCGCCGTGCTGTACGGCAACATCGCCCTGGATGGCTGCGTGGTGAAAACTGCCGGTGTTGACGAATCGATCCACGTGTTCGAAGGCAACGCGAAGATCTTCGAGAGCCAGGACAGCGCCGTGCGCGGCATTCTGGCCGATGAAGTACAGGCCGGCGACATCGTGATCATCCGTTACGAAGGCCCGAAAGGCGGCCCGGGCATGCAAGAGATGCTCTACCCGACCTCGTATCTGAAGTCCAAAGGCCTGGGCAAGGCCTGCGCCCTGCTCACCGATGGCCGCTTCTCTGGCGGTACCTCGGGCCTGTCGATCGGCCACGCTTCGCCTGAAGCCGCTGCCGGTGGCGCGATTGGACTGGTGCGCGATGGCGACAAGGTGTTGATCGACATCCCCAACCGCTCGATCAACCTGTTGGTCAGCGATGAGGAGCTGGCCACCCGCCGCGCCGAGCAGGACAAGAAGGGCTGGAAGCCGGTGGAAGTGCGTCCGCGCAAAGTCACCACGGCGCTGAAGGCTTACGCGCTGCTGGCAACCAGTGCCGACAAAGGCGCTGTGCGCGACAAGGCGTTGCTCGACGGGCTGTAAGACTTTTCGGCAACAACAGACCGGCGCCTGGTGCGCCGGTTTTTTTTCGCCTGTAGCCAGCCTGCCCGCTCAGACAGCGCTCATCAGGTGAAACGGTTTGTTTATTGCGACGTCGAAGCCGTTGTTATTCCATACCGAGCTAAGCACATTCCATTCAGATATAAATTCGTTTGTTTTCAAGCTGTTAGCATTTGAGTTCGCAATCGCGCCCAGACGCGACGCCCCCTTTTTCGATCCCGGAGCTGTAATGAACCTGCCGTTGTCACTTAATCTGCTGGCGTTTCTGGCCCTGCTGCTGGGCCTGGCGCAAACCCGCCGCACCGATTGGAGCCTGGCCAAGAAGGTCCTGCTCGGGTTGGTCATGGGCGTAGGGTTCGGCCTGGCCTTGCACACTGTTTACGGCGCAGGGCATCCGGTGCTCAAGGCCACCATCGGTTGGCTCGATCTGGTCGGTAACGGCTATGTCGGGCTGTTGCAGATGATCGTCATGCCGCTGATCTTTGCCTCGATCCTCAGCGCAGTAGCGCGCCTGCACAATGCTTCGGCGCTTGGCCGGATCAGTGTGCTGAGCATCGGCACATTGCTGCTGACCACTGCCATCGCTGCCTTGATTGGCGTATTGCTGACCAACCTGTTCGGCCTCAGCGCCGAGGGCCTGGTCGCGGGCATCCCCGAAGCGGCGCGGCTGCAGGCGATCCAGAGCGACTATGCCGGCAAGGTCGCCGATCTGAATATCCCGCAGCTGCTGCTGTCATTCGTGCCGAGCAACCCGGTTGCCGATCTGGCCAAGGCCAAGCCGACCTCGATCATCAGCGTGGTGATCTTCGCCGTGTTCGTTGGCCTGGCGGCACTGCAACTGATCAAGGATGACCGCGAAAAAGGTGAACGCGCGCTGTCGGCCATCGACACCCTGCAAGCCTGGGTCATGCGCCTGGTGCGCCTGGTGATGAAGCTGACCCCGTACGGCGTGCTAGCGTTGATGACCAAGGTGGTCGCCAGCTCGAACATCGAAGACATCCTCAAGCTGGGCAGCTTCGTGCTGGTGTCGTACCTCGGCCTGGGCCTGATGTTCGTGGTACATGGCCTGATCCTGGCCGCCACCGGAGTCAGCCCGCTGCGCTTCCTGCGCAAGGTCTGGCCGGTGCTGACTTTCGCCTTCACCAGCCGCTCCAGTGCGGCGAGCATTCCGCTCAATATCGAAGCGCAGACCCGGCGCCTGGGCGTGCCGCAGTCGATCGCCAGCTTCAGCGCATCGTTTGGCGCAACCATCGGCCAGAATGGCTGTGCCGGCCTCTATCCGGCCATGTTGGCGGTGATGGTGGCGCCGGCGGTGGGCATCGATACCTTCGATCCGCTGTGGATTGCCACTTTGATCGCCATCGTCACCTTGAGCTCGGCGGGTGTCGCAGGTGTGGGTGGCGGCGCGACCTTCGCCGCGTTGATCGTGCTGCCGGCGATGGGCCTGCCGGTCGAGCTGGTGGCGCTGTTGATCTCGGTCGAGCCGCTGATCGACATGGGCCGCACCGCGTTGAACGTGAATGGCTCGATGACCGCAGGCGTGGTCACCAGCCAGTTGCTCAAGAGTACCGACAAGGCCGTGCTGGACGATGACCAGCACGCCGAGCTGAGCCACACCTGAAACGCACAAGGGCCGCATCGCGGCCCTTGTCTATCAACGCTTGTTCCATACCTCGAAGTGGTAGCCAGGCTTGCCGTCTTCCGCCTGGGCTTCACTCGAATCCAGTGTCCACTGCTGTGCGTCGAACTCCGGGAACCACGCATCGCCCTGCGGCGACAGTTCGACCCGGGTCAGGTACATGCGGCTGACCAGCCCCTGCTCCAGCGCCAGCGCGTACAACTGCGCGCCGCCAATCAGCATCAGCTCATCGACGCCCTGCTCGTGCGCCCATTGCTCGGCACGTGCCAGCGCCTGCTCCAGCGAGGGGAACACCTCGGCGCCTTCCAGCTGCAAGCCAGGCTGGCGGCTGACGACGATGTTCAGCCGCCCTGGCAGCGGCCGGCCCAGCGAATCCCAGGTCTTGCGGCCCATGATGATCGGCTTGCCGAGGGTGGTTGCCTTGAAGTATTTGAAGTCCCCCGGCAGGTGCCAGGGCATGGAGTTGTCGATGCCGATCACGCGGTTGCTGGCGCAGGCCGCGATCAGGCTGAGGGGGAGAGATGTCTTCATGCCGACGAGGATAGCAAACCGCAGCTGGGTTAAGCTTGTGCCCTGACCTGTGCATTGGAAGACCTTGTGACTGCACCCACTCCACTCGACAAGCGCTGGCTCACCGAAGCGGTCCGCCTGCGCGAGGAACACGCCGGTCCTCTGGAAGATCAGGAAGCCAACCGCCGCGCCCGCCAGCAAGGCGGCGACCTTGCTGCGCGGATCGAAACCCGTGCCCTGTGGCTGGCCGAACGCGATGGCCTGGCCGAGGCGTTGCGCCACTGGAAACAAGGCGCACGGCTGGCCCTGCTGGCAATGATGATTCTGGCGGTAGTCAGCGGCGCCGGCCTCGGACTGGCCGCGCTTGGCGATGGTCAACGCCCGGTCAATGTGTTCTGGGCCCTGGGCAGCCTGCTCGGGCTCAACCTGCTGATGCTGATCGGCTGGGCAGGCGGCCTGCTGTTCGCCGGCGAGCAAGGGGCAACCCTGGGCCGGCTGTGGCTGTGGCTGAGCGAGCGCTTCGCCCGCGACGCCAAGGCCGCGCACCTGGCGCCGGCGCTGGTGGTGCTGCTGCAACGTAAGCGCCTCAACCGCTGGTTGCTCGGTGCCCTGGTGCATGGCCTGTGGCTGTTGGCGATGATTGCCGCCGTGGTCATGCTGCTGGCATTGCTGGCAACCCGCCGTTACGGCTTTGTCTGGGAAACTACCCTGCTCGCCGCCGAGCCGTTCATTACCCTGACCCATACCCTTGGCGCCCTGCCCTCGCTGCTCGGCTTTGCCGTGCCGGACGAAGCGATGATCCGCGCCAGCGGCGCGACGCTGCCGGCGCTGGATGTAGCGCGCCAGGCCTGGGCCAGCTGGTTGCTTGGGGTGGTACTGGTGTATGGCCTGCTGCCGCGCCTGCTGCTGGCGCTGCTGTGCCTGTGGCGCTGGCGCCAGGGCCGTAACCGCCTGCAACTGGACGTGAGCCTGCCCGGTTATGCGCACTTGCGCGAAGCGCTGATGCCCAGCAGCGAACGGCTGGGCGTGCAGGACGCAGCACCGCAATTACTGCCGGAGTTTCACGCCGGGCACCTGGACGCCAGCGCCAGCGGTGCAGTGCTGGTGGGCCTGGAGCTGGATGATCAGCGTCCCTGGCCGCCGGCGGTGCCGGCTGGAGTGAGCGAAGCCGGCCTGCTCGACAGCCGCGAGTCGCGCAACAAGCTGCTTGAGCAACTCAGCCGCTTCCCGCCGGCCCGCCTGGCTATCGCCTGCGACCCGCGCCGCTCTCCAGACCGTGGCAGCCTGGCGCTGCTCGCCGAACTGGCGCGCAACGCAGGCGCCACGCGGATCTGGCTGCTGCCGGCGCTTACCGGGCAAACCTTGGACAGCGCGCGCCTGAGCGACTGGCACGAGGCCCTCGAGCGCCTCGGCCTGCCCTATGCCGACAGTGCCCCTTTGAACTGGTTGGAGCAAGGCCATGACTGAGCCGCTGAAACTGGCCGTGGTCGGCCACACCAATGTCGGCAAGACCTCGCTGCTGCGCACGCTGACCCGTGACGTCGGTTTCGGCGAAGTCTCGCATCGCCCCAGCACCACCCGCCACGTCGAAGGTGCGCGGCTGTCGGTGGATGGCGAGCCGTTGCTGGACCTGTTCGACACGCCAGGGTTGGAAGATGCCATCGCCCTGCTCGACTATCTCGAACGCCTGGAACGGCCCGGCGAACGGCTGGATGGCCCAGCCCGGCTCGAGCGCTTTCTGCAAGGCAGCGAAGCCCGTCAGCGTTTCGAACAGGAAGCCAAGGTGCTGCGCCAGTTGCTCGCCAGCAATGCCGGGCTGTACGTGATCGATGCACGTGAGCCGGTATTGGCCAAATACCGTGATGAACTGGAAGTGCTGGCCAGCTGCGGGCGGCCGCTGCTGCCGGTGCTCAACTTTGTCGCCAGCAGCGAGCACCGCGAGCCGGAATGGCGCGAAGCCCTGGCTCGGCTGGGCCTGCATGCACTGGTGCGGTTTGATAGCGTGGCCCCGCCAGAAGACGGCGAGCGCCGCCTGTATGAAAGCCTGGCGCTGTTGCTGGAAGAGTCACGTCCCGCCCTGCAACGGCTGATCGAGGATCAGCAGGCGCAGCGTCTGGCCCGCCAGCACAGCGCCAAGCGCCTGATCGCCGAACTGTTGCTCGATTGTGCCGCCTGCCGGCGTAGCGTCGAGGCCCAACCGGCGGCCGAAGCGCAGGCGATCGAAGCCCTGCGCCAAGCAGTGCGCCAGCGCGAGCAACGCTGTGTCGAGGGGTTGCTCAAGCTGTATGCGTTCCGCCGCGAAGACGCCAGCGCAGGCGACTTGCCGTTGCTGGACGGGCGCTGGGGCGATGATCTGTTCAACCCGGAAACCTTGAAACTGCTTGGTGTGCGCCTGGGCAGCGGCGTTGCTGCCGGTGCAGCCGCGGGCGCCGGCGTTGATTTGCTGGTGGGCGGGCTGACCCTGGGCGCCGCTGCGCTGGCCGGGGCAATCGCTGGCGGCGCATTGCAAACCGCACGCAGCTACGGCTCGCGCTTGCTCGGCAAGCTCAAGGGCCAGCGGGAATTGACGGTGGATGACGCTGTGCTGCGGCTGCTGGCGTTGCGTCAGCAGCAGCTTCTCAAGGCCCTGGACAGCCGCGGCCATGCGGCGCAGCAGAGCATTCAGCTGCAGGCGGGGGAAGACAAGGCCTGGCGCGAGGGCAAGCTGCCCGAAGCCCTGCACAAGGCCCGGGCACACCCGCAGTGGTCGTCGCTCAACCCTGGCGCGCGGCTCAACCAGGCCGAGCGCCAGGAGCAACTGGAGCAGTTGCTCAAGCAGCTTTGAGTTACTGCTGGACGACCTTCTCTGACTTGCCGTCGTAGCGCTTGCGCCACTCGGCAAGGATCTTGTCGCGGTTCTGCGAGGCCCAGGCAAAGTCGTTTTTGATCAGGCGCTGCTCATAGTCTGCCGGCAACTCGGTCTGCGGCTTGGCCATGCCGGGGGCAGCGAGCACGGCGAAGTTCTCCTTATACAGGTCCATCGCCGCAGGGCTGGCCGAGAAGTCTGCCAGGCGCTTGGCGGCAGCGGCCTTGGGCGTGCCCTTGATCACCGCAGTGGCTTCAATCTCCCAGCCCAGGCCCTCCTTGGGCAGGATGATGTCCAGCGGCGCACCCTGGCGTTTGAGCTGCACGGCCGGGTACTCGAAGGAAATGCCGATCGGGAACTCACCCGACGCGGCCAGCTTGCACGGCTTGGAGCCGGAGTGAACGTACTGGCCGATGTTCTGGTGCAGGCCGTCCATGTACGCCCAGCCCTGCGGCTCGCCAAAGGTCTGCAGCCAGGCGCTGACGTCGAGGAAACCAGTGCCCGATGAGGCCGGGTTGGGCATGACGATCTTGCCCTTGTACTCAGGCTTGGTCAGGTCCTGCCAGCTGACCGGCTTGCTCAGGCCCTGCTTTTCGGCCTCGACGGTGTTGAAGCAAATGGTCGCGGCCCATACATCCATGCCCACCCAGGCCGGCGGATTGGCCGCGTCGCGGTAGTTCTTCGAGATCGTCGCCAGGTCCTTCGGCGCATAGGCTTCGAGCATTTTCTGCTGGTCGAGAATGGCCAGGCTGGACGCCGCCAGGCCCCACACTGCATCAGCCTGCGGGCGGTCTTTCTCGGCAAGCAGCTTGGCGGTAATGATCCCGGTGGAGTCGCGCACCCACTTGATATCGATGTCCGGGTTGGCCTTTTCGAAGGCCTGTTTGTAGGTCTTCAGCTGCTCGGCTTCGAGCGCGGTGTAGACCGTCAGCTGAGTCTCTGCGGCAGACACCTGCAGGCTGAAAATGGCGCTGATGGCAGCAGCAAGGGCAACTGGCTTGAACATGGTGCGGTTCCTTTCAGGGTGGGCAGGCAGTCAATGGCCGGGCGCGGATTGGCGCCAGGCCTGGGAGCGGCGCAGCAGGCCGCGCGAGGCGGCGGCCAGCAGCAACGAAGCGGTAGCACTGGTGAGCAGGATCAGCGTCGACATCGCCGCAGCGCCGCCAACATTGCCGGCATCGTCCATGTTCAACACCGCCACGGCGGCGAGGATGGTGTCGGGGCTGTAGAGGAAGATCGCAGCCGACACCGTGGTCATCGCCGAGACGAACAGGTAGCGGATGATGTCGAGCAAGGCCGGCAGGCAGATCGGCAGGCTGACCCGCAGAAAATGCCGGTACAGCGGCGCCTTGAGCGACAGCGCTGCGGCTTCGAATTCGCCGTCGAGCTGGCGCAGGGCGGTGGTTGCGGTCATCTGTGCGGTAGTTAGATAGTGCGCAATGGTGCACACCACCAGCAGGGTCATGCTGCCGTAGAACACGTGCAGCGGGTTGCTGGCGAGGTTGAAGAAGAAGACGTAACCCAGGCCCAACACCAGCCCCGGCACCGCCATCGGAATGAAACTGAGCAGTCGCAGCGACTGGTTGAGCAGCCGTTGGCCCTGGGTTTTTTCCATCAGGTAGGCGCCGACGAAGATCACCAGACTGCCGATCAAGGCCGTGTATAGCGCCATGCTCACGCTGTTGCGATAGGCCAGCCAGCCACCGCCGGCGGTGTCTTCAAACAGGTAGTGCTTGATCGACAGCGACAAGTTGTAAGGCCAGAAGGTGACCAGCGACGAATACACCGCCATGCCCACCACCGCCAGCAGCACGCTGCACACCAGCACCACCACCGCGAGAAACACAGCATCGCGGCGGCGCGACGGCTTGGGCTCGAACACCTGCGCCCGGCCACTCATGGCCTGGCCCTGGCGCCGGCGGAGCCAGGCATCGACAGCAAAACTGAACAGCGCCGGCAGCAGCAGGACCATGCCGATCAGTGCACCTCGGCCAAACTGCTGCTGCCCTACCACGGCTTTGTAGGCTTCCAGCGCCAGCACCTGATAGTCACCGCCCACCACCACTGGCACACCGAAGTCGGTGATGGTCAGGGTGAACACCAGGCAGAACGCGGCAAACACGGCCTGGCGGGTCGCCGGCCAAGTCACGCTGAAGAATGCCCGCACGGGTCCCGCGCCCATGCTCGAAGCCGCTTCGAACAGCCGCGCATCGGCCAGCGACAGCGCTGACAGCAGAATCATCAAGGCATGCGGGAAGGTATAGATGGCCTCACCGACAACGATGCCCCAAAAGCCGTAGATGTTGTCGTCGAGCAGGCTGCGCAGCAGGCCCTGGTTGCCGAACAGATAGACCAGCGCAATCGCCGGCAACATCGACGGGGCCAACAACGGCAGCAGGGAAATCCCCCGCCACAGTGGCTTGGCCGGGATCAAGGTGCGCTGCAGGGCGTAGGCAAACAGATACGCCAGCGGTATGACGATAGCGGCCACGGTGAAGGCAACTGCCAGGCTGTTACCGAGCAGCCAGCGGAAGTTGGCGCTGGCAAACAGCTCGCGTGCTGCCAGCAAGCCGCCGCCCTGGCCGGCGTCGCCGCTGAAGCCGCGCCAGAAGATCGCCAGCAGCGGCAGCAGCACTGCCACGATCAGCAGCACCAGCAGCAGGCTTTTGCCGCCGAGCACAAAGATCCGGTCGGCCAGCGCAACGCCGTTGCCTCGGTCCGCCGTGGCCAGGTTCAAGGGCATGGAGATTGGCCCGGCCATCTCAGGCAAACACCTGCAGGCTCTGCGGCGGCAGCGCCACCCAGATGTCCTGAGAACCAAGGCGCGGCATGGCCTCCGGCGCCAGCTCGGCAAGTAGGGTATGCCCCGGCAGAGTGTGCAGCTCAAAGGCCATGCGGCAACGGTTACCGAGGAAGGTGACTTCGCGCACCTTGGCCGGGAACAGGTTTTCTTCATGCACCAGCGGGTTGACCGTGATCGCCTCAGGGCGACAGAACAGCCTACCGCTGCTGGCCGCACCGGCATTGGCGGCCAGGCGCAGGTTCATCCCGCCGACCTGGGCGTGGCTGGCACTGTTGCGCTGGAACGGCAGCCAGTTGCCCTGGCCAACGAACTCGGCCACGAATGGCGTGGCCGGCCGGTCGTAGATCGCTTGCGGGGTGTCGTACTGCTCGACCTGGCCGTTGTTCATCACGGCTATGCGGTCGGCCATCAACATGGCTTCGTCCTGGTTGTGCGTGACCATCAGGGTGGTGATGCCGAGCTGGCGCTGCAGTTGGCGCAGCTCGCCACACAGGTGCTCACGTACCCGCGCATCCAGCGCCGACATCGGCTCGTCCAACAACAACAAAGACGGCGCCGGGGCCAGGGCGCGGGCTAACGCCACCCGCTGTTGCTGACCACCGGACAACTGGCCTGGATATTTCTTCTCGCTGCCAAGCAGGCCGACCAACTCAAGCATCTGCCCGACCCGCTGGCGCGCTTGGTCGCGGCTGCTGGTATTCAGACCGTAGGCTATGTTGGCCTCGACCGTGAGGTTGGGGAACAGCGCATAGGACTGGAACAGGATGCCGTAGTCGCGGGCCTGCGGCGGCAGCTCGGAGATGTCGCGCTCGCCCAGGTACAGCTCGCCACGGTCCTGCCGCTCGAGGCCGGCGATGCAACGCAGCAGGGTGGTCTTGCCGCAGCCGGACGGGCCGAGCAGGCACACCAGCTCGCCGGCACCGATATCCAGGGAAACGTTGTTCAGCGCAGCGAAGGCGCCGAAGCGTTTGTCGATACCGCGCACTTTTACCGGTGCGCCAGGGGTAGGGGTAGCGTGGGTCATGGCCAGGCCTCGTGATCAGATAGAGGCCATGCTAGGGAGGCAATGCGAAGGTTCTGTGGCGTTCAGGGCAAAGCTGGCGATAGTGCCATAGGCAGATTTGGGAGTGGCCGTGCTAGCGTTTGCGCAATGAGCCTGCCGCAGCACTTACAACTGAATACCCGATACTTCCTGCGCGACACCAAGAAACGCCGCTGGCAGGCGCGCCTGGCGCCGCTCTTTGAGGCAGTACAGATACTCGTGCATGACCGGCGCACCTTCCAGGGTGAGCACGGCCAGCTCGGGGTTATGCGGTACCTCATGGCGGGCGATGATGCTGATGCCGATGTTGCGCAGCACGGCCTCGCGGATCGACTCGCGGCTGCCGATCTCGAGCAAGGTGCCGACCTTGACCCCACGCCCGGCAAGCATCTGTTCGGTCATCAGCCGCGTGGTTGAACCCTGCTCGCGCATCAGCAGGCAATGACCGGCCAGGGCATCGATGGCCAGCGTCTGCCGTTGCGCCAACGGATGGCTACGGTGCACGGCCACCACCAGCGGGTCCGTGCCCAGCACTCGCCGCACCAGCCGTGCATCCTCGACCAGTTGCGAGGATGCGGCGACGTCCACGCGATAGTCTTCGAGCATCTCCAGCACCTGTTGCGAGTTTCCGATTTCCACCGCTACGTCCACCTGCGGCAGGCGTTGGCGAAAAATTTTCACCAGGTCGAGAATGTAATACGGCGCGGTGGCGGCGATGCGCAGACTGCCCTGGGCCTGGCCGCTGTTGCGAAGCTCGAACTCGATGTCCGCTTCCTGCTGCAGCAAGGTCTTGACCATCGGTAGCAGGCGCGCACCGCTCTCGCTCAATACCAGCCGGCGCCCACCGCGGTAGAACAGCTCCACCGCGTAGTGGCTTTCCAGCTGGCGAATCTGCGTGGTCACCGTGGGCTGGCTGAGCCCGAGCTTCTTCGCGGCCTGGGTGATGCTGCCCAGGCGGGCAACCATGTAGAAGGCCTTGAGCTCGGAACTCAGCATGCAGATCCCTTATTTGCGCAGCAGGCGCAGACCGTTGAACACCACCAGCAGGCTCACGCCCATGTCGGCGAAGACCGCCATCCACAGGGTGGCCATGCCGGTAAAGGTAACCACCAGGAAGATCGCCTTGATCCCCAACGCGAGAACGATGTTCTGGATGAGAATGGCCGCGCTGGCGCGGGAAAGCCTGACGAATGCCGGGATTTTGCGCAAGTCGTCGTCCATCAGGGCCACATCAGCGGTTTCAATCGCCGTGTCGGTTCCCGCTGCCGCCATGGCGAAGCCGATTTCAGCGCGGGCCAGTGCCGGTGCATCGTTGATGCCGTCGCCGACCATGCCGACCCGGTGCCCTTGGGCGTAGAGCGCTTCGATGGTCTTCAGCTTGTCGCTTGGCAGCAGGTTGCCCTCGGCTCGGTCGATACCTACCTGGGCAGCGATCGCTTGCGCGGTGTGCGGATTATCACCGGTCAGCATGACCGTTTTGATACCCAGCTCATGCAATTCGGCAATCGCCTGGCGGCTGCTGTCCTTGACCGTATCGGCTACGGCAAACAGCGCCAGCGGGCCGCTGCGATCGAGCAGCAGAACCACGGTCTTGCCTTGGCGCTCCAGCGTATCGAGCTGGGCTTCCAGTTGCGGCGAGCACAGGCCCAGCTCTTCGACCAGGCGATGGTTGCCCAGGTGGTACAGCTGGCCGTCGATCTCGCCACGCACACCGCGCCCGGACAGCGCGGCAAAGTTGCTGACGTCGCTCAACGGCAGTTGCTGCGCCTGGGCAAACTGCGCGATGGCCCGCGATACCGGGTGGTCGGAGCGCTCGCCGAGGCTGGCAGCCAGCGCCTGGGCGCGGTCTGCAAAGAGCGGATCAAGCGCGCTGAAATCGGTCTGCACCGGTTTGCCATGGGTGATCGTGCCGGTCTTGTCCAGGGCCAGGAAGTCCAGCTTGCGCCCGCCCTCCAGATACACCCCGCCCTTGATCAGAATGCCCTTGCGCGCTGCAGCGGCAAGGCCACTGACAATCGTCACCGGGGTCGAAATCACCAGTGCACATGGGCACGCCACTACCAGCAAGACCAGTGCGCGATAGATCCAGTCAAACCAGACGCCGCCCATCAGCAGCGGCGGCAGAATCGCCACGGCCAGGGCCAGGGCAAACACCACCGGGGTGTAGATGCGCGAGAACTGATCAACAAAGCGCTGGGTCGGCGCACGCGCGCCCTGCGCTTCTTCCACAGCCTTGATGATCCGCGCCAGGGTTGACTGGCCTGCAAGGGCAGTAACTTTGTACTCCAGCGCGCCTTCCTGGTTGATGGTGCCAGCGAACAGCTTGTCGCCGACAACCTTCTCCACGGGCAGGCTTTCGCCGGTGATCGGCGCCTGATCGACACTCGATTGCCCGCTGAGCACTTCCCCGTCGAGGCCGATGCGCTCGCCAGGACGCACCCGCACCGACGCACCGAGCGCTACACCACGCACTTCCACCTCAAGCCACTGGCCATCGGCCTGCTGCACGGTGGCCATGTCCGGGGTCAGCTGCATCAAGCCGCCGATGGCGTTGCGCGCGCGGTCCAGCGAACGCGCTTCGATCAACTCGGCAACGGTGAACAGCACCATCACCATCGCCGCCTCGGGCCATTGGCCGATCAATACGGCGCCGGTCACCGCGATGCTCATCAGCGCATTGATGTTGAGGTTGCGGTTTTTCAGGGCGATCCAGCCCTTTTTGTAGGTGCCCAGACCACAGCCAAGAATGGCTGCCAAGGCCAGCAAGGCCACCACCCACTCCGGCGCCAGCGCGCTGAAGTGCACGATTTCGGCGGCAATCGCCGCCACTGCCGACAGTGCCAGCGGCCACCAGCGGGTCTTGGCGGCAGGCGCAGCTGTGCTGTCTTCATCGTCAGTCAGCGGCTCGGCGCGCATGCCCAGGCTGTCGATCGCCCGCTCGATTGCGTCCGTGCCTTGCAGCGTATGGCGCACGCCGAGCACACGGTTGATCAGGTTGAATTCAAGCTGCTCGATACCGGCCATCTTGCCCAGCTTGTCCTGGATCAGACCTTGCTCGGTCGGGCAGTCCATGGCCTGGATGCGAAAACGGCTGAGCTGCGCATCGCTGCTGGCCTGCTCGGTCAGTTGCACCAGCGCAGGCGCAGGCTCGCCGCCACAGCAGCTGTGGGCCTTGGTGTCTTGGCAAGCGCTCTTGGCGGCATGCGCATGCTGGTGCTCATGGCCGTGGTCATGGGCGTCATGGTCATGCGCGTGGTCATGGCTGACAGGCTGGTTCATGGAGTCGTCCTTAGCTGATGCGCCGATCCCTTGAGCAGGCTTTGCGCGGCAAAGACGCTCGGTTACAGGGTAATTATTGCCAAGTGAACACCCTGTAGCCACTATAGGGTCAAGCCATCTGCAGAGGATTCGTGATGAAAATCGGGGAATTGGCCAAAGCCACTGACTGCGCCGTCGAGACCATCCGCTACTACGAGCGCGAGCAACTGCTGCCCGAGCCCGCCCGCAGTGACGGCAACTACCGGCTGTACACCCAGGCCCACGTCGAGCGCCTGACCTTCATCCGCAACTGCCGTACGCTGGACATGACCCTGGACGAGATCCGCAGCCTGCTGCGCCTGCGCGACAGCCCGGAGGGCCAATGCGGCAGCGTCAACGCGCTGATCGACGAGCACATCGACCACGTCCAGGCCCGCATCGACGGCCTGCTGGCACTGCAAGAGCAAATGGTGGAATTGCGCCAACGCTGCACCGCACCCGGGGCGGAATGCGCGATTCTGCAGCAGTTGGAGGTGAATGGTGCGGTGTCAGTGCCAGAGACCGAGCACTCGCATGTGGGCAGGAGTCATGGGCATTGATCAGGAATATCGCGGGGCACCTGACCCCGCGACCAATCCAAATCACACCGCCATCGGCGCCGTCAGCGGCGGGTGATGCTCGTAGCCTTCCAGGCTGAAGTCGCTCGGCTCGATCTTCTCCAGCCACTCCGGCTCGTACACCCCGGTCTTGGCAAACTCAGGCACGCGGTCGCTGATCACCAGTTTGGGTGCCGGCAATGGCTCGCGGGTGAACTGCTCGTTGAGCATGTCCAGGTGGTTCTCGTACACATGGGCGTCGCCGATGAAGTAGGTGAACCAGCGCGGGGTGTAGCCGGTCAGGCGGCCGAACAGCGACAGCAGCGCAGCGCCTTCGGTGAGGTTGAATGGCGTGCCCAGGCCGAGGTCATTGGAACGGATGTAGAGGGTCAGGGAGATTTCCCTGGTCTCGACATTGGGGTGGAACTGGTACAGCAGGTGGCACGGCGGCAGGGCCATTTCGTCGAGCTGGGCGCAGTTCCAGCCGTGGAACAGGATGCGCCGGCTGCCCGGGTCGTTGGCGATGGTATCGAGGCACTGACGCACCTGATCGATCGCCTTGTAGAGGATGACGAACGCCTGGCCGTCTTCTTCGTCCTTGGCGATCTGGCGGAAGCCTTGTTGCTCGGCCATGGCGATGGCTGCCGGGTTGCTCAGCGGCACACGCTTGTAGCCTGGCCACTGGCGCCATTGCACGCCGTAGATTTCGCCGAGGTCGTCATGCCCCTGACGGAACGGGTTGGCCAGCCACTGCGCGTTTTCGTTGGCGTTCTGGTCCCAGACCTTGCAGCCCAGCTCGCGGAACTCGCCGGCGTTTTTCACCCCACGCAGAAAACCGACCATCTCGCCGATGGCCGACTTGAACGCCAGGCGGCGGGTGGTTACGGCCGGGAAGCCTTTCTGCAGGTCGAAGCGCAGCATGGCGCCGGGCAGGCTGATGGTGCGCACACCGGTGCGGTTGCTCTGCAGGGTGCCGTTGTCGATGACGTCGCGGACCAGATCTAGATACTGTTTCATGACTTACCTGTAACGAGAACGGCAGGGGGATCGCCCCTGCCGTGAAAATCAGACCGCGGCGTTGGCCGTGGGTTTGCGGTTGTAGGCCAGCCAGATCAGCACGATGCCGCCAATGATCATCGGCAGGCAGAGCAACTGGCCCATGGTCAACCAGCCAAAGGCGATGTAGCCAAGCTGGGCATCAGGCACGCGCACGAACTCGACGATGAAGCGGAAGATGCCATAGAACAGCGCGAACATGCCGGACACGGCCATGGTCGGGCGCGGCTTGCGCGAGTACAGCCAAAGGATCAGGAATAATGCCACACCTTCGAGGGCAAACTGATACAGCTGCGACGGGTGACGCGGCAGTTGCGCCGGGTCGCTGAACGGCGGGAAGACCATCGCCCACGGCACGTCGGTGGCCTTGCCCCATAGCTCGGCGTTGATGAAGTTGCCGATGCGCCCGGCACCCAGGCCAATCGGCACCAGCGGCGCTACGAAGTCCATCAGCTCGAAGAACGACTTGTTGTTGCGCTTGCCGAACCACAGCGCGGCCAGCATCACGCCGATAAAGCCGCCGTGGAACGACATGCCGCCCTTCCACACTTCGAATATCAGCGTCGGGTTGGCCAGGTAGGCGTGCAGGTCATAGAACAGTACATAGCCCAGGCGTCCGCCGACGATTACCCCCATCGACAGCCAGAACACCAGGTCAGAGAGCTTCTCGCGGCTCCAGGTCGGGTCGAAGCGGTTCAGCCGGCGCGAGGCCAGCAGCCAGGCACCGCCGATGCCGATCAGGTACATCAGGCCGTACCAATGGATTTTCAGCGGCCCGATGGCCAGGGCCACGGGGTCGATCTGCGGGTAAGGCAGCATGGTGATTCCTCTCGATCAAATCAGGCAGCTAAATCAAAAAACTCAGGCCGACGCAGAACAGCAACGCGGCGAACAGACGTTTGAGCAGGCGCGGCGACAGCTTGTGCGCCAGGCGCGCGCCATAACGGGCAAAAAACATGCTGGTCAGGGCAATGCCAAGCAGTGCCGGCAGGTACACGTAACCCAGGCTGTGTGGCGGCAGGTGGCTGTCGTCCCAGCCCAGCAGCATGAAGCTGAGGGCGCTGGCCAGGGCGATGGGCAAGCCGCAGGCCGATGAGGTCGCCACCGCCTGCTGCATCGGCAGGCTGCGCCAGGTCAGGAACGGCACGGTCAGCGAGCCGCCACCGATGCCAAAGATTGCCGAGGCCCAACCGATTACCACGCCGGCAACCGACAACCCAGGCTTGCCAGGGATGCCACGGCTGGCCTTGGGTTTGAGGTCGAGGGCCATCTGCGCGGCGACCACCAGGGCAAACACGCCAATGATCTTCTGCAGCATCGGGCCCTGGATCAACGAAGCGGTTTTGGCGCCGATACCCGCACCGATCAGGATACCAACGGTCATCCAGACAAAGACCGACCATTGCACCGCGCCTTTGCGCTGGTGCTCACGCACGGCGTTGATCGATGTGAAGATGATGGTCGCCAGCGAGGTGCCGACGGCCAGGTGGGTCAGCACCGAGGGCTCGAAGCCCTGCAAGGTGAAGCTGAACACCAGCACCGGCACGATGATGATCCCGCCGCCCACGCCGAATAGCCCGGCCAGGACGCCGGCGCAGGCGCCCAACAGCAGGTAGAGTACGAACTCCATTCGTCGACCCCATGACAATTCAGTCCGGCATGGTAACGGAAGCTGGCCTTGTGGCTCTAGTGAAGTCTGTGTCAGCTGATGGCCAGTGCTCGATGCAGTGGGTAGAGTGAGCAAAAACCAGAGGCTACGCCATGTGCCTGATCGTATTTGCCTGGCGGCCGGGGCATGCCCTGCCGCTGATCGTTGCGGCCAATCGTGACGAGTTCTATGCCCGCCCCAGTCAGACGCTGGGCGCGTGGGACGACGCACCGGGGGTGTACGCCGGGCGCGACCTCGAGGCCGGCGGCAGTTGGCTGGGAATTGGTCCGAACGGGCGCTTCGCGGCGCTGACCAATATCCGTGACCCGCGCCAGCCACAAGGCCTGCGCTCTCGCGGTGAACTGGTGGCTGGTTACCTGCGCGGCGAGCTCGGCGTTGAGCAATACCTTGAGCAGGTGGCTAGCCGCAGCAGCGAGTACTCAGGCTTCAATCTGTTGATTGGCGACGAGCAGCAGCTGGGCTATCTGCACGCCTCTGACGCAGCGCCGCAATTGCTTGAGCCGGGCGTCTACGGGCTGTCCAATGCACGGCTGGATACGCCGTGGCCGAAGCTGGTGCAGACCCGCCAAGGCCTGCGCGAGTTGCTCGACGAGGCCGACCCGCAGCGGCTGCTGGGTTTGCTTGGCAACGCTCAGCCTGCGCTGGACGCCGATTTGCCGGACACCGGTGTCGGCCTGGCCACCGAGCGGCTGCTGTCGAGCGCATTCATTGCCAGCCAGAACTACGGCACCCGCGCCAGCACGGTGCTGCTTGTGCACAAGTCGGGGCAGCGGCGCATGCTCGAACGCAGCTTTGGTCCCTACGGCGGGCATCTGGGTGAGGTCGAGCTGGCGGTCTGAGCAGAGCCACCAGCATCCTTGGCTTAGAGGGTCTTGTTTGCGCCAGGCCCGATCATCCGCGCCAGGCCGAGGTTCTTCAGCGCCAGCTGCAGCGAGCTGTGGATAACTTGCGGGTTGTCGTGGCTCATGGCGTCGGCCAGCAGTTCCTTGGCCTTGCTCATGTTGACCTGACGCAGCATCCACTTGACCTTGGGCAGGTTGGTGGCGTTCATCGACAGGCTGTCAAAGCCCATCGCCATCAGCAGGATCGCTGCCGCCGGGTCACCGGCCATCTCGCCGCAGATACTCACCGGCTTGCCTTCGGCATGGGCATCGCGCACCACGGTTTGCACGGCTTGCAGCACTGCCGGGTGCAGGTAGTCATACAGGTCGGCGACCCGCGGGTTGTTGCGGTCGACCGCCAGCAGATACTGGGTCAGGTCGTTGGAGCCAACCGAGAGGAAGTCGACCTGACGCGCCAGCTCTTTGGTCTGGTACACCGCTGCCGGGATTTCGACCATCACCCCCACCGGCGGCATCGGTACGTCGGTGCCTTCGTCGCGCACCTCGCCCCAGGCACGGTGGATCAGGTGCAGGGCTTCTTCCAGCTCATGGATGCCGGAGATCATCGGCAACAGGATGCGCAGGTTATTCAAGCCTTCGCTGGCCTTGAGCATGGCGCGGGTTTGCACCAGGAAGATTTCCGGGTGGTCGAGGGTGACGCGAATGCCGCGCCAGCCGAGAAACGGGTTTTCTTCCTTGATCGGGAAGTACGACAGCGCCTTGTCACCGCCAATGTCCAGGGTGCGCATGGTCACCGGCAGCGGGTGGAAGGCAGCGAGCTGCTCGCGGTAGATCGCCAGCTGTTCCTTTTCGCTGGGGAAGCGCTGCTGGATCATGAACGGCACTTCGGTGCGGTACAGGCCAACCCCTTCGGCGCCGCGTTGCTGCGCCCGGGCCACGTCGGCGAGCAGGCCGGTGTTTACCCACAGCGGCATGCGATGGCCGTCCGGGGTTACGCAGGGCAGCTCGCGCAGTGCGTCCAGGCCTTTGGCCAGTTCGCGCTCTTCTTCGACGACTTCCTTGTACTGCTTGCGCAGCACATCGCTGGGGTTGGTGAAGACTTCGCCCTTGTAGCCGTCGACGATCATTTCGATGCCGTCGACCTTGGAGTACGGCAGGTCGACCAGGCCCATCACCGTCGGGATACCCATCGCCCGGGCCAGAATGGCCACATGCGAGTTACCCGAGCCAAGCACCGAAACCAGACCGGCAAGCTTGCCCTCCGGCACCTCGCCAAGCATCGCGGGCGTCAGCTCTTCACTGACCAGAATGGTGTTTTCGGCGTAGACCAGGGTCTGCGAACGGGCTTCCTGCAAGTAAGCCAACAGCCGCCGGCCAAGGTCCTTGACGTCGGAGGCGCGCTCGCGCAGGTAGTCGTCGTCCATCAGCTCGAAGCGGTTGACGTGCTCGCCGACCACCTGACGCAAGGCGCCCTGGGCCCACTGGCCGGTCTTGATCACTTCGACCACTTCGCCACCAAGGGCAGCGTCTTCGAGCATCATCAGGTAGACGTCGAACAGCGCCCGTTCTTCCGGGCGCAGCTGGGTGGCAAGCTTGGCCGACAGCTTGCGCATGTCGGCGCGCACGCCTTCGAGGGCGTTGTTGAACAGTTTCAGTTCGGCGTCGATGTCATCGACGGTCTTGTCCGGCACCACTTCCAGATCAGCGGGCGGCAGCATCACCACCGCGCGGCCTACCGCAGCGCCAGGCGAACCCGGTACGCCGACGAAGCGCGCCTCTTGAATGCCTTTGCCCTGACGGCCCAGGCCACGGATCGAACCGGTCGCTTCGGCGTGGGCGATAACCCCGGCCAGCTGCGCGCTCATGGTTACCAGGAAGGCTTCTTCGCCCTCGTCGAACTGGCGCCGCTCCTTTTGCTGGATGACCAGCACCCCAACCACTCGACGGTGGTGAATGATCGGCGCACCGAGAAACGACGCGTAGCGCTCTTCACCGGTTTCGGCAAAGTAGCGATAACGCGGGTGATCGGCGGCGTTTTCCAGGTTCAGCGGCTCTTCCCGGGTACCGACCAGGCCAACCAGGCCTTCGTTGGGGGCCATGCTGACCTTGCCGATCGAGCGTTTGTTGAGGCCTTCGGAGGCCATCAGCACGAACCGGTTGGTTTCCGGGTCAAGCAAGTAAACCGAGCAGACATGGCTGCCCATGGCTTCCTTGACGCGCAAGACAATGATCCCCAACGCCGTCTTGAGATCTTTGGCGGAGTTCACTTCCTGGACGATCTTGCGCAGCGTATTGAGCATGGCTCGGGGTCGAACTCCGTCGTCAGTCGCGCGTCAGCAGGCGCGGGGCTAGCTCTTTCAGGGCGCGGCGGTAAACCTCGCGCTTGAATGTCACGACCTGGCCCAGCGGATACCAATAGCTGACCCAGCGCCAGCCGTCGAATTCCGGTTTGCCGGTCAGGTCCATACGCACCCGTTGCTCGTTGCTCACCAGGCGTAGCAGGAACCACTTCTGTTTCTGGCCGATACACAATGGCTGGCTGTGCGTGCGCACCAGCCGCTGGGGTAGACGATAACGCAACCAGCCGCGGGTGCAGGCAAGAATTTGCACATCGTCACGCTCCAGGCCGACTTCTTCATTCAGCTCGCGGTACAGGGCATCTTCCGGCGTCTCATCAGGGTTGATACCGCCCTGGGGAAATTGCCAGGCATCCTGGTTGATCCGTCGAGCCCAAAGCACCTGTCCAGCATCATTGGTGAGAATGATACCGACGTTGGGGCGAAATCCATCCGGGTCGATCACGGCAGCAACCTCGAAAACGCATATTGCCGCATTGTTCCACAAAGCTCACAAGCGCAGCAACGCGCCTGCCGTGCTTATGTGCAGCCAGGTGAAATTCCCTGTGAAATGGGGCTGTTGCGGGCTGCCTCAGACCGGCTTGGCGCCCATCAGGCCCGCAATCGAGACAAAGCACACCGCACTGAACACGGCCAGTGCCAAGGTCAGGCGCAGGCTGCCAGGCTCAGCCCGGCGCAAGCGGTTGAGGCGGATCAGCAGCCACCACACACTCAGCGCACCGACGGTGTAGATCACGCTCGAGACCAACAGCCAGGTCTGCCCCAGCGGCCAGCCGACCAGGTGCACCAGCCACCAACCGGTGAATGGCATGCTCACCAGGCACACGCCGAGCAACAGCCAGACAAACAGCAGGGGGCGGCGCAGCAACTGGCTATAGACCGCAGCATCGCTGCGCTGGCGCAGCCGCCAGGTGTAGATGGCCAGGCCCAGGGCGCAGGCGAGCAACAGCACGGTGGCGACAACGTGCACGGTCTTCAGGGTAGTCAGGTATTCCATGTGCAGATCCTTGGGTTGCGCGTGCGGGCCTTGGCGCGGCTGGCTGATACAGCACCGCGCCGAGAAGCCTCTCGAGGTCTAGCTTAGCCCCTCAACCCAAAAACAGCCGGTAGGCCGGGTTTTCGCTTTCATCCCAGTACGGGTAGCCGATCTTGGCCAACGCTGCCGGCACCAGATGACGCTCGTCTTCGGGCACCTGCAAGCCGGCCACCACGCGCCCGTCTGCGGCGCCATGGTTGCGGTAGTGGAACATGGAGATATTCCAGCGCCCGCCCAGCTTGGTCAGGAAGTTGAACAGCGCCCCCGGCCGTTCGGGGAATTCGAAGCGCAGCACGATCTCGTCGTGGGCCCGCGCCGAATGGCCGCCGACCATATGGCGAATGTGCAGCTTGGCCAGTTCGTTGTCGGTCAGGTCGATAACCGGGAAGCCTTGCTCGATCAACTGCTGCACCAGCGCGGCGCGCGGATCGGTATCGGGATGGGTCTGCACGCCGACAAAGATGTGCGCCTCGTCCGAGGTGTGCTTGCGGTAGTTGAATTCGGTTATCTGGCGCTTGCCGATGGCCTCGCAGAAGGCCTTGAAGCTGCCCGGCCGCTCGGGGATGGTCACGGCGATGATCGCTTCGCGCTTCTCGCCCAGCTCGGCGCGCTCGGCCACGTGGCGCAGGCGGTCGAAGTTGACGTTGGCGCCGGAGTCGATGGCGACCAGTGTGTGACCACTGACACCGCTCATTTCCACGTACTTCTTGATCCCGGCAACGCCTAAAGCGCCAGCAGGCTCGGTTATCGAGCGGGTATCGTCGTAGATATCCTTGATCGCCGCGCAAATTTCATCGGTACTGACCGTGATCACCTCGTCCACGTGCAGCTTGCAGATATCAAAGGTGTGCTGGCCGATCTGCGCGACCGCAACGCCATCGGCGAACAGCCCGACTTGCGGCAGCACTACTCGCTCGCCAGCGGCCATGGCCGCCTGCAGGCAGTTGGAGTCGTCCGGCTCGACGCCGATCACCTTGATTTCCGGGCGCAGATATTTGACGTAGGCAGCGATGCCGGCAATCAAACCGCCGCCGCCGACCGGCACAAAGATCGCGTCGAGGCGGCCCGGGTGCTGGCGCAGAATTTCCATGGCCACGGTGCCTTGGCCGGCGATGGTATGCGGGTCATCGTAGGGGTGGATATAGACGAAGCCCTTTTCATCCACCAGCTTGAGCGAATAGGCCAGCGCCTCGGGGAACGAGTCGCCGTGCAGGACGACCTTGCCGCCACGCGAGCGCACGCCTTCGATCTTGATTTCCGGGGTGGTCTTGGGCATCACGATGGTGGCTTTGATGCCCAGCTCGCGCGCAGCCAGGGCCAGGCCCTGGGCATGGTTGCCGGCGGAGGCAGTGACCACGCCACGGGCCAGCTCTTCGGCAGTCAATTGCGCCAGCTTGTTGTACGCCCCGCGGATCTTGAACGAGAACACCGGCTGCAGGTCTTCACGTTTGAGCAGCACTTGATTGTTCAGGCGCTTGCTCAACTGGCCGGCACTGTGCAGCGGCGTTTCGACGGCAACGTCGTACACGCGCGAGGTGAGGATCATCTTGACGTACTGTTCGAGCATCGGGAAAGCATCACTGGCCGCGGGACAAGGCCTGCGAGTCTACCCCAGCGCCACGTCGGCGGACCACAGCAAAGCCGAGGTTTTGCCGGCACTTGCCGCTATACTGTGCGCCTCTCGAAACTCCCCAGCCCCACTCGGAGCCCGCATGACCCAGGACCAACTGAAACAGGCCGTCGCCCAGGCCGCTGTCGATCTCATTCTGCCCAAGCTGGACGACAAGAGCGTCGTCGGCGTCGGCACCGGTTCGACTGCCAACTTCTTCATCGACGCCCTGGCTCAGCACAAAGGCGCCTTCGATGGCGCGGTCGCCAGCTCCGAGGCCACTGCCCAGCGCCTCAAGGGCCATGGCATTCCGGTGTACGAGCTGAACAGCGTCAGCGAGCTGGAGTTCTACGTGGACGGCGCCGACGAGAGCGACGCGCACCTGAACCTGATCAAGGGCGGCGGCGCCGCACTGACCCGCGAGAAGATCGTCGCCGCCGTGGCCAAGACCTTCATCTGCATCGCCGACGGCAGCAAGCTGGTGCCGGTGCTAGGCGAGTTCCCGCTGCCGGTCGAAGTGATTCCGATGGCGCGCAGCCACGTTGCCCGCGAGCTGGTCAAGCTGGGCGGCGACCCGGTCTACCGCGAAGGCGTGCTGACCGATAACGGCAACGTGATTCTGGATGTGCATAACATGCAGATCACCAACCCGGTCGAGCTCGAGCGGCAGATCAACGCCATCGTCGGCGTGGTCACCAACGGCCTGTTCGCCGCGCGCCCGGCCGATGTGCTGCTGCTCGGCACCGCCGAAGGGGTCAAGACTCTCACCGCCGAGTAAACAGCGATGCGCCCACGGCCCCTGTTCAAGGTGGCCGTGGGCTGCGCTACTCAGTCAGCCGGCTGCTTGAACACGTAGAACAGGTTCGGCTCGCTGACCAGATAGATCGTCCCGGCATCATCCATGGCAATCCCCTCCGCCTGCGGCACCGTCTTCTGCAGGCCTTGCGAACCCTTGCGCAGCGACAGCGTACTCAGCGGTTTGCCCTTCACATCCAGCTCCACCACCAGCCGTGATTCATCCGACAGCGCCAGCAGATGGCCGCTGCGCTCATCGAACTGCAGGCTCGACAAGTCCTTCACGAACAACCGCGAATCGCGCTTGCGGTCCTGGTCGACCTGCACCGAATAAGGCTGTTCGGGATTATCGTGGGGGAAGCCGCGCACCTCATAAATCACCATCGGATCGCGCTCCTTGGCCACGAACAGGCGCTTGCCGGCCGAGTCGTAGGCCAGGCCCTCAAAGCCCTTGTTGCCGTTCAGGCCGATGCCCAGGCTGAGCTGCTCGGCGTCGTTGGCGTCGAGAAAGCGCGTGTTGTCATCCAGACGCACCCGGATGAGCCGTTGCAGGCGCTCGTCGGTAATCACGTAGCTGTTGGGGCCGATGTACTCGACTGCCTCTGGATCACCAAAACCGGTCAACGGCACGCGGCGCAGAATGCGCCCGTCCAACGACAGTTCGATCAGCTCGGAGCGTTTGTTGGTGACGGTAAACAGGGTTTTACGATCAGGGTCGAAGGTCAGCGCCGATACATCGTCATCCAGGCCCTCGATGACCTGTCCTTCAAGCACCACCTGATAACGGTCCAGGCCGATGCTTTGCTCGGCCGGCTGCCACCAGGTCTTGAGGTTGAACCAGCCGCGCTCGAACAGTCGCGATTCATAACCCTTCACGCCGATCGCCAGTAACACGACAACAACTGACAGCAGCAACAGCACAGGCAAGCGGAGATAACGGCGCATGGAGGCAAACTCGGTGAATGGGAGGCAAAGCTAATCACGATCAGCTGAAGACAAGCTTAATGCCATCATTGCCTTTACCGTTATTTCTTCTTGAAGCGGTAGAACAGATCCGGCTCGCTGACCATGTACAAGGTGCCGTGCTCATCCATGGCCACGCCTTCAGCGCGCGGGATACGGTCTTTGAGACCGTTGAAGCCACCGAGCAGGGTCATGAAGCTGACTTGCCCGCCGGTTTCATCCAGTTCCAGCAGCATGTTCGAATCAGCCGACAGCAGCAGTGTGTGACCGGTACGCGGGTCGATGCTCATGCCCGATAGGTTGCGCAGGTCGAGTTCATCGCTGGGCACTGGCTGTTTGGTACCTGCAAGCGGGCTGCGACCATCGGTGGCCCAGGTGAACAAGCGCGGTGGACGCTCCTCGCCGAACAGCAGACGCTGGCGCAGCGGGTCCCAGGCAACGGCTTCGAAACCCTTGTTCTGATTGGCTGACTCACCCAGGTCGTAGCTGCGAAAATCCTCACGCTTGAGCTCGCGGGTCTCAGGCCCGACCCTAACCAGGGTGAGCTCATGGTTGCGCTCATCGACAATGGCCAGATGGTCACCCTCAAGCACCGCCACGCCTTCCGGGTTCGACCAGCCATGCAACGGCATCTTGCGCAAGACGTCACCGTCCAGCGTCAGCTCGACCAGAAACGGGTTCTTGCCCATCACCGCAAACAGGGTTTTGGTCCGAGGGTTGTAGGCAAGGTCAGAGGCTTCGTCATCGTTCATGCCGGGCAGCACCTTGGCATCGATGTCGGCCGTGTAGTCCGGCAGCCAGATGCTTTCGCTGCGCTCGCCGGTGGTTTCGAAGCGCTCCTTGACCCAGAGCAGGCCACGATCATCCCAGTGCATGGCGAACACCACGCCATAACCGATCACCGCCACGACACCCAGCAAAAAGGGCCAACGCAGGAACAGGCGTCGCTTGCGGGAAGGGGGAGTTGAAGCGCTGGATGACGTCATGGCAGGAGATTCCTGAGACAGCCGAGCAGGGTTTGGCCGCGGCGAATGGGCTTTCGGGTAGCCGCATTATCCAGATCGTTTGTGAAAAAAATGACAAGCCTTGCATAAACATCGCGCTGGCTCCCGCTCTGGGGATTTGCTCCACCATGGAGCCAGCGCGCTAGGCAAACAGCCCCTTAGAGCACCTTGCTCTCGAAGCGGCACACGCCAGGCAGTTCCAGCACCAGCTCGTCACCGGCCTCGAACGGGCCGACCCCAGCTGGGGTGCCAGTCAGGATCACATCACCGGCCTGCAGCGAGAACTGCGCGGCCATGTGCTGGATCATCGGCACGATCGGGTTGAGCATCAGCGCGCTGCTGCCGTCCTGGCGCACGGCACCATTGATGGTCAGGCGTACCGGAATGTCGGTGAGGTCGTCGAATGCGCTGGCGGCCACGAACGGCGGCAGTACGCAGGCGCCATCAAAGCTCTTGCTCAGCTCCCACGGCAGGCCCTTTTCCTTGAGTTTGGCCTGTACGTCACGCAGGGTCAGGTCCAGCGCCGGGGCAAAACCGGAGATGGCGTCGAGCACTTCTTCTACCGATGGCTTGGCCGAAAGGGACTTGCCCAGCAGCACGGCGATTTCGGCTTCATAGTGCACCGCACCACGATCGCTCGGGATCTTGAAGCCGCCCGCCAGAGGCACCACGCAGCTGCCAGGCTTGATGAACAGCAGTGGCTCGCTCGGGATGGGGTTGTCCAGTTCCTTGGCGTGCTCGGCATAATTGCGCCCAATGCAGACCACTTTGCCCAGCGGGAAGTGGATGCGCGTGCCGTCTACATACTGGTGCTGGTAACTCATGGCCGATTCCTTGTGCTGGCTGCTTTTATTCAGGAGCGAAGATCTTACCCGGATTCATGATGCCGTTAGGGTCGAAAACGGCCTTGATTGCCTTCATGCAGGCGATTTCTTGCGCTGAGCGACTGTAACCGAGGTAGTCACGTTTGGTCATGCCGACGCCATGCTCGGCCGAGATCGAGCCGTTGTAGCGCTGGACGATCTCGAACACCCACTTGTTGACCCTGGCGCAGGAGGCGAAGAAATCGTCCTTGCTCATGTCAGCGGGCTTGAGAATGTTCAGGTGCAGGTTGCCGTCGCCGATATGGCCATACCAGACCACTTCATAGTCCGGGTAATGCTCGGCGACCACGGCATCGATCTCACGCAGGAAGGCCGGCACCTTGGAAACGGTGACCGAGATGTCGTTCTTGTACGGCGTCCAGTGCGAGATGGTTTCGGAGATGTACTCGCGCAGCTTCCACAGGTTTTTCAGCTGGGTCTCGCTCTGGCTCATCACCCCATCCAGCACCCAGCCCTGCTCGACGCAGTGTTCGAAGGTAGCCAGGGCGTCATTGGCCACGTCCTCGTTGCTGGCTTCGAATTCCAGCAGTGCATAGAACGGGCAGGCGGTAGCGAACGGCGGCGGGACATCGCCGCGGCCCATGACCTTGGCCAGGGCCTTGTCGGAGAAGAATTCGAAGGCGGTCAGGTCCAGCCGGCCCTGAAACGCGTGCAGCACCGGCATGATCGAGTCGAAATCAGCGGTGCCAAGAACCATCGCCGTGAGGTTGCGTGGCGCCCGGTCAAGGCGCATGGTCGCCTCGACGACAAACCCCAGGGTGCCCTCGGCACCGATGAACAGCTGGCGCAGGTCATAGCCGGTGGCGTTCTTGATCAGGTCCTTGTTCAGCTCGAGCAGCTCGCCCTTGCCAGTGACGACCTTGATGCCGGCCACCCAGTTGCGGGTCATGCCATAGCGGATCACCTTGATCCCGCCGGCATTGGTGCCGATGTTGCCGCCAATCTGGCTGGAGCCTGACGAAGCAAAGTCGACCGGATAATAAAGACCGTGTTCTTCGGCCAACTGCTGCAACTGACGAGTGATCACGCCAGGCTGGCAGACCACGGTGCGGTCGAACTCATTGAAGGCGAGCACCTGGTTCATGGCATCGAAGGCCACCACCACTTCACCGTTGGCAGCGACGGCCCCGGCGGACAGGCCAGTGCGGCCACCGGAGGGCACCAGCGCAACTTGATGGCGATTGGCCCAGGCGACGATGGCCTGCACTTGTTCGATGGTCTTGGGCAGCACAATCGCGCTTGGCGCAGGCGGGTAATGCTTGGTCCAGTCCTTGCCGTATGCCTCCAGCGAAGCAGGGTCGGTAAGCACCTTGCCAGGGTCGACCAGGGTCAGCAGCTCTTCCATTACCGCAGGATGGGTCATCGCCGGAACTCTCGACTTATTCATAGTCACCCTGAGCACTCTTCACCTGTCGGTGGGAGCTCAGATTGTGTCGCGTATGCTAGCATAGCCCTCCCGCTGTTCGTGCTAAGGCCGACGCCGCGCCGCTTCACCTCCTCGCCATTATTTCTCCGGGATACAGGTTTACGCAGATGAGCAAGACTTCTCTCGACAAGAGCAAGATCCGGTTCCTTCTTCTTGAAGGTGTGCATCAGAACGCGGTCGATACCCTCAAGGCTGCCGGCTACACCAACATCGAGTATCTGACCGGTTCAATACCCGAAGCCGAGCTCAAGGAAAAGATCGCCGACGCGCACTTCATTGGTATCCGCTCGCGGACCCAACTGACCGAAGAAATCTTCGACTGCGCGAAGAAGCTGGTGGCGGTAGGTTGTTTCTGCATCGGCACCAACCAGGTCGACCTCGGCGCTGCTCGCGAGCGCGGCATTGCCGTGTTCAACGCGCCTTACTCGAACACCCGTTCGGTGGCCGAGCTGGTCCTGGCCGAAGCGATCCTGCTGCTGCGCGGCATCCCCGAGAAAAACGCTGCCTGCCACCGCGGCGGCTGGATCAAGAGCGCGGCCAACTCGTTCGAGATTCGCGGCAAGAAGCTCGGCATCGTTGGCTACGGCTCGATCGGCACCCAGCTGTCGGTATTGGCCGAAAGCGTTGGCATGCAGGTGTACTTCTACGACCCGCTGACCAAGCTGCCGCTGGGCAACGCCACGCAGGTGGCTAGCCTCAACGAACTGCTGGGTCTGGCTGACATCGTCTCCCTGCACGTCCCTGAGCTGCCATCAACCCAGTGGATGATCGGCGAGAAAGAAATCCGCGCGATGAAAAAGGGCTCGATCCTGATCAACGCCGCCCGCGGTACTGTGGTCGAGCTGGAAAGCCTGGCCAACGCGATCAAGGACAAGCACCTGATCGGCGCCGCCATCGACGTATTCCCGGTGGAGCCGCGCTCCAACGATGACGAGTTCGAAAGCCCGCTGCGTGGCCTGGACAACGTCATCCTCACCCCGCACATCGGTGGCTCGACTGCCGAAGCGCAGGCCAACATTGGCCTGGAAGTCGCCGAGAAGCTGGTCAAGTACAGCGACAACGGTACTTCGGTGTCGTCGGTCAACTTCCCGGAAGTGGCCCTGCCGGCCCACCCAGGCAAGCACCGCCTGCTGCACATCCACGAAAACATCCCGGGCGTGCTCAGCGAGATCAACAAGGTCTTCGCCGAAAACGGAATCAACATCTCCGGTCAGTTCCTGCAGACCGACGAGAAGGTTGGCTACGTGGTGATCGACGTCGATGCCGAGTATTCGGATCTGGCTCAGGAAAAACTGCAGCACGTGAAGGGCACTATCCGCTCGCGCGTACTGTTCTGAGCTTGATTGCAGGCTGAAGATATTGGGGCCGCAAAGCGGCCCCATTTACTTCACTTAACGGTAACGGTAATTTTCTGCGACTCAACGCTAGGCTTGAACGGCACATGATACTTGTCGCCCAGCACCAACTGCAGGGTGTGCTTGCCTGGTGTCAGGGTGATGGTCGCTTCAGTCTGCGCCTTGCCGAAATGCAGCACCTGCGGCCCAGCCGGCAGCGGCGCGTTGTTTTCCGGCATAAGGCTGGTCGGCAGCGGTGTATCGCTCAGTGGCTGCTTGTCGACATCTACCAGCAAGTGGTGGTGGCCGCTATGCGGAGTCTGGTCGCCAGCGGGTTTCAGCGCCATGCCTTCGATGGCAAATTTGACGGTAAAGGTCTTGTCGACCGTGGCACCATCCGCCGGGGAAACAATGAAGACCTTGGCATCCTTCGGCGGCTCCTGGCTTTGCAGGGCATCCGCTGCACTGGCCAGTACCGACGCCCCCATGAGCAGACCGGCAACGGCAGCACGCGAAAATAGGCTGTTCATTCACTTCTCCTGTGATTCACTTCATTGACCGCCGCCAGGTAACGATCGGCAGCGGAGCATCAACATAGTCCAAATGTGGCCCGAGGTGTCTGGGCCCGCTGTCACAAATAATTTATCAGCGGTTTAAACATTAGGAGAGACCCACGGTCATAGCCAGCGTTCGACCGCCACCACAAATAAAGCAGCGGCGAATGAAATTTACCTGCTGAACAAGAAGGGATACTCATGCGTTTGACCATTGGCGTACTGCTGACAGTACTGATCAGTCCGTTGGCCCAGGCCGAGCTGATAGACGAAATCAACGACCGGGGCGAACTGCGCATTGCCGTGCAAGCCGATACACCGCCTTATGCCTTCAAGCAGGACGAACACCTGGCGGGCTTCGATGTCGAACTGGGCCAGGCCCTGGCCAAGGAGCTGGACCTGCGTGCCGAGTTCATCGAAACCCCCGCAGAGCAGATATTGCCAGAGGTCGAGAGCGGCAAGAGCGATGTTGCCCTGAGCCAGCTGCGCGCTGCGCAGAAGGTCGACGCGGCACTGGATGTCAGCCAGCCGTTTGGCAGTGACAAGCTGGTAATCCCGTTCCAGAAAGACAACCCGGCCTTCGAGAGCGCAGTGAACAACGCCCTGCAGCGGATCAAGGATGACGGCAGGCTGGCGGACCTTGAAAAGAAATGGCTCAAGGGTGAGCAACCTACCGCCGGCCAGTAACCTGCTGATGACATCTCAGTGGTCGAGGGCTGCCAGCGCCTGCTGCGCCTCGGCCAACTGCAGCTCGCTGAACACCAGCACGCCTTCGCGGCGCAGCAGCGCAGTAGTCACGCCCTGCCCCGCCACTTTGACCCCGCTGAAGCTGCCGTCGTAGGTCAGTTGGTTACCGCAGGAGGGGCTGCCGGACTTGAGTACGGCGACCCGGATGCCGTGCCGACGCACCAGCGCCAGGGCGATCTGCGCACCCGCCAGAAACGCCGCACTGACGTCCTCGCCCGACACCGTAATCACCTGCGCCTGCCCGTCGAGCACCTGCGCGCCCTGCCCGCCGGGGATTTCTGCAGGTGGCCGCGGGGTCGGCAAGCCGCCAGCTACCTCCGGGCACAGCGCTACCACACGACCCTCGGCCTGCCAGCCTTGCAGCACGTCCGGATGGCCACTGGCACGCCCGTCGTAGCGCACCGGCTGGCCCAGCAGACACGCGCTGACCAAAACCGGCGACAATTCAGAACGGTTCATTGCCACGCCTACGGAACCAACCCGTCAACGACAAGCGCTCACGCCCGGCCGCCAGCACTTCGTGGGGCACGTCGCCGGACAGAAACACCACCAGTGTGCCCGCTGTCGGCGCTACGTCATGCACGCGCTGGTCATCAAGGAACATGCGCAACTCGCCGCCGTCGCCGGGCTGCCAGTCCTGATTGAGATAGATCACAGCCGACACGGCGCGGCGGTCGTCATCGCGAAAGCGGTCCAGATGGCGCCGATAGAACGCCCCCGGCGGATACAGGGCGAAATGGCATTCGTAGTCTTCAAGGCCGATAAACAAGCCCTGATTGATTGCCTGACGCAGCGCGTCCATGGTGTCCAGGTAACGGTCGCAAGCGCTCGACTCGCCAGGCTCCAGCCAGCGGATGTGATCGCCACGGATCGCCTCGCGAACCTCTAGCGTGCCGCCACGGCCAACCCCGGCAGGGTTGAGCTGGCCGTCGCCGGCGCGGCGCCGGCATTCAGCGGCCAGCGCGCTGACCAGCTCGGCCGGCAAAAAGTCGGCCTGCTGCGACCAGCCCTGGCTGGCCAGGTCATCGACAATCGCGGACAGCTTGGAAACATCGGAAGTAATGTGCATGGCGCATCATAGCCATTCGCCCAGGCCCCCTCCAGCGCCACTTGGCTGACCGGCGTCATTGCGTCTCGACAAACTCCCACTGCGCCACGGACAATAGCGCACTGCCGACAGGAGTCCTGAATGCGCCGTTTGTTTTCCCTGCTGTTGCTGATGATCTGCACCATGCCTGTCTGGGCAGACAGCCTCGATCAGCTGTACAAGGCCGCCGGCTGGCCCGACCAGCGCGCCCATTTCAATGATGCCGTGAGTGCTGCCCAACAGCGCTACCGCAACAGCCTGCCGCCTGCGGTTTACCAGGCGCTGGTGAGCAACAGCAACCAACGCTTCCAGGCCCAGGCCATGGACCAGCGCGCACAGGCGCAGCTACGCAGCAAGCTGGCCAACCCGGCGCCAGCCTTGGCGTTCTTCAATTCGCCGTTGGGGCGCAAAGTGGTGGCCGCCGAGTTGCTCGCCACACGCAAGGACCAGTTGGCCAAGAACGCCAAAGGCCTGCCCAAGCTGCAGGTCAGCGACACCCGGCAACTGATCATGGGCCACCTGGCCCAGGCCCTGCCCGCGCGCGAAGCCGGCGCCGAAGTCAGCCTGGCGATCGCCGGCGTGGCTGCCGACAGCCTCAGCTCGATGATCCCAGGGCTGTTTGGTGGCGGTCAGGCGCAAGGGTTGCTCGACGGCCAGCGCCAGCGCCTGATGAACCAGATCGGCGAAGACCTCAACAACACCTTGCTCTACGTCTACCGCGAGCTCAGCGATGCCGAACTGGAAGAGTTCGCCAACTTCGCCGAGTCCGCCGACGGCCAGGCGTACTACCAGGCGGCACTGGCGGCAGTGCGTGCGGGGCTTGCGGTCGGCCAGAACGGCAATCAGCTCAAGTAATCAGCCCAGCCGCTGGCTGATGAAATCGAGGTAGCGCTGACGGGTTGCCGGCAGTTCATTGGCCAGATGATGGCGCGCCTCTGGCAGCAGCAGGATCTGCGGATCAGCGAACTTGGCCTTGAGCACCTTGAGGTTGTAACGCCAGTCGACCGTGCCATCCGCCTCGCCCTGCACGATCAACGGCCTGCGCGTGCTCGGCGGCGCCGCCTCGATCCGCTTGACCCAGCTCATCAGCGCACCTACCCAGGCAGTCGGCAAGCGCCGTGGTTGCAGCGGGTCGGCCTGCAGAAACGGCAGAAACGCCGGGTCGTTGCTGTTTTCGCTGAACTGGCGCTGGATGCCGTTGACGAAGTGGCGCAGCAACCGATAGCTGAGCTTGGACCAGTGCCACGCCCGCGGCCGCACCAGCGGTGCCAGCAGGATCAGCTCGCCATCGACCGGGCTGTGTTCGCCGGCATGCAGCACGTGATCGACCGCGATCGCGCCACCGGTGCTCTGCCCGCATAGATGCCACGGGCGTGGCAGCTCCAGCTCGCGGGCCTGGCCGAACAGCGCCACCAGTGTCTGCTGATAAAGCCCGAAGTCACTGATGCTGGCCCGCTCGCCACTGGACAGACCATGCCCGGGCAAATCACAGCTGACCACCGCAAAGCCCTTGCTCAGTGCCCACTCGATGACATGCCGGTACAGCCCCATGTGGTCATAGTAGCCGTGCAGCACGAACAGCGTCGCCACCGGCTGCGGCGGCAGCCAGGCCTGGCCGACCAGCTCGAAACCGCCCGCCTCGAAGCTGCCCAGCAAACGCTGCACAGGCAGATCCAGGCCATAGAAGCGCTGGTACGCAAGCGCCTGGGCAGATAACGGCTGGCGGCTCGACAATGGCGCGAGGCCGCTGCGCAGGTCGACGTTGAAAGGAGCAGGCATCGGCAAAATCCGCGAACAAGTATTGATCTGGGATATTCAGCTCAAGCGCGGCGCATGGCAAGCTGGGCGCCCCTCCAACTCATTGCAAAAAGCGAGTACCGCAGCTGCGGCCCCCCCATGAAAAAGCTGTCGACCTTGGCCATCATCCTGCTCTGCGCCGTCGTGCTCTGGTGGGCTTACGACAGTTTCCAGTCACGTTATCTGCGCCCGTTCGCCAATCAGGCCACGCTGTTCGATGGTAGCCAGTTGCGCCTGCCAGCCGAGCTTGCCGGCCCCGGGGCGATCCGGGTGGTGCATTTCTGGGACCCGGCCTGCCCGTGCAACGTCGGCAACCAGCAACACCTGAGCGAACTGGTCGAACAGTTCACGCCGCAGGGAGTGAGTTTCTATCTGCTGCAGAAGCCCGCCAGCCATGGCGCGCTGCCGGCCAACCTGGCCGCGCTCAAGGTCCTGCGCGAACTGCCCGGCAGTGCCAGCCTGCCCGCCAGCCCTGCGGTGGCGATCTGGGACAGCCAGGGCCGACTGGCCTACTTCGGCCCGTACAGCGAAGGCGCGGTGTGCAACTCCAGCAACAGCTTCATCGAGCCGATCCTCAAGGCCTTGCTCGAGAACCGCAATGTCAGCGCCTCCAACACCCTCGCGGTCGGCTGTTACTGCCCTTGGGCTGACTGACGCTCGCGGGCCGGATTGCCCACCACAACCGCACCGGCGGCGACATCGCGGGTAACCACGCTACCAGCACCAATCACCGCGTCATCACCGATGGTGACCCCCGGCAGAATGATCGCACCGCCACCGATCCAGACGTTGTTGCCGATGTGCACCGGGCGCCCGCTTTCCAGGCCGGTGCGGCGCACGTCCGGGTCGAGCGGATGATCGGCGGTGTAGATCTGCACCGACGGCGCGATCTGGCAGTCGTGGCCAATGTGTACCGGCAGCACGTCGAGGATCACGCAGCTGAAGTTGATGAAGGTGTTGGCGCCGATACTGATGTTGTAGCCATAGTCGCAATAGAACGGCGGGCGGATGATCACGCCCTCGCCGACTGCGGCAAGATGCTCGGCCAGCAATGTATGGCGGCTGAGCTTGAGCTGCTCGTCGCTGCCGTTGTAGCGGTCCATCCACTGCTTGTTGCTGCGTTGCTCAGCCTGCAACTCGGGGCAGCCTGCGTGATAGAGCTGGCCGCTGAGCATCTTCTGTTTTTCGCTGAGGGACATGCAGACTCCTTTGGGGGCTATGCTGGTGGCGCGATTCGGTCAATGATCTGACAACCGTTTGCGTTGATATGCACAAGGAGTTCTGATGAAACGCAGCTTGTCCGTGCTGGTCGTGGTGATTGCCGTGGCCGCTGCCGGCGGTTACTGGTATGTCCACAGCAAGCAGCCCCAACGCCACGGCGAACTGAGCCTGCGCGGCCTGCAAGCGCCGGTCAACGTGCGCTACGACGAGCGCGGCGTGCCGCACATCCAGGCGCAGAGCGAAGCCGACCTGTACCGCGCGCTGGGCTATGTGCACGCCCAGGACCGGCTGTTCCAAATGGAGATCATGCGCCGCCTGGCCCGTGGCGAGCTGGCCGAAGTGCTCGGCAGCAAGCTGGTCGCCACCGATACCCTGTTCCGCAGCCTGCGCATCCGCGAGCAGGCCGCCCGCATGGTCCAGCGTCAGGATCGCCAAGGCCCCGCCTGGCAAGGTTTGCAGGCCTATCTGGATGGGGTCAACCAATGGCAGGCCAGCCACCCCAAGCCGGTCGAGTTCGACCTGCTCGGTATCACCCCACGCCCCTTCAGCGCCGAAGACACCCTGAGCATCGCCGGGTATCTGGCCTACAGCTTCGCCGCCGCGTTTCGCACTGAACCGGCGCTGACCTACATCCGCGATCAGCTCGGCCCCGATTACCTGAACATCTTCGACCTGGAATGGCAGCCCGAAGGCGCCCTCGCCCCGCGCCTGGCAGCCGTCGACTGGCGCAGCCTCGAGCAACTGGCCAGCGCCAGCCAGGATGCTCTGGCCGCCGCCGGTCTGCCGCAGTTCGAGGGCAGCAATGCCTGGGCAGTTTCAGCCAGCCGCACCCGTAGCGGCCGCCCGCTGCTGGCCGGCGACCCACATATCGGCTTTGCCGTGCCGGCGGTGTGGTATGAGGCCGAGCTGGCGGCGCCGGGTTTTGAGTTGTATGGCTACTTCCAGGCACTCAACCCGTTTGCCCTGCTCGGCCACAACCGCGATTTCGGCTGGAGCCTGACCATGTTCCAGAACGACGACGTCGACCTGATTGCCGAGCGCAGCAACCCGGCCAATCCCGAACAGGTGATGATCGACGGCCAGTGGCAAACCCTGCAGCGCAGCCAGCAGCAGATCGCGGTCAAGGACGCAGCGCCGGTCGAGATCACCCTGCGCAGCTCGTCCCACGGGCCGATCGTCAACAGCGTGCTCGGCGAAACGGCGGGACCCACGCCGATTGCCATGTGGTGGGCGTTTCTGCAAACCGAAAACCCGATTCTTGAGGGCTTCTACCAGCTCAACCGCGCCGACAGCCTGAACAAGATGCGCCTGGCGGCGGTGAAGATTCAGTCGCCCGGGCTGAACCTGGTGTGGGCCAATGCCGCTGGCGACATCGGCTGGTGGGCCGCGGCGCAGTTGCCAATCCGCCCGGAGGGGGTCAACCCGGCGTTCATCCTCGACGGCAGCAGCAGCCAGGCAGACAAGCTTGGCTTCTACCCCTTCAACCTCAACCCGCAGCAGGAAAATCCAGCCAGCGGTTACATCGTCTCGGCTAACTTTCAGCCACCGGCCACGATCCCGGTGCCGGGTTACTACAACCTTGCCGACCGCGGCCGCCAGCTTGACCGGCAACTGGCCAACCCGCAGATCAAGTGGGACACAGACAACAGCCAGGCGCTGCAACTGGACACCGCCAGCGACTACGGCCCACGCCTGCTCGCGCCATTGCTGGCGACCCTGCGCGAAGCTGCCGAGGGCGTGCAGGAGCAGGAGCTGGTCGAGCAATTGGCAGCCTGGCGCGGTGACTACCCGCTGGATTCGACCAGCGCGACCCTGTTCAACCAGTTTCTGTACGAGTTGGCCCATGCCGCACTGCATGATGAGCTGGGCGATACCTGGTTCACGATGCTGCTCAACACCCGCGCCATCGATGCCGCCCTTCCCCGACTTGCAGCTGATCCGGAATCACCCTGGTGGAGCCAGCGCGGGACCAGTCAACCTGCAGGGCGCAGTGCGGTGGTGCGCGAGGCCTGGCACAAGACGCTGGCCCACCTTGGCGAAACCTTTGGCGCCGACCCGGCCAACTGGCAATGGGGCAAGGCGCATACCCTGACCCATAACCATCCGCTGGGCGTGCAGAAGCCGCTCAACCTGCTGTTCAACGTCGGCCCGTTTGCCGCGCCGGGCACCCACGAGGCGCCGAACAACCTCTCGGCCAAGATCGGCCCCGCGCCATGGCCTGTGACCTATGGGCCTTCGACCCGGCGAATCATCGACTTCGCCGACCCCGCCCAGGCATTGAGCATCAACCCGCTCGGCCAGAGCGGCGTGCCGTTCGACCGGCACTATCGCGATCAGGCCGAGGACTACATCGAAGGCCGTTATCAGCGGGGGCAGCTGGGCGTGATCCCGGCGCGCAGTACCCTGCGCCTGCTGCCTGCCGAATAGCCTTTCGCAGAAACAAAAACGCCGACGCAAATGCGTCGGCGTTTTTTTCAGGGCAGTCAGCGTGCAATCAGAACGCTGGCAGTACCGCACCGCTGTATTTCTTGGCGATGAAGGCTTTCACTTCCGGGCTGGTCAGCGCTTTGGCCAGTTTCTGCATTGCATCGCTGTCCTTGTTGTCCGGGCGAGCCACCAGGAAGTTGACGTACGGCGAGTCGCTACCTTCGATGATCAAGGCGTCCTTGGCCGGGTTCAGACCTGCTTCTAGGGCGTAGTTGGTGTTGATCATGTCCAGGTCAACCTGGTCCAGCACGCGCGCCAGCATGGCCGACTCAAGTTCCTTGAACTTGAGGTTCTTTGGGTTCTCGGCGATGTCTTTCGGCGTGGCCAGGGCGTTTTTCGGGTCTTTCAGGGTGATCAGGCCAGCCTTCTGCAGCAGGATCAGGGCGCGGCCGCTGTTGCTGCCCTCGTTGGGGATGGCAACGGTAGCGCCGTCTTTCAGCTCGCTGAGGTTCTTGATCTTCTTCGAGTAGCCGCCGAAGGGTTCAACGTGGACACCGATCACGGTGACCAGGTTGGTGCCTTTACCTTCGTTGAAGCTCTTCAGGTACGGCAGGGTCTGGAAGTAGTTGGCATCCAGGCGCTTCTGATCGACCTGCACGTTCGGTTGCACGTAGTCGGTGAAGACCTTGATCTCCAGATCGACACCTTCCTTGGCCAGGGTCGGCTTGATCAGTTCGAGGATCTCGGCATGCGGCACCGGGGTTGCAGCGACTACCAGTTTCTCGGCCGCATGGGCAACGCCAGTCAGCGCCAGGGCAGCAGCCAGGGCCGCAGTCAGCAGGGATTTCTTCATGGTGATCCTTAAGTAAGCTGAGCCATCGGCGACGGCAATATGGGGTGCCCGGCGCAAGCTGCGCTGGGCGTGAAGCGGACGATACCGGGATTTTATATTCCGGAACAATATCTTTTGATTAGCTGCTTATATCAAAAAGAATTGGCCATCATCGACTTCGCTTATTAGCCGCATGATCGACTATTTGAGTGCCGCCAATGCTGACTCGAGCAACTGGCGCAGGGCTACGCTGGTGTGCGGCTCCCGGCTATGACCGAGCTGGCTCAGTCGCGCCGCCAGGCTGGCCAGCGGTGCGCTGTCGGGCAGGTCGAGTTGCTCGGCGAGGATCTCGTCGCCATCGCTCACCAGCAGGGCGAAATGGATGACGTTTTCCAGCTCGCGGGTATTGCCCGGCCAGGTATGCGCCTCCAGCGCTTGCTGGGCCAGGTCGCTGATCAGTGGCACCGGCCGCTCCAGCCGGGCGCTGTAGATGCCGACGAAGTACTCGGCCAACGGCAGGATATCGCCTACCCGCTCACGCAGTGCCGGCAGTTCCAGCTCGCCCTCGTGCAGGTACAGGTAGAGCCGCTCGTTGAAGCGCCCTGCCGCCACGGCCAGGGCCAGGTCAATGCTCGAAGCGGCAACCAGGCGCACGTCGACCGGCTGCGGCTGCTGCGCACCGACCCGGGTTACTTCACGGTTTTCCAGCGCGGCGAGCAACTTGGCCTGAATCGCCAACGGCAGGTCGGCAATCTCATCCAGGTACAGCGTGCCGCCATTGGCCGAACCAAACCAACCGGCCCGGCTGCTGGCGGTGCCGCCGTGGCTGCCGGCGCTGTAGCCGAACAGCTCGGCATCGGCGTAGGTATGGCTGATGGCGGCGCAGTTGACCGAAACGAACAGGCCGGCGCGGTCGCTGGCGCGATGGATCTGCCGCGCCAGCAGCTCCTTGCCGGTGCCGGTTTCGCCACGGATCAGCACCGGCAGCGGCTGCACTGCCAGACGCTCCAGGTCTCGGCGCAGCTGCTGCGAGCGCGGGTCGATAAACACCAGCGCCTTGGCGCGAATGCTCAGCGGGCTTTTATCCAGCTCGGGGAAGGTCAGCAGCGGCTGGCCGAAGGGGGCGTGCAAGGTCATGACAAACTCCCGCCGGGCCATCAGCAGCCGGGCGTCTCAGGCATTCTGTGGATAACTGCCGGGTCAGGCGCGCCGTAGCGTGCGCTGCTCGATCCGGCTTTGCAGGCGGTACAGGTAGGCAAAGCCCTGCTCCCAGCGCTCATGCCCGGACTTGACGTTGATATGCCCGGCATTGGCCAACAGGCCCGCCTCGGCCGCCCATTCCTGGGCCAGATACAGCGCCCGCGGCACGCTCACCGCTGGGTCGTTGTCCGAGCTCACTACTTGGCTGGCAAACGGCAACGCCTGCAGCGGGATCGGCGCGAAGTTGCGCAGCGCCGGCGCGCAGGTTGGCCGTTCGACATCCGCCGGTGCCACCAGCAAGGCGCCACGTACCCGTGCGAGCAAGGCCGGGCTGGCCGCAGCGGCCCAATGGGCAACGGTGATGCAGCCCAGGCTGTGGGCAATCAGGATTACCGGCGTACTGTCGGCGGCAATCGCCTGCTCCAGCGCCTGCACCCAATCGCGCCGCTGCGGCGTCAGCCAGTCGGCCTGCTCGACCCGAGCGCTGTTGGGCAGGCTGCGCTGCCAGTGGCTTTGCCAATGATTGTCTGGCGATCCTTGCCAGCCCGGCACAATCAGGTAACGAATTGACTCATTGCGCATGGGGACGCCTCCAGGAAGTTTGCGTGCTTGTTGACCAGTATAGGGAGCGAGATATATCCGTAAAGGAATAAGAAGCTATGTATTTATAACCAATTTACGTTTCGCAAATAAAAAAAGGGCCATCCCCCTGCCAAGAGGTATGGCCCTGAAGCACTTGCCTGAAGAGGGTACGACGGGCTCTAGCGTGCGGTTATCACCGCCAGCTTGGTGATCCCGGCGCGTTCGATGGCCGCCATGGCGCGGGCTACTTCGCCGTAGTTGACGCCATCGTCGGCCTGCAGCTGCACTCGCACCTCGGCGTCCTTGAGCTTGGCCGCCTTGAGGTTGCTTTCGAGCAGGTCTGGCTGGATCTCGTCCTTGTTGATGAACAGCTTGCCGCCACCATCGATGCTGACCACCAGCGGGTCTTTCTGCTCGACCGGGGCCACGGCTTCGGTCTTGGGCAGGTTGATCGGTATAGCGTTGGTCAGCAGCGGTGCGGTGACGATGAACACCACCAGCAGCACCAGCATGACGTCGACCAGTGGCGTGACGTTGATTTCACTGAGGACTTCGTCGTTGTCCTGGGTTGAAAAGGCCATATCAGGACGCCTCTTTCACGGGCTGGGTGAAGCCGGCCTGAGGCTTGTGTGCGGTCGGGTGGACCAGCACGCGGAAGGCGCTCTTCTGGGCCAGGCTGTAGAAGTCATGGGCAAAGTCATCGAGGTCGGCAGCGGTCAGCTTGAGCCGGCGCAGGAAGTAGTTGTAGACCAGCACCGCCGGCACCGCGACGGCAATACCAACGCCGGTTGCAACCAGTGCCGCACCGATCGGCCCGGCCACGGTTTCGAGGCTGGCCGAACCTGCCGCACTGATGCCCTTGAGCGCTTCCATGATGCCCCACACGGTGCCGAACAGGCCGATGAAGGGCGAGGTGCTGCCGATACTGGCGACTACAGCTAGGCCGGTTTCCAGCGAGCGCCGTTCACGCACGATCTGCTGGCGCAGGGCACGCTCGAGGCGGTCCTGATGGTTGATCGACTGGCTAAGGTCGCTGGCATGGCCAGGCTCACCCACGGCGATGGCGGCGTACCCGGACTGCGCCACACGGGCGGCCGGGCCTGGCAGTTCGTGGCTGAGCTCGGCCGCCGAGTCGAGGCTGGAGGCAGCCCAGAACTGCTTGTGAAAGCGTTTGTCCTGGTTCTTCAGGCGCACGAACTGTACGGCCTTGATCAGCGCCAGGCCCCAGGTGGCGACAGAGAACACAACCAGCAGCCAGATCACGGCTACTTCAACGGACTCGAGGGGAGATGCGGATGCCAGCAGGCTCATGATGAAGTCTTCCTATGTTCGGTCGGTATACGGTTCAGGTGCATGTTCAGGGGTGTAATCAGCGCAGCTTGAAGTCGATCGGCACACTTACCCAGCCGGACTGGGCGACATCGCCCTGCTTGGCCGGGACAAAGCTCCAGCGCTTGACGGCCGCCAGTGCGGCGTCGTCGAGGGCCGGGCGGCCACTGCTTTTCTGAATCTGGATCTGGCCGGGCTTGCCGCTGGCCATGACCTCGACCCGCAGCAGCACGGTGCCTTCCCAGCCGCGGCGTTGGGCCATCTGCGGGTATTCCGGCGCCGGGTTCTTCAGGTAGGCAGCGTTGGCCGACGGCGGCGTGACCGGCGCTGGCGCCGGTGGAGCTGGCGTTGGCGCAGGTGCTGCAACTGGCGGCGGCGGAGTTTCCACCGGTTTCGGCACGGGCTTGGCGACAGGCTTTGGCACCGGCTTGGGTTTCGGTTTAGGCACAGGCTTGGGTGCAGGTTTGGCCGCCAGCTCATCGACTACCGGCGGCGGTGGCGGCTCGACTACCGGAGGCGCTGGTGCAGGCGGTGGCGGTTCGACCACGGGCGGGGCCGGTGCGGCAAACTCGATGGTCATGGGTGGGATCTGCGGTGGCACGACCGGTAACGGCGGGGTCGGGCTCTGGCTGATCCAGTACGCCGCCGCGCCATGCAACGCCACTACCAGCAGGGCCAAGGCCCATTTGTCGCGGCGCTTGAGGCCGCTGACCGGCGTGCGTTGCAGGCGCAGCTGGCCGAGCGGCAGACGAAGCGTGCGTCCAAGCTCGACCAGGTCGCCCGGGGCCGGGCGCCATGGCTGGTCGTAGGCCCTGACGGCCGTATGGACATTACCCATTGATCAAACTCCTGGGGTCTCGATTCATGGCTGAATCATCGGTGCCAGACGCTTATCTCTGAAAGTAATGTTTAAACGTAAACTTAGAACTTTATTGAATATTGGTATTAGGGGGAAGGCCGCAGCCCGCGTGGTTCGTGGGCTGCCCGTGAGGGCGGGGATTTTGATGCCTGGGCGGCATTTGAAATATTCCTGGAAGGCATTGGTCTTGCGGGGGATGGGGCTGCTTTGCAGCCCCATCGCGACACCAGGCCGCTCCTACAGAGGCCGCGCCGTGTCAGGGACTGCGCGGTCCCGGTAGGAGCGGCCTGGTGTCGCGATTGGGCCGCAAAGCGGCCCCAGAATGGATCAGATATCAGCCACCTTCTGCCAAACCTTGGGCCGGAAGAACAACGTCTCGCCCCGCGCCAGCCCGGTCAGGCTGTCATGGTCCTTGACCACCTCGGCTTCGATCAGCTCGCTCTGCCCTTCCACCTTCAAGGTCACCCGCGTGGTCGCGCCCAACGGCCGAATATCACGCACCTCGGCCGCATGGTGGCCTTCGGTTTCATGCCGCGACAACGACACCTCGTGTGGGCGGAACAGCACATGGTTGCCTTCACTCAGGCTCATGCGGTTGGAGTCTCCAAGGAAGTGATAGACGAAGTCGTTGGCTGGCTTTTCATAGACCTCACCCGGCGAGCCGATCTGCTCGATCACGCCCTTGTTCATCACCACGATGCGGTCGGCGACTTCCATCGCTTCTTCCTGGTCGTGGGTAACGAATACCGAGGTCAGGTTGATGTCTTCGTGCAGCCGCGCCAGCCAGCGGCGCAGCTCTTTACGCACCTTGGCATCCAGCGCACCGAACGGCTCGTCGAGCAGCAGTACCTTGGGCTCGACCGCCAGGGCGCGAGCCAGAGCGATACGCTGACGCTGGCCGCCGGACAGCTGCTCGGGGTAACGGTCGGCCAGCCAGTCGAGCTGGACCATGTTCAACAGCTCATGGACCTTCTCGGCGATGCGGCTTTCGCTCGGCCGCTCGCCCTTGGGCTTCATGCGCAGGCCGAAGGCGACGTTGTCGAACACGCTCATGTGGCGGAACAGCGCGTAATGCTGGAACACGAAGCCGACGTTGCGATCACGCACGTCATGCCCGGAGACATCTTCGCCATGGAAGACGATGCTGCCATCGTCCGGCGTCTCGAGGCCGGCGATGATCCGCAGCAGGGTGGTCTTGCCGCAGCCCGACGGGCCGAGCAGAGCCACCAGCTCGCCGCTGTTGATATCCAGGTTGATGTTGTCCAGAGCCTGGAAGCTGTTGAAGCGCTTGCTGACGTTACGAACTTCGATCGACATGAATTATTCCTCCGCTGCGCTTTGGCGCAGACGGTTAATACGGTTCTCGCTCCACTGCTTGAGCAGCAGGATGAAGAGCGCCAGGATCAGCAGCAAGCTCGCCACGCTGAACGCCGCGACGTGGTTGTATTCGTTGTAGAGGATTTCGACGTGCAGCGGCAAGGTGTTGGTAACCCCGCGGATATGCCCGGAGACCACCGACACCGCACCAAACTCGCCCATCGCTCGCGCAGTACACAGCACCACGCCGTAGATCAGGCCCCATTTGATGTTGGGCAGGGTCACGTGCCAGAACATCTGCCAGCCATTGGCGCCAAGCAGACGCGCGGCCTCTTCCTCTTGAGTGCCCTGCTCTTGCATCAGCGGGATCAGCTCACGGGCCACGAATGGCACGGTAACGAAGATGGTCGCCAGGACGATGCCCGGCAAGGCGAACACGATCTGGATGTCGTGATCCTGCAGCCACGGCCCGAAGAAGCCCTGCGCGCCGAACATCAGCACATAGACCAGACCGGCGATTACCGGCGACACCGAGAACGGCAGGTCGATCAAGGTCACCAGGATGCTCTTGCCGGCAAAGTTGTACTTGCTCACGCACCACGCCGCACTGACCCCGAACAGCAGGTTCAGCGGCACCGAAATGGCCACCGCGAGCAAGGTCAGCCTGAGCGCCGACAGTGCATCGGGCTCGAAGATCGCCTCGAAGAACGTACCGAAGCCGTTCTTCAGCGCCTGGGAAACCACGATCACCAGCGGCAACAGCAGAAACAGCGCAAACACCAGCCAGGCCGAAATGATCAGCACCCGCCGTGAGGTGGCGCTGCCGCGGCGGGCGGCGTTGGCGGCGGCCGTTGCGCCTAGAGTTGAAGCAGACATGGGCGGTCCTCCTTCAAGGGGTTTCGATGCGCCGCTGAAGCAAGTTGATCAGCAGCAGCAAAATGAAGGAAACCACCAGCATCAAGACGCCGATGGCAGTAGCGCCGGTGTAGTCGTACTGGTCGAGCTTGACCATGATCAGCAACGGCAAGATTTCGGTCTTCATCGGCATGTTGCCGGCAATGAAGATCACCGAGCCGTACTCGCCAACACCGCGAGCAAAGGCCAGCGCGAAGCCGGTCAACCAGGCCGGCAGCAGCGCCGGCATGAGGATATGGCGGAATACCTGCAACGGTTTCGCGCCCAGGCAGGCAGCCGCTTCTTCGACTTCACGGGGGATGTCCGCCAGCACCGGCTGCACCGTCCGCACCACAAATGGCAGGGTGACGAAGGTCAGCGCCAGGGTGATACCCAGCGGCGTATAGGCGATCTTGAAACCGAGGTCGGTGGCGAACTGCCCGACCCAGCCGGACGGCGCATACAGCGCGGTCAGGGCGATGCCGGCGACTGCCGTGGGCAAGGCGAACGGCAGGTCGATCATCGCGTCGATGATCTTGCGCCCGGGGAAGGTGTAGCGCACCAGCACCCAGGCCAGCAGGGTGCCGATGATGCCGTTGATGATGGCGGCGAACAGGGCAGTGCCGAAACTCAGCTTCAGCGCGGCAATCACTCGCGGGGCGCTGATGATGTTCCAGAACTGCTCCCAGGTCAGCTGCGAGGCATGCACGAACATGGCCGCCAGCGGTATCAGCACGATCAGGCTGAGGTACACCAAGGTGTAGCCCAGAGTCAGCCCGAAGCCGGGTATGACGGGGGATATACGACGTGACATAAAGGTCCCTGGTTTAACGCATCAAGCCCGGGACAAGTCCCGGGCCCATGCAGGCTACTGAAGCTCCAGTGCGGCACTGTACTGCCGAGTTACTGCGCCTGGTAGATCTGATCGAACACACCGCCATCGTTGAAGAATTTCGGCTGTGCAGTTTTCCAGCCGCCGAAGTCCTTGTCGATGGTCACCAGGTCAAGTTTGGGGAATTGCTTGCCATATTCGGCAGCCACTTTCTGGTCACGCGGGCGGTAGAAGTTCTCGGCGGCAATTTTCTGCCCGGCCGGGCTGTACAGGTACTTGAGGTATTCCTCGGCGATCTGCTCGTTGCCTTTCTTCTGCGCGTTCTTGTCGACCACTGCCACTGGCGGCTCGGCGAGGATCGACAGCGAAGGCACGACGATTTCGAACTTGTCGCCGCCGCCATCTTCCTTCAAGGCCAGGAACGCTTCGTTTTCCCACGCCAGCAGCACATCGCCCTGACCGTTGTTGACGAAAGTGATGGTCGAGCCGCGGGCACCGGTGTCCAGCACAGGCACGTGCTTGAACAGCTGCTGCACGTATTCCTGGGCCTTGGCTTCGCTGCCGCCGGCTTTCAGGCCATAGGCCCAGGCGGCGAGGAAGTTCCAGCGAGCGCCGCCGGAGGTTTTCGGGTTGGGAGTGATCACCGACACGTCGTTCTTGACCAGGTCGCCCCAGTCCTTGATGCCTTTCGGGTTGCCTTTGCGCACCAGGAAGACGATGGTCGAGGTGTACGGTGTGCTGGCGTCCGGCAGGCGGGTCTGCCAGTTCTCTGGCAGAGTCTTGCCGAGCTTGGCGATTTCGTCGATGTCGCCGGCCAGGGCCAGGGTCACCACGTCGGCGCGCAGGCCGTCGATCACCGCGCGACCTTGCTTGCCCGAGCCGCCATGGGATTGCTGAATCTTGACCTTGTCATCCGGGTGCGCCTGCTGCCAGTGCTTGATGAACTCGGCGTTGTACTGCTGATACAGCTCACGGGTTGGGTCATAGGACACGTTGAGCAGTTCGTAGTCCTTGGCGATGGCGGAACCGGCAAACACGGCACTGGCCAGAGCGGCGAGCGCATAACGGCGGATGGACATGGTGAAGCTCCCGAATTGGCTTTTTTTCTAATTGGTAAGTAGTGCGCGATCAGCCGGTCTTGTTGCCGGGCTGCTGCAGGCGGAACTTCTCCTTGCGCTCGATCTGCACGACCTGAGCGTTATGCACGGTGATCTCTACCGCGCCGAAGCGCAGGTCGCGCAGGGCGGCCTGGATCTCACGCAAAATGGTCGCTTCGTCCTGACCGTCGATGCTACGCAGGGATGCACTCATGCTCGTTCTCCTGTGAGTGAAGTGCCGGGCAGGGGTTTGAAGGGGATTTGCGCCTGGCTTGAAGCTGATAATAGTGAGGCGCGGATATTCTTAAAAATACTATTTAAGAATGTTTATATAACCAAAAGCAGAAAGGCCATTGCGCTGGGCAATGGCCTTTTCTGAACGGCGCGTGGTATTAGCTGGAGGACTGTTCTGGCTCGCGAATCTTGTACCAGGCCACATACAGCGCCGGCAGGAACAACAGCGTCAGCAGCGTTGCACTGATGATGCCGCCGATCATGGCGTAGGCCATCGGCCCCCAGAACACCTCGCGGGCAATCGGGATCATGCCCAGGCTGGCCGCCGCTGCGGTAAGCAGGATCGGCCGGCGGCGATGGTTGGTCGCCTCAAGCACCGCCGCCCAGGGCGACAGGCCCTGCGCTTCGAATTCGTCGATCTGGGTGACCAGGATCACCGAGTTGCGGATGATGATGCCGATCAGCGCCAGGATTCCGAGGATCGCCACAAAGCCCATTGGCGTACCCGTCGGCACCAGCGCCAGCACCACCCCGATCAAGCCCAAGGGCGCCACGCTGACCACCAGGAACAGCTTCTGCACGCTGTGCAGCTGGATCATGAGGAAAGTCGCCATGAGGAACAGCATCAACGGGATAACCTGGCCAATTGGCCCCTGCGCCTTGCCGCTCTCCTCGACCGTACCGCCGGTGGCCACTTCGTAGCCCGGCGGCAACTTGCTGGCGAACTCTTCGATATCCGGTTTGAGCTGTTTGACCAGGTCGGTCGGCTGGATATCACCGTTGACCGAGGCCTTGATGGTGATGGTCGGCTTGCGATCGCGGCGCCACACCAGCGGCTGCTCCAGCTCGTAGCGCACCGTGGCAATCGACAGCAGCGGGATCGAGGTGCCGTTGGGAGTCAGTATCTGCAGGTTCTGCAAGGTATCGGGCGAGCCGCGCTCGCTGTCTTCGGCGCGGGCGATCACGTCGACCAGGTAGATGCTGTCGTTGACCTGGGTGATCGGCACGCCGCTGACAATGCTGTTCATCACATTGGCGACGTCTTCGGACGACAAGCCCAACTGACGCGCCTTGTCCTGAGCGATCTCGACCCGTAGGACTTTGCCCGGCTCGTTCCAGTCGAAGATCATCTCGCCTATGTGCTGATTGCTGTCGAGCAGGGTCGCCAGGTCGATCGCGTGCTTGCGCACCAGGTCGATGTCCTTGCCGCTGATCCGGTACTGGATTGGCCTGCCCACCGGCGGGCCCATCTCCAGCGACTGCACATTGCTGCCAATGCCGACGAAGTCTTCGCGCAGCAACTTGCGCAGCCGGTCCATCAGCCCGGCACGCTCCTCCAGGCCTTTGCTGACGATCACCAGCTGGGCGTAGTACGGGTTCTGCAGCTGCTGGTCGAGCGGCAGGTAGAAACGGATCGCGCCCTGGCCGATGTAACTGCTCCAGTGCACCAGATCGGGGTCGTCCTTGATCTTCGCTTCAAGCCGATCGACCACCTTCTGGGTCTCCTCGATCGAGGCGTTTTGCGGCAGGTTGAGGTCGACCAGGATTTCCGGGCGGTCCGAGGACGGGAAGAACTGGTTCTGCACAAATCGCATCGAAAACAGCGCCAGAGCGAAGATCAGCACCGTGCCGATGATCGTCCACCAGCGGTTGCGCATGCACCACAGCAAACCATGCTCGAAGGCACGACCGACGCGGCCGGTCTTGGCTTCGTGTTCCTTGACCTTGTTGGCCTTGAGGATATGCACGCCGAGTACCGGGGCGAAGAACACCGCCACCACCCACGACACGATCAACGCCACTGCGATCACCGCGAACAGGGTGAAGGTGTACTCGCCGGCAGAGCTGGCGTTGAGCCCGATGGGCACAAAGCCGGCCACCGTGACCAGGGTACCGGTAAGCATCGGGAAGGCCGTCGAGGTATAGGCAAAGGTGGCCGCCTGCTCCTTGGTTTCGCCCATTTCCAGGCGCGTGACCATCACCTCGACGGTGATCATCGCGTCATCCACCAGCAGGCCGAGGGCGATGATCAGGGCACCCAGCGAGATCCGCTGCATGGTGATGCCGCTGTATTCCATGAACAGGAACACCATCGCCAGCACCAACGGGATCGAGCACGCCACCACCAGCCCGGCGCGCACGCCGAGGCTGACGAAGCTTACCGCCAACACGATCAGTACCGCCTCGAACAAGGCACTGGTGAAGCCGCCAACTGCCTTCTTCACTACCACGGCCTGATCCGACACGGTGTGCACACCAACCCCGACCGGCAGGTTGGTGATGATCTGGTCCATCTTGGCTTTCATCTCGGCGCCGAACGCCTGGATGTTGCCGCCGGCTTTCATGCCAATGGCCAGGCCAATCGCCGGCTGGCCGTTGTAACGGAACATCGGTGCAGGCGGGTCGGTATAGCCGCGCTGGATATTGGCGATGTCGGCCAGGCGGAAGAAGCGATCATTGATCCGCAGGTTGACGCCCTCGAGGTCTTTCTCGGAGCTGAACTGGCCGCTGGTGCGCACCGAAATCCTCTCAGGGCCGGCCTCGATCACCCCCGCTGGGGTAACGGCGTTCTGGGCTTGCAGAGCCTGCATGACCTGGCGCTGGTCGATCCCCAGCGCCGCCAGTTTGCGCGTCGAGAAGTTCAGGTAGAGCACTTCGTCCTGCACGCCAAACAGCTCGATCTTGCCGATGTTAGGCACTTCGCGGGCTTCGGCGCGGGCCTGCTCGACGTAATCGCGCAGTTGCCGCTGGCTCAGGCCATCGGCGGTGAAGGCATAGATGGTGCCGTAAACGTCGCCGAATTCATCGTTGAACGCCGGGCCCTGAATACCTTTGGGGAACTGGCCGCGAATGTCGTCGATCTTCTTGCGCACCTGGTACCAGATGGCCGGAATATCCGGCGCCTTGGTGGTATCGCGCAGATACACATAGACCGTCGACTCACCGGGGCGGGTATAGCTTTTGACGTAATCGAGCGAGTCCAGCTCTTCGAGCTTTTTCTCGATGCGGTCAGTGACCTGATTGAGCGTCTCGTCCTGGGTCGCGCCGGGCCAGCGGGTCTGGATGACCATGGTCTTGATGGTGAACGACGGGTCTTCTTCACGGCCCAGGTTGAAGTAGGAGAACACCCCCATCAGCACACTGACGAACATCAGGTACCAGACAAAGGACTGATGCTTGAGCGCCCATTCGGACAGGTTGAAGCTTCCTTTCATTGCGCATCCTCGTCAAAGCTGACCGGCTGGCCGGGCTTCAAGCTGTTCACGCCGGCAGTCACCACGCGCTCGCCCGGCTGCACGCCGGAGGCCACGACGATGCTGCTGGCGGTGCGGTCGATCAGGGTCACGTCGCGCAGGGCCACGGTCTTTTGTTGAGTGTCGAGGACCCACACCTGGGTCTTGCCGTCGCGTTCGAGCAAGGCGCTCAGCGGCAACTCGCTACGCGGGGTGACCGCCGAGGACAGGTTGACGCTGATCGCCGTGCCCAGGTGAAACGCTGCGGGGGTACTGGCCAGGGTCAAACGCGCACGCCGGGTGCGGGTGGTGGCGTCGGCTTGCGGCTCCAGCTCGCGCAGGGTCGCGGTAGTATTGACCGCAGGGTCGAGCTGCGCGGCAACAGTGAAAGTCAGGTCTTTACTCAATTGTTCGGCCAGGCCGATTGGCAGGTCGATGACCGCCTCTTTGACGTCGGGGCGGGCCAGCGTGACCACTTCCTGGCCAGCGCTGACGGTTTGCCCGGCCTCGGCACGCCAGGCGGTGACCACCGCGGCGTTGTCGCTGCGCAGGGTGCTGTAGTCGAGTTGATCGCGAGCCTGGCTGACTGCGGCACGTGCTTGCTCGAGCGAGGCACCGGTGGTTTTCAAGTCGGTCTGGGCGATGTCCAGTTGCGCCTGGGCGCCAACGCCACGGTCGTACAGCTGCTGCTGGCGGCGGGCATTGGCCTGGGCATTGATCCACTGCGCCTGGACCCGCGCCAGGTCGCCTTCGGCGGCGCGCAGCTGGTTCTGTTGATCGGTCGGGTCGAGGGTGGCGAGGATATCGCCCGGTTTGACCTGGGCGCCGACATCGAGCCAGCGCCGGGCGATCCGTCCTGACACGCGAAAGCCCAGGGTGCTTTCATAGCGGGCCTGGATCGTCCCGGCGAAGCGCCCCAACTGCGCCTGAACCTGCGGCTGGACCACGGTCGACAGCACCGGGCGGACCGGTTCGGCAGCCTCCTCGTCCTTGCCACAGCCGCCCAGCAGCGCAGCCGAGCAGAGTATCAGCAGCACTGCTTTCATGGCGCGGCGCCTCCGTCCTTGGCGTTGACTTTCTCGACCTGCATACCTGGGTGCAACAGCTGCCCGCCGCTGACCACCACGGTCTCGCCGCCTTTGACGCCATCGGCAATCACCACTCTGCCGGTGAGATAGCGGCCGACCTGGACTGGGCGCAGTTCAACCTTGTCGCCCTCACCGACCACCCACACTGCCGGCTCCTTGAGCGCCTTGGTCAAGGCCGACCACGGCAGTTCGATGCTCGGTCGCCCCTGGGTGCGGCCGCTGGCGGTGACGGGCGAGCCGAGTTGCATGCCGGCGGGCACACTCTGCAGGGCGACCTTGATCTGCACCGTGCCGCTGTCGGCGGACACCGTCGGGGTCACTTCGCGCACCTGGCCCTGCGTCTGCACCTGCGGGTTGTCGAGCAGCTTGACGATCACTGGCGCGTCGCTGGGCGGCGCCATCAGCAGCGATTCGTAGACGTTGAAGACCGCATCGCGATCACCGTCCACGGCCAGGCCAAAGATCGGCATGGTCGCCTGCACCACCTGGCCAACCTCGGCCTGGCGCGAGGTGATGACGCCATCAGCGTCGGCAACCAGCGCGGTGTAGCTCAGTTGCTCCCTGGCATTGGCCAACTGCGCCTGAGCGGCCTTCAAAGCACTTTGATTGCCGCGCAGCGCCGCCTCGGCAGAATCATATTCGCTGCGGCTGGTGTAGCCCTTGGGCAGCAGTTTCTGCTGGCGAACGAAGGCCGCGCTGGTCTGGGTTACCCGCGCCTGCGCAGCAAATACCTCGGCCTTGGCCGAGTCGACGTTGTTCTGCAGGTCCTTGGGATCGAGCCGCGCCAGCACCTGGTTGGCCTTGACGTGATCGCCGACGTCGACGCTGCGCGAGATGATCTTGCCGCCGACCCTGAAAGACAGGTCGGTCTGCACACGCGCCTGCACGTCACCGGTAAGGGTCACGTTGGCGGCAAAATCTGTGGTCTGGACTTGCTGTACACCTACTCTGGGCAATTCCGGCGGGGCAACTTCTTCCTTGCAACCCACCAATAGCGACAAATAACCCAGGCAAGCGACCGACAATAGACGCCTCAACGACATGCGTGCTCCTTGCTTGCGCGCGAATGGTTCGAGGGATGCGACTGTTAGCGTAGATCAGGGTTCCGCAATCGGCACTGATAGGGGTCAGTCAGCCTGACTGATCCTGTAAAGAGTCACGAATGTCATACCCGGAAACGAGAAGCACCGCGTTCTCCATGCGGCAACGGCTACGGTTCATGAGGGCGTCAAACTCAAGGAAGAACCATGACATTCGCCGAATCCTACCTGCTGCGCCGTGGCCGCTGGTCCGAGCCTGGCAGGCGTTATTTACTGACCACGGTCACTCATCAGCGTGAAGCGCTGTTTGGTCAATTACACACAGCACGCATCGTTGTGCAGCAGCTGCGTTTGTCAGATCAGGAACAGGACTGCCAGTCGTTGGCCTGGGTGGTGATGCCAGATCATGTGCATTGGCTGATCGAATTGAAGTCGGTGACGCTGGGGACTTTGATGCGCAGGTTCAAGTCGAGATCCAGTCTTGCCTTGCACAAGGCCGGCGTTCGCTGTGGGCCGGTTTGGCAAGCCGGGTATCAGGATCGGGCGCTGCGTAGGGAAGAAAGCATGCGCAGTGTAGCGACGTATATCGTTGAGAACCCAGTACGGGCCAAGCTTGTCGACAGCATTGGCGATTACCCGCATTGGGATACGGTCTGGCAGTAATTCCGTGTCGTGGCCTTCGCGGGTAAACCCGCTCCTACAGGGTTCTGAGGAACTCATGAAAATGAGGTGACCCAGCAAGCACGGATCACTCACACACCATTGAAAGCTGAGCGGTATCGGGGCCGCCATTGGCACCGCGATGCCCTTGAAACGATCGCGATGCCTGTGGGAGCGGGTTTACCCGCGAAGGGCCGCGAAGCGGCCCCCGAGGTAGGTCAGACGGACGCTGCAGTCTGCGCCGGGCGACGTACCTGAGGCTGGCCAACGCTTGCCGCTGCACCCTCCTCGATAGCCTGCTGGATGGCCTTGCGGCGGTGCTCTTCAGCGCGGCGGCTGAAGTACCAGACCATGAAGGTCACCAGCGATACCGACAGCAGGATCAGGCTGGCCACGGCGTTGATTTCGGGTTTGACCCCGAGCCGCACTGCCGAGAACACTTCCATCGGCAAGGTAGTCGAGCCCGGCCCAGAGACGAAGCTGGCCAGTACCAGGTCATCCAGCGACAGCGCGAACGACATCATGCCGCCCGCCGCCAGCGACGGCGCGATCATCGGGATGGTGATCAGGAAGAACACCTTCCACGGCCTGGCACCGAGGTCCATCGCCGCTTCTTCGATCGACAGGTCCAGTTCACGCAGGCGCGCCGACACCACTACCGCCACATAGGCTGCGCAGAACGTGGTGTGGGCGATCCAGATGGTGACAATGCCGCGCTCCTGCGGCCAGCCGATCATCTGCGCCATGGCCACGAACAGCAGCAACAGCGACAGACCGGTGATCACCTCGGGCATGACCAACGGCGCCGTGACCAGGCCACCGAACAGCGTGCGGCCCTTGAAGCGGGTGACCCGGGTCAGCACGAACGCGGCCAGGGTACCCAGCGCCACCGCGGCGACCGCGGTGTAGCAGGCGATCTCCAGCGAGCGCATCACCGAGCCCATCAGCTGGGTGTTGTCGAGCAGGCCGATATACCACTTAAGCGACCAGCCGCCCCATACCGTTACCAGCTTGGAGGCGTTGAACGAGTAGATCACCAGGATCAGCATCGGCAGGTAGATGAACAGCAAGCCGAGCACCAGCATCAGCTTGGAAAAACTGAAACGCTTCATGCTCTGCCCTCCATCTCTTTGGCCTGGCTACGGTTGAACAGCAGGATCGGTACGATCAGGATCGCCAGCATCACTACCGCCAGCGCCGAGGCTACCGGCCAGTCACGGTTGTTGAAGAATTCCTGCCACAGCACTTTACCGATCATCAGGGTTTCCGGGCCGCCGAGCAGTTCCGGAATGACGAACTCACCCACCACCGGAATGAACACCAGCATGCAGCCGGCAATGATGCCGTTTTTCGACAGCGGCACGGTGATCTTCCAGAAGCTGTTGAAGGTGCTTGAACCGAGGTCCGAAGCGGCTTCCAGCAGGCTCTGGTCGTGCTTCACGAGGTTGGCGAACAACGGCAGGATCATGAACGGCAGGTATGAATAGACCACGCCGATATACACCGCCAGGTTGGTGTTGAGGATCTGCAGTGGCTGGTCGATCAGGCCGATCCACATCAGGAAGCTGTTGAGCAGCCCGTTGTTGCTGAGGATGCCCATCCAGGCGTAGACCCGGATCAGGATCGCGGTCCAGGTCGGCATCATGATCAGCAGCAGCAAGACCGTCTGGCTTTCCTTGCGCGCGTTGGCGATGGCATAGGCCATCGGATAACCGATCAGCAGGCACAGCACGGTGCTGATGAAGGCCATCTTCAACGAGCCCAAGTAGGCCGAGATATACAGCTCATCCTCGGTCAACAGCCCATAGTTGGCCAGGTTGAGCACCAACTGAATCTTGTCTTCGACGTAGGTGTAGATCTCGGTGTACGGCGGGATCGCAACGTCGGCTTCGGCAAAGCTGATCTTCAACACGATGAAGAACGGCAGCATGAAGAACAGGAACAGCCAGATGAACGGCACGCCGATCACCAGGTGCCGTCCCTCCGGGACCAGCCGCTGGAAGGCTCGCTTGAGCTTGCGGATTTTCATGAGCGCAGTACCACGCCGCTGTCGTCTTCCCACCACACATAGACTTCGTCGCCCCAGGTTGGGCGGGTGCCCTGGCGCTCGGCGTTGGCCACGAACGACTGGACGATCTTGCCGCTCGGCAGCTCGACGTAGAACACCGAGTGACCGCCCAGGTAGGCGATGTCATGCACCTTGCCGCGCGACCAGTTGTATTCGTAGCTCGGCTGCTCGGTGGTGACCAGCATCTTCTCTGGACGCAGCGCGTAGAGGATGCTCTTGTCCTCGACCGAGGTGGAAACACCGTGGCCGACGTAGATATTGCGCTCAAGCTCGGGGCTGGCGATCAGCGCGTGGCCCTCGGCGTCGTCGACCACCTGCCCTTCGAACAGGTTGACGTTGCCGATGAACTCACACACCAGGCGGCTGGTGGGGGTTTCGTAGATGTCGATCGGCGAGCCGATCTGAGCGATCCAGCCCAGGTGCATGATGGCGATGCGCTCGGCCATGGTCATGGCTTCTTCCTGGTCGTGGGTCACCATCACGCAGGTCACGCCGACCCGCTCGATGATCTGCACCAGTTCCAGCTGCATCTGCGAGCGCAGCTTTTTGTCCAGCGCGCCCATCGGCTCATCGAGCAGCAGCAATTTCGGCCGCTTGGCCAGCGAGCGCGCCAGCGCCACCCGCTGGCGTTGGCCACCGGACAGCTGGTGCGGCTTGCGCTTGGCGTACTGGGTCATGTGCACCAGCTTGAGCATCTCGTCCACGCGGGCGTCGATCTCGGCCTTGGGCATCTTGTCCTGCTGCAGGCCGAAGGCGATGTTCTGCGCCACGGTCATGTGCGGGAACAAAGCGTAGGACTGGAACATCATGTTGATCGGCCGCTCGTACGGCGGCATGTCGGTGATGTCGACGCCATCCAGATAGATGCGCCCTTCGCTCGGCCGCTCGAACCCGGCCAGCATGCGCAGCAGGGTCGATTTACCGGAGCCGGAGCCACCCAGCAGGGCGAAGATCTCGCCTTTGCGGATTTCCAGGGACACATCGTCCACGGCAATTGTTTCGTCGAACTTCTTCGTGACCCGGTCGATCTTGACCAGCACCTGCTTGGGTTGCTGGCCACCCTCGAGGGCTTTCTTATAGGCACTGGAGGCAACTGCCATGAGTGAAACTCCCAACAAGATTTTTAAGCCCGCCCTCAAGGAGGCGGGTCTGGATGATTATTTGCCCGACTTGACCTTGGTCCAGCTGCGGGTCATCAAACGTTGCACCTTGGGCGGCAACTCGCTGTTGACGAACATCTTGTCCAGTACTTCCTGCGGTGGGTAAACCGCGGCGTCGTTCCTGACATCCTGGTCCATCAGCGCGCCAGCCTTGGGGTTCGGGTTGGCGTAACCGACGTAATCGCTGACCTGGGCGATAACCTCAGGCTTGAGCAGATAGTTGATGAAAGCGTGGGCCTCTTTGCTGTTTTTCGAGTCGGCCGGAATCGCCAGTACATCGAACCAGAGGTTGCCGCCTTCCTTGGGAATCGCGTAGGCCAGGTTGACACCCTTCTTCGCTTCTTCAGCGCGGGCCTTGGCCTGGAACACATCACCGGAGAAACCGGCGGCCACGCAGATGTCGCCGTTGGCCAGGTCGGTGATGTATTTGGAGGAATGGAAGTAGGTCACGTAAGGGCGCACGGCCAGCAGCTTCTTCTCGGCGGCGGCGTAATCCTTGGGGTTGCTGCTGTTGGGATCGAGGCCCATGTAGTTGAGCACCGCGGGCAGCATTTCGTCAGCCGAATCGAGGAAGGCCACACCGCATTTGGACAGCTTCTTCATGTTTTCCGCTTCGAACAGCACTGCCCACGAGTCGATGCTGTCGACGCCGAGCACGGCCTTGACCTTGTCGACGTTGTAACCGATGCCATTGGTGCCCCACAGATACGGCACGGCGTAGAGATTGCCGGGGTCGTTCTTCTCCAGGCGCTTCATCAGCGCCGGGTCGAGGTTGGCATAGTTGGGCAGCAGACTGCGGTCGAGCTTCTGGAATGCGCCCGCCTTGATCTGCTTGCCGAGGAAATGGTTGGACGGCACGACCACGTCATAGCCGGTACGACCGGCGAGCAGCTTGCCTTCCAGGGTTTCGTTGGAGTCGAAAACGTCCTGCACCGGTTTGATCCCGGTTTCTTTCTCGAAATCGGCGAGGGTGGTTGGCCCGATGTAGTCCGACCAGTTGTACAGATGCACCGTAGGCGCCGCTTGGACGCTGCATGCCAGCGTCAGGCCCGCTCCGGCCAGCAAGGCCTTGCGAAGTACAGATTTAGACAAGTGGATGCTCCTTGGCAAACAGTGCATTCGGTGACGGTAGCCGTCAGTGATAAAGGCGCCGCCAGACTGGCAAAACCGGCGCGCAACTTACCCTTGCAGGGACGCTGCGGCAAACTTATTCGTCGTAGTGCGCCTCCGGGCCGAAAACCGCGGCCCAGAGGCTTTCACTCAGGCTTACTTGCCCGACTTGATCTTGGTCCAGCTGCGGGTGATCAGACGCAGGGTGCCTGCATCGAGATCGCTGATTGCGTACAGCTGTTTCTTCACCGCATCCGACGGGTAGATGGCCGGGTCGCTGGTGATGTCCTTGTCGACCAGGGCAGTCGCCGCCTTGTTGCCGTTCGGGAAGCGCACGGCGTTGGTGATCTCGGCCATGACTTCAGGCTGCAGCAGGTAGTTCATGAACTGGTAGGCAGCGTCGAGGTTGCTGGCATCCTTGGGGATGGCGACCATGTCGTAGAAGGTGCCGGCACCTTCCTTGGGAATGGTGTACGCCAGCTTGACCTTGTCGCCAGCCTCGTGAGCACGGGCTTTGGACTGTTCGAGGTCACCCGAGTAGCCGACTGCAACACAGATGTTGCCGTTGGCAAGGTCGGAGATGTACTTGGACGAGTGGAAGTACGCCACCGATGGGCGGATCTTCATGAACAGGTCTTCGGCTGCTTTCAGGTCAGCCTTGTCTTTGCTGTTGGTCGGCTTGCCCAGGTAGTGCAAGGCGGCCGGGATCATTTCGGTCGGGGCGTCGAGGAAGGTCACGCCGCAGCTCTTGAGCTTGGCCATGTTCTCTGGCTTGAACACGGTGTCCCACGAGTCGATCTTGTCCACGCCCAGCGCGGCCTTGACCTTCTCCGGGTTGTAGCCGATACCGATCGAACCCCACATGTACGGGAAGGCGTGCTTGTTGCCTTCGTCGCTGGCATCGCCAACGGCCTTGAGCAGGTCTTCGTCGAGGTTTTTCCAGTTGGGCAGCTTGGAGCGATCCAGCTCCTGATAGACGCCGGCCTTGATCTGCTTGGCGAGGAAGTTGTTCGACGGTACGACGATGTCGTAGCCAGACTTGCCTGCCAGCAGCTTGGCCTCGAGGGTCTCGTTGCTGTCGAACACGTCGTAGACCACTTTGATGCCGGTCTGCTTTTCGAACTTGGCCACGGTATCCGGGGCAATGTAGTCCGACCAGTTGTAGACGTGGAGTACTTTGTCGTCAGCCTGAACTGCGGTAGCCATGGCACCCATGAGGGCGGCGGCCAGCAACGTCTTGCCCATTTTCTTCATGCGTAATGCTCCAGAATTTATTATCAAGCCATCTGTTCAGCAGCCAGGTCCCATGGTGCAAGCGCTGGGCGACTGAATCAGTCGCTAGTCTGGCAAGTTACAAGGCGCTGTATCAACAACAGCAGACCCTTGTAACCGCTTAATGTCACAACGCTAGCGTAGCAGGCGCTCATTTCACCGCTTCATAGGTCAAATCCAGGCACTTGCGCGCCTTTTCCACCAGTTCGTCGATCTCGGCATGGGAGATCACCAGCGGCGGTGCGATGATCATGGTGTCGCCTACGGCGCGCATGATCAGGCCATTGTCGAAGCAGAAGTTACGGCAGATCATGCCGACGCCCTTGCCTTCGTAACGGCTGCGGCTTGCCTTGTCCTTGACCAGCTCGATCGCGCCGAGCAAGCCAAGGCCGCGCACTTCGCCTACCAATGGGTGGTCCTGCAGCTCACGCAAACGCTTTTGCAAATACGGTGCCGCTTCTGTCCTGGCGCGCTCGACGATGTGCTCATCGCGCAGCAGGCGCAGGTTTTCCAGGCCGACCGCAGCCGCCACCGGGTGCCCGGAGTAGGTGAAGCCGTGGTTGAAATCGCCGCCTTCGCTGAGTGCTTGGGCCACCTTGTCACGCACGATCACACCGCCCATGGGGATGTAACCGGAGGTCAGCCCCTTGGCGATGGTCATCAGGTCAGGCTTGAGGTCGTAGTAGTCCGAACCGAACCACTCGCCGGTGCGGCCGAAACCGCAGATCACTTCATCGGCAACGAACAGGATGTCGTATTTGGCGAGGATCTCCTTGATCTTCGGCCAGTAGGTTTCTGGTGGAATGATCACCCCGCCAGCACCCTGGATCGGCTCGGCGATAAACGCCGCAACATTGTCTTCGCCGACTTCGAGAATCTTCTGTTCCAGCTGCTCGGCCGCCCACACACCGAAGGCGTCCGGGCTCATGTCACCGCCCTCACCGAACCAATACGGCTGAGGAATATGCACGATGCCCGGGATCGGCAAGCCGCCCTGCTCGTGCATGCCACTCATGCCGCCCAGGCTGGCACCGGCCACGGTCGAGCCGTGATAGCCGTTGATGCGACCAATGATGGTCTGCTTGTGCGGCTTACCCTTGAGCGCCCAGTAATGGCGAACCATGCGCAGCACGGTGTCGTTGCCTTCTGAGCCGGAGCCGGTGAAAAACACATGAGTCATGCCCGCCGGGGCCACGTCGCTGATCGCCTTGGCCAGCTCCAGCGCCGGCGGGTGGGCGGTCTGAAAGAACAGGTTGTAGTACGGCAGCTCGCGCATCTGCTTCTCTGCCGCCTGCACTAGCTCTTCACGCCCGTAACCGACCGCAACGCACCACAGCCCGGCCATGCCGTCGAGGATCTTGTGACCCTCGCTGTCCCACAGGTGCACGCCCTCAGCCTTGGTGATGATGCGCGGGCCCTTCTCCTTCAGCTGTTTGTAGTCACTGAAAGGTGCCAGGTGGTGCTCACCGCTGAGGGTTTGCCAGTCACGGGTTTGCGGGTTGTTGACGCTCATGTGCTTCTCCGTTGTGCGACAGCCGCGCTCCTGCGGGCCGGGTTTGGTTCAGACGGCAAACAGCAGGAATTCACGTTCCCAGGAGCTGATCACGCGTTTGAAGTTTTCATGCTCGGCGCGCTTGGTGGCGACGTAGCCGGCGATGAATTTCTTGCCCAGGTACTGCTCCAGCTCATGGCAGTTCTCCATGCGTTCCAGTGCATCTTCCAGGGTCAGCGGCAGGCGCAGGTTGCGCCGCTCGTAGCCACGGCCCTGCACCGGTGCGCTTGGTTCGATGGCCTGGATCATGCCGATGTAGCCACACAACAGGCTGGCAGCGATGGCCAGGTACGGGTTGGCATCGGCGCCTGGCAGACGGTTCTCGACTCGGCGGTTCTGCGGCCCGGCATCCGGCACACGCAGGCCGACGGTGCGGTTTTCTTCACCCCACTCGACGTTGACCGGCGCCGAGGTGTCGGGCAGGAAGCGGCGGAACGAGTTGACGTTGGGGGCGAACAGCGGCAACACATACGGGATGAACTTCTGCAGCCCGCCGATGTGGTTGAGGAACAGCGCGCTCATGCTGCCGTCGGCGTTGGCAAAGATGTTCTTGCCGGTCTGCATGTCGACCACGCTCTGGTGCAGGTGCATGGCGCTGCCCGGTTCGCCGGTCATTGGCTTGGCCATGAAGGTGGCGGCAACGTTGTGCTTGAGCGCAGCCTCGCGCATGGTCCGTTTGAACACCAGTATCTGGTCGGCAAGGTGCAGTGCATCACCGTGACGGAAGTTGATCTCCATCTGCGCCGTGCCGTCTTCGTGGATCAGCGTGTCGAGGTCCAGCTGCTGTAGTTCGCACCAGTCATAGACGTCTTCGAACAGCGGGTCGAATTCGTTGGCGGCTTCGATCGAGAACGACTGGCGGCCGGTTTCCGGGCGGCCCGAGCGGCCTACCGGCGGCTGCAGCGGGAAGTCCGGGTCTTCGCTGCGCTTGGTCAGGTAGAACTCCATCTCCGGCGCGACGATTGGCTGCCAGCCCTTGTCGCTGTAGAGCTTGAGCACTTTCTTCAATACGTTGCGCGGCGACAGCTCGATCGGGTTGCCCTTTTTGTCGTAGGTGTCGTGGATCACCTGAGCAGTTGGCTCGATGGCCCAAGGCACGAGAAACACCGCGTTCTCGTCAGGTCGGCAGATCATGTCGATGTCAGCCGGGTCGAGCAGTTCGTAATAGATGTCATCGTCGACATAGTCGCCGGTCACGGTCTGCAGCAGCACGCTCTCAGGCAGGCGCATGCCCTTTTCGGCGATGAACTTGTTGGTCGGCGAGATCTTGCCGCGGGTGATGCCGGTCAGGTCGCTGATCATGCATTCCACTTCGGTGATCTTGTGTTCTTTCAACCAATCGGTGAGCTGGTCGAGGTTGTTACTCATAAATACCTCAGGAGGTAAGGTGGCCCGGTCGGGATAGCTCGGGCAGTGCTGACGTCGGGCGTCGATCAAGGCGGTAGCCGGCTCGGCGCAAGGGCCGCAGCAGACCCGCGCCTTGATTCTGGATGGAGTAGCCGGGCATTGCAAAACTGCGCGCACAGGACGTCATCGGAACCACGCCGACGGCGGGATTCCTTGAAGCATTCACAGGGCAGAACAAGCGAAGGGGGTGCAGCAGACTGCGACGTAAGGCGTATGGACCGGGGCGACCGTCAATTATTGCGGCCAGAGCATCAGCCTCAGCAAATGGCTGAGCGTTGCCCTTGCGACGGACGGATTGAGTCCCTGAAAGCACTGCACAGACAGCACCTGCAGGTCGCGACAAGCGGACCATATGACCCTCGTATTATTGTGTTTTGGGTTGCAACCGAGCTTAGCCTTGTTCATTTTTTTACACAACACCTCCGTAAAAAATAAAAGACAGGCAGGCCGAGATAACCCTTTTCGGCTTAAATAGCGGATAATGCTTCGCCCCGATATGCAGCAAATCTGCCGTAGATGTGCCATTTCAGGGCGTTAAGGGGTTGGCTTGACTTCGGTTTGCGTTTCCGATTGACTGGAACTGCAAGCCCCCCTTGATTGATATTTTTAACAACAAAGGTGTTGCATCATGTCGGTACCCCCGCGTGCCGTTCAGCTTAACGAAGCGAACGCGTTCCTTAAGGAACATCCTGAGGTTCTCTACGTTGACCTTCTGATTGCAGATATGAATGGTGTGGTGCGCGGCAAGCGCATTGAGCGCACCAGCCTCCACAAGGTTTACGAGAAAGGCATCAACCTGCCGGCCTCCCTCTTCGCCCTCGACATCAACGGTTCGACCGTTGAAAGCACGGGCCTGGGTCTGGACATCGGCGATGCGGACCGCATCTGCTACCCAATCCCTGACACCCTGTGCAACGAGCCGTGGCAGAAGCGCCCTACGGCTCAGCTGCTGATGACCATGCACGAGATCGAAGGCGAGCCGTTCTTCGCCGATCCACGTGAAGTGCTGCGCCAGGTCGTGAGCAAGTTCGACGACATGGGCCTGACCATCTGCGCCGCATTCGAACTCGAGTTCTACCTGATCGACCAGGAAAACGTGAACGGCCGTCCGCAGCCGCCGCGCTCGCCGATCTCGGGCAAACGCCCGCAGTCGACTCAGGTCTACCTGATCGACGACCTCGACGAATACGCCGACTGCCTGCAGGACATCCTTGAAGGTGCCAAAGAGCAAGGCATCCCGGCTGACGCCATCGTCAAGGAAAGCGCCCCGGCGCAGTTCGAAGTCAACCTGCACCATGTGCCTGATGCGCTCAAGGCCTGCGACTATGCAGTGCTGCTCAAGCGTCTGATCAAGAACATTGCCTACGACCATGAAATGGACACCACGTTCATGGCCAAGCCGTACCCCGGCCAGGCTGGCAATGGCCTGCATGTGCACATCTCGATCCTGGACAAAGATGGCCACAACATCTTCACCAGCGAGGATCCCGAGCAGAACGCCGCGTTACGCCACGCAGTCGGCGGTGTGCTCGAGACCCTGCCCGCGTCGATGGCGTTCCTGTGCCCGAACGTCAATTCGTACCGCCGCTTCGGTTCGCAGTTCTACGTGCCCAACGCACAGAGCTGGGGCCTGGACAACCGTACCGTCGCCGTGCGCGTGCCGACCGGCTCGCCCGACTCGGTCCGCCTGGAGCACCGTGTAGCGGGCGCCGACGCCAACCCGTACCTGATGATGGCAGCGGTGCTGGCAGGCGTGCACCACGGCCTGACCAACAAGATCGAACCGGGCCCGGCGATCGAAGGCAACTCGTACGAGCAGCTTGATCAGAGCCTGCCGAACAACCTGCGTGATGCCCTGCGCGAGCTGGACGACAGCGAAGTGCTGAACAAGTACATCGATCCGAAGTACATCGACATCTTTGTCGCGTGCAAGGAAAGCGAGCTGGAGGAGTTCGAGCACTCGATCTCCGACCTCGAGTACAACTGGTATCTGCACACCGTGTAAATGAAAACGCCGTCTGATCAGACGGCGTTTTTCATTGTGGCGTGAGGTTTACAGGGTCTTCTCGAAGATCTTCGAGTTGCGCTGGAAGTTGTACAGCGAAGCCCGCGCCGCCGGCAGCCGCTCGACGCCACTGGGCTCGAAGCCGCGTTCGCGAAACCAGTGCGCAGTGCGCGTGGTCAGCACGAACAGGGTCTTCAGCCCGAGCGTGCGCGCCCGCGATTCGATCCGCTCGAGCAGGTCATCGCCACGGCCGCCGTGGCGGTACTCCGGGTTGACCGCCAGGCACGCCAGCTCCCCCGCCGACGAATCGGCAATCGGGTACAACGCCGCACAGGCGATGATCAGACCGTCGCGCTCGACCACACTGAACTGCTCGATCTCACGCTCCAACACCTCGCGCGAACGGCGCACGAGAATGCCCTGCTCTTCCAGCGGGCTGATCAGCTCAAGCAAACCACCGACGTCTTCGATGCTCGCCTCACGGACGATCTCGAACTGCTCCTGCGCCACCAAGGTGCCGCCGCCGTCGCGGGTGAACAGCTCGGTGAGCAGCGCACCGTCTTCGGCATAACTGACGATATGGCTACGCGCCACGCCGCCCTTGCACGCCTCGCCGGCGGCATCGAGCAGTTCGCCCTGATAGTCGCTGCCCAGCCGTGCCAGGTGCGGCGCGATCTGTTGCGGGCGCAGCTCGCGCACCAGCCGGCCGTTTTCATCGAGCAGGCCGGGTTCGGCGCCAAACAGCAGCAGTTTGTCGGCGGCCAGTTCGATAGCTGCGCGGGTGGCGACGTCTTCGCAGGCCAGGTTGAAGATTTCGCCGGTCGGCGAGTAGCCCAGCGGCGACAGCAGCACGATCGAGCGTTCGTCGAGCAGGCGATTGATGCCCTTGCGGTCGATCCGGCGGACTTCACCGGTGTGGTGGTAGTCGACCCCTTCGAGCACGCCGATCGGCCGTGCAGTGACCAGGTTGCCGGACGCCACGCGCAGTCGTGCGCCCTGCATAGGCGAGGAGGCCATGTCCATCGACAGGCGCGCCTCGATTGCCACGCGCAAGGCGCCGACCGCGTCGATCACGCAATCCAGGGTGGCGGCATCGGTAATGCGCATGCCGTGGTGGTAATGCGGGGTCAGGCCACGGGCGGCCAGGCGGCTTTCGATCTGCGGGCGCGAGCCGTGCACCAGCACCAGGCGCACGCCAAGGCTGTGCAGCAGCACCAGGTCGTGGACGATATTGCCAAAGTTGGGGTGATCGACGCCGTCGCCGGGCAGCATGACGACGAAGGTGCAGTCACGGTGAGCATTGACGTACGGCGAAGCGTGGCGGAGCCAGGTTACGTAATCGGGCATGACAGGGCCTGTGGCTAAGTGGACGGAGAACGGTCAAGACGCACAACGGTGCGAGGTCATCGTCGGAACAGGCTTGCGGTCACGCGCACTCTCCTCTAGGCAGGAACGAATCAGCTCAATGGACGTTTAGCTCAGGCAATAGTGCCTGATCAGGTCACGCAATAGACGCACGGTAGGCTCGATACGTGACATTTCAAGGTATTCGCCAGGCTGGTGAGCACAGGCGATGTCGCCCGGCCCAAGCACAATGGTCTCGCAGCCCAGCTGTTGCAGGTACGGCGCCTCGGTGGCGAAGGCCACCGCTTCGGCGCGGTGCCCGGTCAAGCGCTCGGCCACACGTACCAGCTCGCTGTCGGCGGCCTGCTCGAACGGCGCCACCTCAGGAAACAACGGTTTGTAGTCGATGCTCACCTGATGCTGCTCGGCCAGCGGCACCAGCTTGGCGCGAATGGCCGCGCGCAGCTGCTCCGGGTCCATCCCGGGCAATGGCCGCAGGTCGAACTCGAGCGCGCACTGACCGCAGATCCGGTTGGGGTTGTCGCCACCGTGAATGCAGCCGAAGTTCAGCGTTGGCGTCGGCACGGTGAACTGCGGGTTGCTGTAGGTCTGCTGCCATTGCTGGCGCAGGCCGATCATCTCGCCCATCACCGCGTGCATCGCTTCCATCGCACTGTGGCCCAGGCTTGGGTCTGACGAATGGCCGCTGCGGCCGAGAATATCGATGCGTTCCATCATGATGCCCTTGTGCAGGCGAATCGGCCTGAGCCCGGTCGGCTCGCCGATCACCGCTGCGCGGCCAAGCGGCTGACCGGCCTCGGCCAGGGCGCGGGCGCCGGACATCGAGCTTTCTTCGTCGCACGTAGCAAGGATCAGCAGGGGTTGTTTGAAGTCATGTTCGAGCAGCGGCAGCACGGCCTCGATCACCAGCGCGAAGAAACCTTTCATGTCGCAACTACCCAGCCCAACCCAGCGATCGCCCACCTCGGTCAGTTTCAGCGGGTCGCTCTGCCACAACTGCTCGTCGAACGGCACCGTGTCGCTGTGGCCAGCCAGAATCAGCCCGCCAGGGCCCGTGCCGCGGCTGGCCAGCAGGTTGAACTTGCCGGGGGTGACCTGCTGGATATCGCATGTGAAGCCAAGGTCAGCCAGCCAACCGGCGAGCAAGTCGATCACCACGCGGTTGGACTGATCCAGTGCGGGCTGGGTGCAACTGACCGATGGCGCGGCGATCAGGGCGGCGAACTGGTCTTTCAGCGATGGCAACGGCATGCGCGGATTCCTCGAAAACGTCGGCCCATCATAACAACGCCTGACGTAGACGGCGCAAGGCCGCTGCACCGGGGCAACCGACCAGTCGGATCACAGCAGCACGGCTGACTGCTGTAGACTGCCTTGCAACGATGCCCCTCCTTCGAGCCCGCGATGCACAAAGAAACCGAACTCAAACTCCGCGCCAGCCGCGAGACTCTCACCGCCCTTCGTGAGCACCCCCTGCTGAAGAAGCGCAACAAGTCCGGCTGGCAGACCCGCGAACTGCTCAACCAGTACTTCGACACCCCTGAGCGTGAGCTGTCCGCCGCGCGTGTCGCCCTGCGTCTGCGCCGCGATGGCGATGCCGTCATCCAGACCCTCAAGTGCCGTGGCCAGAGCGTCGCAGGCCTGTCTGAGCGCAACGAATTCGAGTGGCCGCTGGAAAAAGCCAAGCTCGATCTGAAAAAACTCGACGCCAGCTGCTGGCCCGAGCAACTCGCCGAGCTCGACAAAAAGACCATCAAACCGCTGTTCACCACCGACTTCACCCGCGAGTTCGCCGAGATCTCCTGGGGCCGCGGCAAGGCCAAAGTGGTTATCGAAGCAGCGCTGGACCAAGGCTTTGTCATCGCTGGCAAGCGCAAGGAAGAAATCTGCGAGCTGGAGCTTGAGCTGCGCGAAGGTTCCGCCGAAGCCCTGCTGGAACTGGCCGCCGAGCTGGCCGCGAGCCTGCCCTTGATGCCCTGCGACATCAGCAAGGCCGAGCGCGGCTATCGCCTGCTTGAGCCAGACAGCTACGAGCTGGACCTGCCGAGCGCCGAGCTCGACGCCGAAATGCCGGTCGACGATGCCTTCACCGCTCTGGCCTGGCAGTTGCTGGCGAGCAGCCAACGGCTGGCCGAGCAGTACCGCCACAGCGGCCACTGGCGCCTGCTGCAGGACTGGGTGCAGTGCCTGAGCGAGCTGCGCGCCCTGGCCGGCAGCATGGGCCAGGCCGCGCCGCGCGCGACCACCAGCGCCTTGCGCGCCAGCCTCGACGCGCTGCTGGAAGACTGGCGCCCGCTGGTACAGGCCGGTAACGACGACGAAGACGTCCGCCGCGCCGCGCCCGAGCAGTTCAGCGAAGAGCTGCAAGACCCACGCTGGGGCCAGTTCTCGCTGGAAACCTCACGCTGGCTGCTGGCCCGCGCCTGGACCGTCGAGCGCAAAGGCCGTGGCGAACGCCAGGGCAAGGCGCAGCTGGCCAACTGGCTGCAACACCTGGTCGGCGAAGAAGCCCGCGCGCTGAAGCTGCAAGAGCGTTATGTGCAGCAGCCGGAAGACCTTGGCGAGCAGTTGCCACGCATCGAAACCCTGCTGACCTGGCTGCGCCACGCCCGCCAGGTGCTCGACGTGCCGCAAATGGATCGCCTCTATGGCGAACTGAACAAGCTGCACAAGCTGGCTGAGCAGCCGTTGGGCGAGGAAGAGAACGACGAACTGCTGATCGCCCGCGTCGAGCAGGCCCGTGCGATCGAGCAGAACCGCGCCTGGAAGCACCTGCTCAAGTCGCCGTCAACGCGCTAACGGCAGGCTGGTCGTGGACTTGATTTCGGACAAGGCCACGATCGAGTTGACCTCCTGGATCCCCGGCACATTCGACAGCTTTTCGAAGAAGAATCGTTCGTAAGCTTCGATGTCTGGGGTGACAATGCGCAACAGGAAGTCCACCGACCCCATCAGCACGTAACATTCCAGCACCTCGGGGAATTCACGGATCGCTTCGGTGAAGCCGGCGAAGTTGGACCGCCCGTGGGCGTTGAGCTTCACCTCGGCAAAGATCTGTGTATTCAGGCCGACCTTCTTGCGGTCGAGCAGGGTCACCTGAGCGCGAATCACCCCCTCTTCCTTCAGCCGTTGAATACGCCGCCAGCAGGGTGACTGCGACAGGCCCACGCGTTCGGCAATCTGCGCGCTGGATAATGAAGCATCCTCTTGTAGCAGCTGCAGGATGCGCCGGTCATAGGCGTCCAGTTCGTTTTGCATTAATTATTCTCCCAGGCGCCAATAGGCGAATTGATCAATCTGCCTAGCTGACAAATCGTCTCAATCATAGCGAAAAAATGCCGCCTGCCGCGTGGCAGAATTTCTTCCGTCCTGGAGGAGAATCATATGAACGCACTTGAACGGCCCGACACCCTGCCCCGCTCCGACGTCTGGGCCGCAAGCGCGGCGCACAGCCACGTGCGTTATCAACTGCAAGCCGAGGCTGAGCCAGACAGCCTGTGCCGAGTGCTGAACCTGTTCGCGATGCAGTTCCTCACGCCCAATAGTGTGCAGATGCGTCAGCAGGGCGACTGGCTTGAGCTGGAAATCGGCATCGATGGTTTGAGCTGGCATCGCGCCGAAGTCATCGCGCAGAAGCTGCGCAATCTGGTTTGTGTCGGCGAAGTCGAGCTGAGCAACTTGCCGCAGTTGCAAGGCGTAGCAGCAGGCTGATAGGTGCTGGGCCTGCTTCGCAGCCTACAGGTTTAGGCGGCGCTACAAGTCCCGGTGGGAGCGGGTTCACCCGCGAAGGGGCGCAAAGCGGCCCCAATTTACTGAATACGACACAAGTTTCAGCCAGTAAAACCCCGCAATCGTTGCATCGACGCCAAAGCTGTCCAGGCGGCTAGCCTTGCCTGTACCTTTTCGGCACGGACGCCGCCGCGATGCATACCCAAGACAGCCACGACCTCGACCTCAAACGCCTCCTCGACGCTCTGCTCGCCGACCACCGCCTGCAACCCGGTGACGTCCTGCGCGCCCTTGAGCAGCCAAACCAGTGCAGCAGCCACCCGCTCGAAATCATCGCCAGCCTGAACCTCAGCGATCAGCAGCGCCCCGGGCATGTCCTCGATCTGGACAGCCTGTGCCAATGGCTGGCCGATGTCGTGCAGCAGCCCTTCGTCCGGCTCGACCCGCTGCAGATCGACCTGGCCCAGGTCGGCAGCCTGATCTCGCGCGCCTTCGCCGACCGCCATGGCATCCTCGCTCTGGCGGTCGATGTGCACAGCGTCACCGTGGCCAGTGCGCAGCCCTTTCAGCGTGAGTGGGAGCACGATCTGGCGCGCAGCCTGGGCAAGCGCGTCCAGCGTGTGCTGGCCAGCCCGGTGCACATTCGCCAACTGAGCCAGAGCCTGTTCCGCCTGGCCCACTCGGTGCAGGGTGCCGGCCTGCAACAGGATGCCAGCCTTGGCGAGCTCGAGCAGTTGCTGGAGTTGGGCAAGCGCCAGGGCGAGGCTGGCGCGGAGGATGCGCACATCGTGCATATCGTCGACTGGCTGCTGCAGTACGCGATCGAGCAGCGCGCCAGCGATATCCACCTCGAACCGCGGCGTGAACAAGGCCAGCTGCGCTATCGCATCGACGGCCTGCTGCACACGGTGTATGCCTTTCCGCTGGCCGTGACCCTGGCGCTGGTGAGCCGCCTCAAGCATCTTGGCCGCATGGATGTTGCGGAGAAACGCCGACCGCAGGACGGTCGCCTGAAGACGCGGCTGGCCGGCGAGATGGAAGTCGAGCTGCGCCTGTCGACCCTGCCCACCCCGTTTGGCGAAAAGCTGGTGCTGCGCCTGTTCGACCCGCAGCAGCTGCATGAGGACTTCGACCGGCTCGGCCTCGATGGCGAGCTGCGGCACCGCTGGCAGGCACTGCTGCGCCAGCGTCAGGGCATCATTCTGGTAACCGGGCCGACCGGCTCGGGCAAGACCAGCACGCTGTACGCGAGCCTCAAGCGGTTGGCCACGCCTGAGATCAACCTGTGCACCATCGAAGACCCGATCGAGCGGCTGGAACCCGCTTTCAACCAGCTGCAGGTGCAGCCCAGCCTTGACCTGGGCTTTGCCAACGGCGTGCGCGCCCTGCTGCGGCAAGACCCGGACATCATCATGATTGGTGAGATTCGCGACCGTGAAACCGCTCAGGTGGCCATGCAGGCAGCGCTGACCGGCCATCTGGTGTTGTCGACCCTGCACACCAACGATGCCTGCGCAGCGATTGTTCGCCTGCAAGAGTTGGGCGTTGCCGATTACCTGATCAAAGCCACATTGATCGGGGTGATGGCCCAGCGCTTGGTGCGCACCCTGTGCGCCACCTGCAAAGGCCAGTCAGCGCAGCCGCCTATCCCCTGCCGGGCATGCCGCAGTACCGGTTACCTGGGCCGTATCGGGCTATTTGAGCTGCTCACACCGGGTACAGCCTTGCTCGGCAGCATTGGCCCGGCGACCGACCTGGCGCAGCTGCGTCAGCATGCCCTGCGCGATGGCCTGCGCGATCTGCGCAGCGACGGTGAGGCCAAGATCGCCCGCGGGCTGACCAGTCTGAGTGAAGTGCTGAGCGTCTGCAGCTGACGAATATTCCTTAGCGCGCAAGGAACTTGGCCTGTGTATCGAGCATCCAAGCAAGCATTATCCGCCCACCCTCCTAGGTACTTCAGCATGCGTTTCAAAACAGCCATCGCCGCCGCTGTCCTGCTTTCGCTGCCCGTTGGCTCGGCCATGGCCGACAGTTTCTGGCACAACGTCATCTCGTCCGGCGCAACTACTGCGTCGACCTACCTGACGTTCAAGGATCACAAGATGATCGTCGCTGCGCAGGACGATGCCGGCAGCTTCGTTGCCAGTGAAGGGGCTATTCGCGGGCCGTTCCTTGAAGCTGCGATGCGTCAGGTACGAGCCGACAATCCAGGCCTGGAGGCAAGCGACATGCAACTGGCCAATGCCATCCTGGCCAAAAACGCTGTAGCTGAATAAGCCCGCGCTGTTGCTACCGATGGTGGCGACTGAGTGATAGCGACCGCTCCTGGGCCAGCCGTGCCGGCCCAGGAGCGATAAGCGCCGCAGCGGAGGCGATTACTCGCCGATAGCGGCCTTGTAGCCAGCGGCGTCGAGCAGCTTGTCCAGCTCGGCAGTGTTGGCCGGCTTGAGTTTGAAGATCCACGACTCATAAGGGCTGTCGTTGAGCGATTCGGGGCTGTCCGCCAAGGCTTCGTTGACAGCAATCACTTCGCCCGACACCGGCGCGTAGATATCCGATGCGGCCTTGACCGACTCGACCACGCCAGCAGCGTCGCCTGCTGCGAACACTTTGCCAACTTCAGCCAGCTCAACGAAAACCACGTCACCCAGAGCCTCCTGGGCGTGATCGCTGATGCCAACGGTTACCGTGCCATCGGCTTCCAGCCGTGCCCATTCGTGGCTTTCGGCAAAACGCAGTTCGGCGGGAATATTGCTCATGTCGTAGGGTCCTCGATGTCAGGGATCAGCGGTCGACCCGCCAGGTAATTGTTCAGATAAGAATCTTGCCGTGGCGCACGAAGGTCGGTTTGACCACCCGCACCGGGTACCACTTGCCGCGAATTTCGACCTCGGCGCGCTCGCCGGTGGCCATCGGCACACGCGCCAGGGCAATCGACTTGCTCAGCGTAGGAGAGAAACTACCACTGGTGATCTCCCCTTCGCCAATCCCGGCGACGCGAACTACCTGATGGGCACGCAGCACGCCGCGTTCTTCGAGCACCAGCCCAACCAGTTTTTCCTGCACGCCGTGCTCGATTTCATTGAGCAGCGCACTGCGGCCGATGAACTCGCGCTCGGCCGGCTGCCAGGCAATACACCAGCCGAGGTTGGAGGTCTGTGGGGTGTGCTGCTCGTCGATGTCCTGGCCGTACAGGTTCATCCCGGCTTCCAGGCGCAAGGTATCGCGCGCGCCGAGGCCACTGGGGGCGATACCGGCGCCAACCAGGTCATTGAAAAAAACCGGGGCTTGTTCGGCGGGCAGAATGATCTCCAGGCCGTCTTCGCCCGTGTAGCCGGTGCGCGCGATGAACCAATCGCCCTCGGCCACGCCTTCGAATGGCTGCAGCTCACGGATCAGCGCTGCGCGCGACCAGGACACCAGCTCAGCCACCTTGTCGCGAGCACGGGGGCCCTGGATGGCGATAATGGCCAGCTCCGGACGTGGCGTGACGTTGACCTCGTAGCCGGCACTGTGCGCCTGCAGCCAGGCGACGACCTTGGCTCGGGTAGCGGCATTGGCCACCAGCCGGTAGCCCGCTTCGGTGCTATACACGATGAGGTCGTCGACTACCCCGCCCTGTTCATTCAGCAGGGTGCTGTAGAGCGCCTTGCCTGTACTGCCGAGGCGGGCCACGTCATTGGCCAGCAGGTACTGCAAGCAGCGTGTGGCTGCTGGGCCATCGACATCGATCACCGTCATGTGCGAGACGTCGAATACGCCGCAGTCAGCGCGCACCTGATGGTGCTCCTCGACTTGCGAGCCATAGTGCAGGGGCATGTCCCAACCGCCAAAGTCGACCATCTTGGCGCCTAGCGCCAAGTGCCAGTCGTACAAAGGTGTGCGCTGTCCCATGGGTTTCTCCTTCCGGGCGTGGCGAAGCGGCGACGGTCGGCGACGTTTAATCGCCACCTGATCTTGTAGGACCCGCCGCAGCGAATGGCGCGCATTGTAGCGGCAAGGGCGCGGGCTGGCATCCTCAGTGAGTCTGACCCGGGCGACGGGCCGAACGGCGTATCAGGCCGATGACCGGCAACAGGCCGACCAGCACCAGCGTCAGCGCGGGCAGCGAAGCGCGTGCCCACTCGCCCTCGCTGGTCATCTCGAACACCCGTACGGCAAGGGTATCCCAGCCGAACGGGCGCATCAGCAAGGTTGCCGGCATCTCCTTGAGCACATCGACGAACACCAGCAAGGCAGCGCTGAGAGCGCCCGGTACCAGCAACGGCAGATATACCTTGAAAAACAATCTCGGCCCGCCGACGCCGAGGCTGCGCGAGGCTTCCGGCAGTGACGGTCGAATCCGCTCGAGGCTGCTTTCCAGCGGGCCATAGGCGACCGCGATAAAGCGCATCAGATAGGCCAGCAACAATGCCGCCAGGCTGCCCAGCAGCAACGGCCGGCCGGCACCGCCCAGCCATTGCGACAGCGGCACCACCAGTTGATTGTCGAGGTAACTGAACGCCAGCATGATCGACACCGCCAGCACCGAGCCGGGCAAGGCATAACCCAGGTTGGCCAGGCCGACACCAGCGCGGATAGCCCCGGTCGGTGCCTGGCGGCGGGCAAACGCCAGCAGTAACGCCGCGCTGACCGTGATCAGTGCCGCCATCGCGCCAAGGTACAGGGTGTGCATGACCAGGCCGACATAGCGCTCATCAAGGTCGTGCCGGCCACGCTGCCAGAACCACACCAGCAGTTGCAGCAGCGGGATGACGAAGGCGCAGGCGAACACCAGCAGACACCAGCCGCTGGCCGCCCACGCCTTGAGCCCGCGCAGGTGATACAACGCCTGCACCCGTGGCCGCTCGTTACCGCTGCGGCTGGCACCGCGAGCGCGGCGTTCGCCATACAGCACCAGCATCACCACCAACAGCAGCAAACTGGCCAGCTGGGCCGCGCTGGACAGGCTGAAGAAGCCGTACCAGGTCTTGTAGATGGCGGTGGTGAAGGTGTCGAAGTTGAACACCGCTACGGCGCCGAAATCCGCCAGGGTTTCCATCAGTGCCAGGGCGATGCCGGCGCAGATGGCGGGCCGCGCCATCGGCAACGCAACCCGCCAGAACGCCTGCACCGGCGAAAGGCCCAGGACCCGCGCTGCTTCCATCAGGCCTTTGCCCTGAGCCATGAAAGCGCTGCGCGCGAGCAGATACACGTAGGGGTAGAACACCAGCACCAGCACGGTGATTACCCCGCCGGTCGAGCGCACGCGCGGCAGGCGCATCGGCCCGAACAGCTCACGCAGGGCGCTCTGCACCGGCCCGGCGAAATCCAGCAGGCCAACGAATACGAACGCCAGCACATAGGCCGGAATGGCGAACGGCAGCATCAAGGCCCAGTCGAGCCAGCGCCGCCCGGGGAACTCGCACAGGCTGGTGAGCCAGGCAAGGCTCACCCCAAGCACGGTAACGCCGATGCCCACGCCAAGCACCAGGGTCAGGGTATTGCCCAGCAGACGGCTCATTTGGGTGTCGAGCAGGTGCGACCAGATCTGCATATCGATCGACTGCCACGACAGCAGCAGAACACTCAGCGGCAGCAGTACCAGAGCGGCGATCAGGCCGACCGGCAGATACCAGCGGCGTTGGGGAGCGTGGGACAAATCCAGAGTCTCGTTTATGAGTTGGGGCTGCTTTACGGCCCTTCGCGGCGGTCCGGCGTCCCGGCAAGCCCGCTCCCACAGGGAACGCGCGAAGTCTGACTCCAGCGTTGTACCTGTGGGAGCGGGCTTGCCGGGACGCCGGACCGCCGCGAAGGGCTGCAGAGCAGCCCCATTGGCTTAACTGACCGGCATCACCCCGAAGGGCCCTTCAAGCATAAAGCCTGGCGCTTAGTTCCAGCCAGCCCGATCCATCAGGCGAATCGCCTCTGCCTGGCGCTTGCCGGCCACTTCCACCGGCAGGCTGTCGGCCTTGAACGTGCCCCAGGCGGCCACTTCAGCCGATGGCTTGACCTGTGGGTTGGCCGGGAACTCCTGGTTGATGTCGGCAAACAGCTTTTGCGCTTCTTCGCCGGTCATCCACTCCACCAGTTTTTTCGCCGTTTCCGGGTGCGGCGCATGCTTGGTCAGGCCGATGCCCGAGAGGTTGATGTGCACCCCACGGTCACCCTGATTCGGCCAGAACAGCTTGATCGGCAGATCGGGCTGCTGCTTGTGCAGGCGGCCGTAGTAGTAGGTGTTGACCACGCCCACGTCGCACTGGCCGGCTTCGATGGCCTGTAGCACAGCGGTGTCATCGGAGAACACGTCAGTGGACAGGTTGCCGACCCAGCCCTTGATGATCTGCTCGGTCTTGGCCTCGCCGTGAGTCTCGATCATGGTCGCGGTCAGCGACTGGTTGTAGACCTTTTTCGCAGTGCGCAGGCACAGGCGCCCTTCCCACTGCTTGTCGGCCAGCGCCTCGTAGGTGCTCAGCTCGCTCGGTTTGACCCGCTCGGTGGAGTAGACGATGGTCCGCGCACGCAGGCTCAGACCGGTCCAGTCATGCGACTTGGCGCGGTACTGAGGGGGGATGTTGGCGTCGATGACGTCCGACTTGATCGGCTGCAAAATGCCCATCTGCTCGGCCTGCCAGAGGTTGCCGGCATCCACGGTCAGCAGCAGGTCAGCCACGCCGTTCTGGCCCTCGGCCTTGATGCGCTGCATCAGCGGCGCTTCCTTGTCGGTGATGAACTTGATCTTGACCCCGGTCTTGGCCGTGTAGGCGTCGAACACCGGCTTGATCAGCTCATCGATGCGCGAGGAGTACACCACCACTTCGTCCGCCGCCTGCACGGTGCCGCCGAACAGGGTCAGGGCCAGGGCGGCCAGTAGGTGCTTGCGTGGCAACATCGGGTATTCCTCGCGGGTGATTGAGCTGCGAATGGTAGTGAATACCATTAAGCAGCTCACCCGCTGAGCAGTTACCAGATGTTGCAGTCAGGGCCGGGCCAATTCCGGCAGATCGCCAGACAAGCCCAGCGCCTGCCGCACGAACAGCGCCTTGGCCTCAGGCAACTGCTCGACCAGCTTCAAACCGCTGTTGCGCAGCCAGCGCAGCGGCAACGGATTGGCCTGGAACAGCCGCTCGAAGCCCTCCATGGCCGCCATCAGCGCCAGGTTGTGCGGCATGCGCCGGCGCTCGTAGCGGCTCAGTACCTTCACATCCGCCAACCGCTCGCCGCGCTCGCAGGCCCGTACCAGTTCTTCGGCCAATACGGCGGCATCAAGAAAGCCCAGGTTGACGCCTTGCCCGGCCAGCGGGTGAATCACGTGGGCGGCATCGCCGATCAATGCCAGACCTTCAGCCACATAGCGCTTGGCGTGGCGCTGGCGCAGCGGCACGCAGACCCGAGGGTCAACCTCAAGGACCTGACCCAGACGCCCCTCAAAGGCGCGCTGGAGCGCCTCGGCGAAGGCGGCATCATCATGCCTCATCAATTGCTCGGCCTGCTCTGGGGTCGTCGACCAGACGATCGAGCACCACTGCTGGCCGCCATCACGCGCCAGCGGCAGAAAGGCCAGCGGCCCCTCGTCGGTGAAGCGCTGCCAGGCGGTGGCCTGGTGCGCCTCGCTGCAGCGCACGCTGGTGACGATGGCTTGGTGCAGGTAGTCCCACTCGCGGGTTTCGCAGCCGGTCAGGTGGCGCACCGCCGAGTTGGCGCCATCGGCAGCGATGACCAGTGGTGCGCGCAGGCGACGGCCATCGGCCAGGGTCAGCAGCCACTCATCACCGGAGCGGCGCATCTGCTCCAGGCGGGCATTGGCCAGCAGGCCGATGTCGCTGTCGAGCAAGCGCTCCAGCAGGCCGTCCTGGACTACCCGGTTTTCGACGATGTGGCCCAGCAGGTCGGCGTGCACACTGGCCGCCGAGAAGTGGATCTGGCCGGTGCCGCTGCCGTCCCACACGTGCATGTCGGTGTACGGCGACAAGCGCCGGGCGACGATGCCATCCCAGGCGCCGAGGCGCTCGAGGATGCGTTGGCTGGCTGCCGACAAGGCACTGACCCGCGGCTCGTACGCGGCTTGCTGGTCAAACGGCTTGACCGACAATGGGCCGCCGTCGAGCAGGACAACTTGCAGGCCGCTGTGGCGCAATGCCAGGGCCAGGGCGCTGCCGACCATACCGGCACCGACAATCAGTACATCTGCGCGCGTTTCCATGCCTTACGCCTGCCTCACTTGCGGCTTGAGCCGTACATAAAGAGTTTTATCGACCCGCGCCACCAGTTCACCGGCACCGTCGCGGATGTCGACCTGCAGCCGCGGCAGGTACTTCTTGCCGCTGGCGGTGTGCTGGCGAATCTCGGCCAGCAGCGCGTCATCGACGTTGAACTCGGCATACACCGGGCCTTTGCCCGGTGAGATGAAATCGATGCTGGCGGCCTTGTCCCAGACAATGTACTCGCTGCCCAGACGCTCGATCAGCAACAGCATGTAGAACGGGTCGACCATCGAATACAGGCTGCCGCCGAACTGGGTGCCGACGTAGTTGCGGTTCCAGCGGGTGAGCTTCATGCGCACTTTGATGTGGCTCATGTCGGGGCTGATCTGCTGCACCCGAATACCAGCACCCAGGTACGGCGGGTAGATATTCAGCAACCAGCGCAGCATGCGGGCCTTGCGCGCCAGCCGACGCGAATCGCTCACAGGCGACCCCGCAGATCGCTGCGGGTGCCCAGCCCCATCGCCTGGCGGGCGAACCAGCGCTTGGCCGGTGGCAACAGATCAAGACCAAGCAAACCCAGGTTGCGTCCCGTGGCCAGCAACGGCTGGCTGCTGCCGAACATCCGCGTGACCTGATCGGAGAAGCCGATGGTCAGGCTCTGGTCGAGTTGCTGCCGCTGCTGATAGGTCTGCAGGGTCGCCAGGTCGCCGGGGTGCTGCGGGCCGGACAGCAAGCCTTCAGCCAGCGCCTGCACATCGCGTAGCGACAGGTTGAAGCCCTGGCCGGCAATCGGGTGCAGGCTGTGCGCGGCATTGCCGAGGACCACCAGATGCGGGCGCACCTGCTCGCTGGCAGCCACCAGCGCCAGCGGATACAAATGCCGCGCGCCAACCTGGCGCAGTGCGCCGAGGCGGAAGCCAAAGACCTGCTGCAGCTCGGCGAGGAAGTTGCGCTCATCGATCTCGGCCAGGCGCTTGGCGTCCATCCCCTGGCGGGTCCAGACCAGCGCGCAGCGGTTGTCCGGCAATGGCAGCAAAGCCATAGGCCCCTGTTCGGTAAAGCGCTCGAAGGCCTGACCGCCGTGGGCCTCACCGGGGGTGATATTGGCGATCAAGGCACTCTGCTGATAAGGCCGGCGCTGCACATGGATGCCCAGTTGCTCGCGCAAGCCCGAGCGACCACCGTCAGCCAGCACAGCCAGGTCACACTCAAGGCTGGTGTCGTCATCCAGCTGCAAGCGGTAACCGCCTTCGATCGGCTGCATCGCCTTGACCTCGGCCGGGCATCGCCAGCTCACCACTTCCGGGTCCAGGCCCTGCCACAGGCACTGGCCGAGCCAGGCGTTTTCCACCACATAGCCCAGCGCCGGCACGCCTTCTTCGCTGGCGTCCAGGCGGGTGGCGCCAAAGCGACCGCGGTCGGACACGTGAATCTGCAGAATCGGCTCGGCGCGCTGGCTGATGGCCGGCCACAGGCCCAACTGCTGGTAGATCTGCCGGGTGCCGAACGACAACGCCGACGAGCGCGCATCGTAGCTTGGCTGAAACGCATCGCCAGGGGCGAACGGCTCGATCAGCAGGATTTTCCAGCCACGCGCCTTGGCCCCAGCCTGCAGCGCCAGCGCCAGGCTGGCGCCGACCAGGCCGCCGCCGATGATTGCCAGGTTGACCCGGCTCATGCCGCCTGCTCGCGGGCAGCGGCCATCAGCGCCTCGATCTCGGCAACCGTCCGCGGCACGCCGGAGGTAAGAATTTCACAGCCCTGCCTGGTAACCACCACGTCGTCCTCGATCCTGATGCCGATACCGCGCCACTTCTTGGCCACGGCCTGATTGTCGGCGCCGATGTAAATGCCGGGTTCGACGGTCAGCGCCATGCCCACTTCGAGCACCCGCCACTGGCCGCCGACCTTGTACTCGCCGACATCGTGCACATCCATCCCCAGCCAGTGCCCGGCGCGGTGCATGTAGAACGCGCGGTAGGCCTCGCTGTCGATCAGCGCCTGCACTTCGCCCTTGAGCAAGCCCAGCCGCACCAGGCCTGCGGTAATCACCCGCACCGTCGCCTCATGGGCGTGGTTCCAGTGCTTGCCTGGGGCGATCTCGGCAAAGGCCGCAGCCTGGGCTTCGAGCACCAGCTCGTAGATGGCTTTCTGCTCAGCAGAAAAACGCCCGCTGACCGGGAACGTGCGGGTGATGTCGCTGGCATAGCAGTCGATTTCACAGCCGGCATCGATCAGCACCAGGTCGCCGTCCTTGAGCACGGCGTCGTTCTGCTGATAGTGCAGGATGCAGCCATTACGCCCAGCAGCGACGATCGAGCCATAGGCCGGCATCTTCGCCCCGCCCTTGCGAAACTCGTAATCGAGCTCGGCCTCCAGGCTGTATTCGTAAAGCCCCGCCCGGCAGGCCTGCATCGCCCGCACATGGGCCCGCGCAGAAATCGCCGCAGCGGCGCGCATGACCTTCACTTCTGCTGCCGATTTATACAGGCGCATGTCGTGCAGCAGATGATCCAGCGCAACGAACTCGTTGGGCGGCTGCGCACCGAGACGGGCCTTGGAGCGAATCAGGTTGATCCAGTCCATCAAGCGCCGGTCGAACTCAGGGTTGCTGCCCATCGCCGTGTACACCCGCTCGCGGCCTTCGATCAGGCCCGGCAGGATCTCGTCGATGTCGGTAATCGGAAATGCATCGTCCGCGCCATACTCGCGCAGGGCACCTTCCTGACCGGCACGCAAGCCGTCCCACAGCTCACGCTCCGGGTTGCGTTCACGGCAGAACAGCACGTATTCGCCATGCTCGCGACCGGGGATCAGAACAATGACCGCCTCAGGCTCGGGAAAGCCGCTGAGGTACTGGAAGTCGCTGTCTTGACGGTACACGTGCTCGACATCACGGTTGCGAATGGCAACCGCAGCGGCGGGCAGGATGGCGATGCTGTTGGGGACCATCTGCGCCATCAGCGCCTTGCGCCGACGGGCATACTCGGCCTTGGGTATGTGGCTCATGGGCAGACGACCCCGATTGATCAGTGCAGCGATGGCTTGGGGGCAGCCGCAACTGGCGCGGCCAGCTCGGTGAACAGCAGCAGCGGCGCGACGCGCAGGTACTCGGTGACCTCCATGTAGTCGCTCTCGCCGTCCTCGGATTCTTCCAGGGCGTCTTGCACCTGCGAAATCGCCACCAGGTCCTGCAGCACTTCCTTGGCTTCGGTGGACAGGTCCTTGCCACCGGCGTTCAAGCCGAAGCCGGCGATGAAGCCCTGGCACCATTCGCCAAGGGCGGCGGCACGTTCGGTCAGCGGTTGTTCATCACCCGGCAGCAACAGCACCAGAGCGACGTCATCGCCGGTGAGTTCGGCCTTGACCATCTCCTGCAGGCCGATCAGGGCGTTGCGCACAGAGTCGTTCGGTTCGACCTCGAGGGCGTTGGCGGCGTCGGCCAACCAGGCCTCGGCATCGAAGCCTGCGCCGGCGCAGCTGCGGCCAATCAACAGGCCGTGCAGCTCGGCGGGGGAGACAGGGTGGCCATTGCTCGAGAGCAGTGCGGCGAAAGCGGTGTACGGCGATTGAGTATTAGGCATGGGCTGCTAGGCGCCAGACGGCGCAATGTCTAGAATGAAGACCTTGTATCCTAGCACCGGCAGGCGCGCCAAGACCATCGGCACTGGCCGCCCAAGGCCCGGCACCGGCATCATGGCCAGGCCGTAAACGATGGAGCGAAACGAGTGCCCCCCATGCAAGACAACGACCTGCAAGCGCTGATGAGCCGTTTCGAGCTGCTGATCGAGCGCGTCGAGCAACTTAAACGGCAAAATGCACTCCTATTAGCGCAGGAAACTTCCTGGCGCGAAGAGCGCGCCCACCTCATTGAAAAAAATGAGATCGCAAGGCGTAAGGTCGAATCCATGATCTTGCGGCTCAAGGCCCTGGAGCAAGACTCATGAGTTCAAGCAATAGCGTCACCGTACAGATCCTCGACAAAGACTACTCGATCATCTGCCCGCCCGAAGAGCGCAGCAACCTGGTCAGCGCCGCGCGCTATCTGGATGGCAAGATGCGCGAGATCCGCAGCAGCGGCAAAGTCATCGGCGCCGATCGCATTGCGGTGATGGCGGCCTTGAACATTACCCACGAAATGCTCCACCGCCAGGAAACCCCTGAAGCGGCCAGCGGCGGTACTACCCGTGAGCAGGTGCGTGACCTGCTCGAGCGCGTCGACAGCGCATTGGCCGACGACACGGGTACCAAAAACGGCTGAGATCGGTATACTGGCGTCACTCCCTGGGAGATGCGCCAGTCGGTTATGTCCCTGAGCCGATACGCACAACCACGGGGGTTGCACGCTGGGGCCGGTGTGCATGTCCGCCCGACGGAAAGCCTTAACGCCCCCTGCAATCTCCACCTTGAACTTTCGGGTTCAAGGGCTACGCCGATAGCGGTCTTATCGGGGAGCCTGAATTCTGCATTGCTCGCCTGCTCTGGCGGGCAACTGGTCTGGCCGCCACGGCGGCCGACACCTCCGGGACCTCTGTGCCATGACCGACACCGCGCCCCTCACCCGCCCGCAACTTCGTCGCCAGCTGCGTAACGCACGCCGCGCCCTTACGCCTGCACAACAGCGTCAGGCATCTCGCGGCCTGTACCGTCAGCTGGCCCAGCATCCGTTATTCCGCCGCGCCCGCCACATTGCCCTGTACCTGCCCAATGACGGCGAGATCGACCCGCGCCTGCTGCTGCGCGAGGGCCATCGGCGCGGCAAGCGGATCTACCTGCCGGTGCTGCACGCCTGGCCGGCCACACGCATGGTGTTTCAGCGTTACGACCAGGGTGAGGTGCTCAAGCGCAATCGCTTTCGCATCCCGGAGCCGGTAATCGAGCGCAAGCGGCAACGGCCAATCTGGGCGCTGGATTTGATCCTGCTGCCGTTGGTCGGGTTTGACGAAGTGGGTGGCCGCTTGGGCATGGGGGGCGGGTTCTATGACCGCAGCCTGGCCTATCAGAGCCGGCGCAAGACCTGGAAGAAACCGCTGCTGCTGGGCCTGGCGCATGAATGCCAGAAGGTCGAGCGTCTGGCGCAGGCCAGTTGGGATGTACCGCTGCAAGGCACGGTCTCGGACCGCCACTGGTACCTGGCGCGCAATTGAGCGCGCTATGACTTCAGCGCTGCTGTGGCGCTTGCTCGACGGGGGTCTGGTAGGCGACGTCCATCTTTCGCTCCAGCAAACTCTGCGCATAACCGGTGGTAACGACCCCAAGACCGAAGATAAAGGCCAGGATCCACAGCAGGTCCGGTTTGCGTTTGTTCATTGATTGCCCCCTGGCAACTGATTCGGGCTTGCCAGCTTTTTCAGTGCTGACTGAGCATAGTGCTTAAAATCGGCGCATTTTCCGCCAACCGGAGCCGACACGCAAACGTTGACGTCAACCGGCTGTCGGTTTCATGCAACTAGTTATTTCAGACTTTGTCAGGAGCAGCGTCCATGGCCTATTGGCTGATGAAATCCGAGCCGGACGAATTGTCCATCGATGACCTCAAACGCCTCGGCGAAGCGCGCTGGGACGGGGTGCGCAACTACCAGGCGCGCAATTTCCTCAGGGCCATGGCGGTTGGCGACGAGTTTTTCTTCTATCACTCAAGCTGCCCGCAGCCGGGCATTGCCGGTATCGCCAAAATTGTTGCAGCGGCGTACCCCGACCCTACGGCACTTGACCCGCAGAGTCACTACCACGATGCCAAGGCCAGCGCCGACAAGAACCCCTGGAGCGCCGTCGATGTCGCCCATGTGCGCACCTTCAAGCCTTTGCTCGGGCTGGGTTTGCTCAAGCAGCAGGCAGCCCTAGAGGAGATGCCGCTGGTGCAAAAAGGCACGCGCCTGTCGGTGATGCCGGTGACCTTGAAGCAGTGGGCTGCGATCCTGACCTTGGCCAAGTAGTGGAAAGCAGAGGGGGCTGCTTTGCAGCCCTTCGCGGGTAAACCCGCTCCCACAGGGATCACAGCGGTTTTGAAACCGAATTTCGACAAACGCCGCTGAACCCTGTGGGAGCGGGTTCACCCGCGAAGGGCCGCAAAGCGGCCCCGGTTGGCTTTACTGCACGATCAGGTTATTGAACAGCAGGTCCTCGACGATCGGCTTGCCTTCCTCGTTCTCCATCACCTGCTGTACCTGCTTCAACGCTTCCTGACGCAGGCGCTCCTTGGCCTCGACGTTACTCATGCTGTCCACGGTCTGCTGGGTGAACAGCGCCACCAGCTGATTACGAATCAGCGGCTCGTGATGCTTGACCGCCGCCGCAGCGGCATCGCCGGTCACGCGCAGGGCCACGTCAGCCTTGTACACGCGCAGCTTGCTGTTGCCATCCAGGGCGTAGTTGCCGACAAAGGGCGGGCTCAGGCTGATATAGGCAACCTTCGGCGCGCCTTCTGCGGCTTCCTCGGCCATCGCCGCCATTGGCAGCATCAGCGCCATAACCATCAAGATCCACGCTTTCACGAATTCGCTCCTCACATACAGTTGGCGCCAGCTTACCCAGCACGTCGCGCAAACCCAAGCCCGGGCTTATGCCGGACCATCAGGGCCGAGCATGCTCGTTGACCGGGCAAGCAGTCCTCCTACACTTATCGGCCATCACCTGCAAAGGAATAGCCCCGATGAAAGCCGTGTTGTGCAAAACCCTGGGCCCGGCGCGCGATCTTGTGCTTGCAGACGTCGCCAGCCCCCAGCCGAAGATCAACGAGGTCCTGCTCGACGTGCACGCCGCCGGGGTCAACTTCCCTGACACGCTGATCATCGAAGGCAAATACCAGTTCCAGCCACCGCTGCCGTTCTCGCCGGGTGGCGAAGCGGCCGGGGTGGTTGCGGCGGTGGGCGCCAAGGCCGGCGCGTTCGAGGTGGGCCAGCGGGTCATGGCGCTGACCGGCTGGGGCGCGTTTGCCGAGCAGGTCGCGGTGCCCTACTACAACGTGCTGCCAATCCCCGACAGCATGGACTTCACCACCGCCGCCGCGCTGGGCATGACCTACGGCACTTCGCTGCACGCACTGCGCCAGCGGGCCAACCTGCAGCCTGGAGAAACCCTGTTGGTGCTGGGCGCTTCCGGTGGCGTCGGCCTGGCCGCCGTGGAGATCGGCAAAGCCATGGGTGCCAAGGTGATCGCCGCAGCCAGCAGCGCCGACAAGCTGGCGGTAGCCAAGGCAGCCGGTGCAGATGAGCTGATCGACTACAGCACAAGCTCGCTCAAGGATGAAATCAAGCGCCTGACCGGCGGCCAGGGCGTCGACGTGATCTACGACCCGGTCGGCGGCGAGCTGTTCGACCAGGCGGTGCGCGGCCTAGCCTGGAACGGCCGGCTGCTGGTGGTGGGCTTTGCCAGCGGCGTGATCCCACAACTCCCGGTCAATCTGGCGCTGCTCAAGGGCGCGGCGGTAGTGGGAGTGTTCTGGGGTGCATTTGCCCAGCGTCAGCCACAGGACAACGCCGCCAACTTCCGTCAACTGTTCGCCTGGCACGCCGAGGGCAAGATCAAACCACTGGTATCGAAAACCTACCCACTGGCCGAAGCCGGCAGCGCCATAGAGCAACTGGCACAGCGCAAGGCGGTGGGCAAGCTGGTGGTGCAGACCCATTGAACGAAGCCTGCGCGGGGGTCAAACCTCGCGCAGGTTATGGCAGCGGCGAAAACGCGCTTCCAGATTGCGATCAGGCATCTGGTGGCTGCGCAGTGCGTTCAAGGTCTGCTCGACATAATCGCGGGTGGTGCCGAAGCGCCCGCTGGCGCTGGCCAGGATCTGGCTCAGCAGCCCATCCGGCAGGTCGCCGGCGTAACACGGCAAGTGCCGCTCCAGCACGAAACCCAAGGCTTGCACCTTGCTGCCATTGTCGAGCCGGCAGGTCAGCCAGTGCGGGCGATAGGCCGGGTACGGCATCTCCCGTTGCCACAGGGCCATCAGCGAGTCATCCAGATTGCCGTCGTCCAGCCGGTAGGCAAAGCCGCTGCACGAGCCGCCGCGATCCAGGCCAAACACCAGCCCCGGGCACTCGGGTGTGCCGCGATGCTCATGCGACCACAGGTACAGCCCGCGATGATAACCGTGCACGCGCGCACGCTGACGTTCGACCGAGTTGCACTCTGGCCGCCAGATCAGCGAACCATAGGCAAACAACCACACTGGCCCGCCACGGTGACGCGACATGGTCGACTGCATAGAAACTGACAGTTGCTCGCGCGTGAGTTGCTGACCAAAGTCCAGCGACGGCGGATAGGAAACTTTCCAGGATAGACTTTCAAGTGCCGACATAAGCTGCCGCCATTATTCCCCGAGAACTTACAATGAGCGCCACTGTAACTCACTGGCGCTGCGCTGGACTTACCGTACGGCAGAAAGGCACCGTATTACAAGCCCTGACGCAGGCAGGAGCAGCCGCAACATGGGCACTGCAGGCGAATGTGCAGTGCTGTTGCGAGTATAGATAAAGTTATTGGCAAGGGCGGTAAGACTTACCGCCTTATAATCAAGTCGAACAACTTTGGTTATTAGCGATCAACCACGCGGGGCGTAGGCAAATACGTCTGCGCGCATGCGATGGGCGTCCATACCGGCTTCGACCAGAGCATCCAGCGTGGCATAGACCATGTTGGGCGAGCCGCTGGCGTACACGTGAACGTCATTGAGGTCAGCGATATCTTCGCAAACCGCCTCGTGGAGCATACCGCAGCGCCCTTCCCAACCACACAGGTCGCTGACCACCTTGTGCAGGAACAGGTTGGGCAAGCGCTGCCACTCGTCCCAGTGCTCGAGCGCGTAGAAGTCCTCAGGGCGACGCACGCCCCAGTACAGGTGCACCGGGTGCTTGAAGCCGTTGGCCCGGCAGTGCTCGATCAGGCTGTGCATCTGGCCCATGCCGGTGCCGGCGGCGATCAACACCAGCGGCCCATCCGGCAGCTCGGCTAGGTGGGTGTCGCCAAACGGCATCTGAATACGCGCCAGGCCGTCGCGCTGCAATTGCTCAATCAATGCCACCGAGCTGGGCTCGCGAGCCAGTACGTGCAGCTCCAGATCCCGCCCGGCATGCGGCGCGGAGGCCAGCGAGAAGGCCGCCTTGTCGGCGCCATCGCGCTCGATCATCAGGTATTGGCCGGCGTGGTAGCGCAGTGGCTTGCCGGCCGGGGCACGCAGGCGCACGCGCCAGACATCACCGCCAACCTCGATGCACTCGCTGACCGTGCAGGCCAGCGTGCGCAGTGGCAGCTCGCCCAGGGCCAGAACGCCGTCCCAGAGCAGCACGCAGTCTTCCAGCGGCTCGGCAATGCAGGTGAACAGCTCGCCGTGATCGCGCACTTCACCGTCCTGGCGCACCCGGCCTTCGACCAGCAGCGCCGCGCAGACATGGCAGTTGCCATTGCGACAGCTGCTCGGGCAGTCATAGCCCAGGCGCCGCGCACCATCAAGAATCCTTTCACCGGGCTCCAGCGCCAGTACCGCCCCGGAGGGCTGCAACGTTACCTGCATCAATCTATTCCCAACTGATCCCACAGCTCATCGATACGGCGGGTGACGGCATCGTCCTTGACGATGACCCGGCCCCATTCGCGTGTTGTCTCGCCCGGCCACTTGTGTGTGGCGTCCAGGCCCATCTTCGAGCCAAGCCCCGACACCGGTGAGGCAAAATCCAGGTAGTCGATCGGCGTGTTGTCGATCATCACCGTATCACGCTTGGGGTCCATGCGCGTGGTGACGGCCCAGATCACGTCGTTCCAGTCGCGGGCGTTGATATCGTCGTCGGTGACAATAACGAACTTGGTGTACATGAACTGTCGCAGGAACGACCACACACCGAGCATTACCCGCTTGGCATGGCCTGGGTACTGCTTCTTGATGGTCACCACCGCCATACGGTACGAGCAGCCTTCCGGCGGCAGGTAGAAGTCGGTGATCTCCGGGAACTGCTTCTGCAGGATCGGCACGAACACTTCGTTCAGGGCCACACCCAGAATCGCCGGCTCATCCGGTGGCCGGCCGGTATAGGTGCTGTGATAGATCGGATTACGCCGATGGGTGATGCGCTCGATGGTGAACACCGGGAAGCTGTCGACTTCGTTGTAGTAGCCGGTGTGATCGCCATACGGGCCTTCCGGGGCCATCTCGCCAGGGTGGATAACCCCTTCAAGGATGATTTCCGCCGTGGCCGGCACCTGCAGGTCGCTGCCGCGGCACTTGACCAGCTCGGTACGGTTACCGCGTAGCAGGCCGGCAAAGGCGTACTCGGACAAGGTATCCGGCACCGGCGTGACCGCGCCAAGGATGGTCGCCGGGTCGGCGCCGAGCGCCACCGCCACCGGGAATGGCTGGCCCGGGTGCTTCTCGCACCACTCGCGATAGTCCAGCGCGCCGCCTCGATGGCTCAACCAGCGCATGATGACTTTGTTGCGGCCGATCACTTGTTGGCGATAGATGCCCAGGTTCTGCCGCTCTTTGTTCGGCCCGCGGGTGACGGTCAGGCCCCAGGTAATCAGCGGCGCAACGTCGCCCGGCCAGCAATGCTGAATCGGCAGCTGGCTGAGGTCGACGTCGTCGCCCTCGATCACCACCTCATGGCACACCGCGTCCTTGACCACCTTGGGCGCCATCGACACGACTTTCTTGAAGATCGGCAGCTTCGACCAGGCATCCTTGAGACCCTTGGGCGGCTCGGGCTCCTTGAGGAAGGCCAGCAGCTTGCCGATCTCGCGCAGCTCTGCAACCGACTCGGCGCCCATGCCCATGGCGACCCGCTCCGGTGTGCCGAACAGGTTGCCCAGCACCGGGATGTCGAAACCGACAGGCTTTTCGAACAGCAACGCCGGGCCCTTGGCACGCAAGGTGCGATCGCAGACTTCGGTCATTTCCAGGACGGGTGAAATCGGAACCTGGATGCGCTTGAGTTCGCCGCGCTGCTCCAGGCCACGGATAAAGTCGCGCAAATCGCGATACTGCATGCGTAAGCCTCGTGTTGGCCGTATCGGTCGGGGTGCAGAGTGTAGCGCCGATCAGGCTTTTGTAGGATGCCAAAATGACTTGGGGCCGCTGCGCAGCCCTTCGTGGGTAAACCCGCTCCCACAAGGTTCGATGTAATCCCTGTGGGAGCGGGTTTACCCGCGAAGGGGCGCGCAGCGGCCCCAAATCTTCAGCGTATTAAGCGCGAAGCTTACTTGCGCTTCATCGACAGGAAGAACTCGTCGTTGGTCTTGGTCTGCTTGAGCTTGTCGATCAAGAACTCGATAGCGGCGATCTCGTCCATCGGGTGCAGCAGCTTGCGCAGGATCCACATGCGCTGCAGCTCGTCATCAGCAGTCAGCAGCTCTTCACGACGCGTGCCCGACTTGTTGATGTTGATGGCCGGGAACACACGTTTCTCGGCGATACGACGGTCCAAAGGCAGTTCCATGTTACCGGTACCTTTGAACTCTTCGTAGATCACTTCATCCATCTTCGAGCCGGTTTCAACCAGCGCGGTGGCGATGATGGTCAGCGAGCCGCCTTCTTCGATGTTACGCGCAGCACCGAAGAAGCGCTTTGGCTTCTCGAGCGCATGGGCATCGACACCACCGGTCAGGACCTTGCCGGAGCTCGGGATGACGGTGTTGTAGGCACGGGCCAGACGGGTGATCGAGTCGAGCAGGATGACCACGTCTTTCTTGTGCTCAACCAGGCGCTTGGCCTTTTCGATGACCATTTCGGCAACCTGCACGTGGCGGGTTGGCGGCTCGTCGAAGGTCGAAGCAACCACTTCGCCGCGCACGGTGCGTTGCATCTCGGTAACTTCTTCCGGGCGCTCGTCGATCAGCAGAACGATCAGGTGGCACTCGGGATTGTTACGGGTGATGTTGGCAGCGATGTTCTGCAGCATGATCGTCTTGCCCGCTTTTGGCGGAGCGACGATCAGGCCACGCTGGCCCTTGCCGATCGGCGCGCACAGGTCGATCACACGCCCGGTCAAGTCCTCGGTGGAGCCGTTGCCGGCTTCCATCTTCAGGCGCTTGTTGGGGAACAACGGCGTCAGGTTCTCGAAGAGGATCTTGTTCTTCGCGTTTTCTGGACGGTCGTAGTTGATCGTGTCGACCTTGAGCAGCGCGAAGTAACGCTCCCCTTCCTTTGGCGGGCGAATCTTGCCAACGATGGTGTCACCGGTACGCAGGTTGAAGCGACGGATCTGGCTGGGCGAGACGTAGATATCGTCAGGGCCGGCCAGGTAGGACGCATCAGCCGACCGCAGGAAACCGAAACCATCCTGGAGAATCTCCAGCACGCCGTCACCCGAGATCTCTTCGCCGCTCTTAGCGTGTTTTTTCAACAGGGCGAAAATCACGTCCTGCTTGCGCGAACGGGCCATGTTTTCAATGCCCATCTGTTCGGCCATTTCTAGCAGATCAGTAATCGGCTTTTGCTTGAGTTCAGTCAGGTTCATAAGGGGAGTGGACGTAATCATGTAAGAAGGGAGAATTAAGCTTCTGGCTTAATGAAGCCGCGCCGCAAGAAGGCGACAGGATCGCGTACTGATTCGAATTGGGATGCTTCGGCGACGGCGTGCAGGGGGCACTTGAAGAAACAGTGCGAAGCCGAATGTAACACTTGCTTTTTTGCGCGTCTAGGGTTCGCAAAAAGAAAAGCCCCGGATTTACCGGGGCCTTTTCACATCACAGGTTGGCGTCGATGAACGCAGCCAGTTGTGATTTCGACAGCGCGCCGACCTTGGTTGCCTCGACGTTACCGTTCTTGAACAGCATCAGCGTCGGGATGCCACGCACGCCGTGCTTGGCCGGGGTTTCCTGGTTGTCGTCGATATTCAGCTTGGCGACGGTCAGTTTACCCTCGTAGGTAGTGGCGATGTCGTCCAGGACTGGAGCGATCATCTTGCATGGGCCGCACCATTCAGCCCAGTAATCGACCAGCACCGGGCCTTCTGCCTTCAGGACTTCAGCCTCGAAGGTGGCGTCGGTGACATGTTTGATCAGGTCGTTGCTCATGGATATCTCCAGGTGGAAAGCAAAATCGTGGCCCATCATAGCTGCACCGGCTGGCTACAGGAAGTCGCGGACGATTGAGTGTAACTATAGTGGAGCAAGACACCCCGCATCGAAACTGTCACACAGGTGTCATACGATCCGTGCGCACCTTGCTTTGCATCAAACCTTGCCCAGCCACGCGTTGGCGTATGCCCGCGTTCGTGGCAGGATTGCCAGGTAACCGACCGAGAATCTCGAAAATCATGCCGCAGAACTCCGCGAAGAACCTATCCCTGATCGCCGCCATCGACCTGGGCTCCAACAGTTTCCACATGGTCGTGGCCAAGGCCCACCACACGGAAATCCGCATTCTTGAGCGGCAGGGCGAGAAGGTTCAGCTGGCCGCCGGTATCGACGAAGAGCGCCGCCTCAGCGAAGAAGCCATGCAGCGCGGCCTGGAGTGCCTCAAGCGCTTCGCCCAGCTGATCAACGGCATGCCCGATGGCGCCGTGCGCATCGTCGGCACCAACGCGCTGCGCGAAGCGCGCAACCGCAACGAATTCATCCAGCGCGCCGAAGCTATCCTCGGCCACCCGGTCGAGGTCATCTCCGGCCGTGAAGAAGCGCGCCTGATCTACCTCGGCGTGTCGCACACCCTGGCCGACAATCCGGGCAAGCGCCTGGTCGCCGACATTGGTGGCGGCAGCACCGAGTTCATCATTGGCCAGCGCTTCGAGCCGTTGCTGCGCGAGAGCCTGCAAATGGGCTGCGTCAGCTATACCCAGCGCTACTTCCGCGACGGCAAGATCACCCCGGCGCGCTACGCCCAGGCCTACACCGCTGCGCGCCTGGAGCTGATGAGCATCGAAACCGCCCTGCACCGGCTGACCTGGGACGAAGCGATCGGCTCGTCCGGGACCATTCGCGCCATCGGCGCGGCGATCAAGGCTGGCGGCCTGGGCAACGGTGAGGTCAATGCCGAAGGCCTGGCCTGGGTCAAACGCAAGCTGTTCAAGCTGGGCGACACCGACAAGATCGACTTCGAAGGGGTCAAGCCTGACCGCCGCACGATCTTCCCGGCGGGCCTGGCGATTCTCGAAGCCATTTTCGATGCACTCGAACTGCAACGCATGGACCACTGCGACGGCGCCCTGCGTGAAGGTGTGCTGTTCGACCTGCTTGGCCGCCATCACCACGAAGACGTGCGCGAGCGCACCCTCAATTCGTTGATGGAGCGCTACCACGTCGACCACGGCCAGGCCGCGCGGGTCGAACGCAAGGCGCTGCACGCGTTTGATCAAGTGGCCAAAGACTGGGATCTGGAAGAAGGCAACTGGCGCGACCTGCTGAGCTGGTCGGCCAAGGTCCATGAGGTGGGCCTGGACATCGCCCACTATCACTACCACAAGCACGGCGCCTACCTGATCGAGCACTCCGACCTGGCCGGTTTCTCGCGTGAAGACCAGCAGATGCTCGCGCTGCTGGTGCGCGGCCATCGCCGCAACATTCCCAAGGACAAATTCGCCGAGTTCGGCGATGAAGGCAGCCAGCTGATTCGCCTGTGCGTACTGCTGCGCTTTGCCATCCTCTTCCACCACATCCGCGGCACCCAAGAGATGCCCAAAGTGGTGCTGCAAGCCCACGAAAATAGCCTGGAAGTAGTATTCCCGGACGGTTGGCTGGAACAGCACCCGCTGACCCAGGCCGACTTCGCCAACGAGGCGGAGTGGCTGGCCCGGGTCGGCTTCGTCCTCAGCGTACGTTGAGGACCGGGTTGCTCAGGCGCTCCAGCAGGGTCGCCTGAGCACTGCGCGGGTTCTGGTTGCCGGTTGGCGTGCTGCGCACGTAGCGGCCGTCGGACTGCAGGATCCACGCCTGAGTGTTGTCGGTCAGGTAGCTTTCCAGCTCCTTTTTGACCCGCAGCAGGTGCTTCTTGCCCTCGACGGGGAAGCAGGTCTCGACGCGTTTATCGAGGTTGCGCTCCATCCAGTCGGCACTCGACAGGAAGATCTGCTCTTCGCCGCCATTGAGGAAGTAAAACACCCGCGTGTGCTCAAGGAAGCGGCCGATGATCGAGCGTACGTGAATATTGTGCGAAACCCCGGCGATGCCCGGGCGCAGGCAGCACATGCCACGCACCACCAGATCGATACGTACACCTGACTGGCTGGCCTTGTACAGCGCGCGGATGATCTTCGCGTCGGTCAACGAGTTGAACTTGGCGATGATGTGCGCCGGCTTGCCGTCGAGCGCGCACTGGGTCTCGCGGGCAATCATGTCGAGCATGCCCTTCTTCAGCGTGAACGGCGCATGCAGGAGCTTTTTCATGCGCAGGGTCTTGCCCATGCCGATCAGCTGGCTGAACAGCTTGCCAACGTCTTCGCACAGCGCGTCATCCGAGGTCAGCAGGCTGTAGTCGGTATACAGACGGGCGTTGGCGGCGTGGTAGTTGCCGGTGCCGAGATGCGCGTAGCGGACGATTTCGCCCTGCTCGCGACGCAGGATCAGCATCATCTTGGCGTGGGTCTTGAAGCCGACTACGCCGTAGATCACCACCGCGCCGGCCGCCTGCAGGCGGCTGGCCATCTGCAGGTTGGACTCTTCGTCGAAGCGCGCACGCAGCTCGATCACCGCAGTGACTTCCTTGCCGTTACGCGCTGCGTCGACCAGTGCGTCGACGATCTCCGAGTTGGCGCCGCTGCGATACAGGGTCTGGCGCACGGCAAGCACGTGCGGGTCTTTGGCTGCCTGACGCAGCAGGTCGACCACCGGGGTGAACGACTCGAAGGGGTGCATCAGCAGGATGTCCTGCTTGCTGACCACGCTGAAGATGTTTTCGGCGTTCTGCAGCAGCTTGGGGATCGCCGGGGTGAACGGCAGGTACTGCAGTTCCGGGTGGCTTTCCAGGCCGGTGATGCTGAACAGCCGGGTCAGGTTGACCGGACCATTGACCTGATACAGCTCGTTCTCGCTCAGACTGAACTGCTTGAGCAGGTAGTCGGACAGATGCTTGGGGCAGGTGTCGGCGACTTCCAGGCGCACCGCATCGCCGTAGCGACGCGAGAACAGCTCACCACGCAGGGCGCGGGCAAGGTCGTCGACCTCTTCCGAGTCCAGCGCCAGGTCGGCGTTACGGGTCAGGCGGAACTGATAGCAACCCTTGACCTTCATGCCCTGGAACAAATCATCGGCGTGGGCGTGAATCATCGACGAGAGGAATACGTAGTTGGCACCGGTGCCGCCTACCTCCTCCGGTACGCGAATCACCCGAGGCAGCAAACGCGGCGCGGGGATGATCGCCAGGCCCGAATCGCGGCCGAATGCATCGACCCCTTCGAGCTCGACGATGAAGTTCAGGCTCTTGTTCACCAGCAACGGGAACGGGTGGGTCGGATCGAGGCCGATCGGGGTGATGATCGGCGCGATCTCATCGCGGAAGAAACGCCGCACCCAGGTCTTGATCTTCGGCGTCCAGTTACGCCGACGAATGAAGCGAATGTTGTGCTTTTCCATCTCTGGCAGCAGCACGTCGTTGAGGATCGCGTACTGGCGATCCACTTCGTGGTGCACCAGCTCGCTGATCCGGCTCAGGGCCTGATGTGGCTGCAGGCCGTCGGCGCCGGCCAGCTCACGGGCAAAATTGATCTGCTTCTTCAGGCCGGCGACGCGGATCTCGAAGAACTCGTCGAGGTTGCTAGAAAAGATCAGCAGGAACTTCAAGCGCTCGAGCAGCGGATACGACTCGTCCAGCGCCTGTTCCAGCACGCGGAAGTTGAACTGCAGCTGCGAGAGCTCGCGATGAATGTACAGGCTGCTGTCGTCCAGCCCAGGCACCGGGATCGCCGGCGCCGGCGCAGGGGTCGGCGCGGCGGTTTCGAGCGCAGCGTCGGCAACCGCTTCGACCACAGGCTCGGCCACCGGCTCAAGGTCTGGCGGCGTTTGCGTCAGCTCTTGCGGTAGCGCTTGAGCATCCTTGATGTCGACCGGGGATAGCACTTCGTTATTCATCTGACGTTCCTGAAGGGCGTTACTGCCCTCTCAACAATTGGGCGGCGCGAACGGCGAAATAAGTGAGAATGCCATCGGCGCCTGCACGTTTGAAAGCGGTTAGCGATTCGAGGATCACGGCCTCGCTCAGCCAGCCATTCTGAATTGCCGCCATGTGCATGGCGTACTCGCCGCTGACCTGATAGACAAAGGTCGGCACCTTGAACTCGGTTTTGACCCGGTAAACGATATCCAGGTATGGCATGCCTGGCTTGACCATGACCATATCGGCACCTTCGGCCAGGTCAGTGGCCACTTCGTGCAGGGCCTCGTCGCTGTTGGCCGGGTCCATCTGGTAGGACGCCTTGTTGGCCTTGCCCAGGTTCAAAGCCGAGCCTACCGCATCGCGGAACGGGCCGTAGTAGGCACTGGCGTACTTGGCCGAGTAGGCCATGATGCGCACGTTGACGTGGCCGGCGACTTCCAGCGCCTCGCGGATCGCGCCGAGGCGGCCGTCCATCATGTCAGAAGGCGCCACCACTTGCGCGCCAGCCTCGGCGTGGGACAGCGCCTGGCGCACCAGCGCATCGACGGTGATGTCGTTCTGCACGTAGCCGTCTTCGTCGAGGATGCCATCCTGGCCGTGGGTGGTAAACGGGTCGAGGGCAACGTCGGTGATCACCCCAAGCTCCGGGAAGCGTTCACGCAGGGCGCGGGTAGCGCGCTGGGCAATGCCATCCGGGTTCCACGCTTCGGCGCCATCCAGGGTCTTTTTCTCGACCGGGGTTACCGGGAACAGTGCCAAGGCCGGAATCCCCAGGTCCACCCAGGACTGCGCAGCTTCCAGCAGCAAGTCGATCGACAAGCGCTCGACACCTGGCATGGACGGCACTTCTTCTCGGCGGTTTTCACCATCCAGAACGAATACCGGCAAGATCAGGTCATCGACCGTCAGGGTGTTTTCACGCACCAGGCGACGGGAAAACTCGTCGCGGCGATTGCGACGCAGACGTGTGGCAGGAAACATACGGTTGGCGGGGGTAAAGCTCACGGCAGACTCCTGAGCCCGCGCAGGCGGGCAGCGCGACAGTTATAAGCGGCCATTATGACGCCTGTGTTACACCCTTGGGCAACCCTGCGACGTGTCGCCACAGGCAATCACCATGTAGGAATTGTTCACGTCGAGACACATTTGGACACTTTCCCCACGGCCCGCGAAGGGGTAGGCTGCGCGTTCATTTCGCCAGCACCCCAGAAGATGCTTCAACAATTCCTGCAGGATTTCGGCTACTTTGCCCTTTTTCTCGGCACATTTTTTGAAGGTGAGACCATCCTGGTGCTTGCGGGATTTCTTGCGTTCCGCGGTTACATGGACATCAACATGGTGTGCGTGGTGGCCTTCTTCGGCAGCTATGCCGGCGACCAGCTGTGGTACTTCATGGGCCGCCGCCATGGCCGCGCAATCCTGGCGCGCAGGCCGCGCTGGCAGGCCATGGGCGACCGTGCCCTGGACCATATCCGCCGCCACCCGGACATCTGGGTACTGAGCTTCCGCTTCGTCTATGGCCTGCGCACGGTGATGCCGGTGGCAATTGGCTTGTCGGGCTATCCGCCACGCCGCTACCTCTTGCTCAACGGCATTGGCGCTGCGGTGTGGGCAGTGGCCCTGGGCGCTGCCGCCTACCACTTCGGGGCGATCCTCGAAGGCCTGCTTGGCAACGTCAAGAAGTACGAGCTGTGGGTACTTGGCGGCCTGCTGGTGCTGGGCCTGCTGCTGTGGCTGCGCCGGCGTTTTCGCACCCAGCGCGCCGAGCGCAAGGCGGCCGCCGACGCGGCTGCGACCGAGCAGCTGACGGACAAGCCAAGCCCACCGCAAGAATGAACATGCCGCTGTTGCCGTGATCCTAGTAAAGTGCCAAGCAACAATTGGCGCCTGGACTCTGGAGAAACAAGCATGACAAAAAAAGTGGCGGTGATTCTTTCCGGCTGTGGTGTCTACGATGGCGCTGAAATCCACGAAAGCGTGATCACGCTGCTGCGCCTGGACCAGCGCGGCGCGCAGGTGCAGTGCTTTGCACCAAACATCCCCCAACTGCATGTAGTCGATCATCTGACCGGTGAGCAAACCAGCGAGACTCGCAATGTGCTGGTCGAGTCGGCGCGGATTGCCCGCGGCCAGGTCAAGGACATTCGCGAAGCAGACGTCAGCGAGTTTGACGCGCTGATCGTGCCCGGCGGCTTCGGCGCTGCAAAAAACCTCTCCAACTTTGCCGTTGAAGGTGACAAGTGCACGGTTCAACCAGACGTACTGGCGCTGGCCGAGGCCTTCGCCGAAGCCGGCAAACCGGTCGGCCTGATGTGCATTTCGCCAGCTCTGGCAGCGAAGATCTACGGCCCAGGCGTGGTCTGCACCATCGGTAACGATGCCGGCACCAGCGCGGCGGTGGTGAAGATGGGCGGCACCCACGAAGAGTGCGATGTACATGACATCGTCGAAGACACCCAGCGCAAGCTGGTGACCACCCCGGCGTACATGCTCGCTACCTCGATCAGCGATGCGGCCAGCGGCATCTACAAACTGGTCGATCGGGTGCTGGAATTGACCCACGCCAACGACCACTGAGCCGCCCTGCAGCGCTGGCCCAGGCCGGCGCTGCGTGATGCTGTGATCAACGTCGTAATCAGCCCCTCGCGAGGCGGGTCAGGATGCGATCGAGGGAGTTGGCGAACTCCTGCTTCTCTTTCTCGCCGTAAGGCCCCTGGCCACCACTGGCCTGGCCCTGTTCACGCAGCTCGGTGAACAAGTTACGCGTCGCCAACCGGTCGGCCATATTGCGCTCATCGAACTCACGGCCACGTGGGTCGAGCGCCGCCACGCCGTTTTTCACAAGGCGGTCGGCCAAGGGGATATCGCTGCAGATCACCAACTCGCCCGGTACGGCATTCTCGACCAGATAATCATCGGCGGCATCCGGTCCGCTCGGCACCACGATCAGCTTTACGCAGGCGAATGCCGGCTTGATCTGCGCTTGGCCGGCGACCATCACCACCTCAAGTTTGCGCTTGAGGGCAAACTTTACGATCAGGTCCTTGGCTGCCTTGGGGCAGGCGTCGGCATCGATCCATATACGCATTGCTGCATTCTCATCGGCTGTTAATCACTGCACCCAGTGTGCCAGATCGCAGCTCAACTGGCCGCAGCGCGGCGCCGCTCGACCAGCCACGAGCGGCCATACAGCAGCGCGATCGCGCTCAGTGCCAAGGCTTGTGCCGCCAGTGAGTAGGCATCGGCATGAATGCCCAGCCAGTCGAATTCAAAGAACGCCACCGGCCGCGTGCCGAGGATGCCTGCCTCTTGCAAGGCCTTGATGCCATGCCCGGCGAACACCACCGACAGTGCGCACAGCAGCGCGGCGTTGATGCTGAAGAACAGCGCCAACGGCAGCTTGGCCGAACCGCGCAAGATCACCCAGGCCAGGCCCACCAACAGCACCAGCGCGGTGGCACCACCGGCCAGCACAGCGTTGTGCCCGGCAGGCCCTGATTGCAGCCACAGGGTTTCGTAGAACAGGATCACCTCGAACAGCTCGCGGTACACCGAGAAGAACGCCAGCAAGGCAAAACCAAAGCGCCCGCCGCCGCCGACCAGGCTGCTTTTGATGTAGTCCTGCCAGGCCGCAGCGTGGCGCCGGTCGTGCATCCACACGCCGAGCCACAGCACCATCACGCTGGCAAACAGCGCGGTGCAACCTTCGAGCAATTCGCGCTGAGCACCGCCAACGTCGATCAGATACGCCGCTACCGCCCAGGTGGCGAAGCCTGCGACCAGTGCCAGCGCCCAGCCAACGTTGACGCTGCGCACCGCAGATTGCTGGCCGGTATTGCGCAGGAAGGCCAGGATCGCGGCCAGCACCAGAATCGCCTCGAGGCCTTCGCGCAGCAGAATCAACAGCCCGGAGATGTAGCTCAGCGACCAGCTCAGGCCATCGCTGCCAAGCAGCTTGGCGGCGGCGTCGAGCTTGACCTTGGCCTCGCTCAGGCGCTGTTCGGCCTGGGCGAAGGGTAGGCCGTCCTGCAACGACTGCCGATAGGCCATCAGGGCCTTCTCGGTGTCTTTGCGTACTTGGGCATCGATGTTGTCGAGGGAGCTTTCGACCAGCTCGAAACCTTCCAGATACGCCGCAACCGACAGGTCGTAGGCCTGGTCATGATCGCCGTCGCGATAGGCCGCCAGGCTCTTGTCGAGGGTGCTGGCGGTGTAGTCGAGCAACTGCGCCGGGCCGCGCTTGACCTGCGGCGGCTGTGCACGCTGGGCGCGAAACGCAGCGACGGCCTCGGCGCTGTGGCTGGCGGCGACTTCTGCAGGGGTCTGCCGGGCCAGATCAGCGAGGTTCCAGGCCGGGGCGCCAGCAGCGGCCTGCGGCTCGGCGCTGAAGCTGGCAACAAAGGCCGCTACGTCCCAGCGCTGACGCTCGTCGAGCTGGTCGGCAAACGAGGGCATTTCGGTGCCTTCGATGCCTAGGCCAAGGGTGTTGTAGAGGTCGAACAGGCTGAGCTGATCGAGCCGGGCGACGTCGCGCAGGTTGGCCGGCGCTGGCTCCAGACCGAGCCCGGCCGGGCCATCGCCGGCACCACTGTCACCGTGGCAGATCGAGCAGTTTTGCGCGTACAGCGCGGCGCCGCGGGCAGGATCAGGGGTGATTATCGGGGCCTGGCTGACCTCATAGGCAACCGCCAGACGGGCACCGAGCTGGCGCGCCTCGCGAGCAACGGTAGGGCCGTCCTGGCGCTGGTCGATGGCGGTGCGCAAGGCCTGTACGCCCTGTTCGAGGGCATCACGTTCGGCGTGCGCTGGCAGGTTTTTCACCAGTTCGGCGAGCACGCTGCTGAATTCCTGCTGCTCGCGGTACTCACCGTCATCGACCACCCTGCCCTCGCGCACCGTTGGCGGGTAATCCGCGCCAATGTAATCGAGCAGGTGCAAGGCCTTGGTCGCCTCTGCAGGGGCTTCGGCCATGGCCAGCGTGCTGCACAGCGCCAGCACTGGCCACAGCAGCCAGGCGAGTAAACGGGGACGGGAAGTCATGGCCGATCTCGAGGGGAATACGAAAGAGAACATTGTTCACTTCCACTCGCGCCTGCTCAAGGGCTGCCGGCAGATTTCACGAAAAATCTTGTAACAGATTAGCGACCGGGACCAGCGCAACCTAATTCAAGTCTCCATGCCAGCAAAACGCCACCTTGTGCTTATAATGTCGCGCCTTTGCCTTTGTTCCCCCGCAATCACGGGCCGCGCTGGCGCAGGACGCAGTCCATCCATTCAGGGAAGAACAACACCGATGGTCCCCCGCGCAGTACTTCTGGCAGCGCTTATCGCCGTCACGCAACTGACCGGCTGCGCTGTGTTTCGCAGTTACGACAGCGAGCTTCAGGAAACCAACCAGCAGCTTGTCGCCGGCAATGTCGACGCTGCCCTGGCTCTGCTCGAGAGCAACAACAAGAGCGACGTCAAAGACCTCCTCTACTACTTCGAAAAAGGCGAGCTGCTGCGTTCCAAAGGTGATCTGCAGGGTAGCCAGCAAGCCTGGCGCGTGGCCGACGGCGTGGTCTTCGAGTGGGAAGAAGCAGTCAAACTGGACACTGAAAAGTACCTCAGCCAGTTCGCCAGCTATCTGGTCAACGACAAGGTCCGCCGCTACCAGGGCTACGACTACGAAAAGGTCATGCTGACCACCCAGATGGCCCTGAACCTGCTGGCGCAGAACGATTTCGCCGGCGCCCGTACCGAAATCAAGAAGACCCACGAACGCGAAGCGGTCATCGCCGAGCTGCGTGACAAGCAGTACCTCAAGGGCGAGCAGGAAGCCGAACAACAAGGTGCCAGCACCGAGTTCAAAGATCTGAAGGGATATCCGGTGGCCAGCCTCGACGACCCTGAAGTGGTCAGTCTGAAAAACAGCTACCAGAGCGCGTTCAGCCATTACCTGTCCGGCTTCGTCTACGAGGCCCTTGGCGAGAAGGGCCTGGCCGCGCCGGGCTACCGCACTGCAGCCGAGCTACGGCCGAAGACGCCATTGCTCGAGCAAGCCCTGCTCAACCTGGATGGCAAGCAAGCCAAAGCCGGCGAGAGCGATGTGCTGATTGTAGTCCAGAGCGGCCTGGCACCGGCACGCGACTCGATGCGCATCCCGCTGCCACTGACGATCGACGGTAATCTGGTGATCACCACGCTGTCGTTCCCGGTGATAAGGGAAGACAACAGCACTGCGCGCTTTGGCGAGGTCTACCTGAACGACCAGGCTGTCAGCCTCACTTCACTCAACAACACCAGCGCCATGTCGCGCAGGGCCCTGCGTGACGACATGCCGGAGATCATCCTGCGCACCAGCGCGCGCGCGGTCAGCCGCACCCTGGCGCAAAAAAAGCTGAACGAGGTCGACCCGCTGGCAGCCCTGATCGTGGGCATTGCCGCGGCAGTGGTCGAAGGCGCCGACACCCGCACCTGGCGCACCCTGCCCAACCAGACCCAGGTCGCCCGCGTGCATCTGGCCCAAGGCGAACATCGCCTGAGCCTGCCGGCGATCCTCGGCAGCGGTACGCTCAAGGTCAAGATCGACCAACCCTACCAAGTGATCAGCCTGCGCGTGCTCGGCCATCAGGTGTTCGCCAGTGGCGCCGCCATACAACTGCCGCAGCCGGCCCAAGCGCCGGTGCTTGCCAACCTCAAATAATCTCAAGGATCGAACATGCGTTTAATCTGCATCGCTCTTGTCGCCGCCGCCCTCCTGGCAGGCTGCGCCAGTCCGCCCGAGCCAGGCAGCGCCGCCAGCAAGGTGGTGACCATGGGCCAGCTCGACGACTTTGACATTGGCCCGACGCGGGTGGCCCGCGAACGCGGATTTCTCACCGTCAAGGTCGCCATCAACAACACCAGCCGCAGCAACCAGACCCTTTACTACCGCTTCGCCTGGCTGGGCGACGACGGCTTCCCGGTAGGCGATGAAGAAAGCTGGAAGACCCTCACTCTGTACGGCAAGCAGGCCAGCTTCCTGCCCGCCATCGCCCCGGTTCCGCAGGCGCGCGACTTCCGCCTCGAAGTCCATACCCGGTAATCATTTTCAGGAGCACTTTTGATGTTTGCACGCATTACCCTCGCCGCCCTCACCCTCGCCTTGCTCAGCGGCTGCAGCACGCCGTCACCAGGCCTGGGCAGCAAGAACATCAGCTACGGCGACACCAAGGCAGTCGAGCTGATTACCAACGAATTCGGCTCCACCGACCTGCAGATGATCGCCGAGAGCATGACCCGCTCGCTGGCCCAGTCCGGCGTGCTGCAGGGCCGCCCGGTGGTGCAGGTGTATGACGTGAAGAACAAGACCAGCGAGTACATCGATACCCGCGAGATCACCACCACGATCAAGACCCAACTGCTCAAGACCGGCGTTGCCCGCTTTGCCAGCGACAACACCGACATGCAGAGCCAGGTCGACCAGCTCCAGTTGCAGAACCAAAGCGGCCTGTACAAAAAAGCCACCGTCGCCAAGACGGGCAACATGATCGCCGCGCAGTACCGCCTGGAAGGCTCGATCAGCTCCATCGTCAAACGCAGCAGCGATTACAAAGACGTGTTCTACAAGTTCAGCCTGCAGTTGGTCGACGTCGAAAGCGGCCTGGCTGAATGGATGGACGAAAAAGAAATCCGCAAGACCACGGAGCGCTAAGCGATGCGTACATGGATGGCAGTCATCGCTATGGCTTGCGCATTTTCTGCGCAGGCGGCGCCCAAGGTCGCAGTCACCGACCTGGCCTATCAGGCGCAGGTGGAGGAATACATCCACAGCGTCAGTGCGCACAACAGCGGCCAGGCGAGCCCGTACAGCGCCAGCCACTCGGCCAGCTACAGCGAGTACGAGAGCAGCAAGAGCTACATCGAGCAGACCGAGCTGCGCAATTTCGGTGGCGACATCAAGGGCGCAATCCTCAAGGGTGGGCTGTTCCAGCTGGTGCAGGGCAAGCCTTACACCAGCCGTTCCAACGACGATGTCTACGACGTGATCGCCCGGATCAAAGCCGGCTCGTTCCCAGGTGCCGACTACGTGCTGTTCGGCACCCTGTCGGATATCGACTTCCAGAGGGACATCAACGCACTCGACCACACCGACAGCTACTCGGCGGTACTGGCCCTGAGCGTGGTGGCTGATTTCAGCCTGATCAATACCCGCACCTACGAGATCACCTCGGCCTTCACCGCCATGGGCGAGGGCCAGGACACCAAGCTGGTAAAACGCCAGGATACCCGCGTGACCCTAAACCGCCCGCGGGTGGTCCGCGAGGTGTCCAGGGAGCTGGGCATGGATGTAGCGCGGCAACTGGCCGAGCAGCTGGCCGGCGAAGTGTCGGCGGCGCCAGCGCGAGAAGGTGTGCAGAGCAACTTGCCGCCGGATGAACCGGCGCAGATTTTGCGCTTAGGGCTGGATACGCCCTGTTGAAAAGCGGGCGGGCCTTCACTGCCTGTCAGACATCACTGGCTCGCACTACCGCGAGCAAGGGCAACAAGCCGGGTGAGGAAAAAACAAGCGAATCTGGCAAAAGTGAGGATTTTCCGAGTAGAGTGAGAAAAATCTTGCCCGCACTAACCGAAGGAAGGATTTAGTGATCAACGCCGTAGGCTACTCGCTTTTGATCCAACAACTGGAGCTGACAGCAGTGCCTCTGCGCCGGGCAGCGATGGTGCAGCCCGTTACCCGCTTAAAGCTCATCGGTTCGGCATTAGCGGTACCTCCCGGCATGATGCCCACACGCGATGACTTGCTCGGTCACGTGCTATTTGCCTTGAAGCATGAGGGCATCAACCTGGCAGTACTGGCTCAGGCCCTGCCTAAGGTCACTGCCGAGACGCTTGAGCGGGCCTATCAAGAGGCGCCTAACGGTATCTACATCCGCAAAGCCTGCTACCTCTGGGAAGCCTTTACCGGCGCACAACTCACACAGCCAACCCCGGTACGAGTCCCCTACACGCCGCTGTTCGACCCAACGCGTTACATCACTCGTCCGGGCGAGCGCAACTCGAAGTGGCGCGTTGAATTCAACGGTCTGGGTGATCTGAACTACTGCGCTACGGTCGAACGAACATCAGAAATAACCGCGCTGCTCGATCATGACGTTCTTGAGAGAGCGCGGGCCTTTATCGCTGGGTTACCACCCGTGATGATGGACCGCGCCATTAACTGGGCCTACCTGCATGAAACCAAAGATTCCTTTGCGATTGAGCGAGAAGCCCCCTCAGACGACAAGTCTCGGCGCTTCATCCAGTTACTTCGTCAGGCCCACGAACGCCAGCCGTTGACCGAGGACTATCTGGTCGCTTTACAGAATGCGACCGTATCTAACCCACTCGACCTGGCAGCGGCATTCAGGCATCAGCAAAATTATCTATCGGACGGTTCGCAGGGCGCCGCAGGGGTGACTTTTTTACCTCCCCCACCAGACCTTTGCCGGGAACTGATGGAAAGCCTGATGCGTTTCGCCAACGAAGCACCATCTCAAATAGATCCGCTAGTAGCTGCGGGAATCATTTCGTTTGGCTTTGTGCTTATACACCCGTTCATGGACGGGAACGGCCGCCTGTCGCGTTTCCTTATCCATCAAGCATTGTGCCGAGCCGGCGCATTGGACAACGGCCTGCTGCTACCCGTGTCGGTGGCAATGAAGCGTGAAGAACTGCGTTATCTAGAGGCGCTGCAGACCTTCTCTCGCCCTGTTCGGGACTTCTGGGAGGTGCAGTGGATTGACTTTGGCCAGTACGGATTCAAGTTCCGGGGCAACGATGCAGTTTACCGGTACTGGGATGCAACCCCGTGTGTGGCCTTCACCCTGGATATGGCCAGGATGGCGCTCGAAGCGGAGTTGCAAAAGGAAACAGCGTTTTTGGCATGCTACGACGCTGTCTACCGGGCCGTTGACGAGCGTTATGACTTGCGAGGGAGTGATCTCGCCAACCTGGTCATGATGTGCTTGAGCAACGACGGGGTGGTCTCGCGCAACCGCCGCAAGCAGTACCAGTACTCAGTCACGCCGCAAGCTTTTGATTTCATAGAGCAGACGGCGCAACACGTGCTCGCCGAGCAGCGAGCCGAAACAGCGCAGGATTGAGCGCAGCTCACTTGTTGGTGGGGATACCGGAGATTTGTGATCCCCTACCGGAGTAGTCGCCGACAGTTTTCGTGCAAACACTGTGGCAAGGGCTGGGCTGCAGCTCCTGCTCCCCTTGCCTCGCTTAGCGCAGCCGATTGACCCCGGTTTCCCTTCAGCTACGCAGCCGGGTCAATGCGTGTTCAACCAAGCTACGGGCCATGCGCGTGGCCTGGGCGGCGCTGGCCAGGGCGTTTGTGTCAGGTTGCTCAGCCGAGTCGCTGCACTGCTGGTCGAGGGTCTCGACCACGCCGCAGAGAAATTCATTGGCCAAGGCCAGGGAGTCAGCCGGGAGCATGTCGCTGTGGACAGAAAAATCTTCCTAAGGCCATCCAGCCTGAAGCGCTCAGCGTGAAGTTGGGAAAGGTCTTACAAGGGCCCCGTGATGTCAGCAGGCCATAGTCCACGGCAGCTCTAGCCCCGCAAGGCCTGCACAAAACAGCCTGAATTTGCCGTAATACTTTGTAATGTTTGCTCTGCGATTTTTGTTGTACGACGTCCTATCAGCATGTTCGACTGCGCCGGCTCTCACTACAAAAATAACGGAGACATCCAATGACCAGCCTACCTTCCGTTGAGGGCAAAGCTGCCGTGCCCTCGCAAAGCCGCCTCGCGCGAATCGCCAAGTTGCTCGGCCCAGGCATCATCGCCGTGCTGTCGTGGCTGGGCGCAGGTGATCTGATCACCTCTTCCGTGGCCGGCGCCAACTACGGTTACGCAATGATGTGGGTGCTGGCAGTTTCGCTGCTGCTGCGCTACCTGATCGTCAACATCATCGCCCGCTTCCAGCTGTGCAATAACCAGGGCATGACCATCCTTCAGGGCTACGCGCAACTGCACCCGGTGTTCGCCTGGTTCATGCTCGGCTACGCGCTGATCATGGGCCACCTGATGAACGCGTACATGATCAAGGGCGCCGGCGAATCACTGGCCATGCTGCTGCGCGTCGACTACCCGCTGCTTTGCTCGATGGCGGTGGTGCTGGCGGTGTGGATGCTGGTCGGGCGCAATATCTATTCGCTTATCGAAGGTGTGATGAAGGCATTGCTGGCGATCATGACCCTGGCGTTTCTGGCGCTGGCGGTGATGTCCGGGCCGGATGTGGCAGGCATCGTCAAAGGCACCATCGGCTTCAGCATCCCGCCTGACGAGGGCGTGCATGGCGCCATGCTGGTAGCGGTGTCGGTGATCGGCGCAGTGGCCGGTTCGGTGGCCAACTTCGTCCACCCCTACGTGATGCGCCAGAAGGGCTGGGTTGGCCCGCAGCACAAGCGTGTGCAACGCAACGACCTGCTGTTTGCAGTATTCGTCGGTATCGTCATCAACCTGGCGATCTGGATCGTCGGCGCAGAAATCCTGCGGCCCAACGGCATCGAAGTGAAAACCCTCGGCGATCTGGGCAAGGCGCTGGAAATCTTCTTCGGCCCGATCGGCTGGTATGTGTTCTTCATCGGCGTGTTCGCCACCCTGTTCGCCAGCATTTCCGGCAAGACCACAGCCTTCCCGATGCTGATCACCGACGCCCTGCAGCACGTGCAGCCCAAGCGTCGCGAGCGTTATGGCAAGGAGTTCCACAAGGACCCGGCGCACCGCTGGTTCATGCTGTTCATCCTGGTTACGCCACTGATCTGGTCGATTCCGGGCATGCCTGACTTCGTCACCCTGACCATCGGCGTCAGCGCGCTGAATATCATTGGTCTGCCGGTGATCTCGCTGGGCCTGTTGATCATGTCCAACCAGAAGTCGCTGCTGAGCAAGGAATACCGCAACAACCTGTTCGAGAACATCGCCCTGGCATTCGCCACCGGCCTGGCGCTGTGGGTGGCGTTCCAGCTGGGTGTGGAGCTGTTCAGCTAAGTCATCGTACAACGCTGCTGTAAAACACTCTGCGGGGCAGGTCTTGAAAAGGGCTTGCCCCGTGTTTGTTTGCAGCCATTGTGCGTTGATTGTCGCCACTGAAATGACAATGTGTCTCTGCACAGGCGGATTGTCTGCACCCACCCTGCCCTTCACAATGCGCGACTAATCTGATCCCGCTGCCCTCTTCGCAGCTCATGGAGTTCGAGCGATGCCACACGAAGGCAGCCTGCTACAAACCGCGGTCATCTTCCTTCTCGCCGCAGTGATTGCCGTGCCATTGGCCAAGCGCCTGCAACTCGGCGCCGTCATCGGTTACCTGCTTGCCGGCGTAGCCATAGGCCCACAGGTTTTAGGCTTGATCCGCGACACCGAAAGCGTCGCGCACATTTCCGAGCTGGGCGTAGTCTTGCTGCTGTTCATCATCGGCCTGGAACTGTCACCGCGGCGGTTGTGGCTGATGCGCAAAGCGGTGTTCGGCGTGGGCCTGGCACAGGTGCTGCTGACCGGCGCGATACTCGGCGCCATCGCTCTGTTCGGTTTCGCCCAATCACTGCCCGCAGCGCTGGTGCTGGGTCTGGGCCTGGCCTTGTCGTCGACTGCCTTTGGCTTGCAGACGCTGGCCGAAACCAAGCAATTGAATGCCCCGCACGGGCGTCTGGCGTTTGCCATTCTGCTATTCCAGGACATCGCCGCCATCCCGCTGATCGCACTGGTGCCGTTGCTCGCCGCCAGCGGCCCGGACACCAGCCATGGCGACAGCCTGCAACACGGCCTGACCATCTTTGCCAGCATCGCCGTGGTCATCGTCGGCGGCCGTTATCTGCTGCGCCCGGTGTTCCGCATCGTCGCCCGCACCGGCTTGCCGGAAGTGTCCACGGCCACCGCACTGCTGGTGGTGATCGGCACTGCCTGGCTGATGGAGCTGGCCGGAATCTCCATGGCCTTGGGCGCATTTCTCGCCGGCCTGTTGCTGGCCGACTCGGAATACCGGCACGAACTGGAGTCGCAGATCGAGCCGTTCAAAGGGCTGCTGCTGGGCCTGTTCTTCATCAGTGTCGGCATGGGCGCCAATCTCAGTCTGTTGTTCGACACGCCTTGGCTGTTGATCGGCCTGACTGCCCTGCTGATCGCAGTAAAGCTGCCGATGCTGATGCTGGTCGGGCGTCTGGGCGGCCTCAATACGGCCAATGCCCTGCGCCTCGGCGTGGTCTTGGCGGCTGGCGGCGAGTTCGCTTTTGTGGTGTTCAAGCTGGGCAAGGACCAAGGCCTGCTCGACAGCTACACCTACGACCTGCTGCTGATGACCATCACTTTATCGATGGCCGCCACGCCGCTGTTGCTGATGGCCTGCGCACGCCTGCTCAAGCGCCCGCCTGCCACGCGTGAAGTACCGGAACAGTACAAGGACATCCAGACCGATGCGCCGCGGGTGGTGATCGTCGGCATGGGCCGCATGGGCCAGATCGTCTCGCGCATCCTGCGTGCGCAGAAGATCCCGTTCATTGCCCTCGACACCTCGGTCGACGCCATCGAGATGACCCGCACCTTCGAGCAGGCGCCGGTGTTCTACGGCGACCCGATGCGCGCCGAAGTGCTGCACGCCGCCAAAGTCGGCGAGGCCGAATACCTCATCGTGACCACTGACGACCCCGAGATCACCACACGCACGGCAGAGCGGGTCAAACGTCTCTATCCACATCTGAAAGTGCTCGCCCGCGCGCGCAACCGCCAGCATGTGCACAAGCTGATGGACGTCGGCGCCGAGCCGATCCGCGAGACGTTCTATTCCAGCCTGGAAATGAGCCGACGCGCCTTGGTCGGCCTGGGTTTGTCGGATGATCAGGCCGCTGACCGCATCCAGCGCTTTGCCGAACATGACGAGCAGGTGCTCGAAGCCCAGGGCCGCATCCGCGACGACCGCGCCAAGGTCATGCAGAACGCCAAGGAAGCACGGGTGGAGCTGGCCCGGCTATTCGAGTCAGACGCCGACTGAGGCCAACTCAGGCCAACACCAGTCGACAGATAGGCGGATGCTCCCGCTGCGCGGCCTGCCATAGATCGTAGGCCGCCTGCTCCGCCAGATACTGCCGGGCCGCACCCAGGCCTGCCAGCTCAAGGCGATAAGCCAGGTCAGCCGAAAGCGCTGCGCGTCCATTGATGACGGCAGACAGCTGCCCGCGTGAGTAGCCAAGGTGGCGAGCCAGCGACGAGACGTTCATACCAATAGCGGGCAGGACATCTTCGCGCAGCGATTCGCCGGGGTGAGGCGGGTTGTGCATCGACATAAGCATTCAGCTCCTAGTGATAATCCAGATAGTCGACCAGCTCAACGTCGGTGCTGACAAAGTGGAATATCACCCGCCAGTTACCAGAGATGCTAACGGCCCAGAAACCGTCCAGGTTGCCTCGCAAGGGATGGAGCCGATAACCGGGTCGGTCCATATCGGCAGGCGATTGTGCGACTGCGAGTGACGCGAGAAGCCGGCGCAGGCGTGCTACTTGATCAGCTCGGACACCGGATGTATCTCCCCGCTGATAGAGTGCCCTCAGGCCTTGTGCCTGAAACTCCTGATCATTGACGCTGAAGTGTAAGGCCAGGCCTTACACTTTTCAAGTAGACCATGGCTCGTTGCATGGAGACACTCCTGAGAATTTCCGGGAGTGCAGTTTGTTCTTTGCCAGCTTCAAAGACGCCGTGATGGCGTCAGCCAAGCACGTGGGAAATTTCCTAAGCAGCTGTCCATCCGTCAGGTCACCTCCACCCCGCGACCACAAAAAATCCCCCGCCCCCTCCACCCCGGGCCTGTTACGCTCCGTCTCGCTCGAGTCGCAAACACTCCGGCGCAGCAGCAAGCGACTGACCAGGAGACCCGCTTGGAAGACCTCAACTCGCTGTACTTCTTCACTCAGGTAGTCGAGCACGGTGGCTTTGCCCCTGCCGGGCGGGCGCTGGACATGCCCAAATCGAAGCTCAGCCGGCGCATCGCCGACCTCGAAGAAAGGCTCGGCGTGCGCCTACTGCACCGCACCAGCCGGCATTGCTCACTGACCGAAATCGGCCAGGAGTATTACCGCCGCTGCCTGGCCATGCGGGTCGAGGCCGAGAGCGCTGCCGAGGTGATCGAGCGCAACCGCAGCGAGCCGCGCGGGCTGGTGCGCATGAGCTGCCCGACCACCCTGCTCAACTCCTGGGTCGGGCCGATGCTGACGCGCTATATGCTCAAGTATCCGCGGGTCGAGTTGTTCATCGAGAGCACCAACCGCCGCGTCGACTTGCTGCACGAGGGCTTCGATGTGGCGCTGCGGGTGCGCTTTCCGCCGCTGGAAAACACCGACATGGTGATGAAGGTGCTGAGCAACAGCACCCAATGTCTGGTCGGTCGGCCGGCGTTTCTTGAGCAACTGCCGGCGGGCTTCGATCCGCAGCAGCTCAGCCAGCTGCCGAGCCTGCACTGGGGCGGCGCGCAGCGTGAGTATCAGTGGGAGCTGTTTCAGGGCGAGGACATGAGCCGCAGCATCGTCATCCCGCATACGCCGCGGATGGTCACCGATGACCTGTTCGCCCTGCGCCATTTTGTGGTGGCGGGGATCGGTATAGCGCACTTGCCGAAGGTGGCCGTGCGTGAGGATCTGGCCAGCGGGCACCTGGTAGAAGTGCTGCCGGGCTGGAATCCGCGCTGCGGTATCGTCCATGCGATCTTCCCATCGCGGCGTGGCCTGCTGCCGTCGGTACGCTCCCTGATCGATCACCTGGCGGAAGAGTTCGTGTCCTGCGACATGGCTTGAATGGGTTAAAGCGACACCTGTCCCGAAGCGTGATCTTGAGGTTTGACGCGATCCCTGTAGGAGCGGCCTTGTGTCGCGAAAGGCGCGCGTAGCGGGCCCAGGATCTGTGCAGCACCAGAGATCGTCGGGGCCGCTGCGCGGCCCTTTCGCGACACAAGGCCGCTCCTACAGAGATCGCGTCGAGGCGGCCGCCTCGGATCAGATCAGAACGCGAAACACGAACAGCCCAGCGATCCCCAGAAGCCCTGGAAGTCACTCACCGGCACACTCGATTTGCGCGCCTTGTCATGGCTGTGAGCATGCACCCCACACGGCCCGGAACACTGATGTGGCATCGCTGCCAGCGACGGTGTGCCCGCCCGCCAGTGCCCCGGCACCTTGGCCACCGGCGACCACTCAGGCAATACCGGCACCTGCGCCGGGCCCAGCTTATCGAACTCGGCGGCGCCGTACACGACCTTGCCATCGACAATGGTCAGCACCGACTCGATGCTCTTGATCGCCTCCTCACTGACGCTGAAGAAGTCCAGCGACAGCGCTGCCAGGTCAGCCAGCTGGCCGACCTTGAGCTGGCCTTTCTTGCCCTGCTCGCTGGAGAACCAGGCGCTGCCCTGGGTGAACAACTGCAGCGCGGTATCGCGGCTCAGGCCTTCGGGGTACAGCTCCATGCCGCCGACGGTCTTGCCGCTGACCATCCAGTACAGCGAGGTCCACGGGTTGTAGCTGGAAACCCGAGTGGCGTCGGTACCGGCACCGACCGGCACGCCCATTTCCAGCATGCGCTTGATCGGCGGGGTCTGTTCGGCCGCCTTGGCGCCGTAACGGTCGACGAAATACTCACCCTGGAAGGCCATGCGGTCCTGAATGGCGATACCGCCGCCCAGGGCACGCACGCGCTCGATGTTCTGCGGGGTGATGGTTTCGGCGTGGTCGAAGAACCACGGCAGGCCGTTGAACGGGATGTCGCGGTTGACCTTCTCGAACACGTCGAGCATGCGCGTGATCGACTCGTTGTAGGTGGCGTGCAGGCGGAACGGCCAGCGCTGCTCGACCAGATGGCGAACCACCGGCTCCAGCTCTTCTTCCATGGTCTGCGGCAAGTCAGGGCGCGGCTCGAGGAAGTCCTCGAAGTCGGCGGCGGAGAACACCAGCATCTCGCCGGCGCCGTTATGCCGGAGGAAGTCGGTGCCGCTGTGCAGCTTGACGCTGGAGGTCCACTTGCGGAAGTCGTCGAGCTCTTCCTTGGGTTTTTGCGTGAACAGGTTGTAGGCGATGCGCACGGTCAGCTGGTTGTTGTCGGCCAGCTCCTGGATTACCGAGTAATCGTCGGGGAAGTTCTGGTAGCCACCACCGGCATCGATCGCGCTGGTCAGGCCGAGGCGGTTGAGTTCACGCATGAACTGGCGGGTCGAGTTGACCTGATACTCCAAGGGCAGCTTCGGCCCTTTGGCCAGGGTCGCGTAGAGAATCATCGCGTTGGGGCGGGCGATGAGCATGCCGGTCGGGTTGCCGAACTTGTCGCGCTGGATCTCGCCACCGGCTGGGTTGGGCGTGTCCTTGTCGTAGCCGACGGCTTTGAGCGCGGCGCGGTTGAGCAGCGCGCGGTCGTACAGGTGCAGCAGGAACACCGGGGTATCGGGCGCGGCCTGGTTGATCTCTTCAAGGGTCGGCATGCGTTTTTCGGCGAACTGGAATTCGTTCCAGCCACCGACTACCCGCACCCACTGCGGAGTTGGCGTGCGCGCCGCCTGGTCCTTGAGCATGCGCAGGGCATCGGCTACCGAAGGCACGCCTTCCCAGCGCAGTTCCAGGTTGTAATTGAGACCGCCGCGGATCAGGTGCAGGTGCGAGTCGTTGAGGCCGGGGATCACCGTGCGCTGCTTGAGGTCGATGATTTGCGTGCTGTCACCGCGCAAGGCCATGGCCTCGGCGTCGCTGCCCACGGCGAGAAAACGCCCGTCCTTGATGGCCACGGCGGTGGCGGTTGGGTTTTCACGGTCGACGGTGTGCAGCTTGCCGTTGAACAGGATCAGGTCGGCGGTCATGGGCAAATCCTCGGATAGGGGGCGGGAGCAGCGCGGAGTGAACCGCGCCGCCTCGGTGGCTTACTTGGCCAGGAACGCCAGCAGGTCTTCGTTCAACTGCTGCGCATGGGTGACCGCAAAGCCGTGCGGCGCGCCGCTGTATACCTTGAACTCAGCGCCCTTGATCATTTCTGCTGCGCGCTTGCCGGTGGTTTCCATCGGTACGATCTGGTCGGCGTCGCCATGAATGACCAGAGTCGGCACATCGACTTTGGCCATGTCTGGACGGAAGTCGGTGGCAGAGAAGGCGCTGACGCAATCCAGAGTCGCTTTCAATGACGCCAGTAGGGCGATATTGAGGGTCTGCGCCTGCACTCCGGTGGAGACCGCCTGGCCTTTGTTGATGCCGTAGAACGGGGTGGCGAAGTCGGCCAGGAACTGTGCACGGTCGGCTCTGAGGCCCGCCTGGATACCTTCGAACACCGAAGCATCGACGCCATCCGGGTTGCTCTCGGACTTGCCGAACACCGGCGTTACTGCGCCGAGCAACACCAGCTTGGCCACCCGCTCGCTGCCATGCCGACCGATGTAGCGGCTAACGTCACCGCCACCCATGGAGAAGCCGACCAAGGTCACGTCGCGCAGATCGAGGTGGTCGATCAGCTGGGCGATGTCGTCGGCGAAGGTGTCGTAGTCATAACCGGTCCACGGTTGGTCGGAGCGACCGAAGCCACGCCGGTCAAAGGCGATGGCGCGGTAGCCGCGGCTTGCGAGAAACTCCATCTGGGTGTCCCACATGTCCGCATCCAGCGGCCAGCCATGGCTGAACAGCACGGGCTTGCCGCTGCCCCAGTCCTTGAAGTAGATCGAAGTGCCATCGCGGGTTACGAACGTGCTCATATCGGTATCTCCAGAAATTAGGTAGGGGCTTGCACAGCGTAGCGTCAGAAATGTTTCAACCACGTAGCCAGTTGGCGCAGCGGCGGGTTACCCACGGCATGATGAAAAACACCACCGGCAGGATCACCAGCAGGTTGCCGATCAGGTTGCCAATGACCGGCCCGGCCAGTTGCGGCACGCGAGTGAACAGCGGTGCCAGCACGATCGGTACCAACATGGTCAACGGGCAGATCACCAGGTAGGTCAGCACGGCCTGCTTCCAGCGCGGCGGCGCTGGGGTGTTGCTGCTGGCCGGGGTGAACCAGAACTCCGGGTCGTCATGCACATGGGTGTGGTCGCCGTCTTCAAGCAGCGGCAGCACCTCGCTGACCAGTGCCTGGCGTTCAGCCGAATTGACCCATGCCTGCAGCAGTTCAGCATCGGCAAAACGCACCACGGTGGTGAAGTGGCAACCACCGCCATCGGGGCGGATCACATTGACGTCGAGGTGGCCCGGCTGCTGGCGGGCGGTGGTTACCGCGCGCTTGAGCCATGCCTCGTACTGCGCCAGCGCGGCGGCCCGCGCCTTGTGCTGGATGACCAGGGTCACCACGTTGCGGTTATCGACGGTTGCACTGTTCATGGGTGTTCCCTGGGCAAAGGCGGCTGGCCATGGCCCACGCTGTTGCTGTGGGCCGGCGCTGGGTTGAGGGCGCGGCTTATTTGCCGGCGGCGGTCAGGGCGCTGTAGGTGGTCATCAGGTTGCGGTAGTCCGGGATGTGGTTGGAGCACAGCGCGCCGAGGCCTTCGATGTCGTTCCTCCAGTCGCGGTGCAGTTCACAGGCCACGCCGAACCAGTTCATCAGTTGTGCACCAGCGCTGCTCATGCGGTTCCAGGCGGCGTCACGAGTGATCTCGTTGAAGGTGCCGGACGCATCGGTAACCACGAACACATCGAACTCTTCTTCCAGCGCCGACAGTGCCGGGAACGCCACACAAACCTCGGTCACCACACCAGCGATGATCAGCTGCTTCTTGCCAGTCGCCTTGACCGCCTTGACGAAGTCTTCGTTGTCCCAGGCATTGATCTGGCCAGGGCGAGCGATGTACGGCGCATCCGGGAACAGCGCTTTCAGCTCGGGGATCAGCGGGCCGTTGGGGCCTTGCTCGAAGCTGGTGGTAAGGATGGTTGGCAGGTTGAAGAACTTGGCCAGGTCGGCCAGGGCCAGCACGTTGTTCTTGAACTTGTCCGGCTCGATGTCACGCACCAGCGACAGCAGGCCAGCTTGATGGTCGACCAGCAGGACTACGGCGTCGTCTTTGTTCAGGCGGTTGTATTTGAAGTTGCTCATGGCTTGGTGCTCCGCAAGGGTCTTGGTTTCGAGTGAGTTGGGTGTTTCGCGTTGATGAGTAAAGATTAAAACCAAGACCTTTGTGCGACTAGATAGCTAAATTTGTCTTTAGCGTTCTATTTTATGAACGATGGTGATTACGGCCTGTTGTTGCGACTACGGCCCAGTTGCTTGTCCCCCTCACCTACTCTTTACTACCCATCAGCCCTCCCCCGCACCGAGACCGTCATGCTGGCGTTCATCCAGTCCTACCCGCTGTTGCTCGGCACCTGTTTGATCCTGCTCGATGTGCTGCTCTGGCAATTGATCACGCTGCAGCGCCAGCCGTGGCGGATCGCTGCGCGTCTGGCGATCTTCCTGTTGTTCAGCGCGGTGTTGGTGGCGGCGGGGATGAGCCCGTTGCAGCCGCCGCCGTGGGTCGATGATGTGGCGCGCAATCTGTTGGCGACGGTGCTGGCGATTGGCTGGTGGCTGTTTGCGGCGCGGACGGTGACGGTGGTGTTCGGCGTGCTGCTGGTGGCGCGCGGCAGCCATGGCGGGCGTTTGTTGCAGGACGTGCTCGGGGCATTGATTTTTCTGGTGGCGGTGGTGGCTGCGGCGGCCTATGTGCTGCAGTTGCCGGTCAAGGGGCTGTTGGCGACGTCAGGGGTAATGGCGATCGTGATCGGCCTGGCGTTGCAGAGCACCTTGAGCGATGTGTTCTCTGGGATCGTTCTGAATACCACGCGGCCGTATCAGATTGGCGATTCGATTTCGATCGATGGCACCGAGGGCAAAGTGGTCGATATCGACTGGCGGGCAACGCGGATGATCACTGCCAGCGGCAGCCTGGCGGTGGTACCCAACTCGGTGGCAGCCAAGGCCAAGTTGCTCAATCATAGCCGCCCGGCGGACCGGCATGGGCTGAGCATCACCGTGGTGGTGCCGGCCAAAGTGCGCCCGAAGCGGGTGTTCGATGCACTGGAAAAGGCCCTGCAAGGCACCTCTGCGCTACTCGCCACGCCTGCACCGAAGGTCTCGGTAAAAGCCTCAAGCCTGGAGTCGGTGGAATATGAAGCCAGTGGTTTCATCACCGACATGGCGCGCAAGGGCGAGGTGCGCAATCAGTTGTTCGACCTGGCCCATCGGCACCTGGAAGCCAGCGGCGTGATCTGGAATGCCGACCTGGCTTCGGCGCCACGCAGCCGTCAGCGCGAGCTGCTGGATGAGGTGCGCCTGTTCCGCTCGCTGAGCGGCGACGAGCGTGATGAGCTGAGCCAGCACATGACGACGGTGGAGTACCTGGTCGATCAGGTGATCCTTGGCATCGGCGAGCGCTCGCAGCATGTGTTGGTGATTGCCAGCGGGGTAGTGTCGGCGTCGGTGCGCGATGGCGAGCGGCTGGTCGAGGCCGGGCGCATGGGGCCGGGCGAGCTGCTGGCCATTGAAGGTTTGGTCGATGAAGAAGAGTCGGCGGTGGAGTTCCGTACCCTGAGCGGCTGCGTGCTGTATCGGATCGACAAGGAACAGCTGCGCAGTTGCCTGGACCAGCGCGGCGACGTGCAGATGGCCTTGACCAAGCTGCAGCGGTTCCGCCGGCAGAGCCGCGATTCACTGTTGATGCAGAAACCGGTGCTGGTCAAGAAAGGCGGCTTTCTCAGCTGGCTGCGGTAGGAGCGGCCTTTTGTCGCGAAAGGGCCGCGTAGCGGCCCCAGATTTCAGCTTCGCCGCGGGTATCGCCGGGCCAGCTACGCTGGCCTTTCGCGACACAAGGCCGCTCCTACAGGACCACGCGCAGGCACTGGCCGGCGTGGTACAGCGAGAAGCCTGACTCATAGAACGCAGTACGCAACGACGGCGCGCTGACGGCTTTCATCGGCGAGAACGGCACCGGCAGGCGCTCGGGGTCATCCTTGAGCAGAAACTCGGCAAAGGCTCGGCCAATCACGGTGCCGGTGGTATTGCCGCGACCGTTGTAGCCGGTCACTGCGACCAACCCCGGTGCAGGTTCGAACAGGCGCATCAGGTGATCGGGGGTGAAGTCGATGCAGCCGGTCCAGTGCATTTCCCAGTCGACCTTGCCCAGCTCCGGGTAGTAGTGGCTCTGAATGCGGTCGGCCCAGCGCCGTACGAACCATGCCGGCTTGTTGTCGACCCGACCGAGGCTGCCGAGCAGCAGGCGGCCTTGGTCATCGCGGCGGATGCTGCTGAGTACGGTACGGGTGTCCCACGAGCCTTGGCCATGGGGCAGCACCTTGTCGGCGGCTGCGCCGTGCAGCGGTGCCGAGGCAACCTGGTAGTAATAGCCACGGAAGAAGTGCTTTTGCAGGTTGCTCCAGTCGCCCTCGGTGTAGGCGCCGGTGGAGATCACCACCTTGTCGGCACGGACCACGCCTTTGCCGGTGTTGACCTGCCAGCCAGCGCCATCGCGCTGCAGGCCTTCGACCGAGGATTGCTGGAACAGCTTGCCGCCCAGCCGCTCTACTGCAGCAGCCAGGCCTTGGGTGTAAGCCATCGGGTTGATGGTGCCGGCGCGATGGTCAAGCAGCGCGGCGGAAATCTTGTCGGTACCGCAGTATTCCTGGCACTGCGCGCCGGTCAGCAGTTCGACGTTGGCGCCGCGCCGGCTCCATTGCTGATGGCGCGCCTCCAGGTCAGCCAGGCCAGTGGCGTTGTGCGCCATGTGCAGAGTGCCTTTGTGCTGGGCCTGGCAGTCGATGCCCAGGCGCTCGATCATGGCGAACACCTCGGCGGGTGCCTCGCCCAAGGCCTTGTTCAAGCGGCTGCCCTGTTGTTGACCGAGGGTCGCCTCGACATCGTCGGGGCGAATCCAGGTGCCGGCGTTGACCAGGCCAACGTTGCGCCCGGAGCCGCCGTGGCCGATTTTCCAGGCTTCGACAACGATCACTGACTTGCCCTGTTCGAGCAGATGGATCGCTGCCGACAGGCCGGTGATACCGCCACCGATGACGCAGACGTCGGCCCTGTGCTCGCCCGCCAGGGCCTGCACGGCGACGCTCGCCGGAGTGACGTGTTCCCAGAGACATTGTTGACGCAATTCGGGCATGACCGGCCTCAGCTTATTTTTCTTGTTACGGTGTGGCCGCCAGGCGGCCGCTCGCGGCACACGGCCGCGAAAGGGGGCCGAGGCCCCCGCCTGCGATCATCAGTCGAACACGATGCCCTGCGCCAGCGGCAATTCGCGTGAGTAGTTGACGGTGTTGGTCTGGCGCCGCATGTAGCCTTTCCAGGCATCCGAACCCGACTCGCGACCGCCGCCGGTTTCTTTCTCGCCGCCGAACGCGCCACCGATCTCTGCACCGCTGGTGCCGATGTTGACGTTGGCGATGCCGCAGTCGCTGCCGGCTGCGCTCTGGAAGCGCTCGGCTTCACGCAGGTCGGTGGTGAAGATGCACGACGACAGGCCTTGTGGCACTTCGTTATTCAGGCGCAAGGCCTCCTCGAAGTCGTCATAAGCCAGCACGTACAGGATCGGTGCGAAGGTCTCGTGGCGGACCACTTCGCTCTGCGCAGGCATCTCGGCGATTGCCGGGGTCACGTAGTAGCCGTTCGGATACTGGCTGGCCAGCTGACGCTCACCACCAAACACCTGGCCACCTTCGTCACGGGCCTTGGCCAGTGCGCCTTGCATGGCGTCGAACGACTGCTTGTCGATCAGCGGGCCGACCAGGTTGTTCTCGCGCGGGTCGCCGATGCGCACTTTGCCGTAGGCGGCTTTGACGCGGGCAACCACTTCGTCCTTGATCGAACGGTGCACGATCAACCGACGCAGAGTGGTGCAGCGCTGGCCAGCGGTGCCGACGGCGGAGAACAGAATGCCGCGCACAGCCAGATCAAGATCGGCACTCGGCGCGAGGATCATGGCGTTGTTGCCGCCCAGTTCGAGGATGCTGCGGCCAAAGCGTGCGGCAACCCGTGGGCCGACTTCACGGCCCATGCGGGTGCTGCCGGTGGCGCTGACCAGAGGTACACGTGGGTCGTCGACCAGCGCTTCGCCGGCTTCACGGCCGCCGATCACCAGCTGGGCCAGGCCGGCCGGTGCATCACCGAAGGCCAGCAGGGCTTTTTCGAACAGCGCCTGGCAGGCCAGTGCGGTCAGCGGGGTCTTCTCGGACGGTTTCCAGACCACGGCGTTACCGGCTACCAGCGCCAGCGCGGTGTTCCACGCCCACACCGCCACCGGGAAGTTGAAGGCGCTGATCACGCCAACCACGCCCAGCGGATGCCACGACTCACGCATGTGATGGCCGGGGCGCTCGGAGGCGATGGTCAGGCCGTACAGCTGACGCGACAGGCCGACGGCGAAGTCGCAGATGTCGATCATTTCCTGCACTTCGCCCAGGCCTTCCTGGGTGATCTTGCCGGCTTCGATCGAGACCAGCTCACCAAGTTCGGCCTTGTGCTGACGCAGGACTTCGCCAAACAGCCGCACCAGCTCGCCGCGACGCGGGGCCGGTACAGTGCGCCAGGCTTCGAAGGCGGCGTGGGCCTGGTCGATGCAGACGGTGGTCTCGGCCTTGCCGAGCAGTTTCACCGTGGCGATCTGGCTACCGTCGATCGGGGTGTGAACAGGGTAGTCGCCCTGAGTATAGGCCTGGGCGGCGACGCCAAGGCGCTCGAGCAATGCAGCAACCATCGTGCTTCTCCTAAATCGGCTGAAGGGTGGTAAATATGATGTGGATCAGTATTAATCCGATCACAGCAGTGCAACAAACGACCTTTATTCCGCATATCATTCCGTCAGGTCATGATCCCCTTGCATAGAGACTGCCATGTCGAAACGTCTGGTACCGTCGATGACGGCCCTGCAGTGCTTTGAAGCTGCAGCCCGTCACTTGAGCTTCACCCGCGCTGCCGAAGAGCTGCACCTGACCCAAAGTGCGGTCAGCAAACAGGTCGCGCAGCTTGAAGAAATGCTCCACCATCACCTGTTCCTGCGCATTCGCCGGCGCTTGCAGCTGACGCCTGCGGGCAGCCTGTACCTGGCCGAGGTGAACAAGATCCTCACCCAGGTCGACATGTCCAGCCGCTACATCCTGACGTACGGCGAGCAGACCGAGATATTGAAGGTAGCTACTCAACCGAGTTTTGGCGTGCGCTGGTTGATCCCGCACCTCAAGGGTTTTGGCAAACGCTACCCGAATATCCACCTGGATATCCGCAACGAGATGGAGCCGTTCTCGCTGTTGCAGGGCTCGGCCGACGTGGTGTTCTTCTTTGGCCAGGGCACCTGGCCGGGGGCAACCTGCGTGCAGTTGTTCGACGAGGAAGTGGTGCCGGTGTGCGCGCCTGAGCTGCTGCAAGGGCGCGAATTGAGCGATGCCAGCGCGCTGGCCGAACTGGTGTTGATGCAGAGCACTTCACGGCCGGAGGCCTGGCATGAGTGGTTCCTGGAGCAGGGCCTGCACACCGACAACAGCTACCACGGGCCACGCTTCGACACCTTTTATATGGCCTTGAGTGCGGCTCAGGCGGGCTGCGGCGTGGCGCTGGTGCCACGTTATCTGGCGGAGAAGGAACTAGCCGAGGGCAGTTTGGTGATTGCCTGGCAGCATGCTATGCGCAGTAATGGCGCGCATTATCTGGCGTATGCCGAGCATGCGGCCGAAGTGCCGAAGGTGCGGGCTTTGGTGGAGTGGATCAAAACTCAGCTAGGGGGCTGATAGCGTCGGGGCGACATCAATCATAAAGGGAATGACACCTCTACTTTTTTTCGCTTGTGGCGGCAGTCCATTCCCAGTTTTCATGTAACGGTCCCATTAACCACCAGGAAGCTTGCGATGCCCGCCCATGATTTCGTCAGCCCAGACAGCATCCGTGCGCAGTTCTCTGCCGCCATGTCGCTCATGTACAAACAGGAAGTGCCGCTGTACGGCACGCTGCTGGAGCTGGTCAGCGAAATCAACCAGCAGGTCATGCAGCAACAGCCGCAGGTCGCTGAAGCGCTGCGCTGGACCGGCGAAATCGAGCGTCTCGACCACGAACGCCATGGCGCCATCCGCGTTGGCACCGCCGCCGAGCTGGCCACCATCGCCCGCCTGTTCGCGGTGATGGGCATGCAGCCGGTGGGTTACTACGACCTGAGCTCGGCGGGCGTGCCGGTGCACTCGACGGCGTTTCGCGCAGTGCATGAGCAGTCGCTGCACGTCAGCCCTTTCCGCGTGTTCACCTCGCTGCTGCGCCTGGAGCTGATCGACAACCCGCAACTGCGCGAGCTGGCTGCGAGCATTCTGGCCAAGCGGCAGATCTTCACCCCGCGGGTGCTGGAACTGATCGCCCAATGTGAGCGCAACAACGGCCTCAACGCCGCCGACGCCGAGGCCTTTGTGCAGGAGGCGCTGCACACCTTCCGCTGGCACCAACAGGCGACGGTGACTGCCGAGCAGTACCAGCAACTGCATGACCAGCACCGGTTGATTGCCGATGTAGTGGCGTTCAAAGGCCCGCACATCAATCACCTGACCCCGCGCACGCTGGACATCGATGCGATTCAGCTGGGCATGCCGGCCAAGGGCATTCCCCCCAAGGCAGTGGTCGAAGGCCCGCCAACCCGGCGCCACCCGATCCTGCTGCGTCAGACCAGCTTCAAGGCCTTGCAAGAGAAGGTCGCCTTCACCGATCAGGCCGGCAGCGAAGGCAGCCATACTGCGCGCTTCGGCGAAATCGAACAGCGTGGAGCAGCGCTGACGCCCAAGGGCCGGGCGCTGTACGACACCTTGCTCGATGCGACCCGCGCAGCACTCGGCGGGGTGCCGGCCGAGGCCAATGCCGAGCGCTACCAGCAGTTGCTCCAGGCGCAGTTCGCCGAGTTCCCCGATGACCTGGCGCAGATGCGCGAGCAGGGCCTGGCCTACTTCCGTTATTTCGCCACCGACAAGGGCCTGGCAGCGCGCAACGAAGCTGGCCGGCCGAGCACCTTGCAGGGCCTGATCGACGCCGGGCATGTGCATTTCGAAGCGCTGGTTTACGAAGACTTCCTGCCGGTCAGTGCGGCGGGGATCTTCCAGTCCAACCTGGGCGACGATGCCCAGGCCAACTACGGCAGCAATGCCAACCGCGAAGCGTTCGAGGCGGCGCTGGGGTTGGCGGTGCAGGATGAGCTGGCGCTATACGCGCAGAGCGAACAGCGCTCGCTGCAGGCCTGTGCGCAGGCACTGAACCTGAGCGCGCTGTAACCCTCGCCTGATTGCAGCCGCTACGCAGGCCGATCTGCGCGGCGGCTGCCGCTGTCAGCGGACGCGGAAGCGATCCACTTCCTGGCGCAACTGCGCCGCCAGGCCTTCCAGCTCACGTGCGGTGGTGGCCAGTTCATTGGCCACATCGTGCTGCTCGCTGTTGGCCTGGGCGATGCTCTGCAGGTTGCGGCTGAGCAAGGTCGCGGTGCTGCTCTGCTCCTGAGTGGCAGCGCTGATCGCGGCAAACTGCTCACCGGCGTCGCGGCTCTGCTGGTCAATCTGAGCCAGCGCATCAGCCACTTTGACGTTGCGTTCAAGGCCTTCCTGCATCAGCCGGTTGCCCTGCTGCAGGGTGCTGATGGCGTGCCCGGTCTGCTGCTGGATACTGCCGATCATTCCGGAAATCTCGTCGGTTGCCGAACGGGTCCGCGCCGCCAGGCCGCGCACCTCATCGGCCACCACGGCAAAGCCACGGCCCTGCTCACCGGCGCGAGCGGCCTCGATTGCCGCGTTGAGCGCGAGCAGGTTGGTTTGCTCGGCGATGGCGGTGATCACCCCGACGATGCCGCCGATTTCCTGCGAGCGGGCGCCAAGGGTGTCCATGACCTCAGCAGTGCCGCCGAGGGCATCGGCGATCTGGCGTAGCGAGGCTGACGCTTCGTTCATCGCGCTGCGGCCAACCCGGGTGTGCTCGGCATTGTCGCGGGCCATGCGTTCGGTGCCGGCCATATTGTCGGCAATGTTCATCGAGGTGGCGCTGAACTCTTCGACGGCGCCAGCCATGCTGGTGATTTCGCCAGACTGCTGCTCCATGCCTTCGCAGGCACCGGACGACAGCCCGGCCAGCGAACGAGCACGGCCGCTGACCTGCTCGGAGGCGCTGCGAATATGCGCAACCATGGTCGACAGTGCTTCACCCATCTGGTTGAAGCTGCGCGCCAACTGGCCAATCTCGTCGTTGCTGCTGACCGTCAGACGCGCGCTCAGATCACCCGCACCCAGGGCTTCGGCCTGACGCAGCAGGTCGCTCAGTGGGCGCAGCTTGCGCCGCAGCAGGAACAGCGTCGCCGCCACCGCCAGCAGCATGGCCAGCAGGCTGCCAATCGCCAGGCGCAGGCCGACACTCCAGGTCACGTCGCGAATCTCGGCTTCGGGCATGCTCGCAACAACTGTCCACGGGCCTTCGGCAAACGGCATGGCAACGCTGAAAATCTGCTCGTCGGCGTTGTCCCAGAAGCTGCCAGTACCCGGCTCTGCAGCGAGGTTCTTGACGGCTTGCGCGGCCGCCTCGGCATTGCCCACATCAGCCGGCGGCACCAGCCACTTGCCCTGCTCGTCGAGCAGCGCCAGCGAGCCGGTGTGACCGATGCGGAAGCGCTTGAGGTTGGCGAGCTGGGCGTTCTGCGCATCGGTGTAGTCAAAGCCGACGAACAGCACCGCAATGACTCGGCCGCTGTCATCGCGCACCGGCACGTAGCGGGTCATGTAGTTGCGCTCGAACAGCACGGCACGGCCAACGTAGTTTTGCCCGGCCATCAACTTGGCATAGGCCGGGTGCTGGCGGTCGAGCTGGGTGCCGATGGCGCGGCTGCCATCCTGCTTGGTCAGCGAGGTGCTGATGCGGATGAAGTCATCGCCACTGCGCACGAACACGGTGGCGACGCCAGCAGTCATCTGCTTGAACTCGTCGACCTGCTGGAAATCGTTGTTGAGCAGGTGTTCCCCCAGATACAGCGCCGGCGTGGCCTGGCCGGCGACAGTGGCGCTTTCGCCGGCATGCAGGCTCAGACCCGAGGCGAAACGGCGCTCGAACAGGCCGCTGAGGCGCTGGGTGTTGTCCTTCAGCGAACCATGGAAGGTATCCAGCTGGTCAGCCAGCAGCCGCGCTTCACTGGCCAGGTGTTCCTGGCGGGTGGCGAGGTTGGCGTTGTCCAGCGAGCGCAGGGCAAACAGGGTACTGCCGGTGATCACCAGCGCCAGCACGATGGCGAGGGCGATCCCGAGCTGTGAGGCAATCCGGGCACGGGGTTGAGGCATGTGCAAGCTCCTGGCAAGGGGCCGGGATCATCCTGATCGCGCTGACCGCCCGCTGCTTTCGACGGGTAATCGCGTCCTCTTGCGGGACGCTGGTGCCACTAAATCGGCGTCGCGGACGAATACTTGAGTGTCGGACCGGGACATTCGCAAACGTTTTACTGCGCAAGCGCTGGCAGGATTTGCACCGCTGGCAAGTCCATTGCCGCCGCCTCTTCCTGGAGAAACCCGCTCAAGCGACGCAGGCGCTCTGTGCCGGGCCTGGTGCGTGGCCAGACCAGGTAATAGTCCATGCCGCTGGCCACTGCGGTCGGCCACGGCAGGCTCAGCCGGCCTTGAGCGACGTCTTCGGCCACCATCAACAGATCGCCCATGGAGATCCCGTAGCCACGCGCCGCAGCGATCATGCCCAGTTCAAGCGTGTCGAAGACCTGCCCACCCTTGAGCGAAACCTTGTCAGCCAGGCCCATGCGCGCCAGCCAGCTACGCCAGTCACGTTTGTCCGGGGTCGGATGCAGCAGTTCGATGTCAGCCAGGCGCTGCTCATCCCAAGGCCCCTCGTCGATCAGCTGCGCAGCGCCGACCGGGATCAGCAACTCGGAGAACAACCGCCGCACCTCCCAGTCGACCGGGAACTGGCCATCGCTGAGCAATACCGCGCAGTCGAACGGCTCGTGATTGAAATCGACATGATCGACGTCCATCCAGGCGCTGGTCAGTTGCACTTCGTTGCCCGGTTGCAGATGGCGAAAGCGGCTCAGCCGCGCCAGCAGCCAGCGCATGGTCAGGGTCGACGGGGCTTTCATGCGCAGGATGTCATCTTCGCCGCGCAAGGTATCGCAGGCGCGCTCCAGCGAAGCGAAGCCATCGCGCACGCCGGGCAGCAGCATCCGCGCCGCCTCGGTCAGCTGCAGGCTGCGGCCGCTGCGCACGAACAGGCGGCAGGCGAAATGCTCCTCCAGCGTGCGGATGTGCCGGCTGACGGCGCTTTGCGTAATCGACAACTCCTCGCCGGCGCGAGTGAACGAGGAATGCCGTGCAGCCGCCTCGAATGCGCGCAGCGCATAGAGCGGAGGGAGTTGTCTGGACATGGGGCACCTGCAATACGGGGGGCACGAACGAGCAAGGCAAATCATACATACATGAGTTCAACTCATGGGAGCGATCGCATTTATCCTTTTGTGGAAAGTTGACCCAGGCCTCAGAATCCACCTCCTGTTCATCCCCCAGCATCAAGGACTCTCACCATGCACGTCGCGCCCACCGTTGAACTCAAGGCTCTGCTGCGCCTGGCCGGGCCGCTGATTGCCTCGCAGTTGGCGCATATGCTGATGGTGCTGACCGACACCTTGATGATGGCGCGGATCAGCCCGCAGGCCCTGGCCGGTGGCGGCCTGGGCGCGGCGAGCTATTCGTTCGTGTCGATCTTCTGCCTGGGCGTGATTGCCGCCGTCGGCACGCTGGTGGCGATCCGCAAGGGTGCCGGGGATATCGCCGGCGCCACCCGCCTCGCTCAGGCCGGCATCTGGCTGGCCTGGGCTTTGGCGCTGGGCGCCGCGCTGGCATTGTGGAACCTCGGCCCGGTGCTGCTGATGTTTGGTCAGCAGCCGGAAAACGTCGAGGCGGCCATGGCCTTCCTCACCCTGTTGCCACTGGCACTACCCAGCTACCTGACGTTTATGGCCTTGCGCGGCTTCACCAGCGCCCTTGGCCGGTCGACGCCGGTGATGGTCATCAGCCTGGTCGGCACGGTGCTCAACTACTTGCTCAACCATGCGCTGATCGAGGGCATGTTCGGTTTGCCCAAACTCGGCCTGGTCGGCATTGGCCTGGTCACCGCGCTGGTCTCGCTGGGCATGGCCATCGCTCTGGCGCTGTATATCCGCTGGCACCGCTTCTACGACGCCTACCCGCTGCGCAAGGGCCTGGCGCGGCCATCGCTGTCGGCGTTGCGCGAGCTGTGGCGGCTGGGCCTGCCGATTGGCGGCACGTACATGGTCGAAGTCGGCTTGTTCGCCTTCGCCGCGCTGTGCATGGGTGTGCTCGGCAGCACCGAGCTGGCGGCGCATCAGATCGCCCTGCAGATCGTCTCGACCGCGTTCATGGTGCCGACCGGGTTGTCTTATGCGGTGACCATGCGGGTCGGCCTGTATTACGGCGGCGGCAACCTGCTTGCAGCGCGCAGTGCCGGGCGGGTCGGTATTTGCTTTGGTGCGCTGTTGATGTTTGCCTTCGCCGCGCTGTTCCTGTTGCTGCCCGAGCAGTTGGTGGGATTGTTCATCGACCGCAATGACCCTGCCTTTGCCGGCATCTTCCAGCTGGCAGTGGGGCTGGTGATGGTGGCGGCGTGGTTTGAGTTGTTCGATGGTGTGCAGACCATCGCCATGGGTTCGATCCGCGGCCTGCAAGACGCCAAGACCACCTTCCTGATCGGTCTGGGCTGTTATTGGCTGATCGGCGCGCCAAGTGCGTGGCTGTTTGCCTTCAACCTCGGCGGCGGTGCACTCGGCATCTGGTGGGGCCTGGCGCTGGGCCTGGCCTGCTCCTCGGTGGCGTTGACCTTCGCGTTTGAATGGCGAGTGCGGCGGATGTTGCGCAAGGTTGCCGTGGGGGGGTGACGGTCGGGAATGCTGGGGGCGCTTTGCGCCCCTTTCGCGACACAAGGCCGCTCCTACAGGGACCGCGCAATGCCCAGACGACCTGGTTCCTGTAGGAGCGGCCTTGTGTCGCGAAAGGGCTGCAAAGCAGCCCCGGCGCACTCAGACAGCGCGGATCGCACTGACCGGCACCTGCTGCAGGTAGGTTACCAGCTCATCCACCGGCAGCGGCTGGCTGACCAGAAAACCCTGCACCTGGTCGCAGCCAAAGCCTCGCAGCAGCGCCATCTGCTCTTCGCTTTCGACACCCTCGGCGACCACTTCGAGGTTGAGGTTGTGCGCCAGGTTGATCATCGCGTGGACCAGCTTGCGGTTTTCTTCGCGCAGCTCCATACCACCGACAAAACTGCGGTCGACCTTGAGCAAGGTGATCGGCAGGCTGTTCAGGTGCACGAACGACGAAAAACCGGTGCCAAAGTCATCCAGCGAGAAGCGCACGCCCAGGCGGCCCAGGGCGTCCATGGTCTGGCGCACCAGCTCGTTGCGGCGCATCACCGCGGTTTCGGTCAGTTCGAACTCAAGCCACCGGGCATCGACGCCATGCTCGATGATCAGCCGGCTCAGGGTCGCCAGCAGCTGGCTGTCCTGAAACTGGCGAAAGCTCAGGTTGACCGCCATGTGCAGCGGCGCAATGCCGTGCTCACGCAGGCCCTGCATGTCGCGCAGGGCACGTGAGATGACCCAGTAGCCGAGCGGCACGATCAGGCCGCTCTGCTCGGCCAGCGGCACGAATTCGCTCGGCGGCAGCAGGCCGCGTTCGGGGTGGTTCCAGCGTACCAGTGCTTCGAGGCCAACGATGCGGCCATCGACGAGGTTCAGCCGTGGCTGGTAATGCAGTTCCAGCTCGTCGCGGCGCAGGGCGCGGCGCAGTTCGCCTTCAAGGTCAGCCAGGCTGCGCGCATTGCGGTTGATCCGCTCGTTGAACACATGAAAGCTGCAACCCTGCACGCTCTTGGCCTGGCGCATGGCGATGTGCGCGTGCCACATCAGTGGGTCGGCGCCGGCCTGCGCGCGAGCATGGGCCAGACCCAGGCTGCAGCCCACCAGCAGGCTTTCGCCATCGACCCAGTACGGCTCACCCAGCGCTTCGACGATGCGCTCGGCCACCCATTCGGCGCGGTTCGGCTCGCGACGGGTGTCGATCAGCAGGGCGAATTCGTCGCTGCCCAGCCGGGCCAGCTGATCGCCCGCCTCCAGCTGCAACTTGAGCCGGGTCACCACCTGCAGGATCAGCCGGTCGCCGCCCTGATGGCCGAGTGCATCGTTGACGTGGCGAAAGTTGTCCAGATCCAGATGGCCAAGAGCAACGCCACGGCCGTCGTGTTCGGCCAGGCGCGTGGTCAGCAGGGCCTGAAAGCCCTGACGGTTGGCGATGCCGGTCAGCGGGTCCTGTTCGGCCAGGCGCTGCAGGGTGGCGACCAGCACGCCGCGCTCGCGCACATGACGCAGCGAGCGGCGCAGGCTGTCACTGCTCAGTTGCGCCAGCACCAGCCAGTCACTGACGCCGGCAGGCGGCGCCTCGGGCTCGTCTTCGAGCAGGACAATGGTCGGCAACTCGCAGCGGCCCGGGGTCGGCAGCAGCGCAGGCGTTGCCAGCACCACCGCCTGACGGTCGTGGGCAAACAGGCTGTTGACCGCCTCCCAGTTGGGCGCGGTCAGCAGCACCGCGCTGCCAGCCAAAGGCTGCAGGCAGTCGCGCAAGCTGGCCGCCCACTCCGGCTCATCGGCCAACAGCAGCAAACGCAAGGGTTCGACAGGCGTGGACAAGCGCGCTCCTTAGGCGAGGTCGTTAACCGTGACGGGGGTATCCTACCTCAAGAGCCAAATGATATTCACTCTTATTAACACCCATCCCGGGGCTGCACTCCGTCGTATTCTGTCGCGCATCCTGCTCCAAAAGTCGTACAACCGGCAAATCTGATTTGAGTAATAGCTCGATTGTGGCGGCAAGGCCATGATCCACTCCCGCCAGGTAGGGCACCGGACGTCACAAAAGTCTGACTCCGGCGTCAGACGGTCGCGCCACAAGCGTGACTTGCCTGTTAGAATGCGCGGCTATTTTCTGGCGACCCCGGTTCTAGCATGTCCCGACTCAATCCCCGGCAACAAGAAGCCTGTGACTATGTCGGCGGCCCTCTTTTGGTGCTCGCCGGTGCTGGCTCCGGCAAGACCAGCGTGATCACCCGCAAGATCGCCCACCTGATCCAGAACTGCGGCATCCGTGCCCAGTACATCGTCGCCATGACCTTCACCAACAAGGCCGCGCGCGAGATGAAGGAGCGGGTCGCCACCCTGCTGCGCGCAGGTGAGGGCCGCGGCCTGACCGTCTGCACCTTCCACAACCTGGGCTTGAACATCATCCGCAAGGAGCACAAGCACCTGGGCTACAAGCCGGGCTTCTCGATCTTCGACGAGGCCGACATCAAGGCTTTGCTGTCGGACATCATGCAGAAGGAGTACTCCGGCGACGACGGCATCGACGAGATCAAGAACATGATCGGTGCCTGGAAGAACGAGCTGATCATGCCCGCCGAGGCGTTGGAAAAAGCCCGCAATCCGCGCGAGCAGACCGCCGCCATCGTCTACACCCACTATCAGCGCACGCTCAAGGCGTACAACGCGGTGGACTTCGACGACCTGATCCTGCTGCCGGTCAAACTGTTCCAGGAGCACCCCGAGGTGCTTGAGCGCTGGCAGAACAAGGTGCGCTACCTGCTGGTCGACGAATACCAGGACACCAACGCCAGTCAGTACCTGCTGGTGAAGATGCTGATCGGCATGCGCAACCAGTTCACCGTGGTCGGCGACGATGACCAGTCGATCTACGCCTGGCGCGGTGCCCGCCCGGAAAACCTCATGCTGTTGAAAGAGGACTATCCGTCGCTGAAGGTGGTCATGCTCGAGCAGAACTACCGCTCGACCAGCCGCATCCTGCGTTGCGCCAATGTGCTGATCGCCAACAACCCGCATGATTTCGAAAAGCAGCTGTGGAGCGAGATGGGCCACGGTGACGAAATCCGCGTGATCCGCTGCAAGAACGAGGAAACCGAGGCCGAGCGTGTGGCCATGGAAATCCTCACCTTGCACCTGCGCACCGACCGTCCCTACAGCGACTTTGCCATCCTCTACCGCGGCAACTACCAGGCCAAGCTGATCGAATTGAAGCTGCAGCACCACCAGGTGCCGTATCGCCTGTCGGGCGGCAACAGCTTCTTCGGGCGCCAGGAGGTCAAGGACCTGATGGCCTACCTGCGCCTGCTGGTCAATCCGGATGACGACAACGCCTACCTGCGCGTGATCAACGTGCCGCGCCGGGAAATCGGCTCGACCACCCTGGAAAAGCTCGGCAACTATTCCACCGAGCGTGGCGTGTCGATGTACGCCGCCAGCGACGAAATTGGCCTCGGCGAGCACCTCGATGCGCGCTACACCGAGCGCTTGCAGCGCTTCAAGCACTGGCTCGACGGCGTTCGCCACAAGGTTGCGCTGGATGACCCGATCGCAGCGCTGCACGAGATGGTCCGCGACATCGACTACGAAAACTGGATCCGCCAGAACACCGCCAGTGACAAGGCGGCGGATTTCCGGATCAGCAACGTCTGGTTCCTGATCGATGCCTTGAAAAACACCCTCGAGAAAGACGAAGAGGGTGACATGACCATCGAGGACGCCATCGGCAAACTGGTCCTGCGCGACATGCTCGAGCGCCAGCAGGAAGAAGAGGAAAACGCCGAAGGCGTGCAGATGATGACCTTGCACGCCTCCAAAGGCCTGGAATTCCCCTACGTGTTCATCATGGGCATGGAAGAGGAAATCCTCCCGCACCGCTCCAGCATCGAGGCCGACACCATCGAAGAAGAGCGGCGCCTGGCCTACGTGGGCATCACCCGCGCACGCCAGACCCTGGCCTTCACCTTCGCTGCCAAGCGCAAGCAGTACGGCGAAATCATCGATTGCACGCCCAGCCGCTTCCTTGACGAACTACCGCCGGATGATCTGTGCTGGGAAGGTCTGGACGATGCGCCGGTTGAAGTCAAAGCCGCGCGCGGCAACAACGCCTTGGCCGATATACGGGCAATGCTCAAGCGCTGAACCCTTTTACACTTTTGTCACGGCAGCCAGCCGTGGCCACTTTTTGCTACATCGAGGAATACCACAGTGGAAGCACTGCAGCAGAAGATTCGCGAAGAAGGCATCGTGCTTTCCGACCAGGTTCTCAAAGTCGACGCGTTTCTCAACCACCAGATCGATCCTGCCCTGATGCAGCTGATCGGTGACGAATTCGCCCGACTGTACGCAGACTCCGGCGTGACCAAGATCGTTACCATCGAAGCCTCGGGCATCGCTCCGGCGATCATGACCGGCCTGAAACTCGGTGTACCGGTGCTGTTCGCCCGCAAGCACCAGTCGCTGACCCTGACCGAAAACCTGCTGACTGCCTCGGTGTATTCGTTCACCAAGCAGACCGAGAACACCGTGGCGATTTCGCCGCGTCATCTCAACAGCAGCGACCGCGTGCTGGTCATCGACGACTTCCTCGCCAACGGCAAGGCCTCGCAGGCGCTGATCTCGATCATCAAGCAGGCTGGCGCTACCGTTGCCGGGCTGGGCATCGTCATCGAGAAGTCATTCCAGGGCGGCCGTGCCGAGCTCGACAGCCAGGGTTACCGGGTTGAGTCGCTAGCGCGGGTCAAGTCGCTTGCAGGCGGCGTGGTCACCTTCATTGAGTGACGCTCACCGGGTTGCCTGCAACCCGGCCAGCAGCAGGCGCTGATACAGCTCTTGTTTCAGCCCCTGCGGCTGCTCCAGGCCCATCCGCGCCAGCTGCGCCGGATAGGCTTCGGGCGGCGGTGCATCGAGCGCCGCCTTGCCCAGCTCGAGCACCTCGCTCAGCTTGAACTTGCTCTTGAGCCAGTTCAGCGCCCTGAACAAATCACGCTCCTCGGCGGTGAAGTCCGTGCCCAGCGGATACTCCGGGAACAACCGTGGATGCCGCTCACGCAGCGCTTCGAGGCGCTCCGGGGTGTTGTCGCAAAAGCGCTGATCCAGCACGAAGTCCTTGGCCAGTTTGCCGGCGGCCTTGGCCTGCTCGAGCAACTCGCCCTGAAAACGTGAATCGCTGATCGCCAGCAGCCGGGCGATGACTTCGCTGTCGGTCTGCCCGCGCAGGTCGGCGATGCCGTATTCGGTGACGACGATATCGCGCAGGTGCCGCGGGATGGTGCAGTGGCCATAGGTCCAGTACAGGTTGGAGCTGACCTCGCCACCGGCCTCGCGCCAGCTGCGCAGCAGCAGCACCGAGCGGCCGCCTTGCAACGCGTGGCCCTGGGCGACGAAGTTGTACTGCCCGCCTACCCCGCTCAGAACGCGACCGTCTTCCAGCTGGTCGGCGACGCCGGCGCCGAGCAGGGTCATGGCGAATACGGTGTTGATGAAGCGTGCATCGCGGCGCTGGCGGCGTTTCAATTCTTCCTGGCCATACAGCTCGTTGATGTAGCTGATGGCGGTCATTGCGTAGCGCTGGCGCTGCTCCAGCGGCATCTCGCGCAGACGCTGGTAGAACGCCTGTGGGCCGAGAAAGAAACCACCGTGCACCAGCACCCCGTGTTCATCGGCCGGGCGTCGCACCACGCCGGCTTCGGCCAGCGCCAGCAGGCCGTTGACGAACATTTCGCTGCAGCCATACAGGCCTTGGGCGAAGCCATCCAGGCCGCCTTCACGTTCGATCAGCGCCAGCCACGGCTGGATATCCAGCTCGTCCAGCACGGCGCGGTAACCCTCGTTGTCGCCCTGGCGCGCCAACAACGCAGCAGTTACCGCATCGCCCATGGCGCCGATGCCGATCTGCAGCGTGCCACCGTCACGCACCAGGGCGCTGGCGTGCAGGCCGATGCAATGGTCCTGAGTCGCCACCGGCATGTTCGGAGTGGAAAACAGCCGGCGCTGCTCGGGCTCGTCGATCAACAGGTCGAAGGCCTGGCGCCCCAGTTCGGCAGCGCCGGGCATGTACGGCAGCTCGGTGTGCACCTGGCCGAGCAGAAGAATGGTCTCGCCGGCGGCGCGGCGCTTGGCGACCATCGGCAGCAGGTCGAGGGTGATGTCCGGGTTGCAGGCCAGGCTCAGGTGATCCGGGCGCTCCGGGGTTTCGGCCACCAGTTGCGCGATCAGGTTGAGGCCCTTGGCGTTGATATCGCGGGCGGCGTGGCTGTAGTTGCTGCTGACGTAGTCCTGCTGGGCCATGCAGCTGTGCAGCAGGCTGCCGGGCTGCATGAAGAACTGCTCGACGCGGATATTGGCGGGCAGTTTGTCGCCGCGCAGGTCGGCCAGGTAGTCGAGCTCTTCGTAGTCGGCGAAGACCCGTTCGATGAAGGGTTCGAGGAAGCGTTTCTGCAGGCCATCGCCCAATGGCGGCCGGCCGAGGCTGAGCGCGGTGTAGATGGTCAGACGGCGTTCGGGCAGCTCACGGATGCGGGCATAGAGCGCGTTGACGAAGGCATTCGGTTTGCCCAGGCCGAGCGGCAGGCCCATGTGAATATGGGCGGGCAAATGGGCCAGAACGTGATCTACGGCCTGGTCGATGCTGCAGCTGTGGGCCATCGGTGCCTCCTGTTACGTCCATGCGGTCAGGGGGTTGGACCGTGGGCGGGCGGGATTTGCTGCACCTGGCTTGGGATTGCTGGGGCTGTTGCGCAGCCCCAGCAACCGATAGGTCAAAGCCCGGACATCTTCTGAATCGCCGCCTTCAGCTCATCGTCCGAACAATCAGCGCAGGTGCCCTTGGGCGGCATGGCGTTGATCCCGGTAATCGCCTTGGCGAGGATCCCATCAAGCCCACCCTGATGATCGGCACGCTCTTTCCAAGCAGCGGTATCGCCGATCTTCGGCGCATTGAGCAGGCCGGTGGCATGGCAGGCATTGCAGTGCTTGGCGATCACGTCATCAGCCGACTTGGCCGCGCCACCGCTGGCCACAGCCGCCACGGCCATGCCCTTGCATTCCTGGCCCTGAACACACACCTGGCCGACCGGCGCCAGGCGCTTGGCAATATCATCGTTGGTCGCCGCGTTTGCGGTGACTGCCCACAGGGCGAAAACGGCAGCTGGTATGGCCAGCATCTTCTTGATTTGGTTCACGCGTTCACCCTCATGGTGGCTGATCACGCCCGCAGCCACGAATTGCGGGCGTTGAAAAGTATAGCGGCTACACCACAGCCGCGAAACGACCACACAAGTGAAAGGGCTATTGGCGAATCAATACGCTGCGCTGGATCAAAAGTTCGACGGTGTCGCGGCACTGATCAAGCGTGCGGGCTCGGCAAACGGGTTGCGAAAACGGTGCGGACGGGTGCTCTCGAAGTAATAACTGTCGCCAGCTTCGAGCACAAAGGTCTCGCTACCGACCACCAGCTCCAGGCGGCCTTCGAGGAGGATGCCGGTCTCTTCGCCATCGTGGGTGAGCATCTCGTCACCGGTGTCGGCGCCAGGCGGGTAGACCTCGTTGAGGAAGGCAATGGCGCGATTGGGATGCGACTTGCCGACCAGTTTCATGGTCACCGCACCGTCGGAGATGTCGATCAGCTCATGGGCCTTGTAGACGATCTGGGCCTGGCTTTCGACTTCCATTTCTACCGAAAAGAACTCGACCATCGACATCGGAATGCCACTGAGCACCTTGCGCAGCGAGCTGATCGAAGGGCTCACGCTGTTTTTCTCGATCATCGAGATGGTGCTGTTGGTTACCCCCGCGCGCTTGGCGAGTTCCCGCTGGGACAGGCCCTTGAGCTTGCGGATGGCTTGCAGTCGTTCGCCGACGTCCAAAGCTTGCGCCTCCTGAAACGGTGGGGGTGGGGTCGAATGTGAACGATATCATGGCAATGCCGTTCAGTATTTACAACACTCCACACCCCTGCCCGTCCGCAGCGCAGCTTTATTCGCCGATGTACTCCAGTGGCACCCGCTTCAGGTTGCAGAACAGCTGGTAAGGAATGGTCCCGGCATGCCCGGCCACGTCACTGGCCAACACCTGCTTGCCCCACAGCTCGACCGGGCTGCCCAGGGTCGCTTCGGGGACATCGGTCAGGTCGATGCAGAGCATGTCCATCGACACCCGGCCGATCAGTTGGCTGCGCTTGCCGGCCACCAGCACCGGGGTGCCAGTTGGGGCCTGGCGTGGGTAACCGTCGGCATAACCCATCGCAACCACGCCGACCCGGGTCGGCCGTGGACTGATGAACTTGGCGCCATAACCGACCGGTTGACCCGCAGGCAGTTCGCGCACACTGATGACCCGCGATTGCAGAGTCATGACCGGTTGCAGTCGGCTCGCCTCGGCCTGGGGCACCTCGAACGGCGTCGCTCCGTACAGCATGATGCCAGGGCGCACCCAGTCGCTCGGCACCTGCGGCCAGCCAAGCACGGCCGGTGAGTTGCGCAGGCTGCATTCGGCGCTGAGGCCTTGGCGCGCCTCTTCGAATGCCGCGAGCTGCTGCGCCGTGGCCTGCACATCAAGCTCGTCGGCGCGGGCGAAGTGGCTCATCAAGACGATGCGCGCCACCTTGCCGCTGGCCAGCAGGCGCTGATAGGCCTGCTGGTAATCCTCTGGATGCAGACCCACTCGGTGCATGCCGCTGTCGAGCTTGAGCCAGACCTTCAACGGCTTGGCCACAGCGCTCTGTTCGATCGCTTCCAGTTGCCACAACGAATGCACCACGCACCACAGATCATTGGCGCTGATCAGCGCCAGCTCGCTGGCTTCGAAGAAGCCTTCGAGCAACAGAATCGGCCCTTTGATGCCAGCGGCGCGCAGCTCCAGCGCCTCTTCGATACAGGCCACAGCGAAGCCATCGGCCTCAGCCTCCAAGGCAAGCGCACAGCGCACCGCGCCATGCCCATAGGCATCGGCCTTGATCACGGCGAGGGCTTTGGCACCGGACAGTTCACGGGCCAGACGATAGTTGTGGCGCAGGGCCTGGAGGTCGATCAGGGCGCGGGCGGGACGCATGGCGGCAGCCTTCTGGCAGTACGGGTTGTTGAATAAGCCCCCGGCACGGTGGGTGGGGAGTAGGTAGCCACCGCGCCGGGGTGAGGGAACGGGTTACGGCAGTGCAGCGACCACCGACAGCTCGACGAGGATTTCCGGCTCGCACAGCTTGGCTTCAACTGTGGCCCGGGCTGGCGCGACGCCGGCCGGCAGCCACTGGTCCCAGACCGCGTTCATGCCGGCGAAGTCGGCGTCGATGTCTTTCATGTAGATGGTCACCGAGAGCAAGCGGGTCTTGTCGGTACCGGCCTGGTCGAGCAGTTGCTCGATGGTCGCCAGCGTCTCACGGGTCTGCTGCTCGATGCCGGCGCTGAGGTCATCACCGACCTGACCTGCCAGGTACACCGTGCCGTTGTGGGTGACGATCTGACTCATGCGCTCATTGGTGAGCTGGCGCTGGATTGCCATGCTTGGCGAACTCCTTGTGGTTGCCATAACGGGAAATATCGAGGCCCTCAGCACTGATCTGCGGCTTGCGCTTGGCGATCAGGTCGGCCAGCAAACGCCCGGAGCCACAGGCCATGGTCCAGCCCAGGGTGCCGTGACCGGTGTTGAGGAACAGATTGCGGAAACTGGTTGCACCCACGATCGGCGTACCGTCCGGGGTGGCCGGGCGCAGCCCGGTCCAGAAGCTGGCCTGGCTCAGGTCGCCGCCGCGAGGATAAAGGTCGTTGACGATCATCTCCAGCGTTTCGCGCCGGCGCGGGTTCAGCGACAGGTCAAAACCGGCGATCTCGGCCATGCCGCCGACGCGGATGCGGTTGTCGAAACGGGTGATTGCGACCTTGTAGGTCTCGTCGAGAATGGTCGAGGTCGGCGCCATGCCAGGGTCGGTGATCGGCACGGTGAGCGAGTAACCCTTGAGTGGATACACCGGCGCTTTAATACCCAGTGGCTTGAGCATCTGCGGCGAGTAGCTGCCCAGTGCCAGCACGTAGCGGTCAGCGGTTTCCAGCTTGCCGTCGATCCACACGCCGTTGATGCGATCACCGGCATGGTCCAGGCGTTGGATGTCCTGACCGAAGCGGAACTCGACACCGAGCTTGATGGCCATCTCGGCCAGCTTGTTGGTGAACAGCTGACAGTCGCCGGTCTGGTCGTTTGGCAGGCGCAGGGCACCGGCGAGAATGTCGGTAACCCCGGCAAGGGCCGGCTCGACACGGGCAATGCCATCGCGGTCGAGCAGCTCGTACGGCACACCCGACTGCTCGAGTACGGCGATGTCTTTTGCCGCCGCATCGAGCTGCGCCTGGGTGCGGAACAGCTGAGTGGTGCCCAACGCACGGTTTTCGTAGCTCAGGCCGGTCTCGGCGCGCAGCTCGTCGAGGCAGTCGCGGCTGTATTCGGACAGCCGCACCATGCGCTCTTTATTCACGGCATAGCGGTTGGCGGTGCAGTTGCGCAGCATCTGCGCCATCCACAGGTACTGGTCTACATCGCCAGTGAGCTTGATCGCCAGCGGGGCGTGGCGCTCCAGCAGCCACTTGATGGCCTTGAGCGGCACACCCGGGGCGGCCCAAGGCGAGGCGTAGCCCGGCGAGATCTGGCCGGCGTTGGCAAAACTGGTTTCCATGGCCACCGCTGGCTGGCGGTCGACCACCGTCACCTCGAAACCTTGCCGGGCCAGGTAGTAGGCACTGGCGGTACCGATTACACCGCTACCAAGCACCAGAACTCGCATCGTCTATCCCTCGCACGCGGCACGCCGCGACATTTTGTTTATATGGCATGAATGGGCGCAGTATATGAAGGACCGGCCAGTGCATTTCACTATATAAAGGCCTATATTTGGCGACAATTCTTGGCCATGTCGGCTTTTACGGAGGGGCATCCCCTATGAGAACCCAGCATCAGAGCAAGCGTGAACTGGACAAGATCGACCGCAATATCCTGCGGATCCTGCAGAGTGACGGCCGTATCTCGTTCACCGAGCTGGGTGAAAAGGTCGGCCTCTCCACCACCCCGTGCACCGAGCGCGTGCGCCGCCTGGAGCGCGAGGGGATCATCATGGGCTACAACGCCCGGCTCAATCCGCAGCACCTCAAGGGCAGCCTGCTGGTGTTTGTCGAGATCAGCCTGGACTACAAGTCAGGGGATACTTTCGAGGAGTTTCGCCGCGCCGTACTCAAGCTGCCGCATGTGCTTGAGTGCCATCTGGTGTCGGGCGACTTCGATTATCTGGTCAAGGCGCGGATTTCCGAGATGGCCTCGTACCGCAAGCTGCTCGGCGACATCCTGCTGAAGCTGCCGCACGTGCGCGAGTCGAAGAGCTACATCGTCATGGAAGAAGTCAAAGAGAGCCTGTGCCTGCCGATCCCGGACTGAGGCTCAGACCAGCACCTGGCGGGTGCTGGCAATGAACTGGTGCACCAGTTGCTCCGCCTCGGGCTCGATCGGCTCGGCCGGGCCGCGCCCGCGCGGGCAGGCCAGGCGCGGCGTGGTGCCGAACAGACGGCAGATCATTGGCCGCTCAGCGTACACCGTACAACCTTGCGCGCCGAGGTGCACGCAGTCGAGCCGCTCCAGCGCGGCGGCCTGCTCTTCAGCGGATTTACGCGGCAGTGCGGCCATTTCTTCCGCCGAGGTGGTCACCGGCCCGCAGCAGTCGTGGCAGCCGGGCTCGCATTCGAAAGAAGGGATCAGTTCGCGCAGAAAGTGGATCTTGTGGCGGTTGCAGGACATGGCGTGACAGGGATCTGGAAGGTGAAGTGGATTATAGGCCCATTCGCGGGTAAACCCGCTCCCACAGGGATCGGGCAAGGTCTGACGCTAGCGCTGTACCTGTGGGAGCGGGCTTGCCCGCGAACGAGGGCTCAGCCCTCGCCGGTTGCCGCAAGCCAAACCCCCGGCTTATGCTCGCCGCCTTCCACTCTCCGCCAAGGCCGATCCGATGATCCACAGCGCGCAGCACGCCGCCTCCTATTACGCCGCCAGCAGCGCGCCACAGACGGATCACCCGGCTCTGCAAGGCCAGCACAGCGCCGACGTGTGCATCGTCGGCGGTGGCTATTCGGGCCTGAACACGGCCATCGAACTGGCCGAGCGCGGCCTGTCGGTGATCTTGCTCGAAGCGCGCAAAATCGGCTGGGGCGCCAGCGGGCGCAACGGTGGTCAGCTGATTCGCGGGGTCGGCCATGGCCTTGAGCAGTTTTTGCCGGTGCTCGGCGAGCAGGGTGTGCACAGCCTCAAGCTGATGGGCCTGGAAGCGGTGGATATCGTCCGCCAGCGGGTCGAGCGCCATGCGATTGCCTGCGACCTGACCTGGGGCTACTGCGACCTGGCGAACAAGCCCGGCGAGCTGCAGGGCTTTGCCGCCGACGCCGAAGAGCTGCGCAGCCTCGGTTATGGCCATGAGCTGCGTCTGGTACCGGCAGAAGACATCCGCACAGTGGTCAACTCCGAGCGCTATGTCGGCGGCCTGATCGACATGGGCTCGGGCCACCTGCATCCGCTCAACCTGGCACTGGGCGAGGCGGCTGTTGCTGCGGGCTTGGGCGTGCGCCTGCACGAACACTCCGAGGTCACGCGCATCGACTATGGCCCGCAAGTGCAGGTGCACACTGCCAGCGGCACGGTCCGCGCCAGCACGCTGGTGCTGTGCTGCAACGCTTATCACAACGACCTCAACCGCGAACTGGGCGGCAAGGTACTGCCCGCCGGCAGCTACGTGATTGCCACCGAGCCGCTGGGCGAGGAACGCGCGCGGGCCTTGCTGCCGCAGAACATGGCGGTCTGCGACCAACGCGTGGCGCTCGACTACTATCGCCTTTCGGCGGATCACCGGCTGCTGTTCGGCGGCGCCTGCCACTACTCCGGGCGCGACCCGCAGGATATCGCCGGCTACATGCGGCCGAAGATGCTCAAGGTGTTCCCGCAGCTGGCGGACGTGCGCATCGATTATCAATGGGGCGGCATGATCGGCATCGGCGCCAACCGTCTGCCGCAGGTAGGCCGACTGGCCAGCCAGGCCAACGTGTATTACGCCCAGGCTTACGCTGGTCACGGCCTGAACGCCACGCACCTGGCCGCACGCCTGCTCGGCGAGGCGATCAGCGGCCAGCACAGCGGGCGCTTTGACCTGTTCGCCAAGGTGCCGCACATGACCTTCCCCGGCGGCCAGCACCTGCGCTCGCCGCTGTTGGCGCTGGGCATGCTCTGGCATCGACTCAAAGAGCTGGTGTAGGCGCCACGCGCTTCAGGCCTTCCAGAACGGCTTGCTGCCCTCTTGGCGCGCCTGCTCCCAGCTCAGGCCGATATCACGCAGTTGCTGATCATCGAGCTCGAGCAGGGCGCGCCGGGTACGCCAGCGGTGCAGCATCAGGCCAGCACCGCTAAAGCCTGCTTGAGCGCTGGCGACCTGGGGCTGATGCGCCTCAAGCTGTTCCACTGCGGGTTGCACGCGCACATCACTGAAAACACCCATTGCTGCTTGCTCCTGTTCCAGATCCACCGTGGAGAAAGCATGCGCGCATGAGCCATAGCCAATACAGACGCAAAAAACCTTTATTATTCCCATACAGAATTGGCGGATCTGGCGCTGAATGCTGTATTTTTGCCCGATCTGTACTGGTCAGTCACCTCAAGCGCTGCAGGAGTATTGCCGTGACGCTGTATCTGAACCTCGCTGAGATGCTCGGCGCGCGCATCGAACAAGGTCTCTACCGGCCCGGCCAGCGGCTGCCGTCGGTGCGCGCGTTGAGTGTTGAACACGGGGTCAGCCTGAGCACCGTACAGCAGGCCTACCGCATGCTCGAGGACAACGGCCTGGTCGCGCCGCGGCCAAAATCGGGGTACTTCGTTACCGACCATCGCAGCCTGCCAGCCCTGCCCGCCGTGACCCGGCCAGCGCAACGCCCGGTGGAGATTTCACAGTGGGAGCAGGTGCTGGAGCTGGTGCGCGGCACGCCTCGGCCGGACGTGGTTCAGCTTGGCCGGGGCATGCCCGACGTCAACAGTCCAAGCCTCAAGCCCTTGCTGCGCAGCCTGGCCCAGCTCAGCCGGCGCCAGGACATGCCCGGTCTGTATTACGACAACATCCACGGCAACATCGCCCTGCGCGAACAGATCGCGCGGCTGATGCTCGATTCCGGCTGCCACGTCAGCCCGGCCGACCTGGTGGTGACCACCGGCTGCCACGAAGCGCTGTCGACCAGCATCCGCGCGGTGTGCGAACCGGGCGACATCGTTGCGGTGGATTCGCCCAGCTTTCACGGCGCCATGCAGACGCTCAAAGGCCTGGGCATGAAGGCGCTGGAGATCCCCACCGACCCGACCACCGGGATCAGCCTGGAGGCGCTGGAAATGGCCCTGGAGCAGTGGCCGATCAAGCTCATCCAGATCACCCCCAGCTGCAACAATCCGCTGGGCTACATCATGCCCGAGGCGCGCAAGAAGGCCCTGCTGACCCTGGCCCAGCGCTACGACGTGGCGATTCTGGAAGACGACGTCTACGGCGACCTGGCCTATAACTACCCGCGCCCGCCAACGGTCAAGTCGTTCGACGAAGACGGCCGCGTGCTGCTCTGCAGCTCATTCTCCAAGACCCTGGCGCCGGGCCTGCGCATCGGCTGGGTGGCGCCTGGGCGTTATCTGGAGCGGGTGCTGCACATGAAATACATCGGCACTGGCAGCACCTGCGTGCAACCGCAGCTGGCCATCGCCGACTTCATCGCAGGCGGCCACTACCACCCGCATGTACGCCGGATGCGCAGCCAGTATCAGCGCGGGCGCGATCTGATGAGCGACTGGGTGGCGCGCTACTTCCCGCCAGGCACCCGCGTCAGCCGGCCACAGGGCGGCTTCATGCTGTGGGTCGAGCTACCGGAAAGTTTCGACACGCTGCGGCTGAACCGCGCTTTACTCGAACAAGGGGTACAGATCGCGGTGGGCAGTATCTTCTCCGCCTCCGGCAAGTACCGGCACTGCCTGCGCATGAACTACGCGGCGCGGCCCAGCGCCGAGATCGAGGCGGCGGTACGCAAGGTCGGCGAAACCGCCTTGCGCCTGCTGGTCGATGATCACAGCGAGGCGTAACTTTGCCCCACCTGGCATGGTCCATAGCACTCAGCCTTCTGCGCACAGGACGATTCATCCTTGAGACTTCAGCGAGCTTTGCCTCTCATGCTGGCGCTGCTGCTCGGCCTTTCTGGCTGCGCCAGCGTCAATCCGGTGCGTGAAGTCAGCCAGGCGCTACCGGCCAGTGATTCGGCCTTTGGCCGCTCGGTGCAGCGCCAGGCCGCGCCCTATGAAGGTCGCTCGGGCTTTCGCCTGCTGCCCAACAGCAACGAGGCTTTCCGCGCCCGTGCCGAGCTGATCCGCAACGCCCAGGCCAGCATCGACGTGCAGTACTACATCGTCCATGACGGCCTCAGTACCCGGGCGCTGGTGCATGAACTGCTGCAAGCCGCCGACCGTGGCGTGCGCGTACGGATTCTGCTCGACGACACCACCAGTGACGGCCTCGACACGCTGATGGCCACCCTCGCCGCCCACCCCAACATCCACATGCGCGTGTTCAATCCGCTGCACCTGGGCCGCAGTACCGGTGTCACCCGCGGCGTCGGCCGCCTGTTCAACCTGTCGCGCCAGCACCGACGCATGCACAACAAGCTGTTTCTGGTCGACAACAGCATGGCCATTGTCGGCGGGCGCAACCTGGGCGACGAGTACTTCGACGCCGAGCCCAACCTGAACTTCACCGACATCGACATGCTCGGCGTCGGCCCGGTAGCCGAGCAGCTTGGGCACAGTTTCGACCAGTACTGGAACAGCGCCCTCAGCCGGCCGATCGGCGATTTCCTCTGGAGCATGCCGGATGCCGACGACCTGCGCGCCAGCCGCCGGCGTCTCGAGGTGTCACTGGCCGAGGCGCGGATCAAACGCAAGGCGTTGTATGACCGGCTGATGGCGTATCAATCGCAGCCGCGCCTGGACACTTGGCGCAACGAATTGATCTGGGCCCACAGCCAGGCGCTGTGGGACGCGCCGAGCAAGGTGCTGGCGCAGGACGAACCGGATCCGCATCTGCTGCTGACGCGGCAGTTGGCGCCGGACCTGAACAACGTCAAGCAAGAGCTGATTCTGGTGTCGGCGTATTTCGTCCCGGGTGAATCGGGGCTGGTGTATCTGACCAGCCGGGCTGACGCTGGAGTGTCGGTGCGGCTGTTGACCAACTCGCTGGAAGCCACTGACGTACCTGCGGTGCATGGCGGCTATGCGCCGTATCGGCGTGCCCTGCTCGAACACGGAGTGCAGCTGTTCGAGCTGCGCCGGCAGCCGGGTGATCCGAGTGCCGGGCGCGGCCTGAATTTCCATGGCGGTTCGGATTCGAGCCTGCACAGCAAGGCGATCGTGTTCGATCGGCACAAGACCTTTATCGGTTCGTTCAACTTCGACCCACGCTCGGTGTTGTGGAACACCGAAGTCGGCGTGCTGGTAGACAGCCCGGAGCTGGCCGAATACACCCGCGAGCTGGCCTTGCAGGGTATGGCGCCGGCGCTGAGTTATCAGCCGCTGCTGGCGGACGGCAAGATGGTCTGGGTGACCGAGGACAACGGCCAGCGGCATGTGCTGAGCAAGGAGCCTGGCGGCATGTGGCGGCGGTTCAATGCCTGGGTGAGCAAGGCGGTGGGGTTGGAGAAGATGCTTTGATTTGAGACCGCTGGGGGCTGCTGCGCAGCCCTTCGCGGGTGAACCCGCTCCCACAGGTTTAGGGGGCGCTGCAAAACCCTGTGGGAGCGGGTTCACCCGCGAAGGGCTGCGCGGCGGCTCCAGCCATCTTCAGTCAGGCACCGGCTCGAACGCCCCAGGCCGGCGGGTCAGCAGGACCAACCCCGCCGCCCCCAAGGCCATGATCAACGGCAATGCATGCCCACTGATCCACTGGCTGCCCGCCCCGGCCAACAGCGGCCCGAGCAGGCAACCAATGCCCCACAACTGCGCCACATGGGCGTTTGCCCGCACCAATTCATCATCGCGGTAGCGCTCGCCGATCAGGATCAGCGACAAGGTGAACAAGCCACCGGCACTGGCACCGAACAACACCCATAGCGGCCAGATCAACGCGGTCTCCATCAACAACGGAATCGCCAGGCTGGACACCATCAACGTCAGCGCACAACCACTGAACAGGGTGCGCCGCGACATCTTGTCGGCCAGCAGGCCAATAGGCAGCTGCAACACCGCATCACCGACCACCACTGTACTGACCATGAACAACGCCACCTCAGTGCTGAACCCCTGCTGCAGGCAATACACCGGTAGCAGGGTCAAGATCATCGCCTCGAAGGCCGCAAACAAGGCAATCGCCCAGGCAATCACCGGCAGTCGGCGGCAGAATCCGAGCAGGTCGCGGAAGGTCACGCTGCACGCTTCGGTGGTCGGCGCACCGCCACGGCCAAACAGCAGCAACGGCGCAAGGATCAACAACCCGGTGGCCGCCCAGAAGCCAAAGTCATCATCCGAACCGAGCATACCCAGCACCAGCGGCCCCGCCAGCTGGCTCAAGGCGTAGCTGCTGCCATACAGCGCCACCAGCCGGCCGCGCCACTGCTCGACCACCAACTGGTTGATCCAGCTCTCGCCAAGGATGAACACCACCGTCAGCGACATACCGATCACCAACCGCAGCGCCAGCCACAACGGGTAGCTGGGCAGCAGCGCAACCAGGGCGATCGACAACGCTCCGCCCCACAGGCAAATGCGCATGGCGGCCGGCACGCCGACCCAGCCAGCCAGGCGGCTGGCCAGGCTGGCGCCGATCAGCACGCCCACTGCCGGCATTGCCGCCATCACGCCGATGGCGAAGCTCCCGTAACCCCAGGTTTCCAGGCGCAGCGACACCAGCGGCATGCTCACGCCCAGCGCGAGGCCGACGCTGAGCACTGAGGCCAGCACGGCAAAGTAGGTTGCCCAACGCATGACTGCCTCCCAGGCAGAATTGTCTTTCACCCAACAGCAGCAAAGCCCGCCCCCAAAGGCACGGCGCAGTCAGTGAGACTGACGCCGAACCGCCAGGAGCGGGCTTGCCCGCAGACGCTACCTAGAGGATTACAGCTTGATCCAGGTCGCCTTCAGCTCGGTGTACTTCTCCAGTGCGTGCAGCGACTTGTCACGGCCGTTGCCCGACTGCTTGAAGCCACCAAACGGCGCGGTCATGTCGCCGCCGTCATACTGGTTGACCCACACGCTGCCAGCACGCACGGCGCGAGCTGTCTTGTGCGCCTTCGAGATGTCCGAGGTCCAGATGCCTGCGGCCAGGCCGTATGGCGTGTCGTTGGCGATGGCGATGGCTTCTTCGGCGGTGTCGAAGCTGATCACCGACAGGACCGGGCCAAAGATCTCTTCCTGGGCGATCTTCATGGCATTGGTCACGCCGTCGAAGATGGTCGGCTGCACATAGGTGCCACCGGTTTCTTCAAGGATGCGCTTGCCACCAGCAACCAGCTTGGCGCCGTCCTGATGGCCGGCATCGATGTACGACAGCACGGTGTTCATCTGCTGGGTGTCGACCAGCGCACCGACTGTGGTGGCCGGGTCCAGCGGGTTGCCAGGGGTCCAGGCCTTGAGCGCTTCGACGACCATAGGCAGGAACTTGTCCTTGATCGAACGCTCGACCAGCAGACGCGAACCGGCAGTGCAGACCTCGCCCTGGTTGAAGGCGATGGCGCTGGCAGCGGCTTCGGCAGCGGCTTGCAGGTCCGGTGCGTCGGCGAAGACGATATTCGGGCTCTTGCCGCCGGCTTCCAGCCAGATGCGCTTCATGTTCGACTCGCCGGCGTAGATCATCAACTGCTTGGCGATCTTGGTCGAGCCAGTGAACACCAGCGTGTCGACGTCCATGTGCAGGGCCAGCGCCTTGCCTACAGTGTGACCGTAGCCTGGCAGCACGTTGAGAACACCAGCCGGGATACCCGCTTCAATTGCCAGCTGGGCAATGCGAATGGCCGTCAGCGGCGACTTCTCGGACGGTTTGAGCACCACCGAGTTACCGGTCGCCAGCGCTGGGCCGAGCTTCCAGCAGGACATCAGCAGAGGGAAGTTCCACGGTACGATGGCGCCGACCACACCAACCGGCTCGCGGGTCACCAGGCCAAGCTGGTCATGCGGGGTTGGCGCGACTTCATCGTAGACTTTGTCGATGGCTTCGGCATTCCAGTGCAGGGCTTGCGCCGCGCCGGGGATGTCGATGCTGGAGGAGTCGCTGATCGGCTTGCCCATGTCGAGGGTCTCGAGCAGGGCCAGCTCTTCGACATTGCTGCGCAGCAGCTCGGCGAAGCGGATCAGTTTGGCCTTGCGCTTGGCTGGCGCCAGACGCGACCAGACGCCAGACTCGAAGGTAGCACGGGCGTTTTCAACAGCGCGATCGGCGTCGGCCACGTCGCAGCTGGCAACCTTGGCCAGGAAGCGTCCGTCCACCGGGCTCAGGCAGTCGAAGGTCTGGCCGGAAACGGCGTCGGTATACTCGCCGTTGATGAAGGCGCGGCCTTCGATCTTCAGTTGCTGGGCACGCTGTTCCCAGTCTGCACGCGTCAGGGTGGTCATAGGAAACTCCTCCTCTTGTTAAGGTGCAGCGCCGCACTGAAGATTCTCGGGCGCTGGCAAAAATTCTGGCCGGGCGACAAGCGCACGCGGGCAGGAGTTACCCTAAACCAGCCCGGATAAACTATCAATATATTTGACACCAAAGGCCCAAACGCCTACAGATGTTAATTTTATTAAACAACAACAGGGTTTGACCGATGACCATCTCCAGCATTATCGACTTTGCCCAGGTGCTGACCGAAGCGGAACGCTACCGCCCGGCGGCCGAGAAAATCCTCAAGGGCGAGCCGGATCAGGCTGTCTACAACCACTACTCAAGCCCATGCGGTCAGTTTGCAGCGGGCGTGTGGGAAGGCGCGGTCGGCCAATGGACGGTGAGTTACACCGAACATGAGTACTGCGAGATCGTCCACGGCGTATCGGTGCTGCGTGACAAGGCCGGCGATGCGAAGACGCTGCGTGCAGGTGACCGATTCGTCATTCCGGCAGGCTTCCACGGCACCTGGGAAGTACTTGAGCCCTGCCGCAAGATTTACGTGATGTTCGAGCAGAAGTAAGTCACGCCATGGCGTGCTGAACATGTACCGCAGCTTGGCAAGCGCTGCAGTGAATCATGCAAGCGTCCAATTTCGGACACTTCAAGGAGATTCACCATGACCACCGACATCCTCGGCCCTGCTCGTCACGTCATCGGCTCGCGTTATGTAGAAAGCGTCAAAGCCTACATTCTCGAGCTGACCGGCCTGCATATCGCAGTCGGCCCCAACGACATCAGCACCATGGATCTTCGCAGCGACCGCGTACTTATCCAGGCTGATGGCGACAACTGCATTACTGGCCTGGTGATTTCCTGAGCGCGCCGGGCAGGTCTTGAGCAAGGCGCTATAGCCGCAGACCAGCGCCTTGCTTGAACGATATCTGCCCAGCCATTCAGGCAAAAAAAAACCCGCTTCCGTAAGGAAGCGGGTTTTTTTCGGTCGCCGGATCAATTACTTGATCTTGGCTTCCTTGTAGGTCACGTGCTTACGGACGACCGGATCATATTTCTTGATCTCGATCTTGTCCGGGGTGGTGCGCTTGTTCTTGTCAGTGGTGTAGAAGTGGCCAGTGCCAGCACTCGATACCAGACGGATCAATTCACGCATGATGCTCTCCCTTAAACCTTGGCGCCAGCACGGCGGATTTCAACCAGAACGACATCAATGCCGCGCTTGTCGATGATACGCATGCCTTTGGCGGAAACGCGCAGACGCACGAAACGCTTCTCGGACTCAACCCAGAAACGGTGGTGCTGCAGGTTTGGAAGGAAACGACGACGGGTTTTGTTGTTTGCGTGGGAAATGTTATTCCCAGTCACCGGACCCTTACCGGTAACTTGACAGACTCTCGACATGCCTCAGCCCTCTAAAACCACATGCCCAACCCGGCATGGGTTGGCCGCTTAATCTCTCAGTCTATGGCGCTAGGCGCCGTGTTTCCGGGGGTCTTATCAACCTGATCCGCTTTCGCGACAGAGCGAGCCCCTAGAAAAGAGCGCTGCTTTATATCAGAAAGACTCGACCACAACAACAGAAAATGACTTTCTGCAGCAGGCCAAGCGAGTGCGGCAAGCATAACGACTAGGGTTGCAGGCTGTCGACCGCTCGTCGCTACGTTTGTAAAAAAGGGTGTGGTCATTTGTCAGTTCGCACACTAGGGTAGGACATTTCCAGACTGCACCGGCAGATGGGTCACTGATCAGCCAAGGACTTTACATGCGCGCCGCCGCTCGTTCCCTGTTGTTTTCATCCAGCCTGCTGCTGGCCGGCCTCGCCCAGGCCGCACCACTGGTGGTGTGTACCGAAGCCAGCCCGGAAGGCTTCGACGTGGTGCAGTACAACTCGCTGACTACCACCAATGCCTCGGCCGACGTGCTGATGAACCGTCTGGTCGAATTCGATGCCAAGCAGGGCAAAGTGGTGCCAAGCCTGGCGCTGAGCTGGACGGTCTCGGCCGACGGTCTGGTGTACGACTTCAAGCTGCGTGACGACGCCAAATTCCACAGCACCGCCTACTTCAAGCCAAGCCGGGCCCTGAACGCCGACGATGTGCTGTTCAGCTTCCAGCGCATGCTCTACCCCGCTCACGCCTGGCACAAGACCGCGCCCGGCGGCTACCCGCACGCGCAGTCGCTGCAGCTGGGTAGCCTGATCAAATCGATCGATGCCAGCGACCCGCACACCGTGCGCTTCACCCTGAGCCATCCGGATGCGACCTTCCTGGCCACCCTGAGCATGGGCTTTGCCTCGATCTACTCGGCTGAATACGCCGATCAGCTGCTCAAGGCAGGCACCCCAGAGAAGCTCAACACGCAACCGATAGGTACCGGCCCGTTCGTGTTCAAACGCTTCCAGAAGGACGCGCAGGTGCGCTACGAGGCCAACCCTGAGTACTTCGGCGGCAAACCTGCGGTCGGGCCGCTGATCTACGCGATCACCCCGGACGCCAACGTGCGCCTGCAGAAACTCAAGCGCAACGAATGCCAGGTAGCGCTTTCGCCCAAGCCGCTGGATATCACTGCGGCCAGCGAGGACGACAAGCTCAAGGTCGAGTCCACCCCTGCCTTCATGACCGCCTTTGTCGCCATCAACAGCCAGCATCCGCCGCTGGACAAGCCCGAGGTGCGTCAGGCGATCAACCTCGCCTTCGACAAGTCGAGTTATCTCAAAGCCGTGTTCGAGGGCACCGCAACCGCCGCCAACGGCCCTTACCCGGCCAACACCTGGAGTTACGCCAAGGACCTGCCCGGCTACCCGACCGACCTGAAAAAAGCCCAGGCGCTGCTGGCCAAGGCGGACCTGCCAGACGGCTTCAGCACCACCATCTGGACCCGCCCGTCGGGCAGCCTGCTCAACCCCAACCCCAACCTCGGCGCACAGATGCTGCAGGCGGACCTGGCCAAGATCGGCATCAAGGCCGAAATCCGCGTGATCGAGTGGGGCGAGCTGATCCGCCGCGCCAAAGCCGGCGAGCATGACTTGCTGTTCATGGGCTGGGCCGGCGACAACGGCGACCCAGACAACTTCCTCAGCCCGCAGTTTTCCTGCGCGGCGGTCAAGTCCGGGACCAACTTCGCGCGCTTCTGCGACAGCCGTCTGGACCAGCTGATCAACGCTGGCCGCACCACCAACGACCAAAGCGTGCGCAGCCGGTTGTATCAGCAGGCCCAGGCACTGATCCAGCAACAGGCTTTGTGGCTGCCGCTGGCTCACCCAACCGCCGCAACGTTGCTGGCCAAGGGTGTCGAGGGCTACCAGGTGAGCCCGTTCGGGCGGCTGGACTTCAGCAAGGTCTCGGTCACTCGCTAAGCATGATCAGCCGCTGATCCAGCCCTCCTCGGCCATGGACAGCGGCTCGCCCTCGCCGATGATCAGGTGATCGAGCACACGCACATCGATCAGCGCCAGCCCGCGTTTGAGGGTCATTGTCAGGTGTACATCATCCTGGCTCGGCTCGCTGCTCCCGGAAGGATGGTTGTGGCAGATGATCAGCGCCGCGGCGTTGTGCACCAGCGAGCGCCGGACTACCTCACGCGGGTACACGCTGGCCCGGTCGATGGTGCCGCGAAAGAGGATCTCGAACGCCAACGGCCTGTGCTTGGAGTCGAGAAACAGGCAGCCAAATACCTCACTAGGTTCATGGCGCAGCATCGATTTCAGGTAACGCCTCACTGCCATCGGGCTTTCCAGCGCGGGGGCACGTTCGATGGTCTCGTGCAGATAACGCCGCCCGGTCTCCAGCAGCGCCTGCAACTGCGCGTACTTCACCGGTCCCAGCCCAGGCTCACCGAGCACTGCGCTGCGTGGCGCCTCGAGAAACTGGCGAAGGCCGCCAAAGCGCACCAGCAAGCCGCGGGCAAGGTCGACGACATTGCGCCCGGCCACCCCCGAACCCAGCAGCACGGCGAGCAATTCGGCATCGGACAATGCGGCTGCGCCGCGCTGTAACAGCTTTTCTCGCGGCCGTTCGTCGGCCGGCCATTCCCTGATGTTCATTACTGCTCCTTGAGTGCTGCTGCGGCGCGTTTAAGCCGTGTGTTAATCTATTTCGCTTCAAAAATGCGACGATCTGCCGCAGGCCCCATCGTCGTCATCCGCTTACTGAAAAAAGGCAAGCCTATGCAGCGGCTGTATCGCAAGCGCATCGTTCTCGGCGTCGGTGGCGGCATCGCCGCCTACAAGAGCGCCGAGCTGATTCGCCGACTCCTGGAACACGGCGCCCAAGTGCGCGTGGTGATGACCCACGGCGGTGCCGAGTTCATCACTCCGCTGACCTTGCAGGCGCTGTCTGGTCACCCGGTGCACATGGACCTGCTCGACCCTGCCGCCGAAGCGGCGATGGGCCACATCGAACTGGCCAAGTGGGCCGATCTGGTGCTCATTGCCCCAGCCACCGCCGACCTCATGGCGCGCATGGCCCAAGGCATGGCCAATGACCTGCTGACCACCCTGGTGCTGGCCACCGACGCCACCGTCGCCGTCGCCCCGGCGATGAACCAGGCGATGTGGCGCGACCCGGCGACCCAGGCCAACCTGGAACTGCTGCAAAGCCGTGGTATTCAGGTATTCGGCCCGGCCTCCGGCAGCCAGGCCTGTGGTGATGTCGGCCTTGGCCGCATGCTTGAAGCCACCGACCTGGCCTGGTGCGCCGCCGAGAGCTTCAAGCGCCAGGCACTGACCGGCAAGCACGTGCTGATCACCGCCGGGCCGACCCAGGAAAACATCGACCCGGTGCGCTACATCACCAATCATAGCTCCGGCAAGATGGGTTTCGCCCTGGCCGAAGCGGCTGCCGAAGCCGGGGCTCGGGTAACCCTGGTGACCGGCCCGGTGCACCTGCAGACCCCCGACCGGGTCAACCGGATCGACGTGGTAAGCGCGCGGGACATGCTCGCGGCGTGCGAAGCCGCTATGCCGTGCGACCTGTTCATCGCTTCGGCTGCGGTTGCGGACTACCGCCCGGAAGTAGTCGCCACGCAGAAGCTCAAGAAGGATCCTACGACCGGCGACGGCATGCTGCTGCAGATGGTGCGTAATCCGGATATCCTTGCGACCATTGCTGGCCGTGCCGACCGCCCGTTCAGCGTCGGCTTTGCCGCCGAGACCGAACACTTGCTCGATTACGCCACGCGCAAGCTCAAGGACAAGAACCTCGACCTGATCGTCGCCAATGATGTGGCCAACCCCAGCATCGGCTTCAACAGCGAGGAAAACGCCCTGACCGTGATCGACCGCCAGCAGCACCAGACCCTATTCGCGCAGACCAGCAAGGGCAAGATCGCCCGCCAGTTGGTTGCTTTTATCGCCGAACGACTCAAGCAGGTTCAATAAGTTACATGCACGCTCTTCAAGCCAAGATTCTCGATCCGCGCATCGGCGCCGAATTCCCCCTGCCGCAGTACGCCACGCCTGGCTCCGCTGGCCTGGACCTGCGCGCCATGCTGCAACAGGACACCGTTCTGGAGCCGGGCCAGACCCTGCTGATCCCGACCGGCCTGTCGATCTACATCGGCGATCCAGGCCTGGCGGCGTTGATCCTGCCGCGCTCGGGGCTGGGCCACAAACACGGCATCGTGCTCGGCAACCTGGTCGGTTTGATCGACTCGGATTACCAGGGCGAGCTGATGGTGTCGTGCTGGAACCGCGGCAATAGCGCTTTCACCATCAACATTGGCGAGCGTATTGCACAGCTTGTCCTGGTACCTGTGGTACAAGCGCATTTCGACATCGTCGAGGCCTTCGACGAGAGCCAACGTGGCGCTGGCGGCTTCGGTCATTCGGGCAGCCAATAACGGCCAGAGAACGATCGTTTGCGCCACGGATGGCGAACTCTCTGGCGAAAGTACCGTCCAAGCGTGCAGTTTGCGCCTACCCAGAAGCCTTAGACATTGGAGCTTTCCCAGAGATGAACGATATGGCCCAGCTGGTCCCTGCACTGCCTGAGAGCATCTTCCGCGCCTATGACATCCGCGGCGTGGTCGGCAAGACCCTGCACGCTGAAACCGCTTACTGGATCGGTCGTGCCATCGGCGCCCAGACCCTCGCTCAGGGCGAGCCGAATATCTCGGTTGGCCGTGACGGTCGCCTGTCCGGGCCGATGCTGGTCGAGCAACTGATCAAGGGCCTGGTCGAAGCCGGCTGCAAGGTCAGCGACGTTGGCCTGGTGCCAACCCCTGCGCTGTATTACGCCGCCAACGTGCTGGCCGGTACCTCCGGGGTGATGCTCACCGGTAGCCACAACCCGTCCGACTACAACGGTTTCAAGATCGTCATCGCCGGCGACACCCTCGCCAACGAGCAGATCCAGGCCCTGTTGACCCGCCTGAAAACAGATGACCTGAGCCGCGGCGAAGGCAGCGTCGAGCAGGTCGAGATCCTCCAGCGCTACCATCAGCAGATCGTCGGCGATGTGAAGCTGGCGAAAAAACTCAAGGTAGTGGTCGACTGCGGCAACGGTGCAGCGGGCGTCAATGCCCCGCAACTGATCGAAGCCCTGGGCTGTGAAGTGATCCCGCTGTTCTGCGAGGTCGACGGCAACTTCCCCAATCACCACCCGGACCCGGGCAAGCCTGAAAACCTGCAAGACCTGATTGCCAAGGTCAAGGAAACCGGCGCCGATATCGGCCTGGCCTTCGATGGCGACGGCGACCGCGTGGGCGTGGTGACCAACACCGGCAGCATTGTCTACCCCGACCGCCTGCTGATGCTGTTTGCCCAGGACGTGCTGTCGCGCAACCCAGGCGCCGAGATCATCTTCGACGTCAAATGCACCCGTCGCCTGACCCCGCTGATCGAACAACACGGCGGTCGCGCACTAATGTGGAAAACCGGTCACTCGTTGATCAAGAAGAAGATGAAGCTGACCGGTTCCTTGCTGGCTGGCGAAATGAGCGGGCACATCTTCATCAAGGAACGCTGGTTCGGCTTTGACGACGGCATCTACAGCGCCGCACGCCTGCTCGAGATCCTCAGCCAGGCCGAGCAGGACGCCGAGAGCCTGTTCGCTGCATTCCCGAACGACATCTCTACGCCGGAAATCAATATTGATGTGACCGACGAGGGTAAATTCAGCATCATTGATGCACTGCAACGCGACGCCGACTGGGGTGAAGCCAACCTGACCACCATCGACGGTGTGCGGGTCGACTACGCCAAAGGCTGGGGCCTGGTCCGCGCCTCCAACACCACGCCGGTGCTGGTGCTGCGCTTCGAAGCCGACAGCGAGGCCGAATTGCAACGTATCAAGGATGTTTTCCGCGCGCAGTTGCTGCGGGTTGCCCCTGACCTGCAACTGCCGTTCTGACCGATTATCCGTACCCACTGGAGCCCTGCATGACCCTCGATCGCGAAGCCGCCTCCCATGTAGCCGAAGTCTTGTCCGAAGCGCTGCCTTACATCCGTCGCTTCGTCGGCAAGACGCTGGTGATCAAGTACGGCGGCAACGCGATGGAGAGCGAAGAGCTCAAGACCGGCTTTGCCCGCGACATCGTGCTGATGAAAGCGGTCGGCATCAACCCGGTGGTAGTGCACGGCGGTGGACCGCAGATCGGTGACCTGCTCAAGCGTCTGTCGATCGAGAGCCACTTCATCGACGGCATGCGCGTGACCGACTCGGCGACCATGGATGTGGTCGAGATGGTGCTCGGTGGCCAGGTCAACAAGGACATCGTCAACCTGATCAACCGCCATGGCGGCAGCGCTATCGGCCTGACCGGCAAGGACGCCGAGCTGATCCGCGCGAAAAAGCTCAAGGTCAGCCGCCAGACGCCAGAGATGACCTCGCCCGAGATCATCGACATTGGCCACGTTGGCGAAGTGGTCGGGGTCAACACCGACCTGCTCAACATGCTGGTCCGCGGTGACTTCATCCCGGTGATCGCGCCGATCGGTGTCGGCGCCAACGGTGAGTCGTACAACATCAACGCCGACCTGGTTGCCGGCAAGGTTGCCGAAGCGCTGAAGGCCGAGAAGCTGATGCTGCTGACCAACATTGCCGGTTTGATGGACAAGCAGGGCCAGGTCCTGACCGGCCTGACCACCGAGCAAGTCAACGAGCTGATCGCCGACGGCACCATCTACGGCGGCATGCTGCCGAAGATCAAATGCGCACTGGAAGCAGTCCAGGGCGGCGTGCAGAGTTCGCACATCATCGACGGTCGCGTACCGAACGCGGTGCTGCTGGAGATCTTCACCGACAGCGGTGTAGGCACCTTGATCACCAACAGCAAGCGCGCCTTGGCCTGATTTGTCGGGGCTGCTTTGCAGCCCTTCGCGGGCAAGCCCGCTCCCACAGGGCCAGCAGTGCATCCTGTGGGAGCGGGCTTGCCCGCGAAGGGCCGCAAAGCGGACCCGCAACACCCCTGCAAAAACTAATATCTACCCTGGAGAAAGCGCGTGAAATACGCATCACATGGACTCGTGCTGGCAGCCGTTCTGGCTGTCGGGTCCCTCGCCGGCTGCGCCACTGAAACGTCCAAAGCTGTTGCCGTGCAACAGGTCGAAAGCGTCAACCGCCCGTACAGCGGCCAACGCACCCCAATCGCTGTGGGCAAGTTCGACAACCGTTCCAGCTACATGCGCGGGATCTTCTCCGACGGCGTCGACCGCCTCGGCGGCCAGGCCAAGACCATCCTCATCACCCACCTGCAGCAGACCAACCGCTTCAATGTGCTTGATCGCGACAACATGGGCGAGATCCAGCAGGAAGCAACCATCAAGGGCATGGCGCAGAAGCTCAAGGGTGCGGATTTCGTGGTCACCGGTGACGTCACCGAGTTCGGCCGCAAAGAAGTCGGCGACCACCAGCTGTTCGGCATTCTTGGCCGCGGCAAGACCCAGATCGCCTACGCCAAAGTGGCGCTGAACATCGTCAATATCAGCACCTCGGAAGTGGTCTATTCGACCCAGGGTGCCGGCGAGTACGCCCTTTCCAATCGCGAGATCATCGGCTTTGGCGGTACCGCCAGCTATGACTCCACGCTCAACGGCAAGGTCCTCGACCTGGCCATGCGCGAAGCGATCAACAAGATGGTCGACGCGATCGACAACGGCCAATGGAAGCCTCAAGCCCGATAAGCTGAGCAGCACAACAAGGAAGACACCTTCATGAGCATCATCCCTCAAGGCTGGCGCCTGGTCGCCGGCGTTGTGCTGGGCAGCGTTCTGCTGACCGGCTGCGGCACCCCGCACAAACCACTGTATCAGTGGGAAAGCTACCAGCCGCAGGTCAACGAGTACTTCAAGGGCCAGGCCAAGGAAGAACAGGCCATCGCCCTTGAGCGCGACCTGGAGAAGATCAAGGCCAAGAATGGCGCCGTGCCGCCGGGTTACCACGCGCAGCTGGGGCTGATCTATTCCAGCCTGGGCAAGGACGACCAGATGATTCAGCAGTTCCAGACTGAAAAGGCCTTGTTCCCTGAGTCGGCCAAGTACATGGACTTTCTCATGAACAACGCGCGCAAAGGGGCCAAGCAATGATCAAGCGGATCACCCAACTGATCGTCGGCGCCTGCGTGCTGGCCTTGTTCGCCGGTTGCGCCGAGCGCCGTAGCGTGGACTACTCGGCGTACAAGCAGGCGCGGCCCAAGTCGATCCTGATTCTGCCGCCGCTGAACCAGTCGCCGGACGTCAAGGCCACCTACAGCATGCTTGCGCAGGTGACCTATCCGCTGGCCGAAGCGGGTTATTACGTAATGCCGGTGGCGCTGGTCGACGAGACCTTCCGCCAGAACGGCATGACTACGCCGTCGGATATCCATGAGCTGCCGACTACCAAGTTGCAGGAGATCTTCGGCGCCGATGCCGGCCTGTACGTGACCGTGAGTGACTACGGCACCCGCTACATGGTGCTCAGCAGCGCGACCATCGTTACCGCCAGCGCCAAGCTGGTCGACCTGAAGACCGGCACCACGCTGTGGACCGGTAGCGCCACAGCATCCAGTGAGGAAGGTCGGCAGAACCAGGGTGGCCTGATCGGCATGTTGGTGATGGCGGCGGTCAACCAGGTCATCAGCAGCGTGCAGGATGACGCCGGCTACCCGATTGCCGGCATGACCAGCGCGCGGTTGCTGTCACCGTATCCGAACGGCGGCATTCTGTATGGCCCGCGCTCGCCCAAGTACGGTACAGACTGAATCCATTGTCTTGCGAAGGGGCGCGAAAGCGCCCCTAGCAATCCCAACTTGATCAGAAGCTGTAACGGGCCGTCAGTTTGACGTTGCGTGGATCGCCGTAGATGTCATACGGGCTGTAAGCGCCATTGGCCACACTGCTGTAGTAGGTGCGGTCGAACAGGTTGTTGAGGTTGACCTGCAGATCCAGCTGCTCGCTGGCTTGGTAACCCGCCACCAGACCGACCACGGTGTAGGATCCCTGCTGGTTCTCCCACGCCGTGCTACCCGTGCCGCCCGCGGTACGAATGCGGCTCTGCTGGTAGACATCTCCCCCCACCCGCCAGCGCTGCAACTCACCCGGCAGGGTGTAGATGGTCGACAGCTTGAACAGCTGACGCGGCTTGGTCCGATCAAAGTCCTCGCCTTCGCGAGCTGGATTGGCATCACTGACATATTTGGTCTGGGTAAACGTATAACCGGCGGCAAGCTGCCAGTTGTCGGTCAATGCGCCCTGCACTTCCAGGTCGATACCACGGCTGCGGACCAACCCTGACGCTTCATAGCAGGCACTGGCGGCACCTGCGCCGCAGCCTTTGGCGTCGGGCAGTTCCTGGCCACGGTTTTTCTGGTCGATCTGGAACAGCGCCATGCTGGCGTTCAGCGCACCCTCGAAGTACTCACCCTTGATGCCAATCTCGTAATTCTCGCCCACCACCGGTGTAAGCACCTTCCGGTCCAGGCCCTTGCTGCTCTGCGGCTTGAAGATATCGGTGTAGCTGACATACACCGAATGGTGGACGTCCAGATCGTAGACGAGCCCGGCATAGCGGGTCAGATTGCGGGTGACCTTGTAGCTCGCTTCGCTGTTTTTGCTGTCCTCGAATTCGTACCAGTCGACACGGCCGCCAACAATCAGCGACAGCGGCTCGGTCAGACGCAGACGGGTGCTGGCGTAGACGCTGTCCTGAGTGGTGGTTTCGGGACGGCCGTAGGCGCCAGTATCGAAGTCCGGTTTGACATGCCCGCGTGGATTCCAGGCAAACAGGTTGGTGCCCGAGTCAAGAAAAATGCCCCAGGGCGTGGTTGAGCGATAATCCAGCTTGCGCTTGCTGACCCCAAAGGTCAGGTCATGGCTCTGGCCGAGCAACTGGAAGGGGCCATTGAGCGCCAGATCATAGCCGGTTTCCTTTTGCTGCATGTCTTCCGCCCACAGATAGTGGCGATTGTAGGCCCACACCGAAGAGGCCAACACTTCAGTTTCGGTAGTCGCCTGCATCGCGGCCATGCGCAGCGTCCAGTCATCGCCCAGCCCCTGCTCGAGAGTGGCGAAATAACCGGTAGTGCGGTCGTCCGAGTATTCCCAGTCGTGCCCCAGGAAGGTGTCGCGGGGTAGCCCCAGATGGCCGCCGCCACGGGCCATGGGCAAGCCGCCCCAAATGTAGTTGGTGTGATTTTTCTGCCGGTAGGCGCCAACGGTCAGGGTGGTGCTGTCGCTGATATCGGCGTCTACCACGCCGTAGAAAAGGTCATGATCGCTCTCTACCGAGTCGCGAAAGCTTTTTGAGTCCTGTCGCGATACCACGGTGCGCGCGCGCAGGGTACCGTTCTCATTCAATGGGCCGCCGACGTCCAGCGTGCCGCCGTAGTCGTCCCAGCTACCGGCGGTGCCGGTAAGGGTGGCCTGAAACTGATGGGTCGGGCGCTTGCGTACCAGGTTGATCGCGCCCGCAGGGTTGCCCGCACCCTGGGTCAAGCCGGCAGCACCACGGACGATCTCGACCCGGTCATACATGGCCAGGTTGGCCTCGCCGCTGGGCACGTAGGTCAGCAAGCTGGTGGGAAAACCATCGTAGAGGACGTTGTCGACGTCAAAGCCGCGCGCACTGAAGCTGGGCCGGCCCGGGCCACCAGAGTTGTTCAAAAACAATCCCGGCGCACTTTTGACCACATCGCTGATGCTGGTCATGGCCTTGTCGTCCATGCGCTTGCGAGTAACCACACTGACCGATTGCGGCGTCTCGCGTAGGGTCAGTGGCAGCTTGGTGGCTGTCTGCATGGCGCCTGTGGTGTAAGAACCGCTGTTCTCGGTGGTCTCGCCCAGGCCTTGGCCATGGATACTGGTAGCGCCCAGCTCAAGGCCGCTGCCAGCTTTCTGTGGGCTCAGCAGATACAGGCCATTACCCTGCGGCGCGGCTTGCAGGCCGGTCCCTTGCAGCAGTTGCTGCAGGCCGCCCTGCACACTGGCGGCGGCATTCAGGCCCGGGCTGCGCAAGCCTTCCACCAGCCCCGGCTCAATGGGCAGCGTGATACCGGCCTGGCTGGCGAAGTCAGACAGGGCATTGCTCAGGTTACCGGCTGGCACCTTGTACGTGCGCTGCTGCTGGGCAGCCTGCTCAGCAGCCTGCAGCGCCGCAGCAGTCAGGCCGCTGCCCGCGATGATCAAACCCAATGCAGCCGCGTGTACTGCCCGCGCCAGTGGTTGCGTGCCCTGCGTCGTCGCCATGTGTCCGTCCCTGCCCTGCAAAAGTGATGTAGTTATGGGAGGGACACGCAGCCTGAGAAAAACCCGCCAGCGATTTGCTAAACGTTGGCACGTGCCGTGACGGTGACCCAGTAGGCCGTTCGGTAAGTCACGCTGACCGGCAGGGTCTGGCTCAGGCCGCGCAGGATCTGGTCGGTGTCGCGCAGCTGAAACGTACCCGAGATCAGCAGCCCAGCGACTGCCGGATCACAGCGCAGGAGGCCGGAGCGATAGCGGCCCAGCTCGTTGATGAAGTCGTCCAGGCGCATTTTTTCTACACGCAGCGTGCCACTGAGCCAGTCGAGATGGTTCTGCGCCAGCGCCGTCGCGGGTTGCGCAGCCAGTGCGCTGATGTAGGTCTGCTGGCCGGCAGCCAGTCGCAACCGGCCTTCCTCACCTCGGGATAACTTCGGGCGCACTAGCGCGGCGCCATCCAGCGCAGCGAGATAGGTGCTTTGCGGGTACTGGCGCAGTACAAAGCGGCTGCCAAGCAGCTCCAACTGCGCTTCGCTGGTCTCGACGATGAACAGCCGACTGGACGGCTGGCGGGGCAGTTCGATGAGTATTTCGCCGGCGATCAGGCGTACCCGGCGCACGCTCTCGTCGTAGTCGATATTGATGGCGCTGGCGGTGTTGAGCTGGATCTGGCCACCGTCGGGCAAGGGCACATTGCGCTGCTCACCACTGGCGGTGCGCTGGTCCGCCTGCCACTCGCGCCAGGGCAGACTGCGATAAGCGGTAACGCCCAGCGGAGCCGCAACGATCAGCAATGCCAAGGTCTTGAGCACCTGGCGGCGCTCGACCGCTCGTGGCCGCTCCAGGGCGGTGCGCTCGGCATCACCGGCGAGCAGCTGCGCTTGGGCACTGAAGCGCGCGGCCAGTTGCCAGGCACGCTCATGGTCGGCATGACGCGCACGCCACTCCGCGCCAGCGGCGTGCTCGGCGGGCCCGGCAGCGCTGTGCTGCAGGCGCACGAACCAGCTGGCAGCTTCGCGAGCGATGCGCCGGTCGATCGGTGTGTTATTCATACGGCAGGTTTTCACTGGCGAGCACGATGCACTCTTCGAATGCGCGCGCCAGATAGCGCTGCACCGAGCGCAAGCTGAGGTCGAGCCGGCTGGCGATCTCTTCCTGGGTATACCCTTCAAGCTGCGACATCAGGAACGCCTGGCGGGTCTTGCCCGGCAACACGGCGAGCACTTGATCGATCTCGTCGAGGGCTTCGAGCACCAGCGCCTGATGCTCCAGCGACGGCGACAACGCTTCCGGCGTCAGCGCCAGAGCGTCGAGGTAGGCCTGCTCCAGCGAACGCCGGCGGTACAAGTTGAGGCTCAGGCGGTTGGCGATGGTCGCCAGATACGCACGCGGAGCGGTGACGCACGACGGCTCGCCAGTGCCGCTGCGCAGCAGCCGCAGGAAGGTATCCTGCGCCAGGTCGGCAGCGTCGGCGGCATTGCCCAGGCGTCGGCGCAACCAGCCCTGCAGCCAACTGTGATGATGGCTGTAAAGTTGATCGATGGCCTGATGCTGAGTGTGAATCGCCGCTGAATTAGGATGCACAGGATATGACAAGCGTGAATGAGAATTGGTCTCATTCTACCAGCATAACCAGTGGCCCGCGCAAGCACGGGCCCGGCTGCGGGATCAGATCCCGTATTGCGCGCGGTACGCCTCGACCGCTGGCAAGTGCTGCTTGAGCTGCGGATCGTCAGCGAGGAACTCGAGCACCTGGGTCAGCGAAACGATGCTGACCACCGGGATACCGAAGTCGCGCTCCACTTCCTGGATCGCCGACAGCTCGCCGTTGCCACGCTCTTCGCGGTTGAGCGCGATCAGTACGCCGGCGGCTTTGGCCTGCTGCGCGCTGATGATCTGCATCACTTCACGGATCGCGGTACCGGCGGTGATCACGTCATCAATGATCAGTACATTGCCTTCCAGCGGTGCGCCGACCAGGCTACCGCCCTCGCCATGGGCCTTGGCCTCTTTGCGGTTGAAGCACCACGGCACGTCCAGCTGATGCTGGTCGGCCAGGGCGACCGCAGTGGCCGAAGCCAGCGGGATGCCTTTGTAGGCCGGGCCAAACAGCACGTCGAAGGGGATTTTGCTGTCGACGATGGCCGCCGCGTAGCAACGTCCCAACTGCGCCAGTGCCGAGCCGCTGTTGAACAGCCCCGCATTGAAGAAGTACGGGCTGGTACGCCCCGATTTCAGGGTGAATTCACCGAAGCGCAGAACGCCGCGATCGATGGCAAAACGGATGAAGTCGCGCTGATACGGCTGCATGAAAAAGTCCCAGACACCACGGATTTAGCTAAATGAGTTGAGCTCGGGTATCATACACGCACGAGATTTTTGGGGCCATTTATGCGGATCATCAGTGTGAACGTTAATGGCATTCAGGCTGCAGCCGAGCGTGGTTTGCTCAGTTGGCTACAAGCCCAGAATGCCGACGTCATCTGCCTTCAGGATACCCGCGCCTCGGCCTTTGAACTCGACGACCCAGCTTTCCAGCTCGATGGCTATTTCCTTTATGCCTGCGATGCAGAGGTGCCCGCCCAAGGTGGTGTGGCGCTCTATTCGCGGATGCAGCCCAAGGCAGTCATCACCGGCCTGGGCTTCGAGACAGCCGACCGCTACGGACGTTACCTGCAAGCAGATTTCGACAAAGTCAGTATTGCCAGCCTGTTGCTGCCTTCGGGCATGAACGGCGACGAAGACTTGAACCAGAAATTCAAGTTGATGGACGATTTCGGCAAGTACCTGGACAAACAGCGGCGCAAGCGTCGTGAATACATCTATTGCGGCTCGTTCTACGTGGCGCAGCAGAAGCTCGACATCAAAAACTGGCGCGACAGCCAGCAGTCACCTGGTTTCCTGCCGCCCGAGCGGGCGTGGATGGATTCGATCGTGGGTGACATGGGTTATGTCGACGCGCTGCGTGAAGTCAGCCGCGAAGGCGATCAGTACAGCTGGTGGCCCGATAACGAACAGGCCGAGATGCTCAACCTGGGTTATCGCTTCGACTACCAGATCCTCACGCCAGGCTTGCGCCGCTTTGTGCGCAGTGCCCGCCTGCCGCGTCAGCCGCGGTTCTCCCAGCATGCGCCACTGATTGTGGACTATGACTGGACTCTGACGATCTGACATACGCTGGGGCCGCTTTGCGGCCCCAGCGGTTACAACTGCAATCAGTCAGCCAAAGCCGCATTCTGCAGGTCGTAGATTTCGTTCATGCCTTTCTGCGCCAGCGCCAGCATGGCGTTGAAGTCTTCCGGCTGGAACGGTGCACCTTCAGCGGTACCCTGCACTTCGATGAAGCCACCCGCGCTGGTCATGACCACATTGAGGTCGGTCTCGGCCGCGGAGTCTTCCAGGTAATCCAGGTCAAGCACTGCTTCGCCCTGATACATGCCTACCGATACAGCAGCGATCATGTGCTTGAGCGGGTTGCCGCCCTTGAGGCCGCCGCGCTTCTTGATCACCGCCAGGGCGTCGACCAGTGCAACCATGGCACCAGTGATCGAAGCGGTGCGGGTACCACCGTCAGCCTGGATCACGTCGCAGTCGACGTACAGGGTGACATCGCCGAGCTTGCTCATGTCCAGCGCAGCGCGCAGCGAGCGGCCGATCAGGCGCTGGATTTCGAGGGTGCGACCACCCTGCTTGCCACGGCTGGCTTCGCGCTGGTTACGCTCACCGGTCGCACGCGGCAGCATGCCGTACTCGGCAGTCAACCAACCCTGGCCCTGGCCTTTGAGGAAGCGCGGCACGCCGTTTTCGACGCTGACCGTGCAGATGACCTTGGTGTCACCGAACTCGACCAGTACGGAGCCCTCGGCGTGCTTGGTGTAGTTGCGGGTGATGCGGATCGAGCGGAGCTGATCGGCGGCGCGACCACTTGGACGTTTCATTTGGGATACCTGTACTGGGATTCGAATCTGCCGAGCATTATAAAGCCCGCAGCCCGGCGAGGACATGCCTATCGTCGCAGGCGCCAGCCTGTCGACTACTCCTAGCTGCGGCCAAGGCGATCGATGACACGGCCGAAATTGGGCGCGCAGCCCACTCTGCGTTACAATCGCGCGCCTTGCAGCCTGACCCGGCTGCCCCATCATTCTTATGCGAGGTAGTCCGCCATGGTGCACAGCATGACCGCTTTTGCTCGCGTCGAGCGCGCCGGCAGCCAAGGCACTCTGGTCTGGGAGCTGCGCTCGGTCAACCACCGCTACCTGGAGCCGCATCTGCGCCTGCCAGAAGCCCTGCGCGAGCTTGAAAGCGCGGTGCGCGAAGGCCTGCGCCAAGGGCTGTCACGGGGCAAGGTCGAATGTACCCTGCGCCTCAATGAAGACAGCACCGGCAAGCCGCTGCAGGTCGACCGCGAGCGCGCCGCGCAACTGGTCGCCGCCGCCGAAACCGTCGCCAGCCTGATCAAGCAGCCCGCGCCGCTGAACCCGCTGGAAGTGCTGGCCTGGCCCGGCGTGCTGGTGGCCGATGCCAGCGATCCGCAGGCCCTCAATGCCGAAGCCATCGCCTTGTTCGACGAAGCGGTGCAGGAGCTCAAGGCCGGTCGCCAGCGCGAAGGCCAGGAGCTGGCCCGGCTGATCAACGAGCGCCTCGACGGCATGACTAGTGAAGTGACTACCCTACGCGCGCTGGTGCCGCAGATGCTGGCGGTGCAGCGGCAGAAGATCCTCGATCGCTTTCATGACATGCAGGCCGAACTCGACCCGCAGCGACTGGAGCAGGAGATGGTCCTGCTCGCGCAAAAAAGCGACGTCGCCGAGGAGCTGGATCGCCTCAACACCCACATCACTGAAGTGCGCCGGGTGCTCAAGTCCGGCGGTGCTGCAGGTCGACGCCTGGATTTCCTCATGCAGGAACTCAACCGCGAAGCCAACACCCTTGGCTCCAAGGCATTCGACCCGCGCAGTACGCAGGCGGCGGTCAACCTCAAGGTGTTGATCGAGCAGATGCGTGAACAAGTACAGAACATCGAGTAAGGCCATCCCGACCATGAACCACTGCAGCGGCACTCTCTATATCATCTCGGCGCCATCTGGCGCGGGCAAGACCAGCCTGGTTACCGAACTCACGGCGATCACTCGGGAAGACACGCATATCCGCGTATCGGTCTCGCACACCACCCGTGCAATGCGACCGGGCGAAAAAGACGGGGTCAACTATCACTTTGTCGACCGCGAGCAGTTCCAGAACCTGATCGACAAGGGTGACTTCATCGAGCACGCCGAGGTGTTCGGCAACTTTTACGGCACCTCCCGCAGCGCCCTGCAATCCACCCTGGATGAGGGCTTTGACCTGATTCTGGAAATCGACTGGCAAGGCGCCCAGCAAGTGCGCGAACTGATGCCTGATGCCCTGTCGATCTTCATCCTGCCGCCGAGCCAGGATGCACTGCGCCAACGCCTGACCGGGCGCGGCCAGGACAGCGAAGAGATCATCGAAGGGCGCATGAAGGAAGCGGTCAACGAGATGGTTCACTACGACGAGTACGACTACGTGATCATCAATGATGATTTCGATGCGGCGCTGGCGGACATCAAAGCGGTATTCCGCTCCAATCGCCTGCTGCTTGCAAAGCAAAAGCAGCGCCATGGTGCGCTGCTCGAGCAATTGGTTGGCTGATCTGGCTTGGGGCCCATAGCGGCCCCAAATCACTTCACTCCTGCAGTTGCAGCTTGGCCTGCTGCTGCAAGGTGGCGCCGAGGAAGAACGCCGGCAGGCGCAGCCGCGACAGCAGCATCAGGCAGATGCCCAGCAGCGAGATGATCGCCGCAATCACGAACACCAGCCCCAGCCCACCCACATGCGAGCCGCTGCCAAAATCTGGCGAAGCGCTGTCGATTGCCGTGCGCACGAAGATCACCGACAGGATTGCGCCACCCAGCAACGGGCAGACGCCGCGCATGAGGAAGTGCCGCAGGCTGCTGAACAGGCTGCGGCGGAAGTACCAGACGCAGGCAAAGGCAGTCAGCGAGTAATAGAAGCAGATCATCATGCCCAGCGCGGTGATGGTGTCGGCCAGCACGTTCTCGCTGAGGGTACGCATGGTCACGTAGAACAGTGCTGCGGCAATGCCCGCGCAAATGGTGGCGTAGCGTGGCGTCTGCGAACGCGGGCAGACCTTGGCGAAACGCTTTGGTACCGCGCCGTAGTAACCCATCGCCAGCAACGTGCGCGCAGGCGAAACGAACGTCGACTGCAACGACGCTGCAGTACTGGCCAACACCGCAATCGACATGAGGATCGCCAACGGGCCCATGACCGGGCCGGCCAGGTGAGCGAAGACGTTTTCCTGAATGCGCGGATTACCCAGGCCCAGGCCGACATCACTGATCCCGGCGAACTGCAGCGTGGCGATGGCGGTGAGCAGATACAGGCAGAGAATCAACAGCACCGTCCAGGTCGCTGCCTTGCCCGGCACTTCATCGCTGCCGATCGACTCTTCACTGACGGTCAGGCATACGTCCCAGCCCCAGAAGATGAAGATCGACAACGACAAGCCCGCAGCGAACGCCGAGAACGACTCGACGCCGAAAGGGTTGAACCAGGCCAGGTCAAACGCCAGTGGTGGTGGCGCGGTGGTTTCGCCGAAGGCAGCAAAGGCGAAACCGATCAGCACCAGCAACTGCAAGGCCACCAGGCCGTACTGCACTGTCATGGTGGTGCCCATGCCGCGACAACAGATCCATACCGCCAGTGCGATGAACACGCAACAGGTGATGATGTTGATCAGCAGATTGTCGGCCAACGCGGCCAGCGATTGATCGCCAGTGATCTGCGCGAGGAACAGATAGAAGAAGTCCACCGCCACGCCGGCCAGGTTGGACAGCACAATGGTGGTCGCCACCACCAGGCCCCAGCCGCCGATCCAGCCGATCATCGGACCGAACGCCCGGGCCGACCAGGTGAACGAGGTGCCGCTGTCGGGTTCTGCCGCGTTCAGCTCACGGTAGCCGAGGGCAACCAACAGCATTGGCAGGAAGCCGACAATGAACACTGCTGGCAGGTGTGCGCCGACCTCACGCACGGTCGGGCCAAGCGCGCCGGTCAGGGTGTAGACCGGGGCAATGGTGGAAATGCCCAGCACCACGCTGGCCAGCAAGCCCAGCCGGCCCTTGGCCAGGCCTTTGCTGGCGCGAGGGGCGCTGCCGTCTGAAGCGGCCGCCGCACCGGGCGGGCGGCCGTTGTCTGTGTTTTCGCTCATGAGTATTCGCCGTCGATATTGGTATTGTTTTCACAGACCGCTGAGGGTCCGCTTTCACTCATTGAAAGCTTGCTGTCGGGGGTGAGTCATCCGAGACCTTCGGCTGACGTCAGACTGTTTTCTGGCGTGAAACCTCCCGCACAGCATGGGCCTTGCAGGCCTCGCGAAACGCCTTGAACAGGCGCAGCGAGACCGGGTTTTCGGCGAAACGCCACTCCGGGTGCCACTGCACGCCGAGCACCAGGCCCGGCGCGTCCAGCATCGACACCGCTTCGATCAGGCCATCCGGGGCCCGTGCTTCGACACGCAGGCCAGCGGCCAGACGGTCGATCCCCTGACTGTGCAGCGAGTTGACCTCGAACTGCTCAGGCAGGCCAAAACGCTCGAACAGCCCGCCCGCCTCAGTGCGCACCAGATGCCGAGGGCCGTATTGCTCCTCCAGCGGCGCGTCCTGCGGTTCGCGGTGGTCGAGGTAACCGGGCAGCTCCTGCACGCGCTGGTGCAGGCTGCCGCCCAGGGCCACATTCAATTCCTGAAAGCCGCGGCAGATACACAGCACCGGCACGCCGGCGGCGATGGCTGCGCGCAGCAAAGGCAGGGTCAGGCGATCACGCGCCTGATCATGGCGGGTGCCGGCAATGCTGGCGGCGCCATTGTAGTGGTGCGGCTCGACATTGGAAGGCGAGCCGGTGAAAACGATGCCATTGAGGATCGATAGCAGCGCCAGCGGGTCGCTGCCGACATCGCGCGCAGGCAGGATCAACGGGATCCCGGCATAGCCGGCCGCCTCCACGTACTTGTCGCCAACGGTGTGCGAAGCATTCTTGCCGACCTGCTGGCGGCAGGCGCTGACACCGATCAGAGGGACCACGTTTGCGCTCATGGGCTTACACCGTGTGCAGGTACCAGTTGTACTCGAGGTCGGAAATCGACACCTCGAACTCGGCCTGCTCGCTTTCCTTGCAGGCGACGAAGATGTCGATGTAGTCCGGGCTGATGTATTGGTTGAGGATCTCGCTGTCATCCAGCGCACGCAGGGCGTCGCGCAGGTTGTTCGGCAGGCTCTGTTCGAGCTGCTCGTAGGAGTTGCCCTCGATCGGCTCACCCGGCTCGAGCTGGTTGGTCAGGCCGTGGTGAATGCCGGCCAGGATCGACGCCATCATCAGGTACGGATTGGCATCGGCACCGGCGACGCGGTGTTCGAGGCGCACTGCGTCACTGCTGCCGGTCGGCACGCGCACGGCCACGGTGCGGTTGTCCAGGCCCCAGCTCGGCGCGTTGGGCACATAGAACTGCGCGCCGAAACGGCGGTACGAGTTGACGTTCGGGCAGAGAAACGCCATCGACGCTGGCATGGTTTCCAGCACGCCGGCAATGGCATGGCGCAGCGGCGCGCTTTCGAGCGGGTCTTCGCTGGTGAAGATGTTCTTGCCGGTCTTTTTGTCGAGCAGCGAGATGTGCACGTGCAGGCCGTTGCCGGCCTGGCCTGGATAGGGCTTGGCCATGAAGGTGGTGTCCATCTCATGGTCATAGGCGACGTTCTTGATCAGGCGCTTGAGCAGGATCGCGTAGTCACAGGCCTTCATCGGATCAGCAACGTGATGCAGGTTGACCTCGAACTGCGCCGGGGCGCTTTCCTTGACGATGGCGTCGGCCGGGATGCCTTGCTCGCGGGCGGCTTCGAGCATGTCCTGCAGGCAGTCGACGTACTCATCGAGGTCGTCGATCAGGTATACCTGGGTCGATTGCGGGCGCTTGCCGGAGATCGGTGAGCGTGGCGGCTGCGGCCGGCCGTTGAGGTTGTCCTGGTCGATCAGGTAGAACTCCAGCTCGAACGCGGCGCAGATATCCAGGCCCAGATCGTCGAACTTGCTCACTACCTTGCGCAGCACCTCACGGGGGTCGGCGAAAAACGGCTCGCCTTCGATTTCGTGCATGGTCATCAGCAGTTGCGCGGTCGGGCGCTTCTGCCATGGCTCGTAGCACAGGGTGCCAGGGATCGGATAGCAGACCCGGTCGGCGTCGCCGATGTCCAGGCCCAGGCCGGTGCTCTCCACGGTCGAGCCGTTGATATCGAGGGCGAACAGCGACGCCGGCAAATTGATGCCACGCTCGTAGACCTTGTGCAGGCTGGCACGCTCGATACGCTTGCCGCGAACCACGCCATTCATGTCGGAGATCAGCAGATCAACGTACTGGATGTCCGGATGCGCCTTGAGAAAGTCGGACATCTCGCTGGAAGTGCTGGCGCGCGGGTTTACCGACGTCATGGTGTACATCCTTTGGGTGTGGAGCGGCGATGTGGAGAGATACGGCTGGCGCCTCATGGGCGACGATGGATGCTGCTGTTGTTCTTTTCACTGTCCCATCGTGGGGATTTTCGGCCCGACGGGGTGCATTGATTCCCGCAGGCCGTTTCACTATAAAATGGCCTCAACGCAACAGACATTGGCATTTCGGCAAGCAGAGCGTGCACCAATGCAATATCAGATAACTCATGCCGACCTTTCGCTAGTCTTGGCACTTGAGCGCGGTCGCTCGCTGGCCAAGGCCGCAGAGCTACTCAAAGTCGACGTTTCGACGGTGTTCCGCTCGATTCGCCGCCTGGAGTCGGCGTTGGGCACCGCGCTGTTCGTCAAAAGCCGCAAAGGCTACCTGCCCACCGACACTGCCCAGGCCCTGGCCGAGCAGGCTGAACGTGCCGAGCTGGCACTGGAAGCGGCAAGGATTGCCCTGACCAGCGGTGAGCAGGTAGTCAGCGGCACGGTGCGCCTGACCTGCACCGAGGCCGTTTTGCACAGCCTGCTGCTGCCGGCACTGGCGACGTTCATGCCCAATTACCCGGCGCTGTCGCTGGAGCTGGGCACCTCGAACACTTTCGCCAACCTCAGCCGGCGCGACGCCGACATCGCCCTGCGCCTGACCAACACCCCGCCGGAGCATCTGGTCGGACGCTGCCTGGGCTCGACCTCCTACGTTATCTGCGGCCATGCCAGCCTGCGCGAGCGGCTCGAGCAGTCGGTCAGCAGCGTGGCCTGGATCGCGCCGGATGACTCGATGCAGGACCACCCCACGGTGGTCTGGCGCAACCAGCAGTATCCTGGCTTGAACCCGCGCTACCAGTGCAGCGGCATGTCGACCATCGCGCAGCTGGTGAGCACCGGCCTGGGCGTGGCGGCGCTGCCCGATTACATGGTCCACGACATGCCTGATGTCGAGGCGCTGAGCGCACCGCTGGGAGGCTGCGACACGCAGTTGTGGCTGCTGACACGCCCCGATTGCCGTGCCCTGCGCTCGGTGCAGACGCTGTTTGAGGAGCTGACCCCACATTTGCGCGCAGCATTGTTGCGATAAGCCGTTTGCGGCTGTTGTATTGCAGCCCCGGAAACCGTTATCGTCAGCGCTATCGAGGCGTCTGAAACGGTGCTTTCGCGCTGCGGGCCGGCCTTTGCGGGCCAGGCCAAAGCGGCATGATCGAGGCAGTTTCAGGACTGATGGGCAAGGCTGGCTATAAAACAGCCCTTCCCTATTGGCTGGTGATTTTTTAAACTACCCAGTCCACCGCCCATTATGGGCTGTACGCCCTACCGCATTGCTACTGAGGAAGACCATGGCCCGCGTAACTGTAGAAGACTGCCTGGAACACGTGGATAACCGCTTTGAGCTGGTCATGCTCTCCACCAAGCGCGCCCGTCAGCTGGCCACCGGTGGTAAAGAGCCACGCGTTGCATGGGAAAACGACAAGCCTACCGTTGTTGCCCTGCGCGAAATCGCTGAAGGCATCATCACCAACGAATTCCTGGCTGCCGAAGAGATCGTCACCGAAGATCCGGTATTCGCCGCGTTCGAGGACGAGTCCAACGAGGCTGTCTGATTGATGCCAGGTCGACGTCGCGCGGCAACCGGACTTCTTCCTCGGCAGGAGGTATACCCATGCCGAGCATAGACACCCTCGCCGAACGGCTATCGACCTACCTCGGTCCGGACCAGGTCAACCTGGTTCGGCGAGCCTATTTCTACGCCGAACAGGCGCACGATGGGCAGCGCCGCCGCAGTGGCGAACCCTACGTGACTCACCCGCTGGCAGTTGCCGGCATCCTCGCCGACATGCACATGGACCATCAAAGCCTGATGGCGGCCATGCTGCACGATGTGATCGAAGACACCGGCATCGCCAAGGAAGCCCTCAGCCAGCAGTTTGGCGAGACGGTGGCCGAGCTGGTCGATGGGGTCAGCAAACTGACCCAGATGAACTTCGAGACCAAGGCCGAGGCGCAGGCCGAAAACTTTCAGAAGATGGCCATGGCCATGGCGCGGGATATCCGCGTGATCCTGGTCAAGCTCGCCGACCGCCTGCACAACATGCGCACCCTGGAAGTGCTGTCGGGCGAAAAACGCCGACGCATTGCCAAGGAAACCCTCGAGATCTACGCTCCGATTGCCAACCGCCTGGGCATGCACAATGTGCGCGTAGAGTTCGAAGACCTTGGCTTCAAGGCGATGCACCCGATGCGCTCGGCGCGCATCCACCAGGCAGTCAAGCGCGCCCGCGGCAACCGCAAGGAAATCGTCGCCAAGATCGAACAGTCCCTGGCCAATTGCCTCGGCAGCGACGGCATCCAGGGCGAGATCAGCGGCCGCCAGAAACACCTCTATGGCATCTACCGGAAGATGCGCGGCAAGCGTCGCGCCTTCAACGAGATCATGGACGTGTACGCGTTTCGCATCGTCGTCGACAAGGTCGACACCTGCTACCGCGTGCTCGGCGCTGTGCACAACCTGTACAAGCCGCTGCCGGGGCGCTTCAAGGATTACATCGCGATCCCCAAGGCCAACGGCTACCAGTCGTTGCACACGACCCTGTTCGGCATGCACGGCGTTCCCATCGAAATCCAGATTCGCACCCGCGAAATGGAAGAGCTGGCCAACAACGGCATCGCTGCGCACTGGCTGTACAAGTCCAACGAGGAAGAGCAGCCCAAGGGCAGCCACGCCCGCGCCCGTCAGTGGGTCAAAGGCATCCTCGAGCTGCAGCAACGTGCCGGCAACTCGTTGGAATTCATCGAGAGCGTGAAGATCGACCTGTTCCCGGACGAGGTCTACGTGTTCACCCCGAAAGGGCGAATCATGGAGCTGCCCAAAGGCTCCACCGCTGTCGACTTTGCCTACGCGGTGCACACCGACGTCGGCAACAGCTGCATTGCCTGCCGCATCAACCGCCGCCTGGCGCCATTGTCCGAGCCCTTACAGAGCGGCTCGACGGTGGAAATCGTCAGTGCCCCGGGCGCACGGCCGAACCCGGCCTGGCTCAACTTCGTGGTCACCGGCAAGGCGCGCACGCACATCCGCCACGCGCTCAAGCAGCAGCGCCGCTCCGAGTCGATCAACCTTGGCGAGCGCCTGCTGAACAAGGTATTGACCGGCTTCGACAGCAGCCTGGAAAAGATCCCGCAGGAACGTATCCAGCCGATCCTCAACGAGTATCGCCTGGAAGTCATCGAAGACCTGCTCGAAGACATCGGCCTGGGCAATCGCATGGCCTACGTGGTCGCCCGTCGGCTGCTCTCGGCCGAAGGCGAACAGCTGCCAAGCCCGGAAGGCCCGCTGGCCATCCGCGGCACCGAAGGCCTGGTGCTGAGCTACGCCAAATGCTGCACACCGATCCCGGGCGACCCGATCGTTGGCCATCTGTCGGCCGGCAAAGGCATGGTCGTGCACCTGGAAGACTGCCGCAACATCAGTGAAATCCGCCACAACCCGGAGAAGTGCCTGCAGCTGTCCTGGGCCAAGGATGTCACCGGCGAATTCAACGTCGAGCTGCGCGTCGAGCTTGAGCACCAGCGCGGCCTGATTGCCTTGCTCGCCAGCAGCGTCAACGCCGCCGACGGCAACATCGAGAAAATCAGCATGGACGAACGCGATGGCCGCATCAGCGTGGTCCAGCTGGTGGTCAGCGTGCACGACCGCGTTCACCTGGCTCGTGTAATCAAGAAGTTGCGCACCCTGACCGGCGTGGTCCGCATCACCCGCATGCGTGCGTAAATCCGCCAACCGCAAGGAGTCACCATGACCAAGACCGTCATCACCAGCGACAAGGCCCCCGCCGCCATCGGTACTTACTCCCAGGCGATCAAGGCCGGCAACACTGTCTACATGTCTGGCCAGATCCCGCTGGATCCGACCACCATGGAGCTGGTCGAAGGTTTCGAAGCGCAGACCGTTCAGGTGTTCGAGAACCTCAAGTCGGTGGCTGAAGCTGCCGGTGGTTCGTTCAAGGACATCGTCAAGCTGAACATCTTCCTGACCGACCTGAGCCACTTCGCCAAGGTCAACGAAGTCATGGGCCGCTACTTCGAGCAGCCTTACCCGGCGCGTGCCGCCATCGGCGTGGCAGCTCTGCCCAAGGGCGCCCAGGTCGAAATGGACGCCATCCTCGTCATCGAGTGATGCCTGAGGTGACGGGCGCCCTGCCCGTCACCCTCCTCTCTGCCTGAAGGTCTCCCCACCATGCGTCACGCCCTGCCCCTCGCGCTGGCAGCCCTGATTCTGGGCGGCTGCTCCAGCCACAAACCTGAAGACTACAACGGCACCTGGATCAACCAGGCAGCCATCGACGCCGCCGCCAAAGGTGGCAGCCTGCGCCAGGCGCTGGCAGCCAACGGCCCGGTGTCGGAAGTCCGTGTCGACGTCGCCAGCCAACAGGCCAGCTACCTCTATAACGGCTACGAGAACGTCAACGGCCGCCTGCGCCTGAGCGACAAGCAATGGCAAGTCGACTTCGACGGCGGCCCAAGCGCGCCACTGCAGCTCAAAGGCAAGGAGCTGGTTACCGTTACCGAAGGCGGCAAAGAGCAGGCATTCAGCAAGGCGCTGACGCCAGCCGCTGCCGATACACCGGTCGGTAGCACCTTCGAGAAGGCGCTATATGGCGCGTATCTGGGTGGCAACTGGAAGATCATCGAAGGCACCGGCAAAGGTGAGACAGTGCAGTTCAGCGACACCGGCAGCGTAACCGGGCTGCCCGGGCCGAATCGCTATGCGCTGTGCCTGGGCGGCGATTGCGCGACCATGGGCGGTGCCAACGACAGCCTGTGGCTGGAGCGCGATCAACGTGGCGCGCCGTTTATCTTCAAGCACAGCGGTGACCAACTGGAGATTTTCCAGGCTATCAACCGTGCCCAGCCGGACGAGATGCCGCAGCTGGCGCCCGGGCCGCGGCAGTGGTTGCTGGAACGTAGCTGATAGTAGGTGGCGTTGGGGCCGCATTGCGGCCCCAGCGATTACTGGGTCCACCCTAAGGCTTGGCTGCCCCCCGCAAAATCGCCGCATAGCCTTCCTTGTAACTCGGATACACCGGCGCCCAACCCAATGCTCGCGCCCGGGCATTGCTGCAGCGCTTGCTGCCGGTGCGGCGCACGCGCTGTTCGTCCGACCACTGGGTAACGCCAAGGTACTCGCGCAACCAGGCGACCACATCGGCTAGCGGCGCCGGGTCGTCGTCGACGCCGATATAGCAGTCTTCCAAGGTAACGCCACGGACATCCGCGGCGAGCAGATAGGCCAGCAGGCTCGCTGCGTCCTCAGCGTGAATCCGGTTGCCATACAGTGGCGGCTGCTGGGCAACCCGGTAGCCCTGGCGAACCTGGCTCAGCAGCCACTCACGGCCCGGCCCGTAGATGCCGGTCAGGCGCACCACGCTGGCGGGAATGCCGCTTTTCAACGCCACTTGCTCGGCTTCAAGCATGATTTTTCCGGAATAACCCGTAGGCTCGGTCGGCGCCGTTTCGTCGACCCACTGGCCATCCTGCTGAGCAAACACACTACTGCTGGAAACAAACAGCAGCCGCCGCGGTTGTTGCCCGCGCGCCTGCAACCAGCTGAGCACATTACGCAGGCCATCGACGTAAGCCGCCTTATAACCGGCTTCGTCATGTTGGCTGGCAGCCACGCAGTACACCAGATAGTCAGGTGCACGCTCAGGCCAGGCCGCAGGAATCTGCGCATCAGTGAGGTCAGCTGCGACGGGCTGGACGCCTTCCGGCAATTGATCGATCGAACGCCGCAGGCCGCTCACATGCCAGCCACTGGTAAGCAGTTGCAGGGCCAGTCGGCCGCCGACATCGCCGCAGCCGACGATCAAAGCAGACAATTCCGACATCATTCAGCTCCACTGATAAAGGATCAGGCTAGCCGGATTGCGCGATCAACGGCTAGACAAAGGTAAAAAAAAGATACTGTATTACTTTTGTTAACAAGAATTAATTGCAATAATGGCGACCTATCTGTTCTCGGCCTGCCTCGGGGCCGTGATGAACGTCAACTCATTCTACTCATCAGGTCCGGCCAGCATGACTCGTACTCAACCCTCCGCTTCGCCAACCCAGTCGCGCGCCTGGCGCGCCATTGCCGCGCTGATGTTCAGCCTGGTGCTGGCCCCGGTCGCCATGGCCGATGAGCCAAACGCCACCGCTGCCACCACCCCAGCTGCCGCTACCGCGCCTGCCGCGCCCGCCGCTGAAGGCCAGGCCCCAGCCGCCGCACCTGCCGAAGGGCAAGTTCAGGCACCTGCCGAAGACAACGTGCAGCCGCTGGTCGAAGACACCTCGCTGGGCATGGCCCACGACCTGTCGCCATGGGGCATGTACAAGAACGCCGACATCGTCGTGAAAATCGTGATGATCGGCCTGGCCATCGCCTCGATCATCACCTGGACCATCTGGATCGCCAAAGGCTTCGAGCTGATGGGCGCCAAGCGCCGCCTGCGCGGCGAAATCGCAGCGCTCAAGCGCGTCTCCACCCTCAAGGAGGCTGCTGAAGCGTCCAACAAGGAAGGCACCCTGGCTCACACCCTGGTGCATGACGCCCTCGAAGAAATGCGCCTGTCGGCCAACGCTCGCGAAAAAGAAGGCATCAAGGAGCGCGTCAGCTTCCGCCTCGAGCGCCTGGTTGCCGCCAGCGGTCGTAACATGAGCAGCGGTACCGGCGTGCTCGCCACCATTGGTTCGACCGCGCCGTTCGTAGGTCTGTTCGGTACCGTATGGGGCATCATGAACAGCTTCATCGGCATCGCCAAGACCCAGACCACCAACCTCGCAGTAGTTGCACCCGGCATCGCCGAAGCACTGCTGGCGACCGCTCTGGGCCTGGTAGCGGCCATCCCGGCAGTGGTGATCTACAACGTCTTCGCGCGTTCCATCGCTGGCTACCGCGCACAGGTGTCCGACGCTTCGGCGCAAGTCCTGCTGCTGGTCAGCCGCGACCTCGACCACCAGGGTGGCGAACGCGTCGCCCCGCACATGGTGAAAGTGGGGTAAGCCATGGGCCTGCATCTTAACGAAGGTGGCGATGACCTCGCCGAAAACCACGAAATCAACGTTACGCCGTTCATCGACGTGATGTTGGTGCTGCTGATCATCTTCATGGTCGCAGCTCCCCTGGCCACCGTCGACATCAAGGTCGACCTGCCCGCCTCGACCGCCAAACCGGCGCCGAGGCCGGAGAAACCGGTGTTTGTCAGCGTCAAGGCCGACCAGAAGCTGTACGTCGGCGACGATATGGTTGCTCAGCCCAGCCAGCTTGGCCCGATGCTCGACGCCAAGACCAAGGGCGACAAGGAGACCACCATCTTCTTCCAGGCCGATAAAGGCGTGGACTACGGCGACCTGATGGAAGTGATGAACAACATGCGCGCGGCCGGCTACCTCAAGGTCGGTCTGGTAGGTCTCGAGACGGCAGCCAAAAAATGATCAAGACGCGGCACAAACTGGCGCGTTACAGCGGCAGCTTGGCGATCGTGCTGGGTGTCCATGCCATCGCTGTGCTGCTGACGCTCAATTGGTCGGTGCCTCAGGCCATCGAACTGCCCCCGGCAGCGATGATGGTCGAGCTGGCACCGCTGCCTGAGCCAGCGCCACCACCACCGCCCAAGGTCGCTCCGCAGCCTCCGACTCCGGTCGAAGAGCCGCCGCTACCGAAGTTGGTGGAGGCTCCAAAACCGAAAATCGCGATTGCCAAGCCGCCCAAGCCGAAGGCCAAACCGCAGCCGCCCAAGCCCGAGAAGAAGCCTGAGCCGCCCAAGGAAGCGCCACCCGCCGATGAGCAGGTAGTCGATACGCCGCCGAGCAATACGCCACCGCAGAAATCGGCAGCGCCAGCGCCAAGCATCGCCTCCAACAGCAAGGCCTTGCCGACCTGGCAGAGCGATCTGTTGCGTCACCTGGCCAAGTACAAGCGGTACCCTGAAGACGCCCGCCGGCGTGGCCTGCAAGGCATCAACCGGTTGCGCTTCGTGGTCGACGCCGACGGCAAGGTGTTGTCCTACTCGCTGGCCGGTGGTTCAGGCAGCGCAGCACTGGACCGAGCGACCATGGAAATGATCCGCCGTGCGGGCTCGCTGCCCAAGCCGCCGGCAGAGCTGCTGACCAATGGCTCGATCGAAGTGGTAGCACCCTTCGTCTACTCGCTGGATAAACGCTGACACTTTGTTTCTGTCACAAAAGCGCAAGTCTGATAACGTGCGTCTATCAATTGCAGCCGCTATGCTGGGGCTGCAACTTCATGGACGCACGTTATGACCCTCACTGAACTCCGCTACATCGTCACCCTCGCCCAAGAGCAGCACTTCGGCCATGCTGCCGAGCGTTGCCACGTCAGCCAGCCGACCCTGTCGGTCGGGGTAAAGAAGCTCGAGGACGAGCTTGGCGTGTTGATCTTCGAACGCAGCAAGAGCGCGGTTCGCCTGACTCCGGTCGGTGAAACCATCGTCGCCCAGGCGCAGAAGGTCCTGGAGCAGGCGCAAGGTATCCGTGAACTGGCCCAGGCCGGCAAGAACCAGCTGACCGCACCACTCAAGGTCGGCGCGATCTACACCGTCGGCCCGTACCTGTTCCCGCATCTGATTCCACAGCTGCACCGGGTCGCCCCGCAGATGCCGCTGTATATCGAAGAAAACTTCACCCACGTACTGCGCGAGAAACTGCGCAACGGCGAACTGGACGCAGTGATCATCGCCCTGCCGTTCAACGAGGCCGACGTGCTGACCCTGCCGCTGTACGACGAGCCGTTCTGCGCGCTGATGCCGGCAGATCACCCGTGGACCGCACGCAAGACCATCGACCCGGCCATGCTCAACGACAAGAGCCTGCTGCTGCTCGGTGAAGGCCACTGCTTCCGCGACCAGGTGCTCGAAGCCTGCCCGACCCTGGCCAAAGGCAACGACGGCTCCAAGCACACCACGGTCGAATCCAGCTCGCTGGAAACCATCCGCCACATGGTCGCCTCGGGCCTGGGCATCTCGATCCTGCCGCTGTCGGCAGTGCACAGCCATCACTACGCACCAGGCATCATCGAAGTGCGCCCGCTGACCGCACCGACGCCCTTCCGCACGGTGGCGATTGCCTGGCGCGCGAGCTTCCCGCGGCCCAAGGCGATCGAGATCCTGGCCGACTCGATCCGGCTGTGTTCGGTGGTCAAGCCACCCGTGGAACAGTCGGCCTGAGTCATGAGCGAGCTGTCCAAGGTACCGGTCACTGAACTCAAGGGCGTCGGCGAGGCAATGGCTGAAAAGCTTGCCAAGGTCGGCCTGGAGAACCTGCAGGACGTACTGTTCCACCTGCCCCTGCGTTATCAGGACCGCACCCGCGTAGTGCCAATTGGCCAGTTGCGCCCAGGCCAGGACGCGGTCATCGAAGGCGTGGTCAGTGGCGCCGACGTGACCATGGGCAAGCGCCGAAGCCTGGTGGTGCGCTTGGGCGACGGCACCGGCGTGCTGAGCCTGCGCTTCTACCACTTCAGTAATGCGCAGAAAGAAGCCCTCAAGCGCGGCACTCATGTACGTTGCTACGGCGAGGCTCGCCCAGGTGCTTCGGGGCTGGAGATCTACCACCCGGAATACCGCGCCCTCAACGGCAGCGAGCCGGCGCCGCCGGTCGAGCAGACCTTGACCCCGATCTACCCGTCCACCGAAGGCCTGACCCAGCAGCGCCTGCGCCAGCTGTGCCAGCAAAGCCTGGCCATGCTCGGCCCGCGCAGCCTACCAGACTGGCTGCCGCCGGAGCTGGCCAACGATTATCAGCTGGCGCCGCTCGACGAGGCGATCCGCTACCTGCACAACCCGCCCGCCGATGCTGATCTGGAAGAGCTGGCGGTGGGTCATCACTGGGCCCAGCACCGCCTCGCCTTCGAAGAGCTGCTGACTCACCAGCTGTCCCAGCAGCGCCTGCGCGAGAGCTTGCGCAGCCTGCGCGCGCCGGCATTGCCCAAAGCCAGCCGGCTGCCTGCGCAGTACCTGGCCAACCTGGGGTTCAACCCCACCGGTGCCCAGCAAAGGGTCGGCAACGAGATCGCCTACGACCTTAGCCAACCCGAGCCGATGCTGCGCCTGGTCCAGGGCGACGTCGGCGCGGGCAAGACCGTGGTCGCCGCCCTGGCTGCCCTGCAAGCGCTGGAAGCCGGTTACCAGGTCGCCCTGATGGCACCCACTGAGATCCTCGCCGAGCAGCACTTCATCACCTTCAAGCGCTGGCTGGAGCCGCTCGGCATCGAAGTCGCCTGGCTCGCCGGCAAGCTCAAGGGCAAGGCCCGGGTCAGCGCCCTGGAGCAGATCGCCGGCGGCGCGCCGATGGTGGTCGGTACCCACGCGCTGTTCCAGGACGAGGTCAAGTTCAAGCATCTGGCGCTGGCGATCATCGACGAACAGCACCGCTTTGGCGTTCAGCAACGGCTGGCCTTGCGCAAGAAAGGCGTGGCCGGCGAGCAATGCCCGCATCAGCTGATCATGACCGCCACACCAATCCCGCGGACGCTGGCCATGAGCGCCTACGCTGACCTCGACACCTCGGTGCTCGATGAGCTGCCGCCCGGCCGCACCCCGGTGAATACCGTACTGGTGGTCGACAGCCGCCGCTTCGAGGTGGTCGAACGAGTCCGCGCCGCCTGCGCCGAAGGGCGCCAGGCGTACTGGGTCTGCACCCTGATCGAAGAATCCGAAGAGCTGACCTGCCAGGCCGCCGAAAGCACCTTCGAAGACCTCGGCGCGGCCCTGGGCGAGTTGCGCGTGGGCTTGATCCACGGGCGCATGAAGCCAGCCGAAAAAGCTGCAGTGATGGCCGAGTTCAAAGCCGGCAACCTGCAGTTGCTGGTGGCGACCACGGTGATCGAAGTCGGCGTCGACGTGCCCAACGCGAGCCTGATGATCATCGAAAACCCCGAGCGGCTTGGTCTGGCCCAGCTGCACCAGCTGCGCGGGCGGGTCGGCCGCGGTAGCGCCGCCAGCCACTGCGTGTTGCTCTATCACCCGCCGTTGTCGCAGGTCGGCCGCGAGCGTCTGGGCATCATGCGCGAGACCAACGACGGTTTCGTCATCGCCGAGAAAGACCTCGAACTGCGCGGCCCTGGCGAAATGCTCGGCACGCGCCAGACCGGCCTGCTCCAGTTCAAGGTCGCTGACCTGATGCGCGACGCCGACTTGCTGCCAGCCGTGCGCGACGCAGCCCAGGCGCTGCTCACGCGTTGGCCGGCACACGTCAGCCCGTTGCTCGATCGCTGGCTGCGCCATGGCCAGCAATATGGCCAGGTGTGACACAAGTCCCACTACGCAACCAGCCTGCCGTTCAGACTGGTTATACTTCGCGTTTAAAGAAACTATTGGATCCAGCTCATGACTGAAGCAGCCCTGGACGCCGCATCCCCGCAAGCACCGTCTGTTATCCGCCAACTGCTGGACAAGCTCGGCGTAGCTTACAAGGAGGTGCCGGAGCATCCGTCCCTGCCTGCAGCCTCGCGTGTTCAAGCGGTGCTGCTCGATGACGAAATCGGCGCGCTGCTGGTGCTGTTCCCGCACACTCAGTTGCTGGACCTCAATCGCCTCGCCGAGCTGACCGGGCGCAAGCTGCACGCCGTGCCGCTGACGCGCCTGAACCAGATGCTCGACAAGCACAAACTCAAAGCGCTGCCTGCCCTGCCGGCCCTGACCAGCTCGCCCTGCCTGTATGACGAACGCCTGCTCGAGGCCGAGGCGCTGTTTATCCAGTCGGGCGAACGCGGCCTGCTGCTGCAGATCGAGCGCGGCGCGTTCAAGCGCATGCTGAGCAAGGCCAGCGCAGGCAAATTCGGCCAGACCGTGGCGGAGATCCAGCCCAACCTCAACCGTCCTGACGATGATCCCCACGAGATCACCCAGGCGGTGCAGGCGTTCACCGCGCGGCGGATCCAGAAGCGCCTGGAAGAAACCATCGAAATTCCACCACTGGCCGACACGGCGCAAAAGATCATCAAGCTGCGGGTCGACCCCAACGCCAGCATCGACGACATCACCGGTGTGGTCGAAACCGACCCGGCGCTGGCCGCGCAAGTGGTCAGTTGGGCCGGTTCGCCGTACTACGCCTCACCTGGCAAGATCCGTTCGGTAGAAGACGCCATCGTGCGTGTGCTCGGCTTTGATCTGGTGATCAACCTGGCACTGGGCCTGGCCTTGGGCAAGACCCTGAGCCTGCCCAAGGACCACCCGCAGCAGGCCACGCCGTACTGGCAGCAGTCGATCTACACCGCTGCCGTGATCGAGGGCCTGACCCGCGCCATGCCCCGCGCCGAGCGCCCGGAAGCTGGCCTGACCTACCTCGCCGGGCTGCTGCACAACTTTGGCTACCTGCTGCTGGCGCACGTATTCCCGCCGCACTTCTCGCTGATCTGCCGCCACCTGGAGGTCAACCCGCACCTGAGCCATACCTACATCGAACAGCATCTGCTCGGCATCAGTCGTGAGCAGATCGGCGCGTGGCTGATGAAGCTGTGGGACATGCCTGAAGAGCTGTCCAACGCGCTGCGCTTCCAGCACGATTCTGGCTACGATGGCGAACTGGCGGTGTTCCCCAATCTGGTCTGCCTGGCGACCAGCCTGCTGCGTTCGCGCGGGATCGGCTCAGGGCCGCAGGAAGAAATCCCCGATGCCCTGCTCGAGCGCTTGGGGCTGAGCCGCGAAAAGGCCGACGATGTCGTCAGCAAGGTGCTCGAAGCCGAAGCGCTGCTGCGCGAACTGGCCTCGCAGTTCCACCCTCCGCATTGAGCTGACCAGCACCGGGGCGTCAGGCGCCCCGCTCGCTCAGGCTTTGCGCTTGCGCGGTTTCAGGTACTTCATCAGGCCCTGGAACCAGATTACCAGCGCCGGATTGCCCTTGATCTGGATGTTCTTGTCCTGAATCCCCTGCATGAACGCCAGCTGTTTGTTGCTGGCCTGCAGGGTGGCGAAGCCGTAGGCGGCGTCCTTGAACGCAATCGCGAAGGCTGGCTGCGCATGTTGCCCGGCCTTGCTGCTGATGCGCTCGTTGCTGACGATGAAGTGACGGGCGACCTTGCCATCCAGGGTCTGCATCTGGAACACCAGATCCTTGTCCCGCAGCTGCTGCTGGAACGCCGGATTGTTGCGGCTGGCACGGGCCATCAACAAGCCCATGGCCCACAGAATAAAACGGAACTTCATCGGCAAGACTCGACTGTAATGTGACTGAAAGCGCTGAGTTTATCCTCTTTCAGAACACTTTATACAAGCCCGCCACCGTTACCCTATGGAAAGCAAAACGGACGCCATAAAGGCGCCCGTTCATTGGCTCTGCAACCGCTAGCAACGAGCCGCTTACTTTTTCTTCGCGGCAGCCTTGGCAGCGGGTTTGGCAGCGGCCTTGGCCGGTGCTGCCGCTTTGCCGGTCGGGTTGACCGTGTCCTTGAGACCCTTGCCTGGCTTGAACGCAACGGTGTTGCTGGCCTTGATCTTCACTGGCTCGCCAGTCTGCGGGTTTTTGCCAGTGCGGGCGCCACGGTGACGCTTCTCGAAAGTGCCGAAGCCAACCAGGGTAACGGTATCCTTATCGAGGGCCCCGGTGATGCTGTCGAGGATCGCATTGAGTACCTCATTGGCCTTTTCCTTGGTCAAATCGGCCTTTTCAGCGATGACAGCGGCGAGTTCTGGTTTGCGCATAGTGAAGCCTCTTGGACGGGAATTCTTGTTGTTATTGCCGTGCTGCCAGGGGAGGCAGCGCTCAAGGCGCCGCAGGCTCTAAACTGCGGCAGACGCGAGTGAGAATGGCACGCCAACCGGGACCGCGCCAGTATCAGCACGGCCATTGTGTCGGCAAGCCAACGGCATAAGCGACAGAACGCCAGCCATTTACGCCATAAGCGCCGGAAGCTGCCGATTTAGAGCGAGTTTTTCCATGACGGCGCTGCCTGTCAGGGCATAGCCGAGCAGCGCACCCGCCTCATCCCGGCAGGTCAGCTTGAGATCGGCGCCGTCACCTTCCACTTGCCACACGCCCATGCGGCCATGCGGCGGTGGCGCGACCACCAATGGGCAAGCGGGGGTCTTCACGGTGATCGGCATCGGCCCGTATGCCACCGCCTGCGGATTGCCGGCCAAGGTCTGCGCCAGCGCGCGTGCGCAGCTCATCAACGGCATCACGTACAACAGGTTGATGCCATCGACCTCGGCGCAATCGCCCAGGGCATAGATATTGCCGTGCGAGGTACGCAACTGACGGTCCACCACCACCCCACGATTGACCGCCAGCCCGGCCGCGGCGGCCAGTTCGGTGCGCGGGCGCAGGCCAATGGCCGAGACCACCAGGTCGCAGGCGATCACGCGGCCGTCGGACAAGTGCGCCTGCAAGCTAGCGCCATCGCGCTGCAGGCGGTCCAGCACGGGGCCTAGGTGGAAGCGCACGCCAAGGCTCTCCAGGCCTGCCTGCACCGCGCCTGCGGCGGCAGCCGGGATCAGGGTCGGCATCAGTTGCTCACAAGGGGCAACCACATCGACCTGGAAACCACCGAGGCTCATGTCGTTGGCAAACTCGCAGCCGATCAGCCCGGCGCCGAGAATCAGCACGCGCTGCTTGCCTGCCGCAGCGCGGCGAAAGCGGGCGTAGTCGACAAGGTCGTTGATCGCAAACACCGCATCGCTCGCGTCGCCCTGCAGCGGCAGCTGTACTGTCTGTGCGCCCAGCGCGAGAATCAAGTCACGGTACTCGACCACCTCTTCACCGATCCACAGCCGCTTGTGCCCAGGATCAATGCCGCTGATGCGCGTGTGCGTACGGATCTCCGCCTTGAGCTGATCGGCCATGGCCCCCGGCTCTGCCATGCACAGGCCGTCGGCGTCCTTGTTCTTGGCGAAGCCAGTGGACAGCATTGGCTTGGAATAGGAACGGCCGTCATCAGCGCTGATCAACAGCAGCGGCGTTTCGCCGTCGAGCTTGCGAAACTCACGGGCCAGGTTGTAGCCCGCAAGGCCGGTGCCGATGATCACTACTGGGGAGGTCATGCCGTATTCCTTTTACGTTGCCAAGGGTTGCTATCAGGCGATTTCGATCATTTCAAAGTCGCTTTTGCCTACGCCACAATCCGGGCACAGCCAGTCTTCAGGGACATCCTGCCATTGGGTGCCCGGCGCGATACCGTCATCCGGCCAGCCCTCGGCTTCGTTGTAGATCAGGCCACATACAATGCATTGCCACTTCTTCATCAACAGCTCCTCATCCAGGTTCAGGCTTGGCCTTGCCGCTTATCGCGCTGTTGCACGCAACAGGCTGAGTTATGGCTCGTGCGGCTGCCACGGGCTTTTTACTGGCCCAGCCTGCAGTATGCAAGCAGCGCAGGCAATCATGCTAAGCTCGGCGCCTCTCTGGCTGTAACAAGCATACCGACGTGTCGTACGAATCCCCGCTAGCAGCCGCTGTTGCGTGGCTGCCGTATCCACAGCTGGCAACCACGCTTGCCCAGCCGACCCTCGACTGGCTGTTCGATGAAGGCTCGCTGACCCGCCGCCTGACTGCCCTGTCTGCTGATCATTTCAGTGTCACCCCGTTGTTCCAGGGCTGGCAGCCGCTGCGCGATGACGAATGCCTGGCGCTTGGCCTTGAGCCTGGTGCGCAGGGCTGGGTCCGTGAGGTCTACCTGCGTGGCCATGGCCAGCCTTGGGTATTCGCCCGCAGCGTGGCCGGGCGCAGCGCGCTGGAGCGCGGTGGGCTGGACCTGGAAACCCTGGGCAGCCGTTCGCTGGGTGAGCTGCTGTTCTGCGATCAGGCCTTTGTGCGCCACCCTATCGAGGTGTGCAGCTACCCGCAGCACTGGCTACCGATTGAAGTCGCTGCTGCGAATCTGTGGGGCCGGCGCTCGCGCTTCGAGCGTGATGGCCTGCAACTACTGGTGGCCGAGGTGTTTCTGCCGGCCTTGTGGCAAGCCTCCAGCGAGGTAACCGGCTGATGTACCTGCAACTGCTGAAATCACTCAACCACCTGCACCCGCGCGCCTGGGACTTCGTCCAGCTGAGCCGCATGGATCGGCCGATCGGCATCTACCTGTTGCTGTGGCCGACCCTGACTGCGGTGTGGATTGCCGGCCAGGGCGCGCCGACGGTGGCCAATGTGCTGATCTTTGGCCTAGGCGTAGTGCTGATGCGCGCGGCCGGCTGCTGCATCAACGACTTCGCCGACCGCAAGGTCGATGGCCACGTCAAACGCACCGCCGACCGGCCGCTGGCCAGCGGTCGGGTCAAGCCACGCGAGGCGCTGGTGCTGTTCGCCGTGCTGGTGGCGGCGAGTTTCCTGCTGGTGCTGTGCACCAACGCCCAGACGGTTTGGTTGTCGTTCGGTGCGGTCGCCCTGGCGTTCTGCTATCCGTTCATGAAGCGCTACACCTATTACCCACAGGTGGTCCTGGGCGCAGCGTATTCGTGGGGTATCCCGATGGCCTTCACCGCCGCCGGCGGCGATCTGCCTGCCAGCGCCTGGCTGCTGTACATCGCCAACCTGCTGTGGACGGTGGGCTATGACACCTACTACGCCATGGTCGACCGCGATGACGATTTGAAGATCGGAGTGAAATCCACCGCGATCCTGTTTGGCGAGGCCGACCGGGCGATCATTCTTGGCTTGCAGCTGCTGTCGTTGGCCTGCCTGCTGCTGGCGGGCATCAAGTTCGGCCTGGGCGGCTGGTTCCACCTCGGCCTGGTGGGTGCGTTGGTGTGCTTTGCCTGGGAGTTCTGGTCGACGCGCAAGCTGGATCGCGACGCGTGCTTCAAGGCGTTTCTGCATAACCACTGGGCAGGCTTGCTGATCTTTATCGGCGTGGTGCTGGATTACGCCCTGGGCTGACTGCGCGCCCTGTGCCAGCGCTGTCAGGCGCTCGCGCAGGGCGCGGCGATGCCGTCAGGGCTTGGCTACATGCCAGACGTCCTTCATGCCATCGCCGGTGGTCTTGCCGGCTTCGGTGTCCTTGACGAAGGTGTACAGCGGCTTGCCATCGTAGGCCCACTGCATGCTGCCGTCGTCGCGCTTGATGTGGGTCCACTTGCCTGCCGCAGCCTTGTCATCTTCCTTGACCATCAGCGGCGGCCAGTTCTTGGCACAGTCGCCGTTGCACATCGACTTGCCGTCGCTGTCCTTGTCGAAGGTGTACAAGGTCATGCCCTTGTCATCCACCAGCATGCCGCCCTTGGCCATGCCCATGCCGCCATGCTCGGCTAGGGCTACCCCCGGCAGCGCCAAAACCGCGCAGAAGGCCATCCAGTTCAGCGTTGATCGTGTCATTGGATTTCACCGTATTTATTCGGGGGTTGGGATTTACAGCCTAGCTCAGCCGTCGATACTTGCAGTGGCAGCCCACGACTTGTCACACGACTGCAATAATTCCGTTATCTAATGCGGGCTAAGACATCCAATTCAGGAGAGGTTGAGAGCATGGTTGGCAGGAACATTCTGATCGTCGACGACGAGGCGCCCATTCGCGAGATGATCGCCGTTGCGTTGGAAATGGCCGGCTATGACTGCCTCGAGGCGGAGAACTCGCAGCAGGCTCACGCCATTATCGTCGACCGCAAGCCGGACCTGATCCTGCTCGACTGGATGCTCCCGGGCACCTCGGGCATCGAGCTGGCGCGCCGCCTCAAGCGTGATGAACTGACCGGCGACATCCCGATCATCATGCTCACCGCCAAGGGCGAAGAGGACAACAAGATCCAGGGCCTGGAAGTCGGCGCCGACGACTACATCACCAAACCGTTCTCGCCGCGGGAACTGGTCGCCAGGCTGAAAGCCGTGCTGCGCCGCACCGGCCCGAGCGACAGCGAGTCGCCAATCGAGATCGGCGGCCTGCTGCTCGACCCGATCAGCCACCGCGTCACCATCGACGGCAAGCCAGCCGAGATGGGCCCAACCGAATATCGCCTGCTGCAGTTCTTCATGACCCACCAGGAGCGCGCCTACACCCGTGGCCAGTTGCTCGATCAGGTCTGGGGCGGCAACGTCTACGTCGAAGAGCGTACCGTCGATGTGCACATCCGCCGCCTGCGCAAGGCGCTGGGTGAGGCCTACGAAAATCTGGTACAAACCGTGCGCGGCACTGGCTATCGTTTCTCGACCAAAAGCTGAGCGACGCCTGCGCAGCTGGCTGCACACTGTTGTACAAGGACCGTAACAATTGAACCAGAACTGGCATGCGACCCTGATTCGCCACCTGCTGCTGTTGATCACCGTCTGCATCATTGGCGGCCTGGTCAGCGGCTACTATGGCTGGAGCTTTGCCATCGGCCTGGCGCTGTACCTGGGCTGGACCCTCAAGCAGTTGCTGCGCCTGCACGACTGGCTGCGCAACCATCAACCCGACGAAGCACCACCCGACGGCTACGGCCTGTGGGGCGAGGTGTTCGACAGCATCTACCACCTGCAACGCCGCGATCAGCGCGTGCGCGGGCGCTTGCAGGCAGTGATCGACCGAGTCCAGGAGTCAACGGCTGCCCTGCGTGACGCGGTGATCATGCTCGACAGCGACGGCAATCTGGAATGGTGGAACCGCGCAGCGGAAACCCTGCTCGGCTTCAAGACCCCGCAGGATGGCGGCCAGCAGGTAACCAACCTGGTCCGCCACCCACGCTTCAAAGAATACTTCGAAGCAGAAAACTACCTTGAGCCGCTGGAAATCCCCTCGCCGATCAACGACCGCATGCGGGTGCAGCTGCACATCACCCGCTATGGCAACAACGAGCACCTGATGCTGGTGCGCGACGTCACCCGCATTCACCTGCTCGAGCAGATGCGCAAAGACTTCGTCGCCAACGTCTCGCACGAACTGCGCACGCCGTTGACGGTGATCAGCGGCTACCTGGAAACCCTCTTGGATAACGTCGAAGACGTCAATCCACGCTGGACCCGAGCCCTGCAGCAGATGAGCCAGCAAGGGTCGCGCATGCAGACGCTGCTCAACGACCTGCTGTTGCTGGCCAAGCTCGAAGCCACCGACTACCCCTCGGACAACCAGCCCGTGGCAGTCGATGCATTGCTCACCGCGATCAAGGCCGATGCCCAGGCGCTGTCTGGCCCGCGCCAGCAGAACATCAGCCTCGAGGCCAGCCCTGGGGTCTACCTCAAGGGCAGCGAGTCGGAGCTGCGCAGTGCGTTCTCCAATCTGGTGTTCAACGCCGTCAAGTACACCCAGGACGGCGGCAACATCCGCATCCGCTGGTGGGCCGATGAACAGGGCGCGCACCTGTCGGTGCAGGACTCGGGGATGGGGATCGAGGCCAAGCACCTGCCGCGCCTGACCGAACGCTTCTACCGGGTGGACTCCAGCCGCAACTCCCACACCGGCGGCACCGGCCTGGGCCTGGCGATCGTCAAGCACGTGCTGCTGCGCCACCGCGCGCGGCTGGAGATCAGCAGCGTGCCCGGCCACGGCAGCACCTTTACCTGCCATTTTGCCGCTGTGCAGATGGATATCGGCAAGGGCAGATAGCCACAGCGGGTGGCTGGCACTGACCGACGCCGCCCTGCCCCCCCTTTGCTTTTGCCGCCTCAGCCGCTACATTGGCTGTCCTGCGCCGGCACAGCTGGCGGCTTTTTATCATCATTTTCGCAGACGGACCCCGTAAAACCCCATCATGGACCCTTCCCCTGGTATCAGCGTCACCTCCCTGTTTGCCGACTTCGGCATGATTCTTTTTGCACTGTTCCTGGTCTTGCTCAACGGCTTCTTCGTTGCCGCCGAGTTCGCCATGGTCAAACTGCGCTCGACCCGGGTCGATTCGATCGCCGAGCTGCACGGCTGGCGCGGCAGCATTCTGCGCAAGGTGCACAACCAGCTCGATGCCTACCTGTCTGCCTGTCAGCTGGGTATCACCCTCGCCTCGCTGGGCCTGGGCTGGGTCGGTGAGCCGGCCTTCGCCCACCTGCTCGAGCCGTTGCTGGCGTACTTTGGCGTCGACTCGCCGGAGCTGATCAAGGGCGTGTCGTTCTTCATCGCCTTCTTCGTTATCTCGTACCTGCACATCGTTGTCGGTGAGCTGGCGCCCAAGTCGTGGGCGATCCGCAAACCCGAGCTGTTGTCGCTGTGGACGGCGGTGCCGCTGTACCTGTTCTACTGGGCCATGTACCCGGCCATCTACCTGCTCAACGCCAGCGCCAACGCCATCCTGCGGGTGGCTGGCCAGGGCGAGCCGGGGCCGCACCATGAGCACCATTACAGCCGCGAAGAGCTCAAGCTGATCCTGCACTCCAGCCGTGGCCAAGACCCGAGTGATCAGGGCATGCGCGTACTGGCGTCGGCGGTCGAGATGGGCGAGCTGGAGGTGGTCGACTGGGCCAACTCGCGCGAGGACATGATCAGCCTCGACGCCAAGGCGCCGCTCAAGGAAATCCTGGCGATGTTCCGCCGGCACAAATTCAGCCGCTACCCGGTGTACGATGCCGAGCGTGAGGAATTCACCGGTTTGCTGCACATCAAGGACCTGTTGCTGGAGCTGGCCGACCTCGACCATATCCCCGGCAGCGTCGACCTGGACGACCTGACCCGGCCACTCGAGCGGGTGTCCCGGCACATGCCGCTGTCGCAGCTGCTCGAGCAATTCCGCAAGGGCGGCGCGCACTTTGTGCTGGTTGAAGAAGCCGATGGCAAGGTGATCGGCTACCTGACCATGGAAGACGTGCTGGAAGTGCTGGTCGGTGATATTCAGGACGAGCACCGCAAGACCGAGCGCGGCATCCTCGCCTACCAGCCAGGCAAGCTGCTGGTGCGCGGCGATACTCCGCTGTTCAAGGTCGAGCGGCTGCTGGGCGTTGACCTTGACCACATCGAGGCCGAAACCCTTGCAGGGCTGGTCTACGAGACGCTGAATCGGGTGCCTGAAGAAGAGGAACTGCTCGAAGTCGAAGGCCTGCGCATCATCATCAAGAAGATGAAAGGGCCCAAGATCGTTCTGGCCAAGGTGCTCAAGCTGGAATAACCAGCGGTCTACCACATCTTTGGGGCTGCTGTGCAGCCCTTTCGCGACACAAGGCCGCTCCTACAGGGTCCGCGCAAGCACGTCATGCGCGGTCAACTGTAGGAGCGGCCTTGTGTCGCGAAAGGGCCGCGCAGCGGCCCCAATTTCACGGATTGCCCGCCGTGAAATTAGGCAACCCGCCAAGGGGTCGGTCGAACTGATAGGGGATCGACTCCAGTGCCAAACCGACATTGCGCTGCACCACAAAGTGTAGATGCGGCCCGCTGCTGTTGCCGGTATTGCCCGACTTGGCCAGCGCATCCCCTACGCTGACCCGCTGCCCCTCGCCGACCACCACCGAGCCCTGCATCAGGTGCAGGTAGACGCCCATGGTGCCATCGCTATGGAGAATGCGCACAAAGTTGCCTGAGGCATTGGTACCGCGGCCGTTCTGGCTGTTCTCGGTCTTGATCACCACCCCGCCACGCGCAGCGACGATCGGCGTGCCTTCAGGCATGGCGATGTCCATCGCATAGCGACCCTTGGCACCGAAGTGGCTGTAGCGCCCGTTCGGCCCCTGACTCAAACGAAACGGCCCGCCACGCCAAGGGAACGGGTAGCGAAATGCCTGCGGCCGCTGCAGCGGGCTGCCGAGGGCGTAGTCGAGTTTGCTTTGATAACCCAGTTGCTTGCCGGGCTGGGCCATGACCACGCTGAGCAACTGGGTCGAGCGTGCTGGCAGCACCTTGCGCACGATCCGCGGCGCGTTGCCCCCCTGAGCATTGCTCAGCCCTTGCAGCCGCAACTCGACCTCGACCGGCGCGAACAGCTCATTGTGCGCGCTGAAGCGCATCCCGCCGGTAATCACCTCGCTGTACAGCCGCACCTGGCCGTCGAGGCGCTCGACGATCGGCTCGCGAAAGATCACATAGGCCTTGGCGCCCTCGCTGTCGTGATCGGAGTACGACACAACACCGTAGGCATCAGTGGTTCGATACAACGTCATGGCCACACTCGACGCCGAAGCCGTGAGCAAGGCACAGAACAGCAGCAGGCGGCTGGGCATGGGATGGTGGCTTTATGACAGTTGGGTTCTGTCGAAGCCTAGCAGGCGGATTGCCATTGGGTATGGCAGTTGGTCGGCGCAGCCGCGGCCCGTGCTGACAGGGGCCGCGGCTGCGTCGGACAGCGCCTCACGCGCCGGGAGTGAAGTGCTTCTGAGTAGTGCCGCGGGCAATCAAGCGCGACAGGTAGTCGAGCTTCTGCGCGTCTTGGTCGACAAACTTGAAGGTCAGCTGCAGCCAGTCGCTGTCCGGCTTCGGCTCCATCGCCGCCACTGCATGCAGATAGCCGTTCAGACGCGCGACTTCAGCGTTGTCACCCTGCTCAAGGTCGAGCACCGCGCCTTCAAGCACCTGCGGCAGGTTGGCGCTGCGACGCACCACCAGCAGCGCTTCCTTCAGGCTCAGGGCCTTGATCACACAGGCTTGCGCGCCGCTGGCGAGGCGCAATTGGCCTTGGCCACGACCGGCCGGTGCGGCACTTGGCGCGGCCTTCGGTGCTGCTGCGGCGACCAGCGGCCGGGCAGCCTCGGCGGCCACCGGAGCGGCTCTGACAGCCTCCGGGCGACCACCGGTCAAGGCGCTCAGCGAGTCATTGGCAAACGCCGAATTGACCTTGGCCACGCCGCCCGACATCAGGCTGTCGAGCTTGCCGATCTTGCTCAGGGATTTTTTCACCTTGGTCAGCAGCTGTTCGTTGGTGAACGGCTTGCCGACAAAATCGGACACCCCGGCCTGAATCGCCTGAATCACGTTTTCCTTGTCGCCACGGCTGGTCACCATGATGAACTGCAGGGCTTTCATCTCTGGCTGCTGACGGCACCAGGTGAGCAATTCCAGGCCCGACATTTCCGGCATTTCCCAGTCGCATAGGACCAGGTCGAAATGCTCCTTACCGAGCAATGCCATGGCTTTGCGGCCGTTCACTGCATCTTCGATGACCATACCCGGGAAGGCGTTGCGCAGGCACTTCTTTACCAGATCGCGAATGAACGGGGCGTCATCCACAACCAGCACATTGACTTTACTCATCGATACTCCTCTTGATCCCGACTAGCATAACGCTCACTGATGGCCATTTGCCAAGCAGCGAATCAGGTCGGGACGTCGCACACTGTTCGCGGGTGCCTGCTGGCTGCTCGACCGCAAACGAAAACGCCCGGCACTGGGCCGGGCGTTGAGGCTCGGGAGCAATCCTATTTATCGTCCGATTCAGCCAAAACATTAGCGATTTCAGCCTCGCGGCCTGCGGTGCCTTCGACCTCGGCTTTCATCCGCTTCAAGCCCATGTGGCGCACGTCGGTGCCGCGCACCAGGTAGATCACCAGTTCGGCGATGTTGCGTGCGTGATCGCCGATCCGCTCCAGCGAACGCAATGCCCAGATCACGCTGAGTACCCGCGAGATCGAGCGTGGGTCTTCCATCATGTAGGTGACCAGCTCGCGCAGCGCAGTCTTGTATTCGCGGTCGATGGTCTTGTCGTACTGCGCTACCGACAGCGCCAGCTCGGCGTCGAAGCGGGCAAATGCGTCCAGTGCGTCGCGGACCATGTTGCGCACCTGGTCGCCGATGTGGCGCACTTCGACGTAACCACGCGGCGACTCGCCTTCTTCACACAGCTGGATGGCGCGGCGAGCGATCTTGGTCGACTCGTCGCCGATGCGCTCAAGGTCGATTACCGATTTGGAAATGCTGATGATCAGGCGCAGGTCAGAAGCCGCCGGCTGTCGACGGGCCAGAATGCGCACGCATTCTTCGTCGATGTTGCGCTCCATCTGGTTGATCTGCTCATCGACTTCGCGCACTTGCTGGGCCAGGCCCGAGTCAGCCTCGATCAGCGCGGTGACCGCATCGTTGACCTGCTTCTCGACCAGCCCGCCCATGGCCAGCAGGTGGCTGCGCACTTCTTCGAGCTCGGCATTGAACTGCTGGGAGATGTGATGGGTAAGGCTTTCTTTGTTGATCATGCGTTCGCTCCGCGCAGAAGCCAGCTGCTGCAAGCTTCAAGGTATTCGGGTCGGTGACGGCGTGAAGCCGGCAGCGGCTACTAGCCGTAACGACCGGTGATGTAGTCTTCGGTCTGCTTCTTGGCCGGGTTGGTGAACAGCGTATCGGTGTCCCCATACTCGATCAGTTTGCCCATGTACATGAACGCGGTGTAGTCGGAAACGCGCGCCGCCTGCTGCATGTTGTGGGTGACGATGACGATGGTGTACTTGGATTTCAACTCGTAGATCAGTTCTTCGACCTTGAGCGTGGAAATCGGGTCGAGCGCCGAGCACGGCTCATCGAGCAGCAGCACTTCTGGCTCGACGGCAATCGTGCGGGCAATCACCAGACGTTGCTGCTGACCACCGGACAGGCCCAGAGCCGACTCGTGCAGGCGGTCTTTGACCTCATCCCACAAGGCCGCGCCGCGTAGCGCCCATTCGACCGCTTCGTCGAGGGTGCGCTTCTTGTTGATGCCCTGGATGCGCAGGCCATAGACCACGTTCTCATAGATGGTCTTGGGGAATGGGTTGGGCTTCTGAAACACCATGCCAACCCGACGACGCAGCTCGGCTACGTCTTCGCCCTTGCGGTAGATGTTGGTGCCGTAGAGGTTGATTTCGCCTTCTACGCGGCAACCGTCAACCAGGTCGTTCATCCGGTTGAAGGTGCGCAGCAAGGTCGACTTGCCGCAGCCGGACGGGCCAATGAAGGCGGTCACGCGCTGCTTGGGGATATTCAGGCTGACGTCGAACAGCGCCTGCTTGTCGCCGTAGTAAAGGGACAGGCCGGGCACTTCGATGGCCACAGCTTCTTCAGCCAGGCGCAGGCTCTGCTTGTTGCGACCCAGGGCCGACATGTCGATGCCATGAGCTTGAGTTTCATGTTGCATGGTTTCACTCCGTTTGTAGCTGCCGGCTTCGAGCTGCAAGCTGCGGTCTGGGCAAAAGCGCCTGGCTGCTGAGCCCGGCGCTTGTGGCGTGAAGCTGAATCAGTGGTCGAGCGCCTTGTACTTCTCGCGCAGGTGGTTACGCATCCACACCGCCGACAGGTTGAGCGTGGCAATCACCAGCACCAGCAGCAACGCGGTGGCGTACACCAGCGGCCGCGCGGCTTCGACGTTGGGGCTCTGGAAGCCGACGTCGTAGATGTGGAAGCCCAGGTGCATGATCTTCTGATCAAGGTGCAGATAAGGGTAGTTGCCGTTGACCGGCAGCGTCGGCGCCAGCTTGACCACCCCCACCAGCATCAGCGGCGCGACTTCGCCAGCGGCGCGGGCGACGGCGAGGATCATGCCGGTCATCATCGCCGGGCTGGCCATCGGCAGCACGATCTTCCACAGCGTCTCGGATTTGGTCGCACCGAGCGCCAGCGAGCCTTCGCGCAGGGTCCGCGGGATTCGCGCCAGGCCTTCTTCAGTGGCCACGATCACTACCGGCACGGCCAGCAACGCCAGGGTCAGCGATGCCCAGAGCAGGCCCGGGGTACCCAAGGTCGGCGCTGGCAACGCTTCCGGGAAGAACAGCCGGTCGATCGAGCCGCCCAGCACGTAGACAAAGAAGCCCAGGCCAAACACGCCGTAGACGATCGCCGGGACGCCGGCGAGGTTGTTCACGGCGATGCGGATCAGCCGGGTGACCGGGCCCTGCCGGGCGTATTCACGCAGATAGACCGCCGCGAGCACACCGAACGGGGTGACGATGATGGCCATGATCAGGGTCATCATCACCGTGCCGAAGATGGCCGGGAAGATCCCGCCCTCGGTGTTTGCCTCACGCGGGTCGTCGCTGAGGAATTCCCACACTTTGGCGAAATAGGTGCCCAGCTTGGTAACGATGCCCATGCCGTTCGGCTGATAGGCATGCACGACCTTGTCGAGGTTGATCTCCAGCTCGCGGCCATTGCCATCGCGCACCACCAGGCTGTCCCGGCTGAAATCGCGGTGCAGCGCGCCGAGGCGTTCTTCGATGGCCTTGTAGCGGCTGTTCAGCTCGGCACGCTCGGACTCAAGGTCGGCCTGCGCGGTGGCGTCCAGCTTGCCCGCCAGCTCCAGCTTGCGGCTCTGCAGGCGCAAGCGTTCAAGGCCATGGTTGATGGCACCGATGTCTTTCTTCTCAAGGTCTTGAAGCTCGCCGGCAAGGTCGCTCGCGCGTTTCAGGCGGGCTTGCAGTTCGCCCCAGGCCGCATCGCCCTGGGCCACTACCTGGCCGTCCTGCTTGACGCTGACCAGGTAGCCATAGAAGTTGCCCCACTCGCGGCGCTCCAAGGCGATCAAGTCCGCCGGGGCGGTCTGATCGACCAGCCAGTCGCCGACCACCCAGGTGAAGTCGCTGCCATTGATGTCGCGGTTGCCGACCTTGATCAGCTCCCGAGTCATGAATTCCGGGCCGTTGTCCGGCACTGGCAGGCCAGCGCCCTTGAGCCGCGCCAGGGGTACCTGTTCCTGCTGCACTACTTCGCCGACGACGATGTGCTCGGCCTGCCCTGGCACCTTGTAGGTGGCCTGGATCACGTCGGCCGGCCAGAAGTGGCCAAGGCCGCGCACGGCGATCACCGCCAGCAGGCCAACGGTCATGATCACGGCGATGGCGACGGCGCCACCGCTGATCCAAACGCCGGGAGCGCCGCTCTTGAACCAGCCTTTGAGGGAATCCTTTTTCACGGATCTCTACCTTTCTATCAAAGCGACGAGTATTTCTTGCGCAGACGCTGACGAATCAGCTCGGCCAGGGTGTTCATCACAAAGGTGAACATCAGCAGCACCAGCGCGGCGAGGAACAGTACCCGGTAGTGGCTGCCGCCGACTTCCGACTCCGGCATTTCCACCGCGACGTTGGCCGCGAGGGTGCGCATGCCTTCGAACAGGTTCATCTCCATCACCGGCGTGTTGCCGGTGGCCATCAGCACGATCATGGTTTCGCCGACTGCGCGGCCCATGCCGATCATCAGCGCCGAGAAGATCCCCGGGCTGGCCGTCAGAATCACCACTCGGGTGAGGGTCTGCCAGGGCGTTGCGCCCAGCGCCAGCGAACCCAGGGTCAGGCTGCGCGGCACGCTGAACACGGCGTCTTCGGCGATCGAGTAGATGTTCGGGATGACCGCAAAGCCCATCGCGATACCGACCACCAGGGCGTTGCGCTGGTCGTAGGTGATGCCCAGGTCATTGCTGATCCACAGGCGCATGTCGCCGCCGAAGAACCAGCTCTCGAGGAACGGGCTCATGGACAGCGACAGCCAGCCAGTGAAGAGGATCACCGGCAGCAGGATCGCGGCTTCCCAGCCGTCCGGCACGCGCAGGCGGATCGACTCAGGCAGGCGGCTCCAGCCAAAGCCGGCCAGAAGAATACCCAATGGCATCAGCAGGAACAGGCTGAACACGCCCGGCAAGTGCGCTTCCAGGTACGGCGCGAGGAACAGACCGGCGAAGAAGCCGAGAATCACCGTCGGCATCGCCTCCATCAACTCGATCACCGGCTTGACCTTGCGGCGCATGCCCGGAGCCATGAAGTAGGCGGTGTAGATCGCCGCAGCGATGGCCAGCGGTGCCGCCAGAATCATCGCGTAGAAGGCTGCCTTGAGGGTGCCGAAGGTCAGTGGCGACAGGCTCAGCTTGGGCTCGAAGTCGGTGTTCGAGGCAGTCGACTGCCAGACGTACTTCGGCTCCTCGTAGTTCTCGTACCAGACCTTGCCCCACAGCGCGCTCCAGGACACTTCCGGGTGCGGGTTCTTCAGGCTCAACGGCAGCAGTTTGCCGCTTTGCTCGATGATGATGCGGTTGGCCCGCGGCGACAGGGCCAGAATGCCTGCGCCATCGGCAACTGGCTCGACCAGCAAGGTGCGGTGCGCGGTGCTGTGGAACACGCCCAGCTGGCCGGCGCTGTCCAGAGCAATGAAGCCCTTGCGGCGCTCTTCGGCGTCGATCTGCACCACCGGCGCGGTACCGAGCTGGAAGCTGCGGATCAGTTTGAAGCGCGACTCGCCATCCGGGTCGCGAGCCATGAACCACTGGCTCAGGCCACCCTTGGAATCACCAAAGATCAGCGAGATACCGCCCACCAGCTGGGTGCTCGCGGTTATTTCCGCCTGGCCGTCTTCGAGCAGCTTGTAGCGACCGTTGAGATTCTTGTCGCGCAGGCTGAACACATCGGCCTGGGCGCGACCGTTGACCACATACAGCCACTGCTGACGCGGGTCGACATAGATCGCTTTGACCGTTTCGGTCATCTGCGGCAGGTCGATGCTGGTCTGCTCGCTGCTGACCTCGCCGGTCATCATGTTTTCTTCGCGGGTCAGCTGGCTGACCAGCAACTGCGAGCCGTGCGAGCCGGCCAGGATCAGCGACTCACCATTGAGACTGACGTTGACATGTTCCAGCGCGCGGCCTGCGCTATCGAGCACGAATGGCGTCTCGCCGTAAGGGAAGTCGATGCCCGGGTTGATGGTCTTCTTGTTGTCCGGGTAGGTGACCTTGTAGGTGTGACTGAACACCAGTGCCTGACCGTTGGACAGACCCAGCACGATCAGCGGGCTGCCCGGTTGATCAGCGCTGATCGAGGTCACGTGCGCAGCGGCCGGGACTGGCAGGTCAACACGTTTCAGCTCGGCACCGGTCTTGCTGTCGAAGAACAACGCCTGACCTTGGTCGGACACGCGCAGGCCAACCAGGTTTTGTTCTTCAAGCGCGATCAACAGCGGCTTGCCGGCATCCTGCTGCAGCCAGGTGGGCTGCAACGCCTGCTTGCGGGTCAGCTCTGCGCCCTGGAACAGCGGCAGCACCACGTAAGCCAGATAGAAGAAGATCAGGGTGATCGCCGCAAGCACGGCAAGCCCGCCCACCAGTACATACCAGCGGGTCAGGCGATCTTTGAGGGCGCGCATGCGGCGCTTGCGTTGCAACTCGGGCGTATTGAAGTCAATGCGCACCGGCGGAGCCTTGTCGCTCATGGTGGAGTTGGCCAGATCATTCATGCGCACACCCTAGCGGTCCCATATTACAAAAACATGACAGTGCGTTGACGCAACAAAGCCCGCCGCACAGTAAGCCTGGCGCCGGACCGAAAATAGCTGACAGGGCCGGCCCGCAGGCCAACCCCGTCCAGTGTTACTTAATGCTTGGCAACGTTGCCGGCATGCGACAGGCCCAGATCAGCCAGCGCCTTGGCAGCTACCTTGGCCGGCAGCGGGATGTAGCCATCTTTTACTACAACCTGCTGGCCTGCTTGCGACAGCACCAGCTTGATGAACTCGGCGTCGAGCGGAGCCAGCGGCTTGTTCGGCGCCTTGTTGACATAGACGTAGAGGAAGCGCGACAGCGGGTACTTGCCGTTGAGGGCGTTCTCTTCGTTGTCTTCGATGAACTCGCCACCTTCTTTCTTGGCCAGCGGCACGGTCTTGACGCTGGCAGTCTTGTAGCCGATGCCCGAGTAGCCAATGCCGTTCAGCGAGCTGCTGATCGACTGTACCACCGAAGCCGAACCAGGCTGCTCATTGACGTTAGGCTTGAAGTCGCCTTTGCACAGGGCTTCTTCCTTGAAGTAGCCGTAGGTGCCGGATACCGAGTTGCGACCGAACAGCTGCACCGGCTTGTTGGCCAGGTCGCCGGTCACATCGAGGTCACCCCAGGTTTTCACGTCGGCCTTGGCACCGCACAGGCGCGTCGACGAGAACACCGCATCGACCTGCGCCATGGTCAGGCCCTTGATCGGGTTGTCCTTGTGCACGAAGACTGCCAGGGCGTCGACCGCGACCGGGATAGCAGTTGGCTTGTAGCCGTACTTCTGCTCGAAGGCCTGCAGCTCGACGTCCTTCATCTTGCGGCTCATCGGGCCGAGGTTGGCGGTGCCTTCGGTCAGCGCGGGTGGCGCAGTCGAGGAGCCGGCAGCCTGAATCTGGATGTTTACGTTGGGGTATTCCTTCTTGTAGGCCTCGGCCCACAGAGTCATCAGGTTCGCCAAAGTATCGGAACCGACGCTGGAGAGGTTGCCCGATACACCGGTGGTCTTGGTGTAAGTCGGGATCGCTGGGTCGACAGCGGCCACCGCGTTGGCGGTTGCAACGCCAGCGGCGACGAACGTGAGGGCCGCCATCAAACGCTTCAGTTTCATGCCTTGCTCCTAGCAGGAATAGGGGGTGTGCTGGATGGAACGGGCCCCAGTATCTGCAGGGCGCATGAACACTCTATGACTTCAATGTGACAATTGGATGAAAGGCCATCATCGCACCCGCGAGATGGCCTTTCACTTTTGCTCGAGTTGAAACGCCTTTGTCAGCGTTTTTTCGCCAGCAGATACAAGCCCACCAGCAGGCCGACCGTGCACAGCACCGCCACGTAGTAAGCCGGCGCCATCGGGCTGATCTTCAACAGGCCGGTCACCGCCATCGGCGTCAGCCCGCCGAAGATCGCATAGGCGACATTGTAGGAGAACGACAAGCCGCTGAAGCGCACCGCCGCTGGAAACGCCTTGACCATCACATACGGCACCGCGCCAATCACGCCCACGCACAGACCGGTGACCGCATACAGCGGGAATAGCAGCTCGGGGTGGTTGGGCAGGCTGTGGTAGAAGCTCCACGAGCTGGCCAGCAGCGCCAGGCTGCCGATCACCAACACACGCCCGGCACCGAAGCGGTCGGCCAGGCTACCGGCGGCAATGCAACCCAGGCTGAGCAGGACGATGGCCACGCTGTTGGCCTTGAGCGAATCCAGCGCGCTGACCTGGTACAGCGTCTGCAGCAGCGCCGGGGTCATCAGGATGACGACCACGATGCCTGCCGACAGCAGCCAGGTCAGCAGCATCGACAGCACGATCGCGCCACGGTGGTCACGCAGCACTGCCCGCAGCGGCAGCTCTTCGGCGAGGGCCTTGCGTTGCTGCATCTCGGCGAACACCGGGGTTTCGTGCAGCCAGCGGCGCAGGTACACCGAGAACAGGCCGAATACACCGCCGACCAGGAACGGGATGCGCCAGGCGTAATCGGCCACTTCCACCGGGGTGTAGACGGTGTTGATCAGGGTTGCCACCAGCGAGCCGAGCAAGATGCCCGCGGTCAGCCCGGCGGTCAGGGTGCCGCAAGCGTAGCCGGTATTGCGCGCCGGCACGTGCTCGGAGACGAACACCCAGGCGCCGGGCACTTCCCCGCCAATCGCCGCGCCCTGGATCACCCGCATCAGCAGCAACAGGATCGGCGCCCACAGGCCGATCTGCGCGTAGGTCGGCAGCAGGCCCATGATCAGCGTCGGCAGAGCCATCATGAAGATGCTCAGGGTGAACATCTTCTTGCGCCCGAGCAGGTCACCGAAGTGCGCCATGATGATGCCGCCCAAGGGCCGGGCCAGGTAACCCGCGGCAAAGATGCCGAAGGTCTGCATCAGGCGCAGCCATTCGGGCATGTCCGGCGGAAAGAACAGCTTGCCGACCACGGTGGCAAAGAACACGAAGATGATGAAATCGTAGAACTCCAGCGCCCCGCCCAGGGCGGACAGCGAGAGCGTCTTGTAGTCACTGCGGGTCAGCGGCCGCGAAGGCTGCTCGATACTGCTCGGCACGGAGGTCATCGGAGGTCTCTTGTAGGACGTGCAGGCCGCTTGTAACGCGGCTTCTGGATAGTTGAGGGAGGAAGATAACAAATTGCCTGCCAGCGCTCATAGCGGCAGAAAAACTCTCTCGATATTCATCAATGCATGGTCGTGCCTGGCGGCAGGCGTCTATATACTGCCCATTCGAATGAAAAGAATGCTCCCGTTGTGGGATGTTGTGCGAAAACGCCGGTCATTATGCTCAGGCGGTTTCGCAGAGTTTCCCTGCGGCCGCCCTCCAAAACGAAATCAGCGTAGTATGACCTGATCGTTTTCACGGCGACCTTGATTGCGCCAACCAACGAAGCGTCACGGGTCAGAGGCCCCACGGCATGATTGAGCTCGAACAAGAAGATCCTATTCCGCAAGGCGATTTGGCTCTGCAGATCACCGCGTTGCCCCGCGAAACCAATGGCTTTGGCGATATCTTCGGCGGCTGGCTGGTCGCGCAGATGGACCTCGCCGGTACCGCCATGGCCAGCCGCGTTGCCGGTGGCCGGGTGGCAACCGTAGCTATCGACCGCATGGCCTTTCTGGTCCCGGTGGCGGTTGGCGCGCAACTGTCGTTCTACACCCAAACGGTGGAAATCGGCCGCAGCTCGATCCAGATGATGGTCGAAGTGTGGAGCGACGACCCGCTGTCCAGCGAATGGCGCAAGGTCACCGAGGCGGTGTTCGTGTTCGTCGCCATCGATGGCAGTGGCCGCACCCGCTCGGTCCCTCGTCGCTGAGCCACGCCGGGGTTAAACTCGTTGCACAGCACAGGGTCGAAAACCCAGGTGCAAACAACGAGATGAGCGTATGGCTAACTTTCAGGTCGAAACCGAAACCCACGGCGAGCTTGCTTGCTGGCGCGTCAGCTGCCCGCAGGCGGAACTGCTGATTGCTCAGCAAGGCGCGCAGATTCTCAGCTACCAGCGCATCGGCCAACCGCCGCTGCTGTGGTTGAGTGAACAAGCGCTGTTTCGTCAGGGCAAATCGGTGCGTGCCGGGGTCCCGGTATGCTGGCCGTGGTTTGGCAACCTGCAACGTAACCCACTATCTGTTCAAAAAATGTACAACGGCACAGAGGCCCCGGCTCATGGGCTGGTGCGTGGCCGGGACTGGCAGTTGCTGGGCATCGAGCAGGTTGGCGAAACGGTCCAGATCCAGTTCTCGCTGCCTGAGGCTGCCAACGGCGAACTGCCGGGCTGGCCGCACAAGGTCGAGCTCACGCTGCTGATCGAAGTTGGCGCGCAGCTCAGTGTCACCCTCACCAGTCACAACCTCGGGGATGACAGCGTCACCATCAGCCAGGCCTTGCACAGCTACTTTGCCGTAAGCGATGTGCGCCAGGCGCAGGTCGAGGGTGTTGCAGGGCTGAGCTACATCGAAACCCTGGCTGACTGGGAGCAGCGCACGCAGCAGGGCGCGCTGGCGTTCAACGGCGAAACCGACCGCATCTACCTCGATAGCCCTGAGCAGCTAAGCATTGTCGACCCGCACTGGCAGCGACGGATTACCCTGACCAGCAGCGGCTCGCGCTCGGCGGTGATCTGGAACCCCTGGACCGACCGCGCCCGCGAATTGCCGGACATGGCAGACGATGGCTGGCAGCGCATGCTGTGCATCGAGACGGCGAATGTCTGGGATGACGTTGTCGAGCTCAAGCCTGGTGAGCGCAATGTCTTGAGCGTTCAGATCGCCAGCGAAACGCTCTGATCTGCTGGCCCCGGTGAGGGCTGCGCCCTCATTTCGCGACACAAGGCCGCTCCTACAAGGGACCGCGTTGCCAGGTAATGCGCGATCCCTGTAGGAGCGGCCTTGTGTCACGAAAGGGCTGCGAAGCGGCCCCAAAATTCTGCGGTGCTGCAAATATCCTGGTGGTCCACATCACAGGTCCGCATCTTCCACGACCCGCACCTGCTTGGCCTCCAACGCATAGGCAGCATCCGCCAGATCATTGCTGACCTTCTCCACCTGCAGACGCCCACTGACCCACAGCGGTGTGTAGATATCGTCGATTTTCAGACCTTTGGGGTAGCGCACCAGCACCAACTGATTGGGCGGTGGCGGTGGTACGTGGATGCAGGCGCCTGGATACGGCACCAGGAAGAACAACGTGCTGTTGCCCTTGGCGTCGCTTTCCAGCGGCACCGGATAACCACCGAGCCGAATCTGCTTGCCGTTCATGGCCGGCACGGTCTTGCTCGAGTACATCACTGCCGGCAAGCCTTTGCTCTGCTTGAGGCCGCCCTTGTCGGTAAAGGTACCGGTAGCTTCAGGCGAGTCGTGGTCGATTTCTGGCATCTGCTCCAGCGCCAGTTGGTCCGACTTGGGCATCAGTTCCAGCCAGTCGGTTTCGGGCAGCTCGGCATGGGCCAGGGTGCTGGCCAGCAGCAGGGGAAGGAGGAACAACGCACGCATGAGAACGCTCGGCAACTCGGGGAGAATTGCCGAGCATTCTACCGTGCAATCAGCGTTTCTTGATCATGCCGTAGATCACCAGCAGGACCACGGCGCCAACCAGCGCACCGAAGAAGCCTGCAGCCTGACCGGCCTGATAGATGCCCAGTGCCTGGCCGCCGTAGGTCGCCAGCAGGGAGCCTGCGATACCCAGGAGGATGGTCATGATCCAGCCCATGCTGTCGTCGCCTGGCTTGATGAAGCGCGCCAGCAAGCCAACGATGAGGCCGATGAAAATGGTTCCGATGATGCCCATGGCAATCCCTCTGCATTTGAAGATGAGGCATGCCAAAGCCTAGACAGCGCTTTGGCATGTTGCCATCTCAGAGGGCAGGCAACCGGCAGAGGTTCCCTCAGCCTGCGATCAACGCCTCTACTTCGGCGATTTTCTCATGCAGGCTGACCATGTCGGCGCAGCGCAGAGTGGCGTGGCCGACCTTGCGCCCGGCCTTGAAGGCCTTGCCGTAGTGATGCAGGTGGCAGTCGTCGACGGCAACGATCTTGTCCACCGCCGGCACTTCACCGATGAAGTTGAGCATGGCGCTCTCACCGACCTTGGCAGTTGAACCCAACGGCAGGCCGGCGATGGCCCGCAGGTGGTTCTGGAACTGGCTGCACTCGGCGCCTTCGATGGTCCAGTGCCCGGAGTTGTGCACGCGCGGGGCGATTTCGTTGGCCTTGAGGCCACCGTCGACTTCGAAGAACTCGAACGCCATCACGCCGACATAGTCGAGCTGCTTGAGCACGCGGCCAACGTAGTCTTCGGCCAGCGACTGCAACGGGTGGTCTTCACTGGCAACCGACAGGCGCAGAATGCCGTTGTCGTGGGTGTTGTGTACCAGCGGGTAGAAGCGCGTTTCGCCATCGCGACCACGCACCGCCACCAGCGACACTTCGCCAGTGAACGGCACGAAGCCTTCGAGCAGGCACGGCACGCTGCCGAGCTCGGCAAAGGTACCGACCACATCTGCAGCTGTGCGCAGCACCTTCTGGCCCTTGCCGTCGTAACCCAGGGTACGGGTCTTGAGCACGGCCGGCAGGCCGATGCTGGCGACTGCCGCGTCGAGGTCAGCCTGCGAGAGGATGTCGGCGAAGGCTGGGGTCGGAATACCCAGATCGCGGAACATGCTCTTCTCGAACAGACGGTCGCGTGCGATGCGCAGCGCTTCGGCGCTCGGGTACACCGGCACGAACTGCGAGAGGAAAGCCACGGTTTCGGCCGGGACGCTTTCGAACTCGAAGGTTACCAGGTCGACTTCGTCGGCCAACTGGCGCAGGTGGTCCTGGTCGCCATAGTCAGCCCGCAGATGCTCGCCGAGCGGCGCGGCGCAGGCGTCCGGGGCCGGGTCGAGAAATGCGAAGTTCATGCCCAGCGGAGTACCCGCCAGGGCCAGCATGCGGCCCAACTGGCCGCCACCGATTACACCGATCTTCATGTGCTAAGCCTCAAACCTGACGCGGGTCAGGATTGTCCAGGACGGTTTCGGTCTGCTCTACGCGGAACTGCTTGAGCGCTGCGTGGAACTGCGGGTACTTGGCACCGAGGATGCTCGCCGACAGCAGCGCGGCGTTGATCGCGCCAGCCTTGCCGATGGCCAGGGTCGCGACCGGTACGCCGGCCGGCATCTGCACGATCGACAGCAGCGAGTCGACGCCCGAGAGCATGGCCGACTGGACCGGCACGCCGAGTACCGGCAGGTGGGTCTTGGCGGCGCACATGCCTGGCAGGTGGGCAGCGCCACCAGCACCGGCGATGATCACCTCGATGCCACGGCCATCGGCCTCATCGGCATACTGGAACAGCAGATCCGGAGTACGGTGGGCAGAAACCACCTTCACTTCGTAGGGAATGCCGAGTTTTTCCAGCATATCGGCGGTGTGGCTAAGGGTGGACCAATCGGACTTGGAGCCCATGATCACGCCAACCAGTGCACTCATCGTCGAGCCTCTTCGCTTGTGCGCCCGCAGGCGCGTCAAAAAACAACAAGCCACGCGGGACGACCGGCGTGGCTTGTATGCTGATCACGACCGGAATATCTATCCGGTCCAGGGGCCGCGCAGTATAACGTAACGCAAGCGCATCCCGGCACCCCTGGCGACCAACTGTCGAGCCTATTTTTCGGGGGTTTGGCTGACTTTCGGGTCAACTGTGCCGCCTTCCAGTTTGCGCCACAGCAGCCTTACGTTGGCCTTGCGCACCAGTGCGCAGCGGTACAGGCGGATCTCCAGCGGCACATGCCAGGCACTGCTGCCGCATACCGCCAGCTCGCCGCGGGCCAGCTCACCCTGCATCGACAGGCGCGGCACCCAGGCCACGCCCATGCCTTCCAGGGCCATGCTCTTGAGGCTGTCGGCCATCGCCGTTTCATAAACGGTGGTGTAGCGCAGGTTGCGCTGACGCAGCAGCAGGCTCACCGAACGGCCCAGAAACGCCCCGGCGCTGTAGGCCAGCAACGGCACGCTGTTTTCACCTTCCAGGTCGAACAGTGGCTGACCATCCGGCCCGACTGCGCAAACCGGCAGCATCTCGGTGGTGCCCATATGCAGTGACGGGAAGATCTCGGCATCCATCTGCAGCGCAGCGTCCGGGTCGTAGAAGGCCAGCATCAGGTCACAGCCGCCTTCGCGCAGGGCGTGCACGGCATCACCGACGTTGGTCGCGACCAGCCGAGTGGCGATGTTGAGGCCGTCGTTGCGCAATTGGGCCACCCAGCGCGGGAAGAACCCCGAGGCCAGCGAATGCGCCGCAGCCACCTGGATAACCTCGCCCTGCCCGCCTTCTAAATGATGCAAATGGCGGAGAACTTCGCTCAATTGGTCGACAACAGTGCGCGCCGTGACCAGAAACAGCTGCCCGGCTTCAGTCAGCTCGATCGGCGTGCGCGAGCGGTTTACCAGGGTCAGCCCGAGTGCCGCTTCAAGGCTGCGGATGCGCCGGCTGAAAGCAGGCTGGGTAACGAAGCGACGCTCGGCCGCCTGCGAAAAACTGCGCGTCGAGGCCAGCGCGCTGAAATCTTCCAGCCATTTGCTTTCTAGGTTCATGCAGCCATCTCCCGGCATGCACCAAAATGGAACACGCTCGAATGTCAGTTGACGTCACATCAATCATTATGCCGTTTGTGCATAGGATAGCGCCTAACAGCATTGGCCGACAAATGCGCTCCAGCCTAGGATTGGCGGCATTCCGGCAGGTGCCGGGTCAAACTCGAGATGATATCTATCATGTCCTCCGCTGCATCGTTCCGCGTCGAAAAAGATCTGCTTGGTACCCTTGAAGTCCCTGCTGATGCCTACTACGGCATTCAGACTTTGCGCGCTGCCAACAACTTCCACCTCTCCGGCGTCCCGCTGTCGCATTACCCGAAACTGGTAGTCGGCCTGGCGATGGTCAAGCAGGCTGCTGCTGATGCCAACCGTGAGCTGGGGCACCTGAGCGATGCCAAGCATGCTGCGATCAGCGAGGCTTGCGCCCGTCTGATCCGTGGTGACTACCACGAGCAGTTCGTGGTCGACATGATTCAAGGCGGTGCTGGTACTTCTACCAACATGAACGCCAACGAAGTCATCGCCAACATCGCGCTGGAGGCCATGGGTCACCAGAAGGGCGAATACCAGTACCTGCACCCGAACAACGACGTGAACATGGCGCAGTCGACCAACGACGCCTACCCGACTGCGATCCGTCTGGGTCTGCTGCTGGGTCACGACGCTCTGCTGGCCAGCCTCGACAGCCTGATCCAGGCCTTCGCTGCCAAAGGTCAGGAATTCAACCACGTACTGAAGATGGGCCGCACCCAGCTGCAGGACGCCGTACCGATGACCCTCGGTCAGGAATTCCGCGCCTTCGCCACGACCATGACCGAAGACCTCAACCGTCTGCGCTCGCTGGCACCTGAGCTGCTCACCGAAATCAACCTCGGCGGCACCGCCATCGGCACCGGCATCAACGCCGACCCGGGCTACCAGATGCTCGCCGTGCAGCGCCTGGCGGCCATCAGCGGCCAGCCACTGGTACCGGCTGCCGACCTGATCGAAGCGACTTCCGACATGGGCGCCTTCGTGCTGTTCTCGGGCATGCTCAAGCGTACTGCGGTCAAGCTGTCGAAGATCTGCAACGACCTGCGCCTGCTGTCCAGCGGCCCACGTACCGGCATCAACGAGATCAACCTGCCAGCGCGTCAGCCAGGCAGCTCGATCATGCCCGGCAAGGTCAACCCGGTTATCCCGGAAGCGGTCAACCAGGTCGCCTTCGCGATCATGGGCAACGACCTCGCCCTGACCATCGCTGCCGAAGGTGGCCAGCTGCAGCTGAACGTGATGGAGCCGCTGATCGCCTACAAGATCTTCGACTCGATCCGCCTGCTCCAGCGCGCCATGGACATGCTGCGCGAGCACTGCATCGTCGACATCACTGCCAACGAACAACGTTGCCGTGAACTGGTCGAGCACTCGATCGGCCTGGTCACCGCACTGAACCCTTACATCGGCTACGAAAACGCCACCCGTATCGCCCGCATCGCCCTAGAAACAGGCCGCGGCGTACTGGAACTGGTGCGTGAAGAGAAGCTGCTCGACGAAGCGATGCTCAACGACATCCTGCGTCCGGAAAACATGATTGCTCCACGCCTGGTGCCACTCAAGGCATAACCGGCTGCTGTAACCCGTCTCACCAGGTTTGAGGGACTAGACACCTCTCGACCTTTCAAGGGCCCGAGCGCATGCATCGGGCCCTTTTTTTATCTGCGCTTTGCCGCCCCGGGGTATCAGCCTGCGGTGCGGCACACAACTTGCTCGCTAATCCCTCCCAAGCCACGGGATAGACGAGCATGCTGCACAGCCACCTGACCACCCTCAATGCCGTTTCGCTGATCCTCAAGGTTTTTCAGGAAGAGCATAACGACGCCTCGAGCCTGCTGGCCGGCAGCGGCATTGGCCCGGCCGACCTTGGCCATGCCGATGCGCGCATTACCACCCAGCAGGAATTGCAGGTGTGTGCCAACGCCGTGGCTCGCCGCGAGGAGATCGGCTTGGAGCTCGGCCGGCGCATGCATGTGTCGTGCTACGGCATGCTCGGTTACGCCTTGCTCTCCAGTGCCACTTTGGGTGACGCCCTGCGCCTGGCGCTGCGCTACCCGGCGTTGTTGGGCACCGTGTTCAGCCTGCGCCTGATCGAAGATGGCCAGCGGGTGTGGCTGAGTGCCAGTGACTACGCCGACAGCCCGGCCTTGGCCAGCTTCAATGCCGAATTCTGCCTGGTATCACTGAAAACCATCTGCGAAGACTTGCTCGGCCAGCCGCTGCCGTTGCTGGCAGCCCGCTTCGCTCAGCCAGCGCCTGGCTATCACGGGCTGTATGCCGAGACTTTCGACTGCCCGCTGGGCTTTGCCGCCCGTGACAACGCCTTCGCCTTCGAGCGGCGCTGGCTGGACACGCCGCTGCCGCTGGCCGACCCGATTACCCACAAGGCCATGAGCGAGCGCTGCCGCCAGCTAAACCTGGAGTTCACCGGGCGCCAGGCCTGGCTCGGGCGGATTCGCCAGCTGTTGCTGCAGCAACTGGATGCAGCACCTGGCCTGGAAGGCCTGGCGCGGCAAATGAACTGCTCATCGCGGACCCTGCGCCGGCACCTGCAGTTGCTGGGCAGCAGCTACCAGCAGATCCTCGACAGCCTGCGCTTCGAGCGTGCCAAGCAATTGCTCGCCGAGGACCAGATGCCCATCTACCGAATCGCCGAAACCCTCGGCTTCAGCGAGACGGCGAGTTTCCGCCATGCCTTTCAACGCTGGAGCGGTGTAGCGCCGAGCCACTTTCGCGGTTAGCCCTGAGTGGCCAGCGAGCTTGGCCACATTGATCCCCTTTTGGCCATGCCTGCCGTTCTCCCTCAGCTGCCCGCCCCTGACAATGGGTCACGCCAGTTACTTCGGAGAACAACAAAATGCTGACGATCTATTCCGATGATCACCGCCTGCACCACGGCCGTTGCGAGCTTATCGACGGGCAGCTGATGCCCTGCTTCGAGATGCCTTCGCGCGCCGATCATGTGCTTGAGCGGGTCAAGGCGCGCAATCTTGGCCCGGTACAAGCGCCTCGCGACTTTGGCCGCGCACCGTTGCAGCGCATCCACAGCGCCGACTACCTGAATTTCTTCGAAGGCGCCTGGGCGCGCTGGGCCGCACTGGGCCACGACGGCGACCTGCTGCCATTCACCTGGCCGGCGCGCACTCTGCGCCAGGTCAAACCGACGGGGCTGCATGGTGAGCTGGGTTACTACAGCTTCGATGCCGGTGCACCGATTACCGCCGGCACCTGGCAGGCCGCCTACAGCGCTGCGCAGGTCGCCCTCACCGCCCAGGACGCCATCCAGCAAGGCGCCCATGCCGCCTTTGCGCTGTGCCGGCCACCGGGCCACCATGCCGCCAGCGAAGTCATGGGCGGTTACTGCTACCTGAACAACGCCGCCATCGCCGCCCAGGCATTCCTCGACCAGGGCCACAACAAAGTGGCGATCCTTGACGTCGACTATCACCACGGCAACGGCACTCAAGACATCTTCTACAGGCGTGACGACGTGTTCTTCGCCTCGATCCACGGCGACCCGCAGGACGAATTTCCGTTCTTCCTCGGCTATGCCGATGAGCTTGGCGAAGGCCCCGGCGAGGGCTGCAACATCAATTATCCGCTGCCCGCCGGCAGTGATTGGACGGCGTGGAAGCAGGCGCTGGTGGCGGCCTGCGAGCGCATCGCCCGCTATGCACCGGATGTGCTGGTGATCTCGCTTGGCGTCGATACGTTCAAGGATGACCCGATTTCGCAGTTCAAACTCGACAGCCCGGATTACCTGGAAATGGGCGAGCACATTGCACGGCTGGGCAAGCCGACCTTGTTCGTGATGGAAGGTGGCTACGCTGTGGAAGAAATCGGCATCAACGCAGTCAACGTGCTGGAAGGTTTCCAGCGTGCCCAGCCAGGAGCCTGACCATGATCACCCTCAAGCACATGCTCGCCCCGTTGCTCGCCGTTGGCCTGCTCAGCAGCACAATTCAGGCTCAGGCCGAACAGCGCACGTTGCGCGTGTACAACTGGTTCGACTACATCACCCCGCAGACCCTCACTGATTTCCAGAAGGACAGCCAGGTCAAACTGATCTACGACATCTTCGACACCAACGAAGCGCTTGAAGCCAAGCTGCTGACCGGCAACTCGGGCTATGACGTAGTAGTGCCGTCCAACGTGTTCCTGGCCAAGCAGATCGAGGCCGGCGTGTTCCAGCCGCTGGACCGCAGCAAACTGCCCAACTGGCAGCACCTCGACCCGGCCTTGATGAGGCTGATCGAAGCCAATGACCCCGGCAACAAGTACGCCGTGCCCTATATGTATGGCACCGTGCTGATCGGCTTCAACCCGGCCAAGGTCAAGGCAGCGCTGGGCGACAACGCGCCGGTGGAAAGCTGGGACCTGATCTTCAAGGAAGAAAACCTGGCCAAGCTCAAGCAGTGCGGCGTGGCCGTGCTCGACTCGCCGTCCGAGGTGCTGCCGCTGGCGCTGAAGTACCTGGGCCTGGACCCCAACAGCAACAAGGCCGAGGACTACAAGAAGGCCGAAGCGTTGCTGCTTAAGATTCGCCCGTATATCACCTACTTCCATTCCTCGAAGTACATGGCTGACATCGCCAATGGCGATATCTGCGTCGCGGTCGGCTATTCCGGCAGCTTCTCCCAGGCCGCCAACCGTGCCCGGGAAGCCAACAATGGGGTAGTCGTGGATATGCGCCTGCCGAAAGAAGGCGCGCCGATCTGGTTCGACATGCTGGCGATTCCGAAGAATGCCGCCAACGCCGAGGACGCGCATGCGTTCATCAACTACCTGCTGCGCCCGGAAGTGATCGCGCCAATCAGCGACTTTGTCGGTTACCCCAACCCCAATAAAGACGCTACCGAGAAGGTCAGCGCGGCGATTCGCAACAACCCCAACCTGTACCCGACGGCTGAGGCGATGCAAACGCTGTACACCCTCAAGCCCTTGGCGCGCGATGCCGAGCGAGCCCGGACCCGCGCCTGGACCCGGATCAAATCTGGTACCTGATAGCATTCGGGCCATCACGCCGCTCTTTGTAGGAGCGGCCTTGTGTCGCGAAAGGCCAGCGTAGCTGGCCCGGCGATATCGGCTGCGAAGGTGAAATCTGGGGCCGCTACGCGCCCCTTTCGCGACACAAGGCCGCTCCTACACACCGCGGTTCTCCTACCGCCAGGCCTTGCGCAGGCGCATCACGGCGTCTGCAATCTGCGCTTCCGGGACCGCGGCAAAGCCGAGCACCAGCCCTGCGCGCTTATCCACAGGTTCATCGCTGTCTTCCAGCCAATAGCCGCTCAGCGGATTAACCTCTACCCCCGCCGCTTCCGCCAATGCCACCAGCGCCTGTTCTCTGGCAAAGTTATCCACAGGTACCATCACGTGCAGCCCTGCCGCCACTTCCGGCATCGCACCCAAGCCTGCTACGGTGGTCGGCCAACCGGCCTTGAGCACATTGCGCCTGCTCAGTGCCGCCCGCCGCATGCGCCGGATGTGGCGCTGGAAATGCCCCAACGCCATGAACTGCGCCATCACCGACTGCGTACCTACCTCGGAATGACGCACCGCCAGCGCACGGGCCTGGCTGAAGGGCTCGACCAAGCTTTGCGGCAACACCAGATACCCCAACCGCAAGGCCGGGAAGGCAATCTTGCCAAAGGTGCCTACGTACAACACCCGCCCCTGCTGATCCAGCGCAGCCAAGGGCGCCAGCGGTGCGCCGCTGTAGCGGTACTCGCCGTCGTAATCGTCCTCGATGATCCAACCGTCGCTGCGCTCGGCCCAGGCCAGCAATTGCAGGCGCCGGGCGAGGCTCATGGTGACGCCGGTGGGGTATTGATGAGCCGGCGTTACATAGGCCACGCGGCAATCCGGTAGCTGCTCGAGCCTGGCGCAATCCAGGCCCTCAGCGTCCACTGGTACTCCCTTGACCTGACCGCCCGCAACTGCAAAGGCGTGCCCTGCCGCCCGGTAGCCCGGGTTTTCCACAGCTACGGCCTGGCCAGGCTGCACCAGCAGCTGTGCACAAAGGGTTATCGCCTGCTGTGCACCACTGGTGATCACTATTTGCCCAGCCGTGCAGCTGATGCCCCTTGATTGGCGCAGGTAAGCGGCAATCAGTTCGCGCAGCTGCGGTTCACCAGCCGGGTCGCCATAGCCAAGCCGGGCTGGATCGGGATTACGCCAGAAACCCGCATGCAGCTTGGCCCAGACGTCGAACGGGAACAGGTCGAACGCAGGTACGCCCACCCGAAACGCACGAGGAGGACCGCTGCGGGGCGCGGGTAGATGATGATTTTTCAGACGGTCCAACCACACGCTGGAAGACGCATTGCTGGATAAATCCTCAGTGCTTTTATCCACAAATGTGGATAACCCTGTTGATAACCTAGGGTATAACCCTGTGGATACTTCTGTGGACAGTTTTGGCAGGCGGCTGACATAGGTGCCATCGCCCACCCGACTTTCAATGTACCCCTCGGCGTACAACTGGTCGTATGCGCGCACCACGCTGTTGCGCGACAGCGCCAGCACCTTGGCCAGATCGCGGCTGGCCGGGAGCCGGGTGCCACTACTCAGACGACCATCCAGCACCCTCGCGCGCAACGCCTGATACAACTGCAGGCTGAGACCTCGACGGCGGTCGAGCACGATCCCGGCCGGGTCGAATGGCAGTGCAAGCGGCTGATCACGCATGGCATTGGACCTATGAAAACAGTCATTAATGGCTCTTAACCTGAGCCAATAGCCTGCCTAGGATAGAGCCATTGCACAAGGATCCCGCCATGTACAACAGCAAACCCCATCAAGAGCATGATCTACAGCGCTTGCAGCAACAGATGCTGGAAACCCGCCTGGCTGTACTCATCACCCACGGCGAACAGGGTTTGCTTGCCAGCCATATCCCGGTGCTGATCGACACCGGCGAAGGTGAGTACGGCACGGTTTATGGCCACCTGGCCCGGGCCAACCGCCAGTGGCAGGAGTTGCAACAAGGCAGCGAAGCATTGCTGGTGTTTGCCGGTGCCGATGCTTATGTCAGCCCGAGCTTCTATCCGAGCAAAGCCGCCACGCACAAGGTCGTGCCGACCTGGAACTACCTGGCCGTGCATGCCTACGGCAGCGCCGAAGTGATCGAAGATGGCGCCGCCCTGCTCGACATCGTCAGCCACCTGACCGACCGCCACGAACAAGGCCGCGACACGCCCTGGCAGGTAGGCGATGCGCCAAGCGACTACATCGAAGGCATGTTGCGCGCCATCGTCGGTTTTCGCTTGCCGATTAGCCGCATACAGGGCGCACGCAAGCTTAGCCAGAACCGCTCCGCCGAAGATGTCGCAGGCGTGCGCGACGGCCTGGCCAGCAGCACCGACGCGCAAGACAACCAACTCGCCGCGCAGATGCGGCCACTGTGAAGGAATCACCCATGCCAGCCGTTATTATCCGCCCCGTCACCGCCGACGATCACGCCGCCTGGCTGCCACTGTGGCAGGCCTACCTACGCTTTTATGAAACCGAGCTGGCCGACGAGGTCAGTGCGGTAACCTGGCAGCGCCAACTCGATCCGCAGCAGCCCACCCACTCGGCGCTGGCCTGGGTCGATGGCAAGGCGGTGGGCATGGTCAACTGGATCTATCATCGTACCAACTGGAGCGTCAGCGACGCCTGCTACCTGCAGGATCTCTATGTCGACGGCAGCCAGCGCGGCCTGGGTATCGGCCGCCAGCTGATCGAGCATGTGCACAGTACCGCCAAGGCCATCGGTTGCTGCAAGGTCTACTGGATGACCCACGAGACCAATGCCACCGCCATCAAGCTGTACGAGCAGGTGGCCGAACGCCCAGGCTTTATCCAATTCCGGCAAACGCTGTAAGACAGGAGCCGTAGATGAGTCAGCCAAGTAACTGGAAACCCGCGACAGCTCCGCAAGCCGAGCCGATCGAGGGCCGCTTCATCCGCCTGGAAAAGCTCGACCCGGCTCGCCACGGCGATGACTTGTGGGAGGTGCTGCAGGGCCCCGAGGCAGACCCGACGCTGTGGGATTACCTGCCTTACGGCCCGTTCAGCGAGCGAGCGAGCTTTGATCGCTGGCTGGACGGCAACGCGGCCAGCCGCGACCCGCTGTTCTACAGCGTCATCGACCGCGCCAGTGGCCAGGTACAGGGCATTCTCAGTTTGATGTCGATAGTGCCGGACCACGGCCGCATCGAGATCGGCCACATCGCCTTTGCTGGCGCGATGCAGCGTACGCCCAAAGGTAGCGAGGCGGTCTATCTGCTCGGCAAGCTGGGTTTCGCCCTGGGCAACCGCCGCCTGGAATGGAAGTGCAACAACGCCAATGCCCGCTCCAAGCGCGCGGCGGAGCGTTTCGGTTTTGTCTTTGAAGGGGTGTTCCGCCAGCACATGGTGATCAAGGGCCAGAACCGCGACACGGCCTGGTACTCGATCACCGATGACGAATGGCCCACCGTTGCGGCGGGCTTTGAGCGTTGGCTGAGTGCCGACAACCAGCGCCCAGAAGGTCAAGCGCAGACGCTGGAAGCCTGTCGTAACCCGAGCTGAATCAGCTCAGGTTGTTTTTCAGCTCGGCGATATGCTCCGGACCGATGCCGCAGCAACCGCCGAGCAGGCTTGCACCGCGCTGACGCCAGTCCTGCGCCCAGCTCAGGTAGCCCGGTGGGTCGAGGTCATCGCGCAGCTCGTCGAGGCCGTCGTTGGCGGTGGCATCCTTGGGCTGCGGCGGGAAGGCGTTGGCGTAGGCACCGATGGCGATATCAGCACCCAGGCGCTCGAATACCGCACGGGCGGCGTCGATAGCGGCGCCGATCACTTCTGGCTGGCTGCAGTTGAACAGCAGCGCAGCCACGCCCAGCTCCGCGACCGCTTCGGCGGCCTGGGTCACGGTCTCACCGGAACGCAGGGTCGGCACGTCACCGACGTCTTCATCCTGCAGCGTGAACGACACCCACAGCGGCTTGCCGTCCGCCGGCAGCTGCCGGGCAATCGACTGTACTTCGATGATCGCGCTCTGCGTTTCGGCCAACCACAGGTCGACATACGGCGCTAGGCCGACCACCAGCGGCAACAGCACTTCGCTGACGCGCTCCGGCTCGTACAAATCCGGGCGATACGAGCCGAACAGCGGCGGCAACGAGCCAGCCACCTTCACCGCACGCTCGCTGGCATCGGCAGTCGTGCGCGCCAGCTGACCAGCGGTGGCGGCCAGAGCAAAGCCTTCATTGGCGAAGCGCTCTTCACCAATGTGGAACGGCACTACCGCATAACTGTTGCTGGTAATCACCCCGGCACCGGCCTCGATGTAGGCAGTGTGCACGGCGATCACTGCCTCTGGCGCCTCGCTCAAGGCCAGTGCAGACCACTCTGGCTGGCGGAACGGCGCGCCACGGCGCTGCAGCTCCCGACCCATACCGCCATCAAGAATTTCCAACGCTCGCTCGGCCATATAACTTCCGCTTATATTGATATGAATAATATTCACTAGTGATGTAAAACTTATAACTATTAAATAACCATCAGCGTTTTTTTAACAACCTTTTTGCAGGTGTCCTTATGCGTTTACCTTCCTTGCTTTGCGCGGGCCTGCTGGCCTTGAGCGCTACCTCTGCCTTTGCCGGTGCCACCTTGGACCGCGTCGAGTCGCGCAAGGAAGTCGTCAACGTATTGATGGAGAGCTATCCGCCGTTCTCCTTTTTGAATGACCAGAACCAGCTCGACGGTTTTGACGTCGACGTGGCCAAGGCGGTCGCACAGAAACTCGGGGTCAAGCTGCGCCTGGAAACACCGTCCTGGGACGTGATCGCCGCCGGCCGCTGGAGCGGTCGCTATGACCTGTGCATCTGCTCGATGACGCCGAGCAAGGCCCGCGCTGAAGTGTTCGACTTCCCGGTTGAATACTACGCCTCGCCGGCGGTGATCGTGGTCAATGCCAAGGATGATCGCATTCATTCAGCCAAGGACCTCGAAGGGCGCAAGGTCGGCCTGACCAGCGCCTCCAGCTACGAGAGCTACCTGAACAAAAACCTGGTGATCGAGGGCGCCGAAGAGCAAAAGCTGGAGTACCCTTTCGAGTTCGTCCAGATTGCCCCGTATGACACCGACAACGTCGCTTTCCAGGACCTCGGCCTGGGTGCCGGCGTACGCCTGGATGCCATCCTCACCAACCTGGTGACCGCGCAACCGCGTCTGAATCAGGACAAGCGCTTCAAGCTGGCCGGCGCGCCACTGTATGAAGAGCCCAACTCGGTGGCCATCGAAAAAGGCGACCCGGAGTGGGATGCCAAGGTGCGTCAGGTGTTTGCCGAGCTGAAAGCCGATGGCACGCTGGCCAAGCTGTCACAGAAATGGATCGGCGCTGACATCAGTAAATGAACGCTCATCAACCCGCTCCCAAGCCCGTAGGTAAAACCGCCTTGCGCCTGTTCGGCTTTCGCACACGGCTATACCTGACGTGGCTGGTGTTGCTGCTGCTGTTTGTCGGCTTCTTTCTCAGTTTTGATCTGAATTTCGCGATTATCGTCGACAAGTTCCCCAATCTAGCGGGCTTCAAGCTGGGCCCTAACGGCTTCCTGCAGGGCGCGGCGCTGACGTTGTTCCTGTGCCTGTGCTCGATGCTGGTGTCGGTGCTGTTGGGCTTTGCCGCAGCGCTGGCGCGACTGTCGCCAAGCGCGGTGCTGTTTGGCGTGGCCAGTTTCTACACGTCGTTCTTCCGCGGCACGCCGTTGCTGATCCAGATTCTGCTGATCTACCTCGGCCTGCCGCAGTTGGGGCTGGTGCCGGGGGCGATTGCTGCGGGGATCATCGCCCTGTCGCTGAACTACGGTGCTTACCTGAGCGAGATCTTCCGCGCCGGGATCATCGGCGTAGCGCTCGGCCAACGCCAGGCGGCACTCGCTCTGGGCATGCGTCCGGCAGCGATCTTCTGGCATATCACCTTGCCGCAGGCGATGCGCACGATCATCCCGCCGAGCGCCAACCAGTTCATCTCGATGCTCAAGGATTCGTCGCTGATTTCGGTGATGGGGGTTTGGGAGGTGATGTTTCTGGCGCAGTCGTATGGGCGTTCCAGCTATCGGTATCTGGAGATGCTGACTACAGCGGCGGTGATCTATTGGGTGCTGTCGATCATGCTGGAACTGGTGCAGGCAAGGCTTGAGCGCTACTTCGGCAAAGGCTATCAGCGCTGAGATTGGATAAAAAAAGGGGAGCTATCCGCTCCCCAATGAGGTTAACCGCTTGTAGATGAAGGCCTTGCTCAGCCCTCGATCTCGATCAGAATCTCGCCTGGTGTAACCCGGTCGCCCTTGGCAACATGGATGGCCACAACCTTGCCGGCGATAGGCGCCTGCACTTCGGTCTCCATCTTCATCGCCTCGGTGATCAGCACCGCCTGGCCGGCCTTGACCACATCGCCTTCCTTGACCAGCACATCGACGATATTGCCCGGCATGCTGGTGCTGACATGGCCCGGCCCGCTGGCCTGCTTGCGCTTGCTGCCGCCACCGCCAACGAAGTCGTTGAGCGGCTCGAATACCACTTCCTCCGGCATACCGTCGATCGACAGGTAGAAGTGACGCTTGCCCTCGGCCTTGACGCCGACACCGGTGATGTCGACACGGTAGGTCTCGCCGTGCACGTCGATGACGAACTCGGTAGGCACGCCTTCGCCGCCAGGGGCAGCCACTGCGCCAGCCTCAGGGATTGGCAGGAGCACTTCAGGAGTCAGGGTGCCGGCCGCGCGCTCTTCGAGGAACTTGCGCCCGATGTCCGGGAACATGGCGAAGGTCAGCACGTCTTCTTCGCTTTGCGCCAGGGCACCAATGTCGGCACGCAGCTTGGTCATCTCAGGCTTGAGAAGATCGGCCGGGCGTACGTCGATGACTTCTTCGCTACCGATGGCCTGGCGGCGCAGCTGTTCGTTGACCACACCCGGAGCCTTGCCGTAACCGCCTTGCAGGTACAGTTTGACCTCGTTGGTGATGGTCTTGTAGCGCTCGCCGGCGAGTACGTTGAAGAACGCCTGAGTACCGACGATCTGCGAGGTCGGGGTCACCAGCGGTGGGAAGCCGAGGTCTTCACGAACCCGCGGGATCTCTGCCAGCACTTCGTTCATGCGGTTGAGGGCGCCCTGCTCCTTGAGCTGGTTGGCCAGGTTGGAAATCATCCCGCCAGGGACCTGGTTGACCTGCACACGGGTGTCGACCGCGGTGAATTCGCTCTCGAACTGGTGGTACTTCTTGCGCACGGCATAGAAGTACAGGCCGATTTCCTGCAGCAGTTGCAGGTCCAGGCCAGTGTCGAACTCGCTGCCCTTGAGCGCGGCAACCATCGACTCGGTACCCGGATGGCTGGTGCCCCAGGCGAAGCTGGAGATGGCTGTATCGATATGATCGGCGCCGTTTTCCACGGCCTTGAGCTGGCACATAGCGGCCAAGCCAGCGGTGTCATGGGAGTGGATGAATACCGGCAGCGACTGCTCAGCCTTGAGCGCTTTGACCAGCTCGCCAGTGGCGAACGGCGTCAGCAGGCCGGCCATGTCCTTGATTGCCACCGAGTCACAACCCATGGCTTCCATCTGTTTGGCCTGGGCCACGAATGCGTCGATGGTGTGCACCGGGCTGACGGTGTAGGCAATGGTGCCCTGGGCATGCTTGCCGGCAGCCTTGACCGCTTCGATTGCCACACGCAGGTTACGCACGTCGTTCATGGCGTCGAAGATGCGGAACACGTCGATGCCGTTGACCGCTGCCTTGGCCACGAAGGCCTTGACCACGTCATCGCTGTAATGGCGATAGCCGAGCAGGTTCTGCCCGCGCAGGAGCATCTGCAGGCGGGTGTTGGGCAATGCCGCTCGCAGCTGGCGCAGGCGCTCCCACGGGTCTTCCTTGAGGAAGCGCACGCAGGCGTCGAAGGTTGCGCCGCCCCACACTTCCAGCGACCAGTAGCCGACCTTGTCGAGCTTTTCGCAGATCGGCAGCATGTCTTCGGTGCGCATGCGCGTGGCCAGTAGGGACTGGTGGGCGTCGCGCAGGATTGTGTCGGTTACGTGGATTTTCTTGGACATTGTTGTATTCCTCACAGGCCTGCGTGGGCGGCGATGGCGGCGGCGATGGCCAGGGCCAGCTCTTCGGGTTTGCGCTTGATCGAGTAGTTGGTCAGTTCAGGGTGGCTTTCAACGAAGCTGGTATTGAACTGGCCGCTACGGAATTCCGGGTTACGCAGGATTTCCTGGTAGTACGCGGCGGTGGTCTTGACCCCCTGCAGGCGCATGTCGTCCAGAGCGCGCAGGCCGCGGTCCATGGCTTCTTCCCAGGTCAGTGCCCAGACCACCAGCTTCAGGCACATCGAGTCGTAGTACGGCGGGATGGTGTAGCCGGTGTAGATCGCCGTATCGGTGCGCACGCCCGGGCCGCCCGGGGCGTAGTAACGGGTGATCTTGCCAAAGCTTGGCAGGAAGTTGTTTTTTGGGTCTTCGGCGTTGATGCGGAACTGCAACGCGTAGCCGCGGTGCTGGATGTCTTCCTGCTTGACCGACAGCGGCAGACCGGAGGCGATGCGGATCTGCTCGCGGACCACGTCGATACCGGTGATTTCTTCGGTGATGGTGTGTTCGACCTGGACCCGGGTGTTCATCTCCATGAAGTACACCTCGCCATCGGCGAGCAGAAACTCCACGGTACCGGCGTTCTCGTAGTCGACCGCCTTGGCCGCGCGCACCGCCAGATCGCCAATGTAGGCGCGTTGCTCCGGGGTCAGCTGCGGGCTGGGGGCGATTTCGATGAGTTTCTGGTTGCGGCGCTGGATCGAGCAGTCACGCTCGAACAGGTGCACCACATTGCCAAAGCTGTCGCCGAGGATCTGCGCCTCGATGTGCTTGGGGTTGACGATGCACTTTTCCAGGAATACTTCAGCCGAGCCAAAGGCCTTGGTGGCTTCGGAGATCACCCGGGGAAACGCCTGCTCGAGCTCTTCGCGGCTGTTGCAGCGACGGATACCACGGCCGCCACCACCGGAGGTTGCCTTGAGCATGACCGGGTAGCCAATGCGCTCACCTTCGTTGAGCGCCTCGTGGATATCCGCCACGTTACCCTCGGTGCCGGGGGTGACCGGGACACCGGCCTGGATCATGGTCCGGCGTGCTTCGGTCTTGTCGCCCATGCGCCGAATCACATCCGCCGACGGGCCGATGAACTTGATCCCACGCTCGGCGCAGATCTCCGCCAGCTCAGCGTTCTCGGAGAGAAAACCATAGCCAGGATGCAATGCATCACAGCCGGTCTCGACCGCCAGGTTGACCAACTTGCGCGGGTTCAGGTAGCCAGCCAGTGGCTCGGCACCAATGCTGTGGGCCTCATCTGCACGCTTGACGTGCAGCGCATGGCGGTCGGCGTCGGAATAGATCGCCACCGAACGAATGCCCATTTCAGCGCAGGCACGCACGATCCGAACTGCAATTTCACCCCGGTTGGCGATCAGGATTTTTTTTATCACTGGATTCTTCCCAAAGCCGTTGGAACATACGAGCCGGTTCTACCGCTCGGCGCGGCCAGACGCTGCTGGCCAGTCGCACATTCACCCTAGCGCCAGCGCACGATAAACAAAAATCAATATTTGTTAGGGGCAGCATTAGCAAAAGCTTATAGTTCGGTAACAAGGTTTTGCCAAACGGTGGGTATAAATGCGTAAGTCATTGATGCGTATGACATTGCGTCAGTTGCAGATCTTCAATGAGGTGTGCGATTTGCGCTCTTACAGTCGCGCTGCCGAAGAGATGTCGTTGACGCAACCCGCCGTAAGTCTACAGATCCGCCAGCTGGAAGAGCTGGTTGGCCAGCCGTTGTTCGAGTATGTCGGCAAGAAGCTGTACCTGACCGAAGCCGCCGAGGCGTTGCAGCGCGCCAGCCGCGACATCTTCGGCCGCCTGGAAAACCTCGACATGCAACTGTCGGACATGCAGGGCTCGCTGCAGGGGCAGCTGAAACTGGCCGTCGAGTCCAGTGCCAAGTACTTCGTGCCGCACTTGTTTGCGGCCTTCAAGGAGCGTCACCCCGAGGTCAACCTGACCCTCACCGTGGTCAACCGGGCGCAGGTGATCCGGCGCCTGTCGGACAACCGCGACGACTTGATCATCATGTCGATGGTGCCGCAGGACATGGGCCTTGAGTTTCTGCCGTTTCTGAACAACCCGATCGTTGCCGTGGCACCACCGGATCACCCGCTGTGCAAGCTCGACACGCTGCGCCTGCAAGACCTCGAGCCGCATACCCTGCTGATCCGCGAACAGGGCTCAGGCACGCGCAAGGCCTGCGAAGAATACTTCAAGGACAAGCGCGTGCACTTCACCCAGACCCTCGAGGTAGCCTCGGCAGAAGCGCAGCGCGAGTGTGTCAGCGCCGGCCTCGGCATTGCCCTGCTGACCCGCCATGCGTTGCGCCTGGAACTGGCCACTGGCAGGCTCAAGGAGCTGCCAGTGGAAGAGCTGCCGCTATACCGCAGCTGGTGTGTCGTGCAGGCCAAAGCCAAGCGTCAGTCGCCGGTTGCCCTGGCGTTTCTGGCGTTCATCCGCAGCGAACGTGCGTTGATCAGTGGGCTTGTGGAGCGTTTTTCGGCGACGCCCCCGGCAGTACCTGCCACACCGTGATATCCCTCAGTTCGGAATAATCGGCGATTTCGCGCAACAGTTGCCGTTGCTCGGAATAGCTTTCGATCGCCCGGCGGAATTCCATCCGGCGCTGATCCTTCTGCTGTTGTTTGCGCGCTTTGGCGTTGGGTTGAAACGAGCCATCGAAGTCACGAGTCATGCCTGTCTCCCTGAGCGAGTGCGGGGAGCTTCAGACTGACCGAGCTGGTTTACCGTGAGGTGACAGCTCGATTAACTTTTATGGTCAGTCGTCCATGGCCTTGATCGACTTGGGCGACAGGCGCAGGCTGCGCAAGCTGCGCTTGACGCTCTTGAGGTGGTTGACCAGGCTCGGCCCGCGCGCCATGGCCACGCCCATGGCCAGCACGTCGATCACCACCAGGTGGGCAATCCGCGAGGTCAGCGGGGTGTAGATCTCGGTGTCTTCGTGCACGTCGATGGCCAGATTGACTGTGGATAACTCGGCCAACGGTGTCTGGCTTGGGCACAGGGTGATCAGGTTGGCGCCGCTCTCACGGACCAGATTGGCCGTGATCAGCAAGTCCTTGGAGCGCCCTGACTGCGAGATGCACACCGCCACGTCACCGGGCTTGAGGGTTACCGCCGACATCGCCTGCATGTGCGGGTCGGAATACGCCGCCGCGCTGAGCAGCAGGCGGAAGAACTTGTGCTGGGCGTCGGCCGCGACCGCGCCAGATGCACCAAAGCCGTAGAACTCAACCCGCTGGGCCTGGGCCATGGCTGCCACAGCACGCTGCAAGGCCTCCGGATCGAGCTGCTCGCGCACCTCCATCAGGGTATGCAGGGTGGTGTCGAAAATCTTCAGGCTGTAGTCGGCAACCGAGTCGTCTTCGTGGATCGCGAACTGACCAAAACTGGCGCCAGCAGCCAGGCTCTGCGCCAGTTTCAGCTTCAGATCCTGAAACCCTGAACAGCCAATCGCCCGGCAAAACCTCACTATGGTCGGCTCGCTGATACCGACGTTGTGGGCAAGGTCGGCCATCGAGCTGTGCATGACGGCAGCGGGGTCCAGCAGCACATGGTCGGCTACTTTCAGTTCCGATTTACGCAGCAAGTGGCGCGATTGGGCGATATGGTGCAACAGATTCACGGGCTGGACTCGGTTATGATCGACTGGCCGGGGATGTAGCTTTCTTGTAGTTATACTACATGACCGGCAAAGCGCCCAGTTAAACGAACGTGGAGAGTGGTGGCTTGACGATTCCTTGCGACATTCTGGTCTTTGGCGGCACCGGTGATCTGGCCCTGCACAAACTGCTGCCGGCGCTCTATCACCTGTACCGCGAGGCGCGCCTGCACAATGCCGTACGGATCATCGCGCTGGCACGGCGCAACCTGCACCGCGACGACTTCCTCAAGCTCGCCGAACGCCATTGCCGGGTGCAGATCGCCCGCAACGACTTCGATGAAGAGGTGTGGCGACGCTTCTGCGCGCGGCTCGACTACTTCGCCATGGACGCCTCGCAGAGTGCTGACTTCGGTCGCCTGGCACGCTATCTGGGCGAGCCTGGCGGGCTGACCCGAGTGTTCTATCTGGCCACCGCGCCGCACCTGTTCGTACCGATCGCCACCCACCTGCGCATCGCCGGGTTGGCCGACCACGAAGCGCGCATCGTGCTGGAAAAACCCATCGGCCACTCGCTGCAGTCGGCTACCGCGATCAACCAGGCCATCGGTGAAGTGTTCGCCGAATCGCAGGTGTTTCGCATCGATCACTACCTGGGCAAAGAGACCGTGCAGAACCTGATGGCGCTGCGCTTTGCCAATGCCCTGCTGGAGCCGGTGTGGCGCAATGGCCAGGTCGATCATGTGCAGATCAGCGTGTGTGAAACCCTCGGTGTCGAGAGCCGCGGCGGCTACTACGACCGGGCCGGCGCCACCCGCGACATGCTGCAGAACCACCTGCTGCAGTTGCTCTGTCTGGTCGCCATGGAGCCGCCGGCGCAGTTCGAGGCCGAGGCCGTGCGCGACGAGAAGGTGAAGATTCTGCGCGCGCTCAAGCCCATCAGCGGCCAGGACGTGCAGGACAAGACCGTGCGCGGCCAGTACAGCGCCGGGCATATCGGCGGCCAGGAAGTGCCGGCCTACTATTTCGAGAAAGACGTCGACAACGACAGCGATACCGAGACCTTCGTCGCCGTTCAGGCGCAGATCGACAACTGGCGCTGGGCCGGGGTGCCGTTCTACCTGCGCACCGGCAAGCGCATGGCGCGGCGCTCGTCGCAGATCGTCATCCAGTTCAAGCCGGTGCCGCACGAGCTGTTCAGCGGCGGTCAGGTCAATCAATTGCTGATCCAGCTCCAGCCCGATGAGCGCATCAGCCTGCGCATGATGACCAAGACCCCGGGCAAAGGCATGCGTCTGGAGCCGGTCGAGCTGAACCTCAACCTCGCTCAGGCGTTCGGCCAGACCCGCCGCTGGGAAGCTTACGAGCGCTTGCTGCTGGACGTGCTCGACGGCGACTCGACGCTATTCATGCGCCGCGATGAGGTCGAAGCCGCCTGGGCCTGGATCGACCCGATCCTGCAGGGCTGGGAAGAGCACTTCCAGGCGCCGCGGCCATACCATGCCGGCAGCAATGGGCCAGAGCTGGCCAACAGCTTGCTCAGCCGCCACGGCAGGCACTGGTACAGCTAAGCCTTGGCGGCGGCCGGGTTGCTCAGCAACCCTATAAAGGCTGCCACATCCACCGGCTTGCTGATCAGATAGCCTTGCGCCTCATCACAACCCTGGGCTGTGAGCACGTCCAGTTGCTCCTGGGTCTCGACACCCTCGGCCACGACCTTCAAACCGAGACTATTGGCCATGACGATGATCGCACGGGTGATCGCGGCGTCCTGACTGCCCTCGTGCAGCCCGCTGATGAAGGTCTGATCGATCTTCACGTAGTCCACCGGCAAGCGCTTCAGGTAACTCAGTGATGAATAGCCCGTGCCGAAGTCATCGATCGCCAGTTTGACCCCCAGCGCATGCAGCTGCTCGAAGATGGCGATGATGTGCTCGACGCTATCCAGCAGCTGGCTCTCAGTCAGCTCAAGCTCCAGTTGCTCTGGCGCCAGCCCGGTTTCTTCCAATACCTGGCGCACCAGGCTGACCAGCTTACCTTGGCGCAGCTGATAGACCGACAGGTTGACCGAGACGCGAACCTGCACGCCCTCACGCAGCCACTGGCACGCCTGCCGGCAGGCCTGGCGCAGAACGAACTCGCCCATCGGCGCGATCAACCCGGTTTCTTCGGCCAGGCCAATGAACGCGCTGGGCGGGACCATGCCCAGTTGCGGATGCTGCCACCGCACCAATGCCTCGGCCGCATGCAGCTTGCCGCTGCGCAGGCACAGTTTGGGTTGGTAATAGACGCACAGCTGACCCTCATCGATGGCCTTGCGCAGCTGAATCTCCAGCTGCAGGCGCTCCAGGGTGCTGGCGCGAAGGCTCTCGGTGTAGAACTGGAAGTTGTCACCGCCCAGGTGCTTGGCGTGACGCTTGGCCATGTCCGCCTGGCTGATCAGGGTATTGCCATCGAACGCCGCGTCAGACAACAGGCTAATGCCCACCGAGGCACTGATCACCACCTCATGATCATCCTGGCGCAACGGCACGCGCAGCTTGTCGAGCAAGCGGGTGGTCACCCGGACGAGGCTGGACAGGTTGCTGTAGCCGTCGAACAGCACGGCAAACTCGTCGCCCGACAGGCGCGCCACGGTGTCGGCTTCGGGCACGGCATTGGCGATGCGCTGGGCGATCTTTTTCAGCAACTGGTCGGCCAGCTCGTGGCCGAGGCTTTCATTGAGCAATTTGAAGCGATCAACGTCGATGTGCAGCAAGGCCAGGCTGCGCCCGTTCAGCCGCGCGCGCTGGCCGGCCTCATGTACGCGCAAACGGAACAGCGCCCGGTTGGCCAGGCCGGTCAGCTCGTCATAGTGAGCGAGGTAGCGCAGCCGCTCTTCAGACGCGCGCCGCGCCGACAGATCGGTGAAAAAGCCGACGATATTGTTGAGCTTGCCAGACGCTCCGCGCACGGCGGTGAGTTGCAGCCACTGCGGATACAACTCGCCATTGCGGCGGGCTTCGACCAGCTCGCCCTGCCATTGGCCGTGCTGGGTCAGGGCATGCTCCATGGACTGCTGATAACGTCGGGCGTCGCTGCTGCAGGGCAGCTCGAGCAACTGGCGGGCGAGCAGCTCGGCAATGGAGTAGCCAGTCATCTGGCAGTAGGCCTGGTTGACGGCAAGCAAGGTGAAGTCGGCCGTGAGCACCACGATACCGTCGTTGCAGGCTTCAAATACAGACGACGCCAAGCGTTGCTGTTCTTCAAGCGCCTTTTGCGCGTAGATGCGCTGCAGGTCTTCGTTCAGCGCCTGATTCTGAAAGCGCCGTAACAGGCTGCGATCGACCAATCTATGCACCTGCCAGGCGACCACCATTAGCGCCCCCAGCAGAATCAGCCCCAACCAACCCCAGCCGCGTTGCTGGCCGGCGTCGAAGTAGAACAGGAAGGCAATCGGCGGCAGCAGGCAGGGCAAGGCGAAACTGAGAAACGCCGGCAAGCTGACGGCATAGGACACGCTGGCAGACAACGCCGCTACCCCAAGCAAGCCGAACACCCAGGCCTGCTGGACGAAATTGGCCACCGGCACCAGGGCAATCGCTGCGCTGGCCAGGGTCAGGCCACTGAACGCCGAGCCCAGCAGAAACATCCGCCGCCAGCTCAGGCTGGCCTGGCGCTGGGTCGGTGCGGCGTCGAACGCGGTGACCTGCACCAAGCGCAGCCCCGCCAGCGCCAGCAACCAGATCAGCCAGGTGCCCAGCAGCAGATAGCGTCCAGGGCTCCACAGCAGCCACGCGCAAAGCAGGCCGTTGAACAGCATCAATAGTGTAGGCAGCAGCGAGCCTTGATACAGCAGCCGGGTGCGCTCGATGGAAAGCTGAGTGGCGAATTGCCTGCGCACATTCCTCGACATCTGCGGCAATACGCCGACCGCCGTGCAATCCTGAGTCATGTCATTTTCTTGTTATTGGCTGGCGACAAAAAGTTGCCCGGATCTTACACAAGCGAAGGCGCGGGCCAAACTGCTCTGTGTCATCCAGTGCCCATACCGGCGGATCGACATCACAGAACCGATGAACGGCTGGCGCCTGAGGTGAATATTTATACAGTAGAGATTTGCCCCCTCCCCCCACAGCAACCTAGAATGGCCGGATGCGCACAGACGACCTCTCCCTCCTGCTGAATTCCCTCAACGATGCCCAACGCCAGGCCGTAGCGGCCAAGGTCGGGCGTCAACTGGTGCTTGCTGGCGCCGGTTCCGGTAAAACCCGCGTGCTGGTGCACCGTATCGCCTGGTTGATCCAGGTCGAACAGGCCTCGCCGCACTCGATCCTGTCGGTGACCTTCACCAACAAGGCTGCCGCCGAAATGCGCCAGCGGATCGAGCAACTGATGGGGATCAGCCCCGCCGGCATGTGGGTGGGTACCTTCCACGGCCTAGCCCACCGCTTGTTGCGGGCACACTGGCAGGAAGCCAAGCTGGCGCAGAACTTCCAGATTCTCGACAGCGATGACCAGCAGCGCCTGGTCAAACGGGTGATGCGCGAGCTGGGCCTGGATGAGCAGCGCTGGCCGGTGCGCCAGGCCCAGTGGTTCATCAACGGGCAGAAAGATGAAGGCCTGCGCCCGCAGCACATTCAAGCGGGCGGCGATCTGTTCCTGGCGACCATGCGCAGCGTCTATGAAGCTTACGAGCAAGCTTGCGAACGCGCCGGCGTGATCGACTTCTCCGAACTGCTGCTGCGTGCGCTGGACCTGTGGCGCGACAACCCGGGCCTGCTCGAGCACTACCAGCGGCGCTTCCGCCACCTGTTGGTGGATGAGTTCCAGGACACCAACGCCGTGCAGTACGCCTGGTTGCGCCTGCTCGCCAAAGGCGGCGACAGCCTGATGGCGGTGGGCGACGACGACCAGTCGATCTACGGCTGGCGCGGTGCCAAGATCGAAAACATCCATCAGTACACCGAAGACTTCCCCGACGCCGAGATGATCCGCCTGGAGCAGAACTACCGCTCCACCGGCGGCATCCTCAAGGCCGCCAACGCCCTGATCGCCAACAACACCGACCGTCTCGGCAAAGAGCTGTGGACCGATGTCGGTGAAGGCGAGCCGCTGACCTTGTACGCCGCCTACAACGAGCACGACGAGGCACGTTATGTAGTCGAGTCGATTGAGAGCGTGATCAAGCAAGGCCATGCGCGCAGCGACATCGCCATCCTCTATCGCTCCAACGCCCAATCGCGGGTGCTTGAAGAGGCCCTGCTGCGCGAACGCATCCCTTACCGGATCTACGGCGGCCAACGCTTCTTCGAGCGCGCCGAAATCAAGAACGCCATGGCCTACCTGCGCCTGCTCGAGGGCCGTGGCAACGACGCTGCGCTGGAGCGGGTGATCAACGTGCCACCGCGTGGCATCGGCGAAAAGACGGTTGAAGCGATCCGCGACCACGCTCGCCATGCGCAGCTGTCGATGTGGGAAGCGATGTGCCAGCTGATCGCCGCCAAAGGCCTCAAAGGCCGCGCCGCGAGTGCGCTGGGTGCCTTTATCGAGTTGATCGAAGGGCTGGCGGCCAAAGCCGTCGAAATGCCACTGCACGTCATGACCCAGACCGTCATCGAGCAGTCCGGGCTGATCATCTATCACCAGGAAGAAAAAGGTGAAAAGGGCCAGGCACGGGTAGAAAACCTTGAGGAACTGGTCAGCGCTGCGCGTAACTTCGAAAGCAGCGACGAAGACGCCGACCTGTCGCCGCTGTCGGCCTTCCTCGGCCACGCCTCGCTGGAAGCCGGTGAGTCGCAGGCTGATGAACACGAAGACAGCGTGCAATTGATGACCCTGCACAGCGCCAAGGGCCTGGAATTCCCCTACGTGTTCCTGGTCGGCCTGGAAGAAGGCCTGTTCCCGCACAAGATGAGCCTGGAAGAACCTGGCCGCCTGGCCGAAGAGCGCCGTCTGGCATATGTCGGCATCACCCGGGCCATGCGCCAGCTGTTCATGACCTACGCCGAGACGCGTCGTCTGTATGGCAGCGAGACCTACAACAAGGTCTCGCGCTTCGTCCGCGAAATCCCCGCTGGGCTGGTGCAGGAAGTGCGCCTGTCGAACTCGGTCAGCCGCCCGTTCGGCGGCTCGCAGGCGCCGGCCAGCAATATCTTTGCCAATGCCAACATCCCGCAGACCTCGTTCAACCTTGGCCAGCGCGTGCAGCACTCGGTGTTTGGTGAGGGCGTGATCCTCAACTTCGAGGGCTCTGGCGCCCAGGCACGGGTGCAGGTGAATTTCGCCGAGGGCAGCAAGTGGCTGATGCTCGGTTACGCCAAGCTCGAGGCCATCTAAGCCAACGCGGATGCCTGAGCGGTTGCTGAATGACCGTTCAGGCAAAAGCTCGAAACATTATGCTGCTGGTCATGTCTGCTACAACATGTGCAACATGACGCGCGTGCAATCCACAATCAGGGGATATCCCACTTATGCAACGTTTTCTTAGCATCGCCCTGGCGCTGTGCCTCGGCCTGACGCTGAGCCTGGACGCCAATGCCAAACGCTTCGGCGGCGGCAAGAGCTCGGGCGCCGCGCCTATGCACCAGACTCGCCAGGCTACGCCAAACACTCCAGCTGCCGCACCAAATGCTGCAGGTCGTGCGCCGGCCGCCGCCAGCGGTGCTTCGCGCTGGTTGGGCCCACTCGCTGGCCTGGCCGCCGGTGGTCTGCTGGCCTCCATGTTCATGGGTGACGGTTTCCAGGGCATGCAGATCATGGACTTCCTGATCATGGGCCTGATCGCCTTCCTGGTGTTCCGCTTCATCGCTGCGCGTCGCCGCAAGCAACAACCACAAGTTGCTGCTGCAGGCCATGCACCGTTCCAGCGTGAGGCTTACAACCAGCAAGCAGCGCAGCCGTCGATCTTCGGTGGTTCTGCAGCACCTGTTGCTGCCGCACCTGCGATCAACGCACCCGCCTGGTTCAACGAGCAAAGCTTCCTGAATGCCGCGCGCAGCCACTTCCAGACGCTGCAGCAGCACTGGGACGCCAACGAGATGGACAAGATCTCCGAGTTCGTGACCCCGCAACTGCTTGCGTTCCTCAAGCGCGAGCGCGCTGATCTGGGTGATGGCTTCCAGTCCACCTACATCGACAACCTCGAAGTACAGTTGGACGGTGTCGAAGATCGCGCCGACAAGACTATCGCCACCCTGACCTTCAGCGGTGTGTCGAAAACCTCGCGTTTCGACCAGGGCGAGGCGTTCAGCGAAAGCTGGCACATGGAGCGCGCCCAAGGCGACAACCAGCCTTGGCTGGTCGCCGGTATCCGCCAAAACGGCTGATCCAGGCTTGCTGCATAAAAAACCCCGGGCTTGCCCGGGGTTTTTGCTTTTGCCAGAGCGCCCTACTAGGGTATAACCCGCAGCGTTGTCATCAAGCGAGAGGATGTGAACCGTGGAAGAAGTGATCGAACAACTGCGTGAAGCCAATGAGCCGGTGCCGGTGCCCCTGGAGCTTCCTGACGAAGATCAGTTGGTCGAAGTCGAGGAGCAGCTGTTCATCAATATTCCGTTCGTATTCAAGGAATATCTGCTGACAGTCAGCGATGTGATCTACGGCAGCCTGGAGCCGGTCACCGTCACCGACCCACAGTCACACACCTATCTGCCGGAAGTTGCTGCCAACGCCTGGGATGCCGGCGTACCACGCGAGCTGATCCCGATCTGTCAGGATGGCGAGAACTACTACTGCGTCGAAGAAGACGGCACCGTGGTGCTGTGGTCGGGCGAAGAAGAGCTGGTCACCGAAGAAAGCTGGGAATCGGTCTGGCACTGGGCGCGCGACGTCTGGCTGGAAAGCTGATCCGGCTCAACGCAATCGCGGCGCACTCTGCACCGCGATTGCGTTGAATGTCAGTGGGCCTGATCGCGGTTGTTTTCCAGGGTTTCGAGCAGAGCGATCTGCATCCGCGTGTGCACGCGGATGAACCAACGCCACAGTACCGCGACAACCACCGCAGCAACCACCACGATCACCAGCAGCAGCTCGTTGGTCGGCAAGATACTCGCCGACAACGCCGACAGCAGCAGGAAGATCACCAGCAGTGACAACAACGGGATAACCTCGGCGATCACCCGCCGGACCCGCTGCGTATGCCGCCCGGCCATCTCTGGCTTGACCCCCATCTCCGCCAACAGCATCGACAGTGCCTTGAGCTTGCGGTACGCCGCAATCAGGAACGGCAGCGACAGCAACAGCGCGGCGCCCCAGATCAGCGCCTTCTGCTGGCTGACATCGCCCAGCCACTCGTTCAGCCAAAGGCCGATCCGCTCGGCAAAGTAGCCCCCGGTAAAGAAGATCGCGATCACCAACGCCAGGTTGACCCCTACCTGCAGCAGGATGCGCCGGATCATCGCCGCGAGCATGGCACCCTCACCTTGCGGCTGAATGCTGCGCAGCCATTCGCCATACAGCGACAGCACCCGCGACAGCCGGCTGGGCATGATCTGGCCGAGCTTGATCGACAGCGGATCAGCCGCCCGAATCAGATACGGCGTAAGCAAGGTAGTAATCGCCGAGACCGCTACCGCCACCGGATAGAGGAAGTCGCTGGTGACCTGCAAGGTCATGCCCAGCGCGGCGATGATGAACGAGAACTCGCCAATCTGCGACAGGCCCATGCCGACCCGCAGCGAGGTACGCCCATCGTTGCCGGCAATGAACGCACCCATGCCGCACGAGAGCATCTTGCCCAGCACCACGGCAAAGGTGATCACCACAATCGGCCAGGCGTAGTCGACCAGCACCTGCGGGTCGATCATCAGGCCGATGGCCACAAAGAAGATCGCGCTGAACATGTCGCGTACCGGCTCGATCAAGCGTTCGATCTTCAGCAGTTGCCGCGACTCGGCCATGATCGCACCGATCAGGAAGGCACCGAGGACCATGCTGTACTCGAGCTTGACCACCAGCAGGCAGAAGCCGAAGCACAGCCCCAGCACGGTGATCAGGAGCATCTCGTTGCTTTCGAACTTGGCCACGTAGGCCAGCAGCCGCGGCACCAGCAGAATGCCGATGACCAACGCCACGATCATGAACAGCGACAGCTTGCCGACTGTGGAGAAGACTTCGCCAGAGCTTACCGAGCCGCTGACGGCGATACCCGAAAGCAAGGCGATGATGCCGATACCGAGGATGTCCTCGACGATCAGCACGCCGAAGATCAGCTGCGCGAAGCGCTCGTTCTTCATCTTCAGGTCATTGAGGGCTTTTACTATGATGGTGGTCGAGGAAATCGCCAGGATCGCGCCGAGGAACAGCGAGTCCATGGTGTTCCAACCGAACCAGCGGCCGATTTCGAAACCGATCCAGATCATCAGGACGATTTCCAGGAAGGCCGCGATAAATGCCGTGGCACCCACCTTGAACAACTTGCGCAGGCTGAACTCAAGGCCCAGGCAGAACATCAGGAAGATCACCCCAAGCTCGGCCAGGGTCTTGATCGTGTCTTCGTCGTGAATGAGGCCAAATGGCGGGGTGTGCGGGCCGATGATAAAGCCGGCAACGATGTAACCCAGGACCACCGGCTGTTTCAACCGATGAAAGAGGATGGTGACCACGCCCGCCACCAACATGATTACGGCAAGATCCTGGATGAAGCTTATGGCATGCATGGCGTGCTACTCCTTGTTCACGGTGCCAGAGCAGACCGCTCCTCCGCTGAGGCGAACCTGAGCGGGCAGCAAGTACATACTGTGATTAAAGCGGGAAAGCCCATGTTGCATGGGCCGACTCAGGTTACCATCGCGCCCGGACGCAAAACGTCTGCGCAATATGCAGAAACAGATCGGTTGATGTGCTGCTGCACGTTTTGTGATGTGAGCTGTGACCGCTGCCCGGGTCTGGTGCACAACACCGCTGACGGCCCATGCGCGTGACGACGGAGCGCTCTGCGGCGTCCCGTATCTAGATCGGAAATTCAACAGGGGTACCAAGAAGTGTCTGCAGATACCGGCCCCGATTCAGCGCAACCTCACCGTGAGCACTCTATGGAACCTGGAAACGCCCAGCTGACTATGACCGTCCTGATGACCCCGGACATGGCCAACTTCTCCGGCAACGTACACGGCGGCACCTTGCTCAAATACCTCGACGAGGTGGCCTATGCGTGCGCCAGCCGTTATGCGGGGACGTATGTAGTGACCCTGTCGGTCGATCAGGTAGTGTTCCGCGAGCCTGTGCATGTCGGTGAGCTGGTGACGTTCATGGCATCGGTCAACTACACCGGCAATACGTCGATGGAAGTCGGCATCAAAGTGGTGACCGAGAACATTCGTGAGCGCTCCGTTCGCCACTCCAACAGCTGCTTCTTCACCATGGTGGCGGTGGATGACAATCGCCGGCCAGTCCCGGTCCCGGCGCGCCTGCCGCAAAGCAGCGAAGAAAAACGCCGCTTCCTCCAAGGAAAACAGCGCCGGCAGATCCGTCAGGAGCTGGAAAAACGCTACCAGGACCTGAAAACCGACTCGATTTAAACGCTCAGGCGCTGCGCTTCGAAACGCACCCGCGGATGGGCAATGCGATCCTGGGCTCGCACCAGCTGCAGTTCGTAGCTGGCGCAGGCTTGGGTTTCCAGCAGCACCTCATGGACAGCCGCTGCGGTGTATTCAAACGCTTGCAGCCAGCTGTCGCCCAGCAGCACGCGAGCCAGGAACAGCCCTGAGGTGAGGTCACCGACGCCAACCGGCTGGCGTGGGAAGCACAGCAGCGGCCGGCGCAGGTGCCAGCAGTCTTCGCCGGTTACCAGCAGCATTTCGAAAGAATCTTCGGCGCGGCCGGGATAGCTCAGGTGCTTGACCAGCACCACCTGCGGCCCGCGGGCGAGCAGGTTGCGCGCCATGGCCACGCAATCTTCCAGCGACTGCGCCTTGCGCCCGCTGAAGCTGTCCAGCTCAAGCTGGTTAGGGCAGAGAATATCGGCCTTGGCCGCGGCCTGTTGCAGAAGGAACTCGCTGACCTCGGCCGGCACGCTGCAGCCCTTCTCGGCATGGCCCATGACCGGGTCGCACAGATACAGCGCCTTTGGGTTAACCGCCTTGATCCGCTCGACGCCAGCCAGAATCGCCCGTCCCTGCTCGGCGCTGCCCAGATACCCGGACAACACCGCATCGCAGTTGCCCAGCTCGCCGATGTTGGCAATGCCTTCCACCAACGCAGGAATTTGCGCTGGAGCAAGCACTTCTCCGGCCCACTGGCCATACTGAGTATGGTTGGAGAACTGCACCGTGTTCAGCGGCCAGACATTCACGCCTATGCGCTGCATGGGAAACACCGCGGCGCTGTTTCCGGCGTGGCCGAAGACCACATGGGATTGGATCGCGAGCAAGTGCGGCGTGCGTTTCATGCAGAGGTTTCCAAAACTGATTTCAAGATAAGAACGTCGCGCAGTATGAACCCGATTGCCACCTGTACGACAGGCCAGGGACGCAGTTAAGCTGGATCTACCTGTTTGGAGCATATGCAAATGTTGACCCTGGAGAACCTCTTCTTCCTGATGCTGCTGGCCAGCGGCGGCGCCTGGCTGTGGCATAATCACGGGCTGCGCGAGAAAGCCCTCGAGCGGGTCAAACAGCATTGCGCCAAACTCGACCTGGAGCTGCTGGACGAGGCCGTAGCGCTCAAGCGTATTGGCTTTGTCCGCGACGCCAACGGCCGCAAGCGCCTGGCGCGGATCTACAACTTCGAGTTCACCGTGACGGGCGAGCAGCGCCATCCGGGTACGGTCACACAGTTTGGTGCACACACCATGCAGATCGAACTGGCGCCCTACCCGTTCGAAATCAAACCGGCGCCGCGCAGCGACAACGTGATCGAGATGCAGCAGTGGCGCCAGGAGCACAACCGCTGGAGCAACGATCAGCGCTGAATACGGCAGTCGGTCATGGCCTGCTGCAGCGCAGCTATAGGCTGCTCTTGCTCGAAGATCAGCTCCAGCCGTGAATCCTTGCGCCATTCGCTGCGCTGCCAACTCAAGGCGCCGTCAGCTAGCCCGTTGAACGACTGCCAGCCAGTTGTGCTGTGGATAACTCCTTTGGCTCTGAGCCAGGCCGTGGTGCTGAGAAAATGCTCGATGCGGCCTTGTTCGAAGCGTTGGGATGGATGCCAGCGCCAGCCACAGCTCCAACCACCTTCGCCTTTTTTAGCGGCAAACAATGGCTTGTCGCTACTTGTCCACAATGAGGCGGCTGGCTGGAGATAGTTGTCCTCAGGCAACGGCGCAACCGTCACAGCATGGGTCGGGCCTGTGGAAAACTGTAAAAGTTCTGCGATCGCCAGCCGTCCTTGTTCGGTCCAGAAAGCGGGTTTGCCGGATAACTGCGCGGTTATTGCCAGCCGCTGAGGATTATCCACAGCGTCGGCCTTGTTGATTATCAACAGCTCCGCTGCCGCCAGCGCTTGTTGCTGCGCCTCTGCCAAGCGCTCTCCCCTGACCAATGCTGACGCATCCAGTACCATCATCAGTGGCTGCAACTGCAGTATGCCGGCCCAGGGCGCCTGGCTTAACTGCTGCAACAGCTGCAACGGATGACCCAGGCCGGACGGCTCAATAAACAGCCGGTCCGGGCGAGCTTTGCGCAGCAGCCGACCCAGCCCAACCTGAAACGGCACGCCATTGACGCAGCACAAGCAGCCACCGGCAACCTCAGCGATGGCAACGCCGTCTTCGTCACGGTGCAACAGCGCAGCGTCCAGGCCAATCTGACCAAACTCGTTGACCAGCACTGCCCAGCGCTCATTGGCAGGCCTTTGCACAAGCAAATGGCCAATCAGGCTGGTCTTGCCGGCGCCTAGAGGGCCGGCAACAATGTGGGTGGGGATGTTCTTGAGCATGTCGATGGATCTGCGCAGAGCGAGGCAAAGCGGCCCCGTAACCGGAAGCGTCCACTATGCCCCGCCGGCTCAGGCAGTCAAGGCTAGCCTGCGAATCGCGAGGTTATCCACAGGCATCGTTTTACGCTGCCATATCCTCAGGCCAAGCGCCGAACGGGTCTGAAAATTTCAGCCACGCGTCAGAACCAGCGGCCATCTCCTCATCAGTTAATAGGCACGCATCCAGCGCTGTGGATAACTGTGCAAAGTCGATGTTCTGCCCGATGAATACCAGTTCCTGACGGCAATCACCGGCTTCCTCACTCCAGTGACCCAGGATCGCAGCCTTGCTGGCGTCGTCCTGCGGCCACTGGTCCTCCGGCACAAAACACCACCAGCGCCCCGCATAGCTGTAGCGCATCATGCCGCCCGCCTGCGACCAACTACCCGCCTCCTGATACTTGCTGGCAAGCCAGAAGAAGCCTTTCGAGCGCAGCAGTCGGCCGTTGGTCCATGGCTTGTGGATAAAGTCGAAGAACCGCTGCGGGTGCAGTGGCCGACGCGCCTGCCAGGAACTTGCGGCGATGCCGTATTCCTCGGTCTCTGGTACGTGCTCGCCGCGCAGCTCCTGCAGCCAGCCGGGTGCCTGCGCTGCCTGCTCGAAGTCGAACAGCCCGGTGTCGAGAATCTGCGCCAGCGGCACTTGGCCCATCACCATCGGCACGATTTGCGCGCGGGCATTGAGGCTACGCAGGATCGCCATCAGCTCGTTGCGCTGGTCCTGGCCGATCAGGTCGATCTTGCTCAGCAGCAGCACATCGGCGAACTCGATCTGCTCGATCAGTAGGTCACTGATCGAACGCTCATCGTCTTCGCCCAGCGTCTCACCGCGGCTGGCCAAGGTATCTGCGGCCTGGAAGTCGTGCAGAAAATTCAACCCGTCAACCACGGTCACCATGGTGTCGAGCCGGGCCAGGTCAGACAGGCTCCGACCTTGTTCATCGCGGAAGGTGAAGGTCTCGGCGACTGGTAGCGGTTCGGAGATGCCGGTCGACTCGACCAGCAGGTAATCGAAGCGGCCGTCCTCGGCCAGCCGGGCCACTTCTTCGAGCAGGTCTTCGCGCAGGGTGCAGCAGATGCAGCCGTTGCTCATCTCGATCAGTTTTTCCTCGGCGCGGTTGAGGCTGACGTTGCGCTGCACTTCGCTGGCATCGATGTTGATTTCGCTCATGTCGTTGACGATGACGGCGACGCGCAGGTTATCGCGGTTGCGCAGCACATGATTGAGCAAGGTGCTTTTGCCTGCGCCAAGAAAGCCAGACAGCACGGTGACGGGGAGACGGGTGGACATGGCAAACCTCATCAGGCGAACGCATTCGAAACGATGCATTTGCTTAATGTTATATTATAACAATACAATTTGGCCAACCTGTCCTGCGAATAATCTCTCCCGGAAGCCACCCATGATCCTGCCCGATATTGCTGCACAGATGGACGCACAGGCCCTGCCGCTGGATTGGGTCGGCATGCAAGGCATCGCGCTGCCCGTGACCATCGAGGGGCACCGGGTGAGTGCTCGCGCCAGCGCAGGTGTCAATCTGGTTGATGGACGCTCGCGCGGTATCCACATGTCGCGCTTGTACCTGGCATTGCAAAGCCTTGAGCAGGACGAACTGTCGCCTCTTGTCTTGCGCCGCCTGCTCAGCGAGTTCCTCGACACCCACGAAGGCCTGTCTACGGCCGCTCATTGCAGTCTGAGTTTTGATTATCTGGTCAATCGACCTGCGTTGATCAGCTCGCTAGCCGGCTGGAAGAGCTATCCAGTAACCGTTGATGCGTCGATCAAAAACGAAATGTTCCACGTGGAACTATTTGTGCGGATTGCCTATTCCTCGACATGCCCATGTTCCGCTGCGCTGGCGCGTCAGCTCATTCAGCAGCAGTTCCTGGATGATTTCGCTGGTGTGGAACTGCAGCAAGAGGCAGTGCTTGCCTGGCTCGGCAGCAGTGAAGGCATCGTCGCCACACCGCACAGCCAGCGCAGCGAAGCACACATCAAGGTGAGGTTAGCCACGAGCGACGACACAATGCCTTTAAGAGTGCTGGTAGATAGCACGGAGGCAGCATTGGGTACTGCGGTGCAGACAGCGGTGAAGCGCGCCGATGAGCAGGCCTTTGCTTTAGCCAATGGGCAGAACCTGATGTTCTGCGAAGATGCTGCCCGCCGACTGCATGTAGCGATGCAGGCGCTGCCTTGGGCAAATGGATTCAGCGTAAAGGTCGAGCACGCAGAGAGCCTGCATGCGCACGATGCGGTAGCCGTCAGCGAATGGCGCTGGTGAAACAACAACCGGCTGCTGGGGCAGCCGGTTGCAACAACAGCGCTTAGCCGCCCACCCGTGGCTTGACCGTGCCACAGTCGCTACCCAGCCACAGCGCGCGGGTATTCATGCTGCCCTTCTGTTCCACACCCGAAGCATTGAAGGTGCCGTTGACCTTGGTGGTGAATTCGCGGTCACTGAGGAATGTCGCTTCACCCTGACCCTGCGCTTTCGGGCAGCTGAATTCAAACTTCCAGACCTTGCCGGTGCGGTCAGTGATCTTCTGGGTGCAGCCGGACTTGGGGTCCTGCAGCGGAATATCGTCGGTCTTGACCTGCTCCGGTGTCAGGCACGAGCGCACGCCATTGCCACCAACGGTAATACCTTGCTTAGCCAGCACGCCTTCCATCATCGCCCGTTGCTCGGGCGGCAGGTTCTTCAGCTGACCAAGCATGAAGCCCATGTCGGGCAGCGCTTTGCCATCGACCTGCATGTCGCTGGTGGTCAGCTCCCACAGCCCAGGCTGGAGCATTTGTGCGTGGACCAACGGGCTGGTCAGACCCACGACCAGGGCGAACAGGGGCAGGCGGATGTTCATCAATAAATGCTCCTTGGCATAACCGGGCAACTGGCCGGACTCAGCTTAGACGTCAAATTTGTCAGTCGGTTGCACGCTAGACTAGACCCGTGGTCTGTTATCAGTAGTCTTCTCAGCAAGCAGGATGCACATGGATTACCACAGCCTCTATTTCTTCGGTTACGTGATTGGCTTCACTCATTTATTGGGGATGGTAGCTGCTCTGCATGCCGTGCTCACCGTGCGCACTGCCCAGGGCGCAATTGCTTGGGCGATGCCGTTGCTGTTCATCCCATATCTGGCATTGATCCCTTATCTAGTCTTCGGCGCCCGCTCGTTCAACGCCTATATCAAGGCGCGCCGTCAGGCCAACCAGGAAATGCACGTGGCGATGGCCAACCTGAACTGGCGGCCATGGGTTGAAGAAGCATTGGCGGCGCGCGAGTCGGACAGTTACAAGGCCCTGCGCGCCATGCCCAAGCTGGGTCGCATGCCGTGCCTGGCGAACAACCAGGTCAAGCTGCTGATCAATGGCCGGGCTACCTTTGACGCGATCTTTGCTGCGATCGACAAAGCGCGGCAAGCGGTGCTGGTCCAGTTTTTCATCATCCACGACGACATCATCGGCCGCGAGCTGCAGCAGTTGCTGTTGTGCAAGGCGGGCGAGGGTGTGCAGGTTTTCGTCCTATACGACCGCATCGGCAGCCACGCGCTGCCTGCCAGCTACGTGAAGGCGCTGCGCGATGGCGGTGTGCAAGTAAAGGCTTTCGCCACCCGTGGCGGCTGGTTCAACCGCTTTCAGGTCAACTTCCGCAACCACCGCAAGATCGTCGTGGCCGATGGTGAAGTCGGCTTTATCGGTGGGCATAACGTCGGCGATGAATACCTGGGCGGCAACCCACAGCTGTCCCCTTGGCGCGATACCCATGTCCAGATCAACGGCCCAGCCGTGGCCTGCCTGCAGGAGTCATTTGCCGAGGACTGGTACTGGGCAACGCGCGAGCTGTCGCCGCTGATTCTGCAGGACAACTACCCGGACAACGGCGTGCTCTGCCAGCTGCTGGCGAGCGGCCCGGCTGATCCCCAGGAAACCTGCTCGCTGTTCTTCGTCGAGGCTATCCATTCGGCGGTGCACCGGGTGTGGATAACCACGCCCTACTTCATCCCCGACGAGGCCGTGTTTGCCGCATTGCGCCTGGCTGTGATGCGCGGCGTGGACGTGCGCGTGCTGATTCCGGCGCGACCGGACCACCGCGTGGTCTACGCTGCTTCCAGCCTTTTTGCCTTCGAAGCGGTGCGCGCCGGCGTGCGCATGTTCCGCTACCAGCCAGGCTTCCTGCATCAGAAGGTGGTGTTGGTTGACGATGAGGTCAGCGCCATTGGCAGCGCCAACCTGGACAACCGCTCGTTCAGGCTGAATTTCGAAATCACCCTGCTGACCGTTGACCGGGCGTTTGCCGATCAGGTCGAGGCGATGTTGCAGGAGGACTTCTCCCACGCCAAGGAGATCACTGCCGAGGACAGCCGCGATACCCATCGCCTGCAACAGCTTGGCATGCGTATCGCTCGGCTGATATCTCCGGTGCTCTGAGAGCGCTCAGCGATACAGATCTTCGCGCGTCCATGGCAGATCGTGGTGGCCATCGGCATAGGGTTTGACCGCGAGGATCTGGTGCAGGTTGATCCAGCCCTTGCTGAAGGCATAGGCACACCCCGCCAGATACAGCCGCCAGATACGCAGAGTCTTGGCCGGTACTATCGCCGCTGCCCGGTGCAGCTGGTGCTCGAGGTTTTCACTCCACTGATGCAGCGTCCTCGCGTAATGCAAGCGCAGGCTCTCGACATCCACCACCTCGAGCCCGGCGGTGCAGATGCTGCTACTGATCATCGACAGGTGCGGCAGCTCGCCATTGGGGAACACGTAACGGTCGATGAACGCGCCCGCCCCTCTGCCCACCGGTCGGCCATCCACATGACGCGCCGTGATGCCATGATTCATCACCACCCCACCCTCACGCACGGCGCCGAACAACGTCTGGCAATACAGGTCGAGGTTGGCATGGCCGACATGCTCGAACATGCCGACACTGACCACCTTGTCGAAGCGTCCGTCCTGCGGCAGATCGCGATAGTCGAGGATCTGCAGATCGACCCGCTTGGTCAGCCCCTCCTCCTTGACCCGCTGGCGCGCCAGCTTGAGCTGCTCCTTGCTCAAGGTGATGCCGAACACCTTGGCGCCATACTCACGCGCAGCAAAGCGCGCCAGCCCGCCCCAGCCACAGCCGACGTCCAACAGATAGTCGTCCTGCTGCAGGCGTAGCTTGCGACACAGGTGGTCGAACTTGTCTTGCTGGGCCTGATCGAGGGTGTTGTCCGGCTCCTTGAAGTAGGCGCACGAGTAGGCCATGTCCTGGTCCAGCCACAGCTGGTAGAACTCATTGGACACATCGTAGTGGTAGGAGATGGCCTGCGCATCGGTGTGCTTGTCGTGCGCGGAGCGTACCGGTGCGGTGTCCTGCTGCCCCACCAGCAAGGCATCGCTGAGCTCATCGCAGACCCGGATCGCCTCGCCGATATCGCCTTCCAACTCCAGCTTGCCTTCAACGAACGCAGTGCCCAGCTCACCCATGCTGGGGTGGCTGAGCTGGCTGATCAGTTGCGGCTCCTTGATCAGGATGGTGACCTGAGGGCTAGGCCCCAGATCGAACTGATTGCCATCCCAAAGCTTGAGACGCAAGGGTAAATGCAGCTGCTGCAGTGCGGGTGGAAGTTGCGCTTGCATGAAGAGTCCCCCGTATGAAGTTCGGACGTCTTCGCAACAGGGTAGTACAGCTACTCAGCCAGGGAGCTGACGCTGGTCGGCCAGGGTCAGCGAGGCGCGCTGACGTCGGCCTGACCGCTCGCCAACAACGCCCCACGAACAAAGCCTTGCGCCAGGCGTCGCTCGATGAACCCGCGAACGTATGCAGCGCCGGCATCCCTGCCGCGTGGCACTGCCATGGCCTGGCGAATAGCGGTAAACGCGCCGTCCATTACCCGGTACTCAGGGTTACCCAAGGCAAACTGCTCCAGCGGCTGACGCACCCCTGCCGCGGCATCCAGCCCATTGGCGATGAACAGATCCACGGCGGCAGGGGACGTGTCTGCACGCTCCAACTGCGCATGCTGCAGGGTACGGGACAGATACAGATCATAGGCCGCGCCCTTGCTCACAGCGATACGGGTTTGAGCCTGATCGAGCTCGTCCACGTGCTGCCAGGCTGAATTACGCTTGACCAGATAAGTACCTTCGATGAGCACATAGGGCTCGGTGAAATCGATCTGAGCGGCCCGCACCGGCTCGATCGCCAGGAACGCAACACGCCACAGGTCTTGGTCCAACGCCGCAAACACCTTGCCGGCGGCGTCGAAGCCGGTTATCTGCAATTCGACACCGAGTTCAGCGGCCAGCGCTTTGGCCAAGGCAACGGACACGCCCAAGGGTGTGCCATCAGCGCCCTGCTGGGCGAGGACCGGATTGCCGTAGTTGATCGCAACTCGCAGCGTTCCTTCGGGAGCAAGATCGGCTAATACTTCTGGGGTCATCCCGTGCATGTCAGGGTTCCGCTGCAATGGCTGGCTGGATTGCCGAGGGTATAGGAGTGGCGCCCATCATTCACTCCACCGCCTCGTACGGCAAGCCAACATAGTTCTCCGCAATCGTTTTACGCCCGGCTTCCGAGCTCACGAAGTATTCCAGTTCGGTCTGCTGCATGCGTTGGCTGAAGGCGTCGGTGCCCGGGAATTGATGCAACACCGAGGTCATCCACCAAGAGAAGCGTTCGGCCTTCCAGACTCGGCGCAGGCAGATCTGCGAGTAACGCTCGAGCAGGTCCTGGCGGCCTTCGTGGTAGTACTTGAGCAGGATTCGGTAAAGGGTGCTGACGTCGCTGGCGGCCAGGTTCAAGCCCTTGGCGCCGGTAGGCGGGACGATGTGGGCGGCATCCCCGACCAGGAACAGGTGGCCATACTGCATTGGCTCGACCACGAAGCTGCGCAGCGGCGCGATGCTTTTCTCGATGGAGGGGCCGGTAATCAGCTTGGCGGCAACGGCTTCGGGCAGACGGCTCTTGAGTTCGTCCCAGAAGCGCTGATCCGACCAGTCTTCGACTTTTTCATCGCTGGCGACCTGCACGTAGTAACGAGTGCGCGTGGGCGAGCGCATGCTGCACAGGGCAAAGCCGCGCTCATGGCTGGCGTAGATCAGTTCTTCGTTGACCGGCGGCGTATCGGCCAGTACACCCAGCCAGCCGAACGGATACACCCGCTCAAATTCCTTGAGCACGCCGTCCGGGATCAATTTGCGGGAAACGCCGTGATAGCCATCGCAGCCGGCGATCAGGTCGCAGTCGATGCGCACCTGGTTACCGTCCTGGATGAACGTGACGTAAGGCTTGTTGCCCTTCAACTCGTGCAGTTGCACATCGCTGGCGTCGTAGTAGGTAGGCGCACCACTTTGCCGGCGAGCCTGCATGAGGTCACGGGTAACCTCGGTCTGGCCGTAGATCATCACGGTCTTGCCGCCAGTCAGTTCGCGCAGGTTGATGTGCTCGACACGACCGTTGAAGGCCAGCTCGAAACCATCGTGCACCAGCCCTTCCTGATCCATCCGTGCACCAACACCCGCCTCGCGCAGCAGATCAACCATACCTTGCTCAAGCACGCCGGCGCGGATCCGGCCGAGGACATAGTCAGGGCTCTGGCGCTCAATGATCACGTTGTCGATACCGGCGTTTTGCAGCAGTTGGCCGAGCAGCAGTCCAGACGGACCCGCCCCGATAATGGCAATTTGAGTCTTCATTGTTCTTATCCTCATGAGCCGGGGCTCAGGGTTACGATTAGTCGTTCTGTATTTTTCGCAGATAGAGGTTCCATAAGAAGGCACTTTCTGCTTTATTTTTAGGACTTTTCGAGGATCTGCGGATATCGGCAATGGCGAATGTGAATGGCATCCCGGTGTTCAAGCTCTACGGCGAGACGTCCTGGCCGACGCCAGATCTGATCCACTGCGAGTCGATTCCTGAGCGCAGTCGTCTGCATGACTGGGAAATCAAGACCCACCGCCACGGCGATCTGGCGCAATTGCTCTACGTGCAGGCCGGGCAGGCACGAGTCGTGGTCGAAGATGTCGAACAGCAAGTAAGCGGTGGTGCCTTACAGATCGTTCCGGTGATGAGCATTCACGGGTTTCGCTTTTCCGAGGACATCCAAGGCTATGTGATCAGCTTGGCCAAGCCGGTACTCGACCGCTTTGCGCCGCTGCTCGAAGGCAAGCCAATGGCTGAGGCACACTGCTACCTGGCTGGCGAAGACCGAGCCTACCTGGAGCAGTTGTTCGCCCAGTTGACCGAGGAATACGTATTGCGCCGACCGGAGCGCGACTTGATGTTGCAGTCGCTGCTGTGTGCCCTGCTGGTATGGATCTCACGGCGTGCTCGCGAGCGTGCTCAGCACATCGCGAAACCCCGTGAGCGCGGGATGCAGCACCTTGATCATCTGGCGCAGCTGATAGAAAAGCACTTCCGGGAACACCAGCAGATTGATGACTACGCCCGGCAGATCGGCGTCAGCACTGCCCACCTCAATGCGCTGTGTCGGCAACTTGCCGGCCAGTCTGCGCTGCAACTGGTCAACCAGCGGGTGATCCTCGAGGCCAAGCGCAACCTGGTCTACACCTCAATGACCATCGGCCAGGTGGCCGACAGTCTGGGCTTTGCCGAACAGGCTTACTTTTCGCGCTTCTTCAAGCGGGCTACCGGGCTGACGCCGAAGGAATTCCGGCTGCAACGCCGGGAGGTTTAGATGCTTTACAGGCCAAGCTCGGTCAGGCCTGGGTGATCATCCGGGCGGCGGCCCAGTGGCCAGTGGAACTTGCGCTCGCTTTCCTTGATAGGCATGTCGTTAATGCTGGCGAAACGACGATGCATCAGGCCATCCGATTCGAACTCCCAGTTCTCGTTACCGTAGGAGCGGAACCAGTTACCTGAGTCATCATGCCACTCATACGCGTAGCGAACGGCGATGCGATTATCGGTAAAGGCCCAGAGCTCCTTGATCAGGCGATAATCGAGTTCTTTTTTCCACTTGCGGGTGAGAAAGCCTTTGGCTTCTTCGCGATTGGCGGCAAATTCAGCGCGGTTACGCCATTTGGTATCCAGCGTGTAAGCGAGCGAGACTTTCTCGGCATCCCGGCTGTTCCAACCGTCTTCAGCCAGTCGAACTTTTTCAATCGCTGTTTCGCGCTTGAAAGGAGGAAGTGGCGGGCGAGTTTGGGCATTGGACATGGTCGTGACTCCAGTCGAGCAGGATAGATAAGTTTGAGTTGTTTCTCTGCAGCTCAAGCGTTAGGGCGTGAACTGCTTCAGCAACATCCGCGCAACGTCCTTTGCATCATCAGCGGCGTGATGATCACCCATGACTCGCGCCATGGTGATTGCGCCTTCCATCAACACCAGTAACTGCCTGGCTAACACCAACGGTTGCTCGGTGTTCAATTGCTCGGTCAGTTCAAGCGTGTAGTCCAGGAGCTTTTGCTTGTGCAGCTTTGCGATCTGGCGGATGGGATCATCGGGATTCCCAACCTCGCCTGCTGTATTGATGAAGGCACAGCCACAAAAACCCTCGGATTCGAACCAGCCCTTCAAAACAGAGAACATAGTAAGCACACGGTCATACGGCGTAGCCGCTTTGTCGCACTCTGTTCTAAACCATTGCATCCATCGCACATCGCGCGCACTCAGCGCCGCAGCGGCCACCTCATCCTTGGTAGCGAAATGGTTGTAGATGCCCTTGCGTGACACGCCAGAGGTCTTCACCAGTAGATCCATGCCTGTGGCATGAATACCGTTCTGGTAAATGAGTTTTTCGGCGGTTGCGAGGATCTGGTCTCGATGATCTATCGTTGGTCTGCCCATGGATTAAATGTAGAACGATCGTTCTCTACATTCAAGCAGCAACTGCTGAATTTTCGAATAGATGAGTGAGCGCTGGGGAAAGCCAAGTAGCCGGCATATCACCGTGGGGGGCTGAAGATGGCGGTGAGATCGGTGTCGGCGGCAACATGCTCGCAGTTGTAGCGATGAAGGCAAGGGATCAGGCTGCGAGCCAATCGCAACCGGAGCAGCCTTGTCGCCCCGGTTGTGTTCCCACTAACTATCCGCTGGCGGCGTACAGATCTACTCTGGATCGCGGCCGAGTGGTGTATCCGGGAGGGCGTTTAACTCGCGTCAGCCATATTGCATGGCCAACCAACTGGGTGCTCGGAACATAGTTTGACACAGAGGCCCCCAGAATCCGCTGGGTTCAGCGACGGGGGTACCGCCCGAAAACTAAATATAGTTTGACACAGCCAAGCACACTGTCGAAAAAGCCCACTCGCTTTTCGGATTAAAGTTTGACACAAACAGCCAGCCTATCAGCGGTCAGCCCATTATTCTCAAGGTCGTCCGCCCCCATCTCCAGGTGGCCTGAGCGAGCGGGCTGTCCGTCGGTAAGGTAAAGCATGCTAGTAGGGCACTTCGCTGAGCTTGATGCAGTTCATACTGCGTGCCTACATGTTCAGCATATCGTCATGACACGTACCTCAAGCCATCAGAGGTAAAAACGTTCATTTGCATGGTGCCGTGAACCGCATTCGCAAGGAAATCAGGCCCCAAAGCGTGATATCACTGGGCTACAATCAGTCATAGCGCTCACGCTCAGTCATCACAAACGCCTGCTGATGCCTGGCCCGAAATATGGATATTTCAATGCACACGTCTGCTGCACCTCGAACAATTCCAATTCTGTCCTCCCCGTCGCCGAGCAGTAGCCCAGCGCGCGGGCACCTTGGCGCGCGCCGCCGATAGGAAACTCGACTGTCTATGAATTACTTCACCGAAACGGCAGCTAACATCCTCGGCAATAAGAAGCTGCGCAGCCCGCAGATCGAGGCCTACATCAAAGCACTGGAGCATTTCGAAAACTCCAATGAAGATGCGCTGATCGTCCTGCCGACCGGCACAGGTAAAAGTGGCCTGATCTCTATCGTGCCGTTTGGCCTGGCAAAGGGTCGCGTGTTGATCATCACACCGGGCTTGGTCACCAAACAGAGCATCCGAAAGACCCAGGACCTGCTGGAAGACAATTTCTGGATCAATTTCGATGTGATTTTCAGTGCTGAGGATCTGCCGGTCACGTGTGAATTCACGTCAGATACACATCAGTCCAGCCTGGAACAGGCCCATTTCGTCTACTCGAACATCCAACAGGTGTACAACGAGCGCGGACAGTCACTAATTAAGCGGGTGGCCCCAGACTTCTTCGACCTGATCATCATCGATGAGGGGCACCATGCGCCGGCGGGCAGTTGGCAAAAGACCTTGGCCCATTTCTCCAAGGCAAAGAAGATTTTCGTGACAGGCACCCCATTCCGCGGCGACAACCAGGAAGTGCCAGGTAAGCTGATCCACAAGACGCCGCTTTCTGAGGTGATGCGTGATCGGTACGTGAAGTGGCTAAGGAAAGAGACCGTCAGTGCTCACGAGCTTTACTTCACAATCGCTGAGCAGCCAGGTACCCGGCTATCCAAGGAACAAGTCCTCGAATACAAGGACCGAGAGTGGGTAGAGCGTAGCGTCGCCCTGTCTCCAGAATGCTCAATGGACGTTATCGACCTGAGCATTCAGAAGCTGGATGAGCTTCGGAAAACCTCTCCAAAAGTGCCTCACAAGATTCTCGCTGTTGGCTGCAGCATCACCCATGCTGAGGACCTGCGCACCTGGTATCAATCCAAGAACCTGAGGGTGGCTGTCGTGCACAGCTACATGGATCAGGCCGATATCGCTGCAGCGTTTCGAGTAATCGACAACCATCAATGCGATGTCGTCATCTCCGTGAACATGCTTATGGAAGGCTACGACCATCGGTACCTCACAGTTCTTGCGCTTTTCCGGCCCTACCGAAGCGAAAACGCCTTTGCACAGATCGTCGGCAGAGTCCTGCGCGCGATTCCGGAAGAGGAAATCACGGCCTTTGAGATCGATAACAACGCCGTGGTGATCTATCACAAGGAAACCGGCCTGGACGCGATGTGGATGGCCTTCCAGACAGAGGTTGATCGGGCGAAACATCAGCGAACCCGCGACTACACCATCACGGATGAGGACTACACCCGCAAAGAGCAGGAGTTGGGTGGTGTTTCCACCTCTGAAGCGTTCGTGAGTGACCAGGACTCCTACCTTGTAGACTTGGACTTCAATAAGATCTTTTCCGAGAAAAGGGCCGAGGTCGAATCCATCGCGACTCAAAAGGTCCAGGCCCTTGCTGGTCTCGAGGGTTACGACGCGGATGTTCTGGCGCAGCTCAAAAGCGTGTTTCTCAACGCCGAGACGAAGAAAGCGGCTCAGATTATAGATCCCAACCTTGTGGAAAAGCGGCCCGAGATCGCCCGCAAGCAGCTGCGCGAGATCTTGACGAAGAAGGCTCAAGACGAGGTCGCGACCTTGCTCAGCGACCTGCAGATCCCAGAAAAAGCTTCTACCCTTTATCCGATATTCAAGAACCACCTGCCGATGGTGAAACCCAACACACCTAACGACGGTATACTGGTTAGCTTTATCAACACCAAGCTGGCGAAGAAATTCGGTAGGGTTGCTGACCGCGACAATGGCTTGCTGACCAGGTCAATTGAGGACGTGGAAGTGATCATCAACGAACTGAGGAGAATGCTGAAATGAGTCTTGAATCCATCAAAATACTGGTTGATGAGCTCTCGACTCTCCACGTAACCCGTGGCGTTCAGCCAAGTGAGCTCATCGACAATCTCTTCGAGGATGACTACGTCGAGTCCTCGGCCCGGAAAACCTCTCAGGGCTTGGTGTTCGAGCTGACCTTCCACGAGGCAGATGATGACGGATCGTCGAACAAGGTCACCATGCGCTACACCTACGACCTCAGCCGTCATCTGGTGCTTGTCGAGCAGAAGGTCGCTGCTAAGCGCTTCGCCATTCAGTGGGATCGCACCCGCGCCGTTCAAGAACGGTTGGCTAAACTTGAAGCGCTGCTCTCTGACCGGCTGCCACAGGAGAGCGTCGCCGCGATCCTATCGACCATGCCGCAAGACTACCTCGCAATCGCTCCTCGTCTGCGGTTGGTAGCCTAACCCTCGTCTTCTCCTCACTGCGGCTGATCGTCAAGCAGCGATGATATCGCCGCAGTGAATCTGCTCAATACGCCGATACGTCTCGTACAGAGAGATCAGGTCTCCTTGGGCCATGATCTCCAGAGGCGTGCGCCCCTCAAAGAATGGGTTGGCATTCTTGAACCCTGGAAAGCCCTTCACATTATCCTGGTTGCTGAATGCAACTCTCAAGAATCCGTGGATACCTATCACCAGGCTAATCCGCTGCTGCTGATCCAAATCCAGTCTTTGCCCACACTCCTGACCCCGCGCAGCGCGGCGATAGGTCGATTGAGAGATCCGTAGGATGCTGCAAGCCTGCGCCGGTGTTGCTCGCCAGGCATTGATGATTCGAAGCGCGACCTTCAAGCCGACCGAACACTGCTCACCTCTGAGGCGCTGTCTGTTGATCATGATTTCAACTCCTACGCTTTTAATGAGCTTACCGCTGACCAAGCGGGCGATCAAAGCTGCTACCGTCCTTGTACCGGACTCGATCACTCCAAATAATTCGCGTTTTCCAAAAAACCGCTCGATGGCCTATTGCGGTAGTAAGCGTTTCCACCAAGAACAACGTTGAAGCCGGGAGGTCCCTGCCAATCTCGTGATACGCCAGTTGATCTGAGTAGAGCCTCCGGATCTACGCCATGTTTTGCGAAGCCCTCCAAATCCCATTCGAAGAAGCTCACTAAAACGTGAAATACCGGGTTTGCAACGCTGGAAACCACATGGAGGCTGCCAGTGTTAATCGGAAGGTTAAGTCTAACCATATCGTCAACAGCACAAATCAATCTCCTCAACCGGAAGTGCCAAACCGATTCCAAGTGGAGATCAACCTGTTCTAGAGCTAGGGGAAATTTGTGCTTACGGGTTGCGCAATGCCTCCGCAGATTGATCGGGAGTAAATTCTGTAAATTGGTAATGTTTACCCGCTTCTGCCCTCTCGAAATCCGATACATCTCCTCAGCCCCCTTAATCAAGATGGCAGCAAACTCTTTGTCACGAGGGTCAGTGGCGCTTTCAACCTCAATAGGCGTGGGTTTTGGCTTGCTGAGCTTCGCCATCAGCCACGACTTGTCGTTCTCGTAAAGCCACCGTGTCGCCTTATAGGCATTCTGCCAGAGATATTCCAAGCTGATGTCCGCCCGAATCGCCAAGAGAGTTTCAATTTTCTGACGAAACTGGGCCTCTTTGCCCACGAGTGGTTTACCTTGCAGCCCGCGCAGCCTAGCACCTGCAATACTTTGAAGTACGCTTTCTTTCTTCAAGGCACTTTCAAACGCATCAACACTGCCGAACAAGTGCAGCGCGATAATCATATGCCGTGCAAGGGGCATGTCCATCTGCCCATTGTGGGAAGTAAACCTTATCCACTGCTCATGCTTTCCCGCGGCGTAGGCGCTGCACATCTGCGACAAGGCTTGATCGCCATATGTATCACGAATGCTGTCAAACAGCTTTGCTGTTCCAGCAAACCTTCCGTGTATGAAGCCCCGTTTTTTGCATTGTCGTAAATAGCTGGAACACAAAGCATCACTACTCATCGGCGGTAAATTGCGCTGTAGCAGTTCGTGTGCGAATTGGGCAAATTTCTTTTCAAGCTGAGCACCCTGACTCACTGGCGCAGGGGTGAGCGTGCTCCAACCGCATACACACGGCTCAGAAAGGCTCGGTAGCATCCGATTCTTTCTGAAGAATGGGTGAGAGCATCTCGGGCATGCTTGCATCAACAGGTCACCGTGACGCCAACAGACGGACACACCAGGCAAGTGATGCGAGCGATGCCAGTAGGCGTAACCCAATTCGAGAAGGTCCTGCTGAACGCAGGTTGGACAGAGTTTTGCCTTGCAGTGGACCGTCCCCTCCCTGCGGGGAATTCGGGCTACTCCAGTGAAGCTGAAACCTGTCGAAAGCCCTTCCGCCCCTTCACTGATCCCCAGAAATGGTCGGTAAGCGGGAAAGGTAGTGTTGGTGCAGATCAGCTCGTCAAGATTGCTTGCTGTGACACCTGGAAGCCTGGCAGCAAGCACCTCAATTTTCTTCGGGAGCATACCGACGTTGAAGGGATTCGAGCCAAACAGATCGCGGAAAGTCTCCCCTACGGTTCTGTTACCTGAAAGGAAGTGGTAGCGCGTGATACGAGAGTGCAGCATCTCGTCCGGCATCGACATAGGGAAAAATAGAAGATCAGACATCAGTTACCGACTTACAAGGTAGGGCTCGGAAAGGACGCATATCCAGTGATCGGTATACTTGTAACACACCAAATCCTGTACCAGGGTCAGGACTTTTGAAAATTTACACAAAGCACGACGTCAATTAGTCATAGTACTTTGACACCGTTGCACGCTATATCCCGCTCAGTATTTGTTCGATACAAAACACGTATACATCAGTAATTACGGGTGTACCCGGAAATTCACAACCACAAGATACCCTCACCCTTTCTCGCGGAAGTACGCCTGTACAAGCGTACAATAACGCCCGCAAGCTCCCGGGTGGGCGCGACGCAAAACAGCGCGATTTTAGCGAGGTCTTGAGGAGGCTCCCTCAAGTCAGAAATGCCAGGCTGAGTGCTTGCACCTGCGGCGACCAGTTGTGCGTTTCACTCTGGCCGTCACGGCACCATGCGAAGAGGGCGTAGGACAGGCCCTGCGTCAGCATTTCGTGGTCATCCGAATAGCAGCAAGACAGAACCAAAGAAATTTAGAGAATTAAAGCTGTCGCAGCCAGCAACGGCGGGGGCTGGGACGCTCTAACGTGGCATTGGGATTTGGGATAGAAAGCTTATTGGAGCCTCGGGGTGAAGGCCTTCGTCACCGAAATCAAACCGCCAATACCCCACATCATGCCAAGCATCGAGCTTGAATCCGACCTGCGGAAACGTACCGATGTGCTGGAAACCGAGTCGCTCGTGCAGCCCGACACTGCTTTCATTCGGCAAGGCAATGCCGGCATACGCCGAGCGATATCCCAGACGCTTCAGAACTGGCAGCAGCACGTCATAGAGCTGCCGACCAACCCCGCTGCGGCGCTGGTCCTCGGCGACATAGACCGTCACATCCACCGCCCAGCGGTACGCCGCACGCGCCCGGTGCTGACTGGCGTAGGCGTAGCCGACTACCCGCCCCTCATGCACCGCTACCAGATAGGGGTAGGTTTGCAGCGTCGTGGCAAGCCGCTCACGCATCTGCTCCACGCTCGGCACTGCCTCCTCGAATGAGATGGCCGTGTTGAGCACGATGGGCGCGTAGATGATCTGGATCTCTTCTGCATCCTCTGGTCTGGCGACCCGAATCTCGATTCCGCTATGCATCCGGCTGCTCCAAGCTGTTCAGGTGTTCAACTACTTCGTTGACTGTGCTGCGCGCGGTACGGGTGACGCCGATCAACGTAGCCGAGGCCAGGCCGGTCCAGTCGCCATATCCGACCAGCCAGAGGCGCGGCTCGCGAATAGAGCGCCCCCCATCAACCTCGACCCTACCGTAGTCATCCAGCACGTCCAGTGCCTTCAGGTGATCCAGCGCCGGCCGGAATCCAGTACACCAGATCACCGCATCGACCTGGGTTTTCTCACCATTGGGCCAGACGACCCCTTCAGGCGCGAATGAGACAAAAGGCCTTACAGACCGTAGGGCTCCTCGCTCGCGGGCCCGGACCACCGGGGGCACCATGACGATATCGCCAAGCCCGCCGACCGGTGCGTCGATAACACGGCCCTCCTGTTGAGCCTTGAGGCGCTCGGTAGCCCGTTCGAACAGCACCCGGCCATCGACGTCATCAGGCAGAAACGCCGGCTCCTCCGTGGTTACCCACGTTGCGTCGGCGACCTCGGACAGCTCCGCATAGATTTGCGCCCCCGAGTTGCCACCACCAACGACCAGCACCCGCTTTCCTCGGAAAGCCTCTGAAGACTGGTAATTGGCGGAGTGAATTTGCTGCCCCCGGAACAGCTCTATCCCCGGATAAACCGGAATATAGGGCTTGCTCCAAGTCCCCGTTGCGCTGATGACGGCACGGGCTTCCCAGTCGCGGTTCGTCGAGCGAACACGAAGGCCCCGCCCGGTTCGCTCCACCGCCGTGACGCTGACGGGGCGAACGATAGGAAACCCGTAGCGCGCCTCGTACTGTTCCAGATAGCTGACCACGTGATCCCTATCGGGATTACCTTCGGTGACTGGCGGCATCGGCCAGCCCGCGATCGAGCTCCAAGCGGATGGCGAGAACAGCGTCAGCGAGTCCCAGCCATGGCGCCAGGCCCCGCCCGCAGCCTCTTCGGCGTCGAGCAGCAGGAACGACAGCTTGGCCCGCTTGAGAAAATAGGCCACCGTCAGCGCGGACTGCCCGCCGCCAATCACGATGACATCGAGTAGTTCGCCGTCGGTGGCCATGGTCTCTCCTGTCTGGCTCGAGCGCTCAGTCTTCGCCGAATTGATTGATGTAGTTGATGTGCGCAGGCTTCTGAATCGCCCGTGGGCGCAGCTCCTGCACCCATGCGATCGCCTCGCGGCGCGGCATTCCGGATTCGATCAGCAGACGGGCAGCGAACAGCCCGGTGCGGCCGGAGCCGCCCTTGCAGTGGATGGCCAGGGTCTTGTTGGATGCGAGCAAAGCGTCCAACTGGTGGCGGATCTCTCCCAGCCCGGCCTCGAAGTTTTCATCCGGGGCCTGATCATCCTCGATCGGCAGCTGGTGCCACTCCAACCCATACTGCTTGGCCGCGACGCCAAGCTCGCCAACGCCGTTTTCCTGAAGCTCTGTATCCGACATCAGGGTAACCAGCGCCACGGCACCAGCCTGCTTCAGCGTCTCCAGGCTTTCAGCGAGAGCGGTGGCCTGCGTGCCCGGACAAGGCGTAAAAATCAGCGCACCCGGAGTATGGGGCAACGATTTAAATGAGTAAGGATGCGACATGCTCATGACCTCAAATAGACCGAATATTGACTCTCTTGGAGAGTTCTTCCGCCGACTCTTTGCGCTCGGAGTAGCGGTCTACCAAATAGTCCTGGCGATCACGCAGCAGGAGCGTGAACTTGGTCAGTTCCTCCATTACGTCGACTAGTCGATCGTAGAAAGAAGACGGCTTCATGCGCCCGGCTTCATCGAACTCCAGGAAGGCTTTCGGCACCGACGACTGGTTCGGGATGGTAAACATACGCATCCAGCGGCCAAGCACGCGCAGTTGGTTTACCACGTTAAAAGACTGCGAGCCTCCACAAACCTGCATCACGGCGAGGGTCTTGCCCTGGGTTGGGCGAACGGCGCCCATGGCCAGCGGTACCCAATCGATCTGTGCCTTGAAGACAGCACTCATTGAGCCGTGACGCTCGGGCGAGCACCACACCTGGCCTTCGGACCATTGCATCAGCTCGCGGAGTTCCAGCACCTTCTCGTGGGAGTGCGGAGCGTCATCCGGCAGCGGCAGGCCGGAAGGGTCGAAAATACGCGTTTCGGCGCCGAACTCTTCCAGCAGGCGCGCAGCTTCCTGGACCATCAAGCGGCTGAATGAGCGTTCGCGGGTCGATCCGTACAGCAGCAGGATGCGCGGTTTGTGTGTGGAAGGATCCTTCGGCGCCAGCCGCTCCAGCGACGGCAGATCAATCAGTTCTGGTTGGACATTGGGCAGGTGGTCGTTCATTTCGGTCTCCATTGATCCAGGGCCTACAGCGCGCCGATGCGGGCAAGTTCGGCTTTCAGTTCGTCCTGGCTCAGTTGCGAGAAAGGCAGCGCAATGAAGGCGCGCACGCGCTCATCGATCTTCGCAAGTGTTGTCTGGAAGGCTTCTTCGATTTCTGCCTCACTCCCGGTGACCGCCGAAGGGTCGGCCAGGCCCCAGTGGGCTTTGAGCGATGGACCGAAGAAAATCGGGCAGGCTTCGCCGGCAGCGCGGTCGCACACGGTGACAACGATGTCGGGAGGAGAGCTCTCGAAGGCATCCGAGGCCTTGCTTGAAAGACCAGCGGTGGGGATACCGGCGGCTTCCAAGGTTTTCAGTGCCCGCTCATTGACCTTGCCGCTTGGGAAGCTGCCAGAGCTCACAGCTTCCATACCCTCGGGGGCCAGGTGATTGAACAGCGCCTCGGACAGGATGCTGCGGCAGCTGTTGTGGGTGCACATGAACAAGACTTTCATCAGGTATCTCCGGTTCAAAAGCTCAGGCGGATGGCCAATGCGGCCAAGGTGGCAAGCAGGATCGGCAGCGTCAGGACGATGCCGGTGCGGAAGTAGTAACCCCAGGTGATGACGATGTTCTTGCGGGCCAGCACGTGTAGCCACAGCAAGGTGGCCAGGCTGCCGATGGGGGTGATTTTCGGACCGAGGTCACAGCCGATGACGTTGGCGTAGATCATGGCCTCGCGCACGATACCGGTAGCCTCGGCGGAATGGATGGACAAGGCCCCTACCAACACAGTGGGCATGTTGTTCATGACCGACGACAGGCCAGCGGCGAGCAGCCCCGTCCCGAGGGATGCGCCCCAGATCCCGTAGCCGGCGAAGACATTGAGGATCTGCGTCAGGTAGTCGGTAAGGCCGGCGTTACGCAGGCCATAGACCACGAGGTACATGCCAAGCGAGAACACCACGACCTGCCAAGGCGCGTCCTTGAGCACCTTGCGGGTTGAAATCACGTGCCCGCGCGCGGCGATCAGGTAGAGGATTAGCGCACAGGCACCAGCGATGGCGCTGATCGGAACGCCCAGCGGCTCGATGGCGAAGAAGCCGACCAGCAACAGCGCCAGCACCCACCAGCCGGCAACGAACGTAGCCTTGTCGCGGATAGCGGCTTCGGGAGCCTTCAGTTGGTCGAGTTCATAGGTACGCGGCAGGTCCTTGCGGAAGAACCACAGCAGCATTCCCAGGGTGGCGGCAATGCTGACCAGGTTCACCGGCACCATGACCGAGGCGTACTCGCTGAAGCCAATGCCAAAGTAGTCGGCGGAAACGATGTTCACCAGGTTGGACACCACCAGCGGCAAGCTCGCGGTATCGGCGATGAAGCCCGCCGCCATGACGAATGCCAGCGTCGCCGCCGGGGAGAAGCGCAGGGCCAGCAGCATGGCGATGACGATCGGGGTCAGGATCAGTGCCGCACCGTCGTTAGCGAACAGCGCCGAGACGGCGGCGCCCAGCAGGATGATGAAGGCGAACAGCTTGCGGCTGCTGCCATTGCCCCAGCGGGCCACGTGCAATGCCGCCCACTCGAAGAACCCCGCCTCATCCAGCAGCAGGCTGATGATGATGACGGCGATGAAAGTGGCGGTAGCGTTCCAGACGATCTGCCAGACCACGGGAATATCGGACAGGCTCACGACGCCCGCCAGCAGCGCCACGACGGCCCCCAGTGCGGCGCTCCAGCCCACGCCCAGGCCTTTGGGCTGCCAGATGACGAGAACGATCGTCACCAGGAAAATCAAAAATGCGATCAGCATGACTACAACTCAATCAGCGAAGGGAAGTCTCAAGCACAAGCAACAGGGCTCTGTGGCCGCTCGCCCATTTCGGCAAGGCGCAATGCATCGGGGCTCAACCATTCCTGGTTGGCATCGACCACTCCCTTCAGCATCGCGTCCACCCACTGCGGCAGTTCGGGGTGCAGTCGGTAGTACACCCATTGACCCTTGCGGCGATCCATCAGGATTCCAGCCTCGCGCAACTGGGCAAGATGCCGGGAGATCTTCGGCTGGCTCAGCTCCAGCGCGTGGGTAAGTTCGCAGACACAGAGTTCGCCTTCACGGGCGATCAGCAGGGTCATCCGGGCCCGGGTGTCATCAGCCAGGCATTTGAAAACGATGGGGGGAGTCAGTGTTTCCCGCATGTGACCTCCTGGGGAATGCGTGTACGGCCAATATCTGGAAATCCAAATATATGCCCATTCGAATATACGGTAAAGCAGATATTTACAATCGCCTCGCCTTACGGGACGTCATAAAACTGGAAAAAGCCCTCGCTCTGGGCCCTATACTGGCCGTCGATACCATCCCCAGAGTCCCCAATGAACCAGTCTGATATCTCTGTCCGATTGCTTGGTACCGATCAAATCCAAGGCCTGGCTGCGCATCTGACTGCAGCGGGCTTGCCGACCCAAGACCTTTTGCAGCCCGACCGAATGTTCTATTCCTTTCATCGGGGAGAAACGGAGCTGGGATACGGGGGCATTGAAGGAAGTGGTCGGACTCGTCTGATTCGCTCACTGGTTGTCGTACCGGCCCAGCGAAAGTCAGGGATCGGTACACTGCTGCTCAGAGCACTTGAGCGAATAGCGGAAGCTGACGGAGCCCAGAGCCTTCATCTGCTGACCACAACAGCACCCGACTTCTTCGAGGCTCGGGGATATGAGCACAGAGACCGATCCCAAGCCCCAAAGGCAATTTCCAGTTCGGAAGAGTTCAACAGCCTCTGCCCGACGTCTGCGGTCTACATGGTGAAGGAGCTTGGCGACATGAACTCGGTGTCACCACAGGTAACTCGCCTCCACGAACGTCAGTGAGTTCGTTCTCAGGTGTCCCAGAAACGAGTCCTGCGGCCCCCGAAAGATGTCGAACCCTGTGCTGACCCGCCATGAGTCAGTGATGGCGTACTTGAGGCGGCCCCGAAGCATCCAATCATTGCGGGGTTCGGTCCACACCGCGAACAGATCGAGATCCGCCTTGGAGTCGAACAACGGCCTTGCGTAGCGGAGTGTCAGTCCATACTGGTCCCGATCAAGTTCGTTGCTGATCAGAGCCTGAGCTTCTTGCACTTGAGCCATAAGGGGATCGTTGGCGATAGTCGACACCGAGCGCAAATGCCGCCAGAAGCCCTGCAACGATACGGTTTCTCGATCCCCGATGTACCACTCGGCCCCGCCGATTGCCGAAGTGTAGGGCTGCCGGCGTGCTACCGTCGGGTCCGACGATTGCTCGAAGTCCACCCAGGCGATCTCTCCCCGATAGGCCATCTCGCCACGAACGATCGTGAAGTCGCTTCCAATCAGACGCATGCGGGTTGCATGCTGGCCGAGGGTCACGCCAGCCGGCGTGGCACTACGCACTGCGAAGGTAGGGAACAGGTCATGACCATCGATCACGCTGATCGACCAGTCCGCGTCCGAACCCAATACGTCGTACTTCACGGCCACCGTTGGACGAACATCCGGGTCCTGCTCGCGGAAGGTTACGCCAGGCGTCTCTTCCAGAGGTACCTCATTAAAGCGGAACCGGTCGAGCACATGGACCTGCAGCTTCCCCACACCGGCAGCGCAGTCCAGATGCAGCCCCCAGTTGCCTGTACGCTGGTCCGTGGTCTCCGGGGTCAGGCGCCTATAGTTGCTGGGAGACACCTGGTCGGTAGGGTTGATCCCATCGGCCCGGCCCCACATCACCAGCTTCTTGCCCAGCGCAGGGGCGCACAGCGTGTCACTGCTTTTCACATACAACTCGTTGACCCCTGCATCCTCCCGTCTGCCGTCCAACCGCTCGGGGGACGACAGGGCCCAGACCTCGCTGCTGAAAGCCAGGCTCTCGCTGGCTTGCCAGTCGAGTTTGAGCTTGGCGCGATTGGACGAAATCGTGTGACGGTCATCCAGCATCCTGTTCGATGACCAAACCCCTGCCGCGACTTCACCGGTGACTTCAGGCACGTCGGCGAAGGCGCCCACCGAGAAAACCAAGGGCACGACGGCGCCAGCCCACCAGCCGGGGGAAAAAGACCCGCTCATGTCCTCTCCTTAGCGCGAAGCCATGTTGTTAGCCGAGAAGAGGCTGTCGCTCAGCGCCTCACCCACCTTGAAGTTGGAGAAGGTGATGGAAGTGGTGTGACCGCTCTGGAGGTTCTTGCCCTCGGTCTTCATCGGCTGCCACTTGCCGTTGGCGGCATCCACCAGTTGGATATCGGTGAAGGAGAACTGCTTGTATGGCGCCCCGCTGACGTCGGCCGCTTCCACATAGGTGGTAGCGAAGTTGTCCTTGCGGATCCAGGTCATGCGCTTCGCGTAGCCGGAGTTGGTGCGCACGCTGTCCTCGGCGGGCAGCGACTCGATGACGTAATGCTCGACGCCATCACGGGTCTCCTGCCTGACCAGGGTGTGCTTCCAGTCACTGACCTTGTGCCCCATCACGTCGCCGTAGCTGAAGTCGGTTCCGATGAAACTGTCCTTCTTGTTCGAAGCCACCAAGCGGCGGACACGCTTCATCGCCGGCAGGTACACCCACATCTCGTCGTCCTGGGCAGTCCGCTCGACCAGCAAGGTCGTGGTCCCGCGAATATCCGCCGGTGCTTCGAAGCGCACCAGGCGCATGGTGTCCTGCCCGTTGTCCTGAAGCTTTGAGGCCATGTTGGACTTACGGATCCGCTGGCTGCCGTCCTGGGTCTGCAGCACAAACTCGGCATTGGCCTTGGAGGTGCTGAAGCGGGTGACCACCGCGTTGCGCTCCATGATCTCTTTCGCCTCCAGTTCCGCAGACCAGCCGACCTGGGAATACGTCAGGAAGCCGATGGCCGCCAGGATGATCAGCAGTACGGCGCCACGGTCACCGGAACGGCGCTGGAAGATGAAACCAGGTTTGAAGGCCAGGATGGCACTCGGGATCAGGGTCAGGGTTGCAAGAACGCTCGCCAGCATCGCCAGCACGATAAAGGTAGAAAGCCACATATGAACCTTGTAGTCGTAGGAGAACATAAGGACGGCATAACCCCCGGCCACGGCGGTGGCGACGAACAGGCAGGCCTTGCCGGCGGTTTTCATCGCCATTTCCACCGCCTTGGGCAACGCCTTGCCCTGGGCCGTGTATTCGCTGATGCGGTAGATGAGGTAGATCGCGTAGTCGGCGCCGATACCAACCGCCATGGCCGAGATCAGTGAGTTGGGGATGTTCAGAGGCACGCCGAAATAGCCCATGACGCCAAACACCAGCGACAACACCACCAGCAGCGGCGACAGCACCAGCAGGCCGGCGATCACCGAGCGGAACGCGATCACCGACACCGCAAAGATCACGCCGAGGATCTGGACGATGTTGAGCAGCTTGCTGTGCACCATCACATCGGTGACCGCTAGGGTCTGCGCGACCTCACCGCCGAACGACACAGTGACATTGCTGGGGAAATGCTCGCTCGCGACCTGGCGCAGGTCGTTGACCAGGTGATCGATCTCGGCGTTGCTGTTGGTACGCAACATGATCGCGATCTTTGCCCGCCGGTAGTCGTAATCGACGTGGGCCGAGAAGTCCTCCGGATCCCCTGACATCGAGTAGAGGAACAGGTACTGAGCAATCAGCTCGCGGTCATTGGGAAGCGGCATGGCTGCCCCCGTGTCACCCGACGCTGCTTCGTGCATGCGCTGGAGGAAATCGTCGATGGACAGCGTCTTGCCCACGATCGGACGCTTCGCCGCGTCCGCCTGCAGGTAGCGGATCGCATCCAGTACGCGTGGGTCCTTCACCCCGTCCGCTTCGCCGGTGTCGACCATCACATAGAGCACGTTGGTCCCACCGGTTTGGGTGTTCAGCAGATTGTCATCGCGTTGCAGGGGCAGCGAGTCCGAGAAGAAGCTCTTGCTGGAATTATCCACATGCACCAGCGGCCAGCCGGCGACCGCCACGCCGATCAGCACCACAAAACCGCCGAGAATCCAGTGCCGGCTGCGCGGTGTCACCACCAGGTGAGCAATTCGGGCGCTGAGGCGATCCCAGATTCGAGGCTTGGTTTCAGTATCTATCTGCGCGGCCGATGGGGGCTTCAGTCCGGCCCGCACTGCCGGGGTAAAGGTGAACTCCAGGAGCACGGCCGCCAAGATGCCGATGCCGGTGAAGATGCCGAATGCCCGTACGGTTTCCAGCTCGAACACCACCAGCGAAAAGAACCCGAGGGCCGCCACACCGCCAGCGATCACCAGCACTGGGCCCACAGCCGCCAGCGACTGAATCGTCGCCAACCGGTTGGCCACCACAGGGTCCATCTGCTGACCATTCACAAGCTCGATGAAGCGTTCGTAGTAGCGCTTGAGCAACTGCACCGCGTGCCCTGCCGCAACGGCAAGGATCAGGATCGGCGTCGGCGAGTTGAAGATGTCCATTGGCACCTTCATCAACCCCATGATCCCCACGCCCCAGACTACCGACAGCAGCGCCGTCACCAGCGGCAGAACAAGCCCCTGGCGAGTCCGGAACGCTTCGTAGTGCAGCAGGCCGATGACCAGTACCGCGATCGGGAACAGCCAGTTGATCCGGTCGGCGAAGACTTCAGCCTGATGCAGGAATACCGGGTTGCCACTCAGGGATATCTCGATGCCCGGCGTATTCTCCTGGCTCAGGATCTGGCGAACATCGGACAGCATTGCGCCGAAGCCGTTAGGGTTCTCCTTGAGCTCCAGCATGATCGTAGCGGTGCGCCAGTCACTGGAGATCACCGTGTCCCGGTACACCGGGTTGGCGTTGATCGCCGCCTTCAGCTCCTCGATTTGCGCCGCGCTGGACGGCAACTGGTCACCCAGCAGCGGTTTGGCCTCAAAACCGTCAGCGTTGCCGCGGATACTCTTGGCCTGCCGCGATGACAGGCTGAGCAGCGTCTGCTTAGTGACCGACGGAGCCGCATAGAGCTTGTCGGTGATGCGCTTCACCGCCTCCAGCACTTGGGGCTGCAGGGCGTCGCCCTGGGTCGGTGTCAGACCGATCACCACCAGGTACTTCGAGCCGAAGATCTTCTCGATAGTATTGGTCGCCTTGATGTATGGGTGGCTCTGCGGTACCACGGCAGCCGGGTTGATGATGACCTGCTGTTTGGCGGCAAAGAACGCAAAGAACGCCGACAGCACCAGCACGATGGCGATAACCCACCGCCGATGGTCCACCACCCACGTCACGTACCGTTCCAGGGGCAGCGAGCTCTTCAGCCCGCTCGTATGAACAGAATCTACCGCTGCGGTTTTCGATATTTGCGTCATGGTCAGGCATCAGCACGTGAAGGAAGGGTTGGGGCAACATCGCTTTCGTTCTGGGGAGCGATTTGTGCTTTGAGGATGTGTTTCTGGACCTTCGCCGAGGCGGTATAAGGGAACGCATCCACGACGGTGCACTGAGTCGGGCACCAGCCATCGAAGGCTTGCGCCAGGGCCGTCTGCAGTTCAGCAACAACGGTGGTGGGCTCGGCATCGGGAGCCGCGACCCAGGCCAGTACGCTGCGACCGCTTCCTGTCTCGCAGATCACCAGAGCCGCGTCCGCGACACCCGGTACCAGTCTGGCCCGGTACTCGACCAGGGCAGAACTGAGGGGCGTCCCACCGACCAGCAGCGAGTCGCTCAGCCGATCGCTGACATCGAGCCGCGCATCGGCCTGAAGGGTTGCGAAGTCGCCGGTCGCCAGCCAATCGTCCTGCTCGGCGCCAACGGCTACCCAGTGTCCCCGTACCATGAGTTCGCCGGCGCCTTCGGCCACGCACGCCGCGTCATCACCTCGTACCGCCAGCTCGATGCCGAATACAGGCTGGCCATGTCCCAGCGCAGCCGCGCTGCTATCGAACCGTTCGATGGTGGCCAGCGGCGAGGTCTCGGTCATGCCCCAGGCGTGACACACCTCGACACCCAGTTGCTCCTGAATGAAATGCGCCACCTCGAACGGCAGGCGAGTTCCCCCAACCACAGTCCGGCGCAGGGTGCTGAAACGTTGCCCTGTGGCTTGCATGTAGCGAGCAAGCGCCAGCCAGTGAGCCGATACTGCGCCCAGCACGGTGACCCGATGTTCTTCGACCCACTGGAACCATTGGGCCGGATCACGGGTTGGTGGAACCAGGATCAGCTCGGCGCCCACCATCGGGCATACGAACGGAGCGCCCCATGCGCTGGCATGGAAGTTTTGCATCAGCGGCATGACCCGGTCGGCGCCGGTCAGGCCCATCGCGTCCGGCAAGGCGCAAGCCCAGGTGTGCAGCAGCGTCGAACGGTGCGTGTACTCGACGACTTTCGGCGTGCCGGTGGTGCCGGACGAGTAACAAACATGGGAAAGGGTGTCCTCCGGAAACTGTGCCGACACATAGCCGACAGCCCCCTCGGCATTGCGATGAGTCATCGCCCGCACCGCAGATCCTGGCAGCAGCCCGTGAAAAGCCTGAACCACGCCGGCCGTAGCGGCGTCATGCAGCATCAGTTTCGGACGTATCCGTTGCAGGAAGAGCCCCAAGTCTTCGGGGCTATGCTGGGGGTTCAGCAGGTGAGTGACCACTCCTTGGTCGAGTGCCCCGTAGAGCCAGGCCATCTGATCGAGCGAGCTCAGGCCAAAGCTGACGAGCGCATCACCTGGCCGGAACCCGAGGGCATGGAGTTGCGCGGCGCAATCACGAGCGGTATCGGCAAGATCCGCGTAGTTCTGGCGTTCGACAGCGCCGTCGAGAGCGATGGACGTTACTTTCACTGCGGCGTGCACCCTTGCCGCATGCTTGAGCACATCATGGATATGGAGCGGGAGAGTTTTCACTCTCGCGGTCGGGTATTGCACGGGATTAGCAGAGATAGTGTTCATGCGGCCATGGTAGAAATCGCCGCGCTTTGCCCACAATGGAACCGATGTACCATGGCGCCCTGCCACGCCAACTGCTCGGTTCAGGCGAATTGCAGATAGGCCTGAGTCAGTTCATGACGGGGCCGCTCGAATACCTCCCGCGCTTTGCCGCACTCGATCAGCCTTCCCACGCCCTCGACCTTCCAGAACACCGCCACCTGATCGGCAACCCGGCGGGCCTGACTCAGGCTGTGGGTGACCAGAACGATGGTTCGCCGCTGGGACAGGCTTGAGATGAGCGCCTCGATGGTTTGCGTCGAGATAGGGTCGAGGGCGCTGCAGGGCTCGTCCATCAGCAGCACCTCGGGCCCGAGTACCAGCGCCCTGGCCAGGCACAAGCGCTGCTGCTGCCCGCCAGACAGCGCCAGCGCCGGGCCATCGAGGCGATCATGTACCTCATCCCACAGGCCCACCTCTTTGAGCGCGGCCTCGATCCGCGCATCGATCTCGTCCCGCGCCTTGATTCCATGCTGCCGCAGCGCGAACTCAAGGTTCTTGCGAATGGAGAAGGGAAACGGATTGGGCCGCTGGAACAGCATCCCGACCTGGCGGCGCAACTGGGTCGGGTCCTTCAACAGGCGCTTGTCATCCATCCAGCTGAAGCTGATCGAACCTGATACCGAGCACTCGGGAACCAGGTCGTTGAGGCGGTTCAGGCAGTGCAGCAAGCTGGACTTACCGCAGCCGGAAGGACCGATCAGGGCCGTGACCGAGTTTCGCGGTACCCGCAGGTTCACCCCCTCGACCACCACCCGCTTGCCATAGCTCACCGACAGGTCCTGAATCTCGATATACCCTTCGGCTGCGGTATTCAGGTGCGTAACGGTGCCAGCGACGCTGGGGATGGCTCGCACCGAGGATTCGAGCGTTGCCGCCCCGGTCTTGTTGGTCATCGTCAATAACTCCCTGTCGTTGTGCCAGTCATGCGCCGCTGCATCCACCGGGTCAGGGCATGCACTGCGAAACTGAGCAGTGCCAGGAGCAGAAGAAGCGCGAGGGCCGATCCATAGGCGTTCGGCGTGCCGCCGGGTACGTTGGTGGCCAGATCGTAGATATGCACCGAGACACTGCGCCCCGAGTCGAGCAGTGACTCCGGCATCCGGTCCGAATAACCGCTGGTGAACAGCAATACCGCCGTTTCCGCCAGTGCTCTGGTCAGCGCCAACACGATCCCGGCGCAAATGCCCGGTAGCGCCACCGGCACCATCACCCGCAACAGCACGGCTTGCCGAGACAACCCGAGTGCCGCGCCACCCGCGCGATGAGCCATGGCCGCCGCTTCCAGCGAAAACGCCAGCGAGCGGGCTAGGGTTGGAAGGATCATGCAGGCTAGGGTCAGGCCTCCGGCCAGAATGGAATAGCCCAACCCCAACTGACGACAGAACAGGCTGAGACCGAAGAGCCCGAACACCACGGACGGTACGCCGGCCAAGATGTCGAGGCTGCAGCGCACAACCGTTGCTGGCCAGCCGCCTGGCTTGAAACCTTCGGTCAGCATCACCGCTACACCGAACGACAGCGGCAGCGCGGCCGCCAGGCTGACTAGCACGATGCCTAGCGTCGAAACCAGAATCGGCGCAATACCGCCGCCACGGCCCGCATCCACTGGACTGGACGATAGAAACTCCCAACTCAGAACCTGAACGCCCTTGCCGAACACCGTCAGCAACGGCCACAGCAGCATTGAGATCGCCCCGAGCGCCAGGCCGTAGAGCAATGCCGTCCAGGCCAACTCCTTGAGTCGGGCCAAGGGGATCCGCCTCATACCCCCATCTCCCGTTGACGTCGGCCAACCCACTCGCCTGCTGCCACCAGCACGCTGACAAGCAGCAACATCAGCAAGCCAGCCACAAACAGCGAAGCCCGGTGATCGCCCATGGCGTAGGGCATCTCCAGAGCGATGTTGGCCGTCAGCGCCCGTACGGGCGCGAACAACGAAGTAGGGACCTGCACGATATTGCCGCAGACCATTAGGACCACCATGGTTTCCCCGATGGCCCTGGCCGCGCCGAGTACCATGGCAGAGAAAATGCCTTGCCTCGCCGCCGGCACGACAATGCGCAGCAGGGTCTGATTCTCGGAAACACCCAGTGCCGCAGCGCCCTGCACATAGGCGAACGGTACCGTCTGGATGGCTGATTGGGTCAGGACGGTAATGGTCGGAATGATCATCAGGGCCACCACCAGGACACCGGCCAGCAGGCTGGCTCCGGGAGGGCTCCACTGGTTGATGATCGGCACGATGGCACTCACGCCCCAGAGGCCGTAGACCACCGTCGGCACCGCCGCACTGAGTTCCACCAGATTACGCATCAACCGCGCCAGCCCGGTGGGTGCCTTGAACGTGGTGACCAGCGATATCGCCAGGCTCAACGGCGTCGCCACAAGCAGCGCCCCGACCGTCAGGTAGAGGCTGGCCACGACCATCGGCGTCATATTGAAACTGGCATCCCTCGGCCACCAGCCTTCGTCGGTGAAGAACCGGGTGAAGCCTCCCTTGCTGATCAAGGGGAGCGCCTCACCCAGGAGAAACGCGACGATCAAGAACACGATCGCCGCCCCGAGCAAGGCCAGCATGGTCATTGCCGACCAGAACGCCCATCCGCGCAGCGCCGACGGCGGCGGTGAGATCGACTCAACGATAGGTAGTGTCATGAAGCGGCCCTGGCCAGCAACGCCGGCCGTTATTTCACGACCGGGATGAAGTACATCCGCGTGACGAAGTCCTCGGCCTGCTTCGATTGCGCATAGGCCACGAAGTCCTGGACCTGCTCATTCAGCGGCGTCTTGTAGACCAGGTTCAGGTCACGGCTGATCGCGTACTGCCCCGAGGCCACGGAAGCGGTCGAAGGAACTTGGTCGCCCATTGGGATCAGGCGAATGGCTGCACCTTGCCCAGCTTCGTATTCAGCCGAGCCGATGGAGACATAGCCCACAGCGGCAGGAGATCCGGCAACGGTCTGAATGCCTTGCTGGTTGTCGCCGATGATGACGTGGGCCTTGATGTCCTTGTAGGGAATGCCGAAGAAACTGCTGAAGATCTCCAGCGTGGAGCGGCCTTCCGCCTTGCTCACCACAGTGATCGGTGCATCGTCACCACCCACTTCCTTCCAGTTGGTGATTTGGCCGGTATAGATACCGATGACCTGCTCCTTGCTCAGCCCTGCAATCGAGTTGCTCTTGTTTACGATCATGCCAAGACCGTCCTTGGCGATCAGAGCATGCTCAAGGTCCTGCTCATCGGGCTTGAGGTCGCGAGACACCATGCCAAGTACGGCGGTACCGCTGCGCACATCCATGATGCCTCGCGCACTTCCGCCCGCCTGCACCTCGATGCGAACGCCCGGATGCTCTTGCTCGTAGGCCTTGGCCAGCTCGCTGATCAGTGGCGCGATAGTGCTGGCACCGACGACGCTGACGCGTATCGACTTAGTCTCCGCTTTCGGCTCTGCCTCGCGATTGCAGCCGGACAGGCAGAGCATCGCCCCCAGCATCCACAGCGCAGGCACACCAATGTGCCGGGCTGCCCAGGTTCTTGTTTTCATTTTGTACCCCAGCCTCTTCCATGAAACGCACCAGATGACCGCTGCGTCGTTATCTGACCCAGAGTAGGGGTCAATGAACCTGGTTTGAATAGAAGCTATGTACTATGGCCGCGCGCCATCATCCTCCCGACAATTCCCGCGGCAAGGGACTGCCCTTGAAGCCTAATGGGAGGATAAGAAATGCAAGAAGCATCTGCCGGCAATCAGCCAACTTCGCACGCCCCGATCGACCTTCGCTCCGTCAGCCGCCGCGAAGTGCTCGGCACCGAGCACAACAAGAGCGACGGCTACTTCAACCTGCTGGCTTACATCGCCTCGAACGCGATCGCAGGCGAGATCATGGCGGTCGAGAACTACTCGGAAATGGTCCCGCTGATGCCGGATACCGAGAGCAAGATCGAGACCGTCAAGCAGGCTCACGAAGAGTCCAAACACATCCAGATGCTGGCCAGCCTGGGCAAGCGCCACGACTACAACGTCATGCGCGAGATCGTCGAACCGCAGTGGTTCAACATCCGCCGGCACTTCAGCACCGCCGTACAAAACAAGGACTTGGCGGCCTGCCTGGTGATCCAGGACCTGATGACCGAAACCATGGCCATCGTGCTGTACCGCACCTTGGTGCGTCAGGGCGACCCGGATACCGCAGCACTGGCGAACAAGATCCTCGACGACGAGCTGGAGCACTTGGAAATCGGCCTGGCGCGTATTCGCAGCCTAATTGCCAAAGACCCTGAAGGCGTCCACGAAAGCCTCAAGTGGGCACACCATCGCGTCATGCCAGAGCTTTTCAGCATGGTGAGCACTAGCTGCCACTTCCTCTGTGATCGCCTGAATATCGATTGTGGTGCTCTCACGCTGGGCGACCTGAAAACTGACATTGACGAAATCCGCATCGAGGCACTGGACACCTATGTTGAGACCCTCGACAAGGCCGACTTCGACCCGGTGGTAACCGCCGCCTTGATCGAGTCGATGCAGTCCTACGGCGGTACCCCGTCCTTGAACGCAGGGCTGGCCAACGCCTAAGCGTTGTTCCAGTCCGCCCATCAGTACCGGCGGAGCTTGTATGTCCGATAACACGACCTTAGCGCAGGGTGTTCGCGCCTTCTTCGAGTTCCTGCTCATGGATGGTGCCCTGCTCATTGGGCTTTTCCTGCTGGTCACCTGGTCCGTGGTTATGCTGCAGCAGAAGATGCCCTTTCAGGCGACCCAAGGCTCGCTACTTGGCTCATCTGGCTGGCGTTCAGCTTTTGCCGCCAGCGTGGGCGGCGTGATCACCCCGTTCTGCTCGTGCTCAACCATTCCCGTACTGAGCGGCATGCTGAGGGCGGGGGTGGGTTTCGTTCCGAGCTTCGCCTTTCTGGTGGCGTCCCCGGTGGTCAACGAAGGCGTCTTCATCCTGCTGTTCCTGACCGTCGGATTCATTCCTGGGGCGGTGTTCATCATCGCCGGCCTCGCCCTGACTTCGGCGGCCGGCGTGATCGCAGGCCGCCTGGGGATGGCCAGGCACGTCACCATCACCCCGGCACCACAGAGCAGCGCAACCTTCCTGGGGCAGAAAGTCGCGGCCTGGCCGGGCTGGCAACCGGCAAGCCGCTTCGCCTGGCTGGCCGCCAAACAGGAACTGCGCACCGTCGCGCCGTACCTGCTGGTCGGCCTGCTAATCGGCGGCCTGATCTATGGCGCAGTGCCGAAGGACATGCTGATGGGGCTTGTCGATCGTTGGCCGGCCGCCTGGCTCTACCTCGCCTGCGCACTGGTGGGCGTGCCCCTCTACATCTCCCCGATCGCTGCACTGCCTATCGGTTTCGCGTTGATCGAGAAGGGCTTCCCAGTCGGGCCGCTTGTGACTTTCCTGGTCGCAGCGATAGGCACCAGCCCGCCCGAAGTGATGCTGCTGTTCAGGCTTTTCAGACTCCCGTTGGTGATAGCCCACACCCTGACCGTCGTTCTCTGCGCTTTGGCGCTGGGCTTGGCCGTCACTCTCGTGCTGTAACCACTCAATCAAGAGGGACAAGACATGTTCGGTTTCTTCAACAAAGCCTCGGACGCAGATATCGCCCAGGTCAAACGCGCACTGGGCAACGAAGCTGTAGTAGTGCTCTCCGCCAGTTGCTGCATGCCAGGTACCAATGAGGTCGATGAACAGATCGAGAAAGCCGCACAGGCAGCTCTGGCTGCGGTCAAGCTCGATTGGCCGGTGCTGACTGTCACCGTGACGAAAGCACAAACCATCCTGCCGAAAATTACCTCCGAGCTAAATGCAGCAGAAGGGGCACTAGCCCAGCAGGTCTCCGAGCTATTCATGGCCCACGGCCTGAGTGCATTCCCGATCGTTATCGTGGACCAGAAGCTGATGTCCTACGGCGGGGTTCCCGATCAAGCAATGATCCAGGACGCATTGCCCAACTCCACGGCGCCCAGCGTGGCGAGCGGAGGAGCCCGATGAATACGCCTCTGCAGACCGCACGCCATGGAGGGCGTGTTTTCCTAACTGGCGGTACCGGCTTTTTGGGAGCCCTAATGGCCGCCCAAATGCTCAGCGATGGATGGGCGGATCATCTGGTCTTGCCATCCCGTCGTGAAGTGCAAACCGGCAGCATTCCGGAAGAAGTCCAGCGAGAGCTACTCGCCCTGAGCAAAAACCCGGACGATTTTTCCGGCCAGATCACGACGGTTCACTGGCAAGGCGCCGAAACTGCCACGGTAGAGCTGCTGGAAAACACCCTGCGCGCGGGCAAGGTGGACACTATCGTTCACTGCGCCGGGTGCCTGGACTACTTCGACAACGACGCCCTCCAAGCGATGAACGTCGACTTCACCCAAAGGCTGGCTATCGCGGCCAAGCGTGCGGGGGTGAGTTTCTTCATTTTCGTATCCACCGCCTACTCGGCGGGCTACTCCGGTGCTCGAGTACCAGAAACCTCGCTGAGTGAGCCTCCGAAGGACCCGACCAATTACACCCTGACTAAGCGCGCAGCCGAGCGGGTTGTAGCTGAATGCGGCATTCCGTTCCTCGTCGTCCGCCCGTCGATCGTCATCGGCAGCTCGGTGGACGGACGCTACAGCGGTAAGCGCTACGGCCTGTATCAACAATGGATGGGCATCGAACGACTGCTGTCGGACCGGCACCACTCCGAGCTGCACACCGTCGCCACTGACCAGGCACTCAACCTGCTGCATCAGGACGTGTTCCAAGCCAGTGTCTCCAGTATCTTCCGCTGGGTACCTGCGGGGGAGTACGTCAACCTGGTTGTAGACGACGAGACTAGCCCGTCCATGCGCGACCTCTGGCGACTCTTCTGCGAAGTCACCCGGCCCAACACGGTGATCTTCTACGACAGCCTGAAAGACGTTGATCTCAAGGCCATCAACATTCGCCAGCGCGGCTATCTGACCTTCGCCCAGACGAACTTGGAAATCGGCGCCTACCCATGGGCGTTCGATCGCCAATGGCTGCGGAGCCTGCGCGAGCATGGATTGCACTTCACCGAAACCACGATGGAAACACTGAAGGTGTGCCAGGACCGGTTCGTTCGATCATCACAACCCATTCAGCGCTATCTAGAACGCTTCGGCGAGGTTCTGCCCGCCCACACCGAGTACCGTCATTATCTGGACACCCAGGACATAGCCGCAAATGAACATGCTTGATACCGCAGCCATTAGGCTGGAGCCGTGGCAGCGGGAGTTGATGCATATCGCATCATTGGTGAGTAAAGACCTCGACCACCATGCGAGTGTTACAGATTCGCCCCGCACGCTATGGTGGGGCGGCGGTTACTCCGACCTTCTCCCCCTTTGTGCCGATGGCTTAAGCGGTGAACTGCTGATTGCCGACAACGAATCGCGGAGCCTGCGCAAAAGCACGGCGTTGGTCGCCAAGGCTAGCGCAGTTCGACTGATGGCGCTCTCAGATCTGTCCCGCGATGCTGGTGTGATAGAGACGTTACTGCAAGGCGCGGTACTCCGTGACATCGACGGCTACCTAGCCCTGGAAGAAAAGCTGCGCTTTGGGATAGAGCGCTCTCCAGCCGTCCAGTCGGGATGGGCTAGCCGGATCGTAATGGACTTCGCTCTCAACCGTGTCGGTGCTGAAAGCGAGCAACAACTGATGTCCGAAACCTTCCGCGCGCTCAGTCTCAGCGGGTCCGTCCTTTGCGCGGTACTGGTGAGTGACGAGCTATTGAATTCGCTGCACTCCGTACGCTCCGCACCTGCTGGGGCGCCGCTAAGGATTCCATCTGAGCAAGCAGTCATCAGCGCGTTCGAACGTGCAGGCTTCCACGGGATTACCCTTCATTGGTCGGCAACGGCAGCGGAAGCTATCGACAGGATCGGCGATGCGGAAATCCGGATGTGCACAGTCCAGGCATATAAGGGAAAGCAAGGGCCTTGCTGGGAGCTCGGTCAGGCCGTCATGTACCGAGGCCCCTGGAGCGAAGTCCGCGATGACGATAACCATGTGTATAAGCGCGGGGAGCGAGTGGCGGTCTGTGCGAAAACCTATGACCTCATGATGAGGCCCCCTTATCAGGGCTCCTTCCTCGGGCTGCGCAGCGTGAACGAGCCGCCATTGGCCGAGGCGGTTTTGTTTGACTGCAATACACCGGCACTGAGGGACCCGAAAGTGACTAAAGGACTGTTGCCGTTTGAGGGTGCCCAGGCGACCGCCTGCTGTTCATCTGTAAGTGGATGTTGCTAGATCAAGCCCCATCAATGGCATTTGTCGCGGAGGTATCCGTTTCTCCATATAATCGTGAAAAATATGCTGATCAGGAGCCTGACCTCAGGCTTCTGATGCGCTATGACAGCACGGAGAGCGGAACATGGAAAAGGTCAAAAACGGCTGGGAAGTGCTTGCTGAAAGCATAGAATCGCCACCCTTGGCTGACCTTGATGTGGATTGCGTTGCTGTCGGTACCGCCTCGGTAAATGGCCCGGCAGTTCACTTCGAGCAGTTGCTCTTCATGCAGGGCGAAATCCATGAGGAACCAGAAACCCTGCAGAGCCATTGCGCTTCCCTCGTAGCCCTCTGGGCTGCCGTCCGAGCACCATCATTGATCGACCTAGGAAAATGCACCTGCATAGGCCGCCGCCTGCTACTGCAGGAACCAACCTTGGGCAGGCGTTTCGCAATCGATGCGACCCCGATCAGCGAGAGCCACTTGCTGTTCGCCGTAATCAGTTCCACAAAGCGCTGGAGCGACGTAGAACGCGTCAAAGTCATCGTGGCTGACCTGGTGCGGCAAGCCAACGGTCTGCACTCATCAGAAACTCCTGCCTACGTGCCCCCGCCAAGCCAAGAAATTGAAGAGCTGGACTGGTACCAGTTCACCGCCCGAGAGCTTGAAATATTGAAGCTAGTAGCCAGTGGAATAAGCAATAAGCAAATTGCCCGGCAGCTGGGTTCGAGCCCAAATACGGTACGCAATCAGATTCATGCGCTTTTTCGAAAAGCCAAGGTGACTAATCGAACTGAGTTAGCTCTACGTGTGACTGCTGCCATTTAAGTTCCCTCAACATTGAAGGTCTTTTCATCGGTGCCAGGCAAGATCTAGCCGTCTTAAGTGGTTCCAAAGCCCGCCCTGATAAGCGAATATCAGGAGGCACACCGTCGAAGATAAGCACGCGATCTGTATCACAGGTTAGTCTTTGAGCATCTGCTCAGCTATGCCACTGCAGTGTTGGAAAAGCGCTGATATCAAGATTTCGAGCTTACTCGCATCATAGGTGCCTGACTGAATGGCTTCGGCGGTCGTGTTGTAAAATGCCTTGGCGTAGCTGTCCTTGAAGTCGAGCGATCCCTGATAAATTTTCAATGACTCTTTGTAGTTCGTCCATGTGACCTGCGGAGGAGGACGCCCCTCCAGCTTAAGGTCTAGATAGCATTCGATAGCCGCGGCGCATCCGTTGATATCAGCGTTAGCAATCCCACCCGGCCCTTTTGCCGGAAAATTACGTAATCCATCCAGATCAGGTAGAACCATCGCTCTCATATTCGCTGGGAATTTGAAGCGATCAAGCAGGTTCCGGTAGGTCTCAATCCCTTCGGCATCATTGTCGAATAGGAAAATCACGCGATTGTGTACGTCGATCTTTACCAACCCTTCAGCGAATTTGGATAGGTTACCCGTACCGGAGAAGGGGTGACGCTCCTCTATGTCGATAAAGCGGAAAAAATCCTCGACATCTGGCCGCAACAGCGATAACGCGCGTTTTAAGATGTGGGTATCAGACGTGCCCTCAGTCGCAATCAGATAAGTCTGAGTTCGACGCGCATTGGCCACAAAATACTCGTTTTTAGCCCACCCTGCATGGACGAAGCTTCCGTAGTCCCAAACGACATCTTCGTCCAGATTGGCGGGATTTTCTGCGAGAATTCGGAGGACTGCATATGGGCTCAAGAACCCGATTAGGGAGCCAAAATGGCTGCGCTCGGAATACCCTCCGTGATCTCGGTCATAATCCCCACTGGGTAGGAGAGGGACCGCTGGATCACCGGCAAAAATGCCTCGTCCCTGAGCATGTGCGGCATCGTAGTCTTCTACGTAATCATTCTTAAGATCGCGTAGGGCATGCATTTTGATGAAGTCGACAAACTGCTCGAACGTTAAACGCTCCGGTCGCGGGTCATGGGGGTCATAGTCGTTGAATTGCTCGCCGTCGAGCGAGACCTGCATTTCATATTCCGATTTGACCGTCCCCAGCGTGTAACCGAGCAGCTCCAGCCGCGAAACCATGGAGCCGAGCGTTCGGCAGAAACACGATTCTCGTTGCTCAAGATCTTCGGCGCTGTGTGCGCAGTTGTAATTGATACCGGGGTGACGACGATACCGACGGTCACAATCCTGATACAGCATGCCATGGTCTACGCCCATGAAACCTGTGTTGTAGGTGAGATCAATATCGCCCACAGACAGCGTGATTGGTGTGCTCATGCAGATCACAGTTCCCGAATTAGCTCTGTAAGGTTGTCTTGTTAGAGGCAGTTTTTTCGAACCTAATTGTGTCGAACCGTACGCGCTCCAGCGTAGGCGTTTACGGGGCACTTCATCCTCTGGCTTACTCAGATATCGCCCTTCAACTGACAGAGTGAAATGCAAGGGTTCTCGATCTGCGAAGCCATGGATGAGTTACCTGCGGGGCAGGATTGTGGCGCGAGTGCAGGCCGCCCCAGCGGCCCGCTTCCACAGGATTAGGCTTGGTGGATTTCGACGGTCAGGTGCCGAACTTCGTGAACCGGCAACAGCCGCTCACGAATACTTTCAACACTGGTGTCGGGTTTGCCAATAACGCTGACGATAGCTGCGTGGGCGTCGGGGCCTACGCGCCAAACGTGCAGATCGCAAATGCGGACGTCACCCGGTTGCTCAATGAACTCGCGGATTTCCTGCGCTACATGATCATCAGTTTTGTCCAGAAGGACGCCCGCAGTCACTTTCATCAGGTTCCAAGACCAGCGCCCAATAACAACGGCGCCGACGATGCCCATCACAGGGTCGAGCCAGACCCAACCGAGGTATTTGCCCGCCAGCAGTGCGACGATCGCCAGGACCGAGGTCAGTGCATCGGCCAGCACATGCACATAGGCCGATCGCAGATTGTTGTCGCCGTGCCCGTGGCCATGATCGTGGTGGTGGTCGTGGTCGTGGTCGTGGTCGTGGCCGTGGCCGTGGCCGTGGCCGTGGCCGTGGCCCAGCAGCAACGCACTCACGATGTTCACCAGCAAGCCAACTACCGCGATACCAATCGCCATGCTGAATTGCACTTCATTCGGTTGGAACAAGCGGACGACCGACTCAGCACCCACTGCCAGGGCAACGAGTCCCAGAATCAGCGCCGAAGCAAACCCACCCAGATCACCGACCTTGCCCGTACCAAAACTGAATCGTGAGTTGGTAGCGTGTCGCTTGGCGTATGCGTATGCAGCGGCCGCGATGCCGAGCGCACCAGCGTGTGTGGCCATGTGGAAGCCGTCGGCGAGAAGGGCCATCGATCCGGTTATGTAGCCCGCGGCAATCTCGCCCACCATCATCACAACGGTCAGCAACACCACCCAGAGCGTGCGCTTCGCATTCTCTTCATGGGAGGCACCGAGAAAAACATGGTCATGGGTGGTTGCTGTCGTGCTCATACCTAGGATGTCCGAAGTCATTTTGAGTACCGCTGAATGGCTTCCAGGAGTTCTTCCACGCCCTTGCTGCGCTCTTCGTCAGTAAGTGACGGGGCAGCCACGTGCTCCCTGGCGTGATCCTTGATGATCTCGTCCAGCAAACCATTCATCGCTCCACGGGCCGATGCCACCAGTAGCAGGGTCTTGGCGCAGTCCTCTTCTTCCTGAAGGGCTTTTTCAATTGCCTGCATCTGCCCAGCAATGCGTTTGACGCGCTTGAGCAGCGCCTCTTTGTTCGATGCAAGATGGCCCATACCATCCCCCCCTATGTATATTTGCGCTGAGATTGGCATACCCCCCTCCCCTATACAAGAGGCCATTAATCAGCAGGCGATTTTTGAGACAGGGGGGGATGACTGCCGAACGTACCAGCCGTCATCCGGAGGAGCGTTAGATAGAGCCATCCTTTACTCTAACCGGGGTGTCAGTCGTGAGCGTGGCCATGGCCCGCGCTATCGTTCGATACCTCAGTCGGCATCGCCGCATGCGACGAGCAGGCCGAGAAGACCGAGTACAGCGATCGTACGTAGCAGTTTGACGGTCACGTCGTAGGTTACACAGTGGTGAGATCAAAGGATTCATAGGTCGAGGCTCACTTCTTCAACGTTCTGGTCACATTGGCTTCGGGTCTGCTGGTCGCTAGGGGAGTGCAGCACCGGACGCTCGAAAGCCTGGTACTCGCTGACGGGGCGGTTCTGGCTGCCTATCTGCTGCGCGAGCCACTCATGTTCGGCTTTTTTTGGGTGTTTGTGCCGGCAGCTCTGGTGCTCGCGATCAAAGGCCCCGAACTGTTCGGGTTACTGCCCGTTGCACTCTGTGCTGCTGGCAACTCTCGAAGTGGCCTGTTCGAGCAAGCAGCCCAACTAGAGCCGTTCGCCATCCTCGCACTGTCGGCTGCCGCCTTGGCGCCTCTTCTCGGTTTGACTCTTTTCTGGGCCCCATTGCCGTTTAAGGTCTTGCCTGTCACTCGGTGGAGCTATTGGTTCTACCCCGGCCACCTTGTGGCGCTGCTGGGCATTTGCAACTTGATGTAGGGTCGGCTTGGTTTTGAGCACTGGCATCCTCACGGTCCAGAACGCCAGCCCTCAAGTTCGGGCGGTCTTAATGGCAGTGACGCTCGCCCGTTTTGTGATTGGTGTGGCAACCCTTGGAGTCGGTTCCGCCGCTGTGCGCGAAGGCAGCCACCGAGGAGAACGATAGAACTGCAGCAATCACGAGGGAAACGATTTTCATAAGGCTATTCCATGCTTGGTTGCTGTAGTGGCCAATTGCCTTGCAAGCATAGGTCTATAAGCTCGGTCCAACAAATCCGTCCCGGGGACTGGCCGGGGATCGATTGCACACTGATTTGAGCACTATGGGCCGAAGGTACCGATATCAGCTCGTGGCGAGCGGCAAAGCGATGTGAAAGCTCGTCATCCCATCAGCGGAGGCACACCAAATTCGCCCGCCATGAGCGTTGATGATCGAACGCGTTATAGCCAGGCCAAGGCCGGCGTTGCTTGGGCTTCCCTCGCGTCTTGCGGGATCAGCTCGATAGAATCGGTCAAAGATCTTATTGATGTGTTGAGGATCAATCATGGCCCCGCTGTTTTGGATAGTCAGGATGACGTGATCCGCAGCTTCGGCGATACGGACAGCGATATCGTGACCCTCTGGTGTATAGCGCAGGGCGTTGGATAGGATGTTCGAAACTGCCCGGTCAATCATCAGCCGGTCACCACGAATCAACCCTTCGCCATCCAGCGTAAGTTTTATGCCCCGATCTTCGGCTGCGAGCTGGTAGTACTCAATCAGTCTGGACATTAGATCTGCCAGCTCAATATCCACTTGCTCTGGAATGATCAGGCCATTGTCGGCTTTGGCCAGGAACAACATGTCATCAATCATGCGTGACATGCGCTTCAGGTCTTCAAGGTTGGCGTAGAGGTTGTCTTCGTAGGCATCGAGGTCGCGTTTTTTGGTCAGGACCACTTCGGTATGCGTCAGGAGATTGCTCACCGGGGTCCGCAGCTCATGTGCTATATCTGCAGAGAAGTTTGATAGCCGGACGAACGCGTCCTCCAGGCGCGCAAGCATGCCGTTGAAAGACAGGATCAGCTCCTGCAGCTCAAGCGGCACGGGTTCTAATGGAATCCGCTCGCGAAGGGACCTGGCTGACATGGACGTAGCCACTCTAGTGATCTGCCCAACGGGCCGAAGTCCGCTCTTGGCCACGACCCATCCCAATCCTGCGCTGACCAAAGCACTGATTACCAAGCCAATGCTGAACCACCATTGCAGCGTCTTGAAGAAGTGAGCATGGCTGGTGACATCCAGCATCAACATGACTGTCACGGGAGCCGGCGACTGCGCTATCGCTAGTTGAGAGGTAATCCCACGGAAGTTCCCCGAGTCGGTCTGCCATTCCCAGATTTCACCTGAAGTGGCGTGCTTGAAGCGCTCTGGAATGCGGGATGCCTTGGAGTCCGAGAACAAGACGGTACCGTCAGCATCAAGGATCTCAGCGGAAAGGTCCTGATGAGCCCCCAACAACGCCCGCAACTGAGGCGCTTGATCCTCAAGTTCATGTGCTGCTGAGAGTGAAAGAATGTGCCGGGTGGATTCGAGTTTCTCGGCCAGGGCTTGCTCGTCCAGCATCTGGAAATGGTGCTGACTGAGCACGTAAAAGCTCATGCCGGCAACCATCAACACGGCGGTGACCGCTGACATGAACATCAAGGTGAGACGTTTGACGAGGGATGATTGGGCGCGCATCACTCGGGAACATCCATCAGGTAACCCATGCCACGAACTGTGTGGATCAGCTTGGTAGCGAAATCATCATCAATTTTGGCCCGCAATCTGCGAATAGCGACCTCAATCACGTTAGTGTCGCTGTCGAAGTTCATATCCCAAACCTGCGAGGCGATAAGGGACTTTGGTAGCACCTCGCCACGTCGACGCAGGAGCAATTCCAGCAGGGCGAATTCCTTGGCTGTTAGGTCGATCCGCTTGCCATTTCGGGTGGCTCGCCGCTTAAGCAGGTCGACCTCCAAGTCGGCCATTTGCATTGTCGTTTGCGCAGAGACACTGCTGCCTCTTCGCAGTAAAGTCCGCACCCGCGCAAGCAACTCCGAAAATGCAAAAGGTTTGACCAGGTAATCGTCAGCTCCAAGCTCTAGCCCTTTCACGCGGTCGTCCACGCCATCACGGGCCGTCAAGAATAAAACCGGTACCTCTTTTCCAGCTGCACGCACCATCCGCAGCACCTCCCAGCCATCCAGCCCCGGCATCATCACATCGAGAATCAGCAGGTCATAGGCCTCGCTCAACGCGGACTGCAAGGCATCAGTCCCTGTGACCACACGATCGACTGTAAAGCCAGCCTCTGTCAGCCCTTGCTGCAGGTAGGCCCCGGTTTTTGGCTCATCTTCGGCTACGAGTAATTTCATCTGCTGCGCCCCTTGGGTGACCTTCAGTTTGCAGCAAAAAAGACACCCAACCAGAAGCTGACGGAAAAGTAATGTCGGGCTCAGCTTGCTGACAGTGCCGGGTGGCTAGCTTGAGCACTGTGAACGACGCCAATCAGGCGAAGCTGACCCTTAGAGGAAACGCAAATGAACATGATCAAAGCGATTGTGATGTTAGTCACCTTCGGCATGGCGAGCCTCGCACTGGCTGAAGGCGGCGCAGATCGCACCTTCGCCAAAATGGAAGCTAAACGTGAATCTACTATGCAGGCTTATCAGCTTGCCCAAGAGAAAAAAACAGAGGCTCCTGTTACCGCCCAAGGCCAAAAGCACGCCGGCCACGAGAGCTGCTGAGCCGAGCTTACAGAAATGTAATCACCCCGGAATCTGAACTATGTCAGCTTTCGGGATATGGCCTCCTCCAAATCCTGTGCTTTAGCGAATGCCTACCGGGCTTGGGGGAGCTCAATTGAAACCAGATGGTTGCGGACTCCGCAGCCTGGATATCAGCGATCTACCTGACTGGACGCAACGGCATGCAAAGCAAAACCACGAGACGTTCATTCGTCAAAGGCCTGGCTGCTACCGGACTACTGGGTGGGCTGGGCATGTGGCGCGCGCCGGTCTGGGCTGTAACGAGCCCTGGCCAGCCCAACGTACTGACCGGCACCGATTTTGACCTGTACATCGGGGAGCTCCCGGTGAACGTTACCGGCGCAGCTCGAACGGCTATGGCCATCAACGGTTCGCTACCAGGGCCGATACTCCGTTGGCGAGAAGGCGACACAGTCACGCTGCGGGTACGAAATCGCTTGAAGCAGGATACGTCCATCCACTGGCACGGCATCATTCTGCCGGCAAACATGGACGGCGTGCCGGGCTTGAGCTTCCATGGCATCGCACCGGACGGCATGTACGAGTACAAGTTCAAGGTCGACCAGAACGGCACCTACTGGTACCACAGCCATTCGGGCTTCCAAGAGCAGGTCGGTGTGTACGGTGCGCTGGTGATCGATGCCAAGGATCCCGAGCCTTTCACTTACGACCGTGATTACGTCGTCATGCTGAGTGACTGGACTGACGAAGATCCGGCGCAGGTTATGTCCAAGCTCAAGAAGCAGTCGGATTACTACAACTTCCACAAGCGGACCGTTGGCGACTTTGTCGACGACGTAAGCGAGAAAGGCTGGGCTGCCGCTGTGGCCGATCGGAAGATGTGGGCTGAGATGAAGATGAGCCCAACCGATCTCGCCGACGTGAGCGGGTACACCTACACCTATCTCATGAATGGCCAGGCGCCGAACGGGAACTGGACGGGCATCTTCAAGCCAGGCGAGAAAATTCGGCTTCGCTTTATCAATGGCTCGGCCATGACGTATTTCGACGTGCGGATACCCGGCTTGAAAATGACGGTTGTTGCGGCCGATGGTCAGTACGTCAAGCCTGTGTCGATCGATGAATTCCGGATCGCCGTTGCCGAAACCTACGATGTAATTGTCGAGCCTGAGAACGAGCAGGCTTACACCATCTTTGCTCAGACCATGGATCGCACCGGTTATTCAAGGGGTACTTTGGCTGTCCGTGAGGGCCTGCAGGCCCCGGTACCGACGGTAGACCCACGTCCCCTGATCTCCATGGGCGACATGGGGATGGATCATGGCAGCATGGGTGGCATGGACCACAGCAAGATGGCTGGCATGGACCACGGCAGCATGGCCGGAATGGACCACAGCAAGATGGCTGGCATGGACAACGGCAGCATGGCCGGAATGGACCACAGCAAGATGGCTGGCATGGACCACGGCAGTATGGCCGGTATGGATCACAGCAAAATGGCTGGCATGGACCGCGCCAATATGGCCGCTAGCGGTGCCATGCAAAGCCATCCCGCCTCCGAAACAAACAACCCCCTGGTCGATATGCAGACCATGACCCCGACGCCGAAGCTGAACGATCCGGGAATCGGGCTTCGCGATAACGGGCGTCGGGTTCTCACGTATTCGGATTTGCGTAGCACCTTCATCGACCCTGACGGCCGTGAACCGGGCCGGACCATCGAACTGCATCTTACCGGCCACATGGAGAAGTTCGCTTGGTCCTTCGATGGCATCAAGTTCTCTGACGCAGAACCCCTACGGCTCAAGTACGGCGAGCGTCTGCGCATTACCTTGGTCAACGACACCATGATGACTCACCCCATCCACCTACACGGCATGTGGAGTGACCTGGAAGATGAGAATGGCAACTTCATGGTCCGAAAGCACACGATCGATATGCCGCCAGGCTCGAAACGAAGCTATCGCGTTACCGCAGATGCGCTCGGGCGCTGGGCCTATCACTGTCACCTCATGTACCACATGGAGATGGGCATGTTCCGAGAAGTCCGCGTGGACGAATGAACTGGAGATACGAGATGAGCAAAACAATGAAACGAAGCGCCTTTTTCCTCTCTGCCGCGATGGTTGGCCTGCTGGCAGTGTACGCCCCGTCTTCCTGGTCCAGTGACAACCACGATCAGCACCCTCAAAAATCGTCCGACGCAACACAATCGAACGGCTCGAAGAGCAAGCAAGCCCAGGGCATGAACCATGAGGGCATGGATCACGGCTCCATGAAAGGCATGGATCACGGCTCAATGAAGGGCATGGACCATGGCTCTATGGAAGGCATGGATCACAGCAAAATGATGGAATCGCATGGCAGCGACAAAGCTAAGGCAGGGAAAAATGGCCAATAGCGTTGCACGACCATCGCTGCTGGCACTGGCTGTTTCGCTAGGAGTGCTGGGCGTTTCACCCAGCTTCGCCGCTGAAATGGACCATTCCGGGATGGATCATTCGGCAATGGACCATGGTGCAATGCAGATGGACGACGCTTCATCACAGGATGCGATGCCGGGCATGGACCATAGCCAGATGGGGGGCGGGAGTAAGCAACCCACGCCCGATCACAGCAAAATGGGCCACGGCCAGCCCAAAGCCAAATCCACCTCCATGGACCACAGCAAGATGGACCATGGAAGTATGAAAGGCATGGATCATGGTGCGATGGATCATTCCACGATGGGACATGGCAAAGCTGAATCGCCGACTGCTACCAGGCGCACGCCAATCCCAGTGCTTACTGACGCCGACCGCCAGGCTGCCTTCCCCCCGCTTGACGGGCACAAAATGGATGATAGCGGTCTCAACAGCTTTTTCTTGCTGGACCAGCTGGAATACCAGGATGCCGACGAAGGCAGCACGCTTGCCTGGGACGCATCCGGTTGGGTGGGCGGTGACATCAATAGGCTCTGGATTCGCTCGGAGGGTGAGCGTACCAATGGGGTTACTGAAGATGCTGAGCTACAGCTCCTCTATGGCCGCTCCGTAAGCCCTTGGTGGGATGTAGTCGCTGGCGTCCGGCAGGACTTCAAACCGGAAGATCCCCAGACCTGGGCCGCGTTCGGTATTCAGGGCATGGCTCTGTATGACTTCGAAGCGGAAGCCACGGCGTTTATCGGTGAGAACGGTCAGACCGCTGCCCGCCTGGAGGGTGAGTACGACATCCTGCTGACTAATCGTTTGATCCTTCAGCCAACCGCTGAGGCCAATTTTTATGGCAAGAACGACCCGGAACGCGGAGTGGGCTCCGGCCTAGCAAACACCGAAGTCGGGCTGCGGTTACGGTACGAGATTGTTCGCCAGTTCGCACCCTATATAGGTGTTACTTGGAGCCGTTCCTACGGCAAAACCGCCGATTTCATTCGGGATGAAGGCGGGGATGTGGACGAAGCTCGCTTTGTCGCCGGTATTCGTATGTGGTTTTGAGAACTCAATATGAAAAGAACAATTACAACTCTGGTGACGGCGGGTGCTGTTGGCGGCGCGGCAGTGCTTGGCGCCGCTTACTTCGGTCTCGTGAACGTTGGTGCGGATGACCCGCACTTCCCCGCTGTGCATGCGTTTTTGGCTATGGCGCGTGATCGCTCAATTGAAGTCCGTGCCCGCGACATTGAGGTCCCAGACCTTAAAGATCCTGCTCTTATCCAAGCAGGGGCAGGCAATTACAACGCCATGTGTATCGGATGCCACCTCGCTCCTGGGGTGCAGAAAACAGAACTCAGCCAAGCCCTCTACCCATCTCCACCAAACCTCACCGAGATCGGCGTAAGTGGCGATCCTGCAGCTGCATTCTGGACCATCAAGCACGGCATCAAAGCCACAGGCATGCCTGCTTGGGGCAAGAGCATGGACGACCAGTACATCTGGGGCATCGTCGGGTTCCTGGAGCAGCTGCCGCAGCTCAATGCTGAGCAGTACCAGATGATGGTCGCCTCCAGTGGTGGCCACCAACATGGCGGTGGCGAAAGCGATATGCATAACCATGAAGGCCAACACGGTGGCGCGAAATCAGGTCATGGTAATCATGATGATTCCGCAGGGCATGGCGCGGTTGAGGAAAGGTATGAGCATGGAAGCTCGCAATCGGAGCCTGCATCTGTAGCGGAGCATCACGGTGATCATAAATCCGCTGAGGCGCACTCGGACCACCACACAGGCTCTGCTCCCAATACTCATGTGCACAAAGACGGAAAGGAGCACACACATGACAATTAAACGCCGCTTCCGTGGTTTAACTGCCATTGCGTCGCTGCTAATCGTCTCCGCCGGCTATGCAGCGGAGCCCCTGACTATCGATGTGCACCGGGACGCTAATTGCGGTTGCTGCAAGAAATGGATAGCGCACCTGGAGGCAAACGGATTCAAGGTCGTCGACCACGTTGAAGCGGACATGAGCTCGGTGAAGCAGGGGTTAGGAGTGGCTCCGAGGCTTGCGTCGTGTCACACCGCCGTCATCGACGGGAAGTTTGTGGAAGGCCACGTTCCAGCAGACCAGGTGCGAGAGCTCATAAAGCGAAACGACCTGGCAGGCGTCGCGGTACCCGGCATGCCCGCTGGCTCACCAGGTATGGAGGTTGATGGTGTGAAACACGCCTATCAAGTCATCGGCCTCACCAAGAGCGGGGACGATCAAGTGGTTGCCAGTTATCCTGGCATGTAATGTAAGGGGCCCCAAAGCAAAGGCCTCTGCCGGCCGACCAGCTGTAGTGCTGGCGGCCAGCGTCAACCTGTTCTTTCGGTTAGTTTTGACCCCTGCAGTTAATTCCGGCAGTGCGATATTCGAGGATTTTCAGCTCTCCTGTTGAGTCCTCGTAATTCATCTGTGCCGGCATCACGTCGCAGGTACCAGTAGTCGAAGTCCTGCTGATCACTCTCGCCACGTCCAGCTTCATTCCATAGCGATAATGAATCACTTCAGGTGGGGTTTTTCCATTGGCAGCTGCGTATGCACGCATTGCCTTCTCATTCGCCTGAATCATTTTTCCGTGCAAGCGATCGGATCCCCCTTCGGCGAAAGCGGATGAGGATGCGATTACGAGCAATAGGGCGGCGATGCTTTTGGCATTGATCATTTCAGTCACTCCATGAAGACATGTCTGAAGCCTAAGGCTTGGTAGCTGTCATCCATGTGATCTAGGCATTACATCTTTGTAAGGCTGTGCTGGGGTGACAGCGCTTTACTGCCCCCAAGGAGACGATTTGCGGTAGGCGTCAGGACGCTGTCACCTTCGACCCTGCCAATTAGGGTGCCTCCAGCAAACAGATCAATTGTTCATCAGGATCCCATCTCTGGCCTGATGCAAGCAGTGCGGTACAACGCCGATCGGGTAACGCTTCTCTGCTCATCCAACAGCTTCGCTTCGGCCCATAACAGGCGCCGAGCGCGAAATTGCTCGGCGGACTCACAAACTTGGTCCAACGCTTTCCGGCAAAGGGGCAGCTTTGAGAGCTGTTTCTCGAAGCGAGCCAGGACATGCAGCTCTCGCCCAATTTTCGCACGCGAGATCCAAACAGGCCTTCCGGGTAAGGCCAGAAGCCGCTGTGCACAGCAGCCGACCTGTATAGCAAGCTCCGCGTCAATTGCGGTGAGTCTGCCGGTGCTGTCCGATCGTGCTGCATGGAGACTTCCGTTTTTCTCTATGCAGCCCACAAGCCAGGCCCGGTCACATCGATACAGCCACGCATAGTCCCGGCATTGGTGAGCAGGCAGACGCCGATACTCCCCCTCGAAGGATGCTCGATGCTGCCGGCTCTGCCTCAGCAACCTCGCTTCTCTCCAAGCGGATGGGCCACTGTCTACGGCGCGGATGGTCCGGTACACATAAACCAGAGATACGCCCACTGCATCGGCGATCTGCCGTGCTTCGCTCCCCGCAAGAGCAAGCTTCCAGATAGCAGCCGGTAAGCCCTCCAATCCCTCGACTACGGGCGGAGTTCGCATCGTTTGTGAAGAACAGGCCACAAACGGCGATGGTCGCTCATGAGTATGGACTGATGGCCTGTCGATGCTGGAAATGCGAGCCAGCTCTATCCTCAAAGCGTTGGCCAACACGATGTACTTGAGTGGATGGTGGGTGCCTCTTGGTCGACGAAGCAGTTTGGTGACCCAGGTCGCAGGGGATGCTGCTGGGCACTCGCTAAGAATCGAGTACTCCCAGGCGTCCGGAAGCGCTTTGAAAAAGCTGACCATATACGCGCCCAAACGACGCAAGTCCAACCGATGTGCTGCACCAGAGGTGAGATCCAAGTCTGCAGCGCTCTGCAGAAAGCAAGCGCGCAGTACATCGGCTTGAAGAGAACAAGGCTGCAGGTCCAGCAGCCGCAGTGAACTCAATGCTATCTGTCGTAGCCCTGGGAGCGTCTCATCGGGAGCATCGAGCTGAATTGAGTGGGCTTGCACGCAATCATCGTCAGGGAGATTGAGCTGTCGAGAATTGCGGCTGCTCCAACCAGGTTCCACCACGTTGAGTAGGGTGCCATGATCTGGACATACCAACACACCAGGAAGCTGGTGAGCTCGGTGCCAGTAGGCGGCACCAACTCGACGGATATTTTCTTCAAGGCACTCAGGACAGAACCGGGTTCTCGAAGCCCACTCGATCCGACTGGCATTGATGCCCAACTTCAACATCAGCCCTCTGCTCTCCCCAGCCATTGAGACCTGGGCATTCTGCAGCTGATAGCGGGTGAGAAAGGGCGCGTAATAAGGCAGCAGAGTATGACGTGCGATGATTTGAGACAACGAACAGCAAGCGCCGCGAGGAAGAGCATCGACTAAATCACCCAGGCGGCTTGGAAACGCTACGTTCTGAGTGAACGAGGCTGCAGCTCTCTCGCCAGCGAACGCTGCTTTTCGGCTGCTACCGCCGCATAGCCGGGCATAGCGTGAGAGGACACTGTGAAGTGTCTCGTCGGGAAAAGCCGCTGGGAAGAAATGGAATTTCAGATCCATTTCGCCACCTTCGAATCATGATTTGAGGTAAGCCGGCGAAAACTCAAAGAGATCAGTGGTTATCCAACCCTCTGACTTTAGCGCTGCTATGGTGTCAGGCTGCTCACTCAGTGCCTTTGCTTGCGATGCCTCTACTCCGACAGCTGCAGGTGCAGCGGGAGATGCAGGTTTACTTGGAACTGATGAAGGTGAGTCCACTGGCTTCGTATGCGTCCTCACACCACGGAGCAATGCAAGCCGGTCTGCTCGTGGAAGCCCATCAAACGACATCATGTCGATCAACTGCTCCTCGATGGGAAGAAGGTCATCGAACTGTCGCATACGAGCAGGGTCTCGACTGCGCAGAGCTGAAAGAGCTGGTTTGAGGATTTGCATCTTGGCATTGCTCACCTTGGCGATCGCCTCGGCAGTCAGGCATTCGGAGCCGCTTTGAATGGCATAGCGCTGGCACAGAACGAGTAGCTTCACCAGGAAGTCTGTTACGCCTTGGGTGTACTCGTACAACGCATCGAAGATCTCGGGGGTCAGTTCAGCAGTCTGCTTGCACCACTGATAACTCCAGAGGTTCTCAACCAGGAACTGCCACTCCTCATCATCCTTCTCGAACCGCTTGAACTCGATAGTACTGCCGCTGCGACGGGCAACACGCATGACATCCGAGAACAAGCTGATCATTGAATTCGTGCCTATGAACACGACAGGGATGCCAATGTTGTTCACCAAGTGTAAGAAGAAGTTCAGCATGCTTTCCTTGCCACCCGTTTTCGCCAAGTGGAGGTTTTGCAGCTCATCAATCAGCAAGGCGCCAATGAAGAACGTACTGGCTACCTGGTACATCTGCTGCAGCGCATCGTTGATGTTCCGGTGCCGATGACGCTTGTGATAATCCTGGTCGCCGAGTGCTTGACCGACGGCGTGGAAAAACTGCTGGCAGAATCCAGCCAGCGACCCATCGCGCGGGCAGTCTAATTTGAGCCAGGTGATCTGGGTGTGGACAAATTGGTTCCCATCATAGCGCTCATGCCGAATCGTTTGGGGGTAGAGGCTCAGAATGGCGTGGAGCGCAGTCGACTTCCCAATACCACTCAGGCCTACAACGGTGAAGGAGTCAGCCGTCGATTTGAAAGACTCATGATAGCGCTGGGCCCCCGATAAGGAATGCAGGTGCCTGACCGTGTCAGGTGAGGTTGGATTGCGTCCAACGTAACCGCGGCGGACCAACAGGGAAAACATAGACTCCAGTTCCAAATGCAGCAGGAACGGCTGCACGACTGTCTTCAGTCGCTCAATACAGTGAATCCGTGTCGCTCCGTCGAGTTCAAGCTCTTCAGGTGTTACTGGCTGGGGGAAGTTCGATATCAACTCGATGGCCGCTGCTTCCGGAAGGATCGGCGGCAAAGCCTCAATCAACGGGTTTCCTGCATATTCAGAGATGGCCTGCTTGGTGTAACTCGCGAAAATTCGTGCGCCTTTCATTTACTCTGTCCTGGACGAAGTCTTCTGAGCAGATCGATGACCTGCGCGCTGCGAGGGCCCGCATACGAGTCACGTGCAATGGAGGTCGCTTCCGCTACGGGTTGTTCGGGCTCTGCTCGCACACCCTCTGGGACTGTGGCGTTTTCACGCTCCCGCTTGCGCTCTTCAGAACGATTTGCGCGGATGTTGGCCACCGCTTCAGATTTAGTACTCGCAGGAGGCTCAAGCTTCTGCTCGGCCGTAGCGACGCTGATGATTTGCTCCACGGTGTCGACCAAGCTCACGCGGCTCTCCAACTCTGCCCGTTTGTGAGCGGGTGGTGTTTGCCGATACGCTGCCAGCAGATCGTAGATCTCGTCCGAGCGATAACCGGCGTACTTTGCATCCGAGCGTCGAAGGTCGCAGCGCAGAAACTGCTTGTTCTCACCCTGGATCCAGATATGAGCGGCAGAGTTCGGATCGAACCGGCAATCGATCGACCACACTCCATTGCGGCGAGCTTTGGCAAACCAGTTTTCTTGGATCGCAAACTCACACACATAGTGCATGCCGCGGAAAATCACGCCGCCCTTCTGCACCGTGGCTCGCTCACGAGGCAACAGGTGGAGATAGATTAAATCGTCAGGCCGGTTGTTGGCCTGGATCAGATCATTCTCCGAAGCCCAGGACCATATGCCCATGGGAGTAGGCTCAACGCCATCGAGCATCATCGATTGAGTGAGGCGTTCTGGCTGTCGATGATAACGGTTGTAGTGCAAGACGCACTCAATGACGATCTGCGTGAACTCCTTCAGGTTGAGAGTGGCGTCGAGCCGATAATCGCGCTCGCCTCGCTCTTTCTCCCGCGCGGCCACACCGCCCGGAAGCCACCTGATACCGGTTAAATCATTGAGGATCCCGAACCTGCTTTCGACCATGGGCTTCCAATCTGGACGGTACGGAGGTGCCGTGCCCATCTCGATGCCCAAGCCAGTTGCCAATCCTTCCGCAGCCAAAGACAACATCTCGCCTCGGTCGGCGTAGATTTGCTGAGGTAGGTGGTGGCAGTCCCAGTCCTCGGAATTGATAACGACGCCGTTCTGCGCGCAGAAATCCACCTTGGAGGTGAATGCATTGAACAATGCCTGCCGCGCACCATTCCAGCTGGGCCCCTCCAGACCAACATACAGGCCAACAATCATCCCCGAGAAGCTGTCCACCACGATGTAGACCACAGGCCTTCCAATCACCATCCGCCGGGAATAACTGTTGACCAAATAGATATCTGCAATCGTCGCGTCAATCTCGAATTGGTGACAAGGCCCCCGAAGCCAATCGCGGACGGTACCGGACAGCGGACGGCAGTCTTTGAGCCACTTCGTCAATCCCTTACGCCCACGATCAGTTGCTATCTCGTCAAAAAATATTTTGCCCCAATAATCGAACTGATTGTAATTAGGTATGTCGGCATCTGGAAGTAAGCGAATTCGATTTTCTGCGTTCTTCGAATAATCTTTTACAGAATAGAATTTCTTAAGCATCTTGTCATAAGCAATGCGGATTGAGGGCGCTTTATCGTTGACATAAAGTGAGTAACCTACCCGAATACACCGCTTATCAACAACACTGAGCAGCTTGGAAGGCGTAGTCAGAACTCCCTGAAACTTAGGCTTAGGACCGGGCCGTTTATCTTGGGTGTAGTTCCTGCTGGCAACACCCACCGCTGAATAATCTTTGAGAAGCGCATTTCTTACCTGACCATAGAACCAATATCTATACAAAAGACGATAAATAGTCTTTCGATGCATACCCAGTTCAGCGGCGCGGTTTCCCACAAGGCGCCCCATCTCGCCACCAACGAAGATCTGTCCGGGGTAGGCCGGATCCAGAAGCGGCGCAATCACCGCCCATTTTTCATCCCTATCGCGCTTAGTGCTTTCATCGAGATCACCTTCCAAGACCAGCAGGAACTCGGGTACTCCCGTGACGACGGATTTGGTGTCGCCAGCCTCCAGCGAAAGCCTGAGTTCTTCAAGCCCCAAAGGGTAGGGCTTTCTCGGCGGCTCGACGAGGTCTATCACGATCACTGCATCGTTCTTCTCATCCAAATGAAGGACTCTGGCTAAGGTAGTGAGAGTCGAGAGTTCTGTGACGGGTTCGAATATGCCATTGATTGAAATAGTCATAACGATCTCTCACTCAATGCGTTTAGGTCAGAAGAGTAAATAACCTTGAGATCAGGCAGCGGCGACTTGAGGTGCAACGGAGCGTTACTCAAATCAGTGAGAATAACTTTTCGCCAGATTAGATTGAAGAAAATATCCCTAGCATCGCTGTACGCTATTCCTAAACGTGTAGCAATTCTTCTTAGACATTCAGACGTGGCCCAAGGGTAAGCTTTGCTAGACTCTAGGAGCTCAAGGAATTCAGAGTGAAGTGACGAACTCATCAGCGCACGGGGCAGTTGCGCGTATCGTCTAAGGAGTCCGAGGTTTTTAATCAGGTCGGGCGTAAACATTTCCTCAGTAACAATGGCCCAATCTACTCCCTGGCTCATCCAGAACCGTCTCTCGACTTCTAACTTTTCCAGAGTCCGAAGAGAATCCTCTCTGAGGTCTTGCTGATACTTAATTGTCCTAGCTACGGACTTGAAGTCTCCGTTTGGCTGCCTAACGGTCAGGAGGAAGTCTGTCGTCATTACGAGCGGCAGGGCAGTAGATTTGTATCTGGGGTAACGGACGCCAATCGCCTTTGCGATGGCTTGAGTGCTTTCCACAGGTAGCAACGGGTATTGCTCGCGGATGTCCACTACCTCTTCAGAGAACTCGCAGACCAGGAGGTAGGCACGTTCGAGATCGGACAAGAGATGATGTATGCGCTCGACTTTAACGCCTGGAATTTTGTGGGAGCGCCCCATCGAAGGGACATCCTGCACACGCAACCAAGGCACGTAACCGACTCCGGCGCCGGATCCAAATCCGTTGGCGATGTGCCGTTCAATATCCTGCTTTGAAGTAAACCTACGACCGCGCAACCCCTACCTCCTCAGTCCAGCCGGAGTGCTTCACCTGCTCCTCAAAAAATAGTCATAGGAAAATATGGACCTTTCGGCGGCATCGTCGAAGGGAATTCCAGACTACTCTCGCTGCCAAGCGAAGCGGTTAATCCGGACCAACGGCTTGGCCCAGAAACGGAAAACCCCCGTAAATACGGGGGTTTTCGCGTTGTGTCAAACTTTAATAGCGTGTGTCAAACTTTAACCTTTTGTGTCAATCTTTAATCCGCGCAGCCACCAACCGCCCTCCCAGCTTCACATCACTCCACCGTAACCGACTTAGCCAGGTTCCGCGGCTGGTCGACATCAGTCCCCTTCAACACCGCCACGTAGTACGACAGTAACTGCAGTGGGATGGTGTAGAGGATCGGCGCCAGTGCGTCGGCGATGTGCGGCACGTTGATCACGTGGATGCCTTCGGCGTTGCTCATGCCGGCGTGCTCATCGGCAAACACCACCAGCTCACCGCCGCGGGCGCGGACTTCCTGCAGGTTGGACTTGAGCTTCTCCAGCAGTTCGTTGTTCGGCGCGACGGTGACTACCGGCATGTCGGCGTCTACCAGCGCCAGCGGGCCGTGCTTGAGCTCGCCAGCTGGGTAGGCTTCAGCGTGGATGTAGGAGATTTCCTTGAGCTTGAGCGCACCTTCCATGGCTACCGGGTACTGCGCGCCGCGGCCGAGGAACAGGGTGTGGTGCTTGTCGGCGAACAGCTCGGCGATCTTCTCGACCACACCGTCCATCGCCAGCGCTTCGCCCAGGCGAGTCGGCAGGCGGCGCAGCTCTTCGACCAGCTCTGCTTCTACACCGGCTTCGAGGGTGCCACGTACGCGGCCGAGGGCCAGGGTGAGCAGCATCAGCGAGACCAGCTGGGTGGTGAAGGCCTTGGTCGAGGCAACCCCGATTTCCGGGCCAGCCAGGGTCAGCAAGGTCAGGTCGGACTCGCGCACCAGCGAGCTGATGCCGACGTTGCAGATGGCCAGGCTGCCAAGGAAGCCGAGCTCCTTGGCGTTGCGCAGGGCGGCCAAGGTGTCGGCAGTTTCGCCCGACTGGGAAATCGACACGAACAGGGTGTCTGGCTGCACCACGACCTTGCGGTAGCGGAACTCGCTGGCGACTTCGACCTGGCAAGGGATGCCGGCCAGGCTTTCCAGCCAGTAACGGGCGACCATACCGGCGTGGTAGCTGGTGCCGCAGGCAACGATCTGCACATTGCGTACTTTGGCGAACAGCTCGGCGGCTTGTGGGCCGAAGGCTTGCACCAGCACATGGTCACCGCCCAGGCGGCCTTCGAGAGTGCGCTGCACCACCGCTGGCTGCTCGTGGATTTCCTTGAGCATGAAGTGGCGATAAGTGCCTTTGTCGGCTGCTTCAGCGCCTTCGTGGTACTGCACGGTTTCGCGTTGCACCTGTGCGCCGGCCTGATCCCAGATGGTGATCTGGTCGCGGCGGATTTCGGCGATGTCGCCCTCCTCCAGGTACATGAAGCGGTCAGTGACCTGGCGCAGGGCCAACTGGTCGGAGGCGAGGAAGTTTTCGCCGTGGCCGAGGCCGATCACCAGCGGGCTGCCGCTGCGTGCGGCGACCAGGCGGTCCGGCTGCTTGATGCTGATCAGCGCCAAGCCGTAGGCACCATGCAGGCGCTTGACCGCAGCCTTGAGGGCATCGGCCAGGTCTGGTGTGCTTTTCAGGTTGTGATGAATCAGGTGGACGATGACTTCGGTGTCGGTCTGCGAGGCAAACACGTAACCCAGGCCTTTGAGCTCTTCGCGCAGCTCTTCGTGGTTTTCGATGATGCCGTTGTGCACCACCGCCAGTTCATCGCTGGAGAAATGCGGGTGGGCATTCTGCTCGGTCGGCGCGCCGTGGGTGGCCCAGCGGGTGTGGGCAATGCCCAGCTTGCCGGCAAGGGGCTCGGCGGCGACGGCGGCATCCAGCTCGCTGACCTTGCCGATGCGGCGGCGGCGTTGCAGCGCGCCGTTCTCGGTCAGCACAGCCAGGCCAGCGCTGTCGTAGCCACGGTACTCGAGGCGCTTGAGGCCTTCGATCAGGATGGTCGTGATATTACGTTCAGCAACGGCACCAACGATTCCACACATATTATTGCTCCTGGCTGATCGCGGCGCAGATCAGGTTAATGCCGCGGGCTTTGAATGCTTCGCGCGCCGCCATGGGCAGGCGCTCGTCTGTAATAAGGGTACTGATGCTGCTCCACGGCAGCTCCAGGTTAGGGATCTTGCGTCCGACCTTGTCCGACTCGACCATCACGATCACTTCGCGGGCAACTTCGGCCATCACGCGGCTCAAACCGAGCAGCTCGTTGAAGGTGGTGGTGCCACGCTGCAGGTCGATGCCATCGGCGCCGATGAACAACTGGTCGAAATCGTACGAGCGCAGTACCTGCTCGGCGACCTGGCCCTGGAACGACTCCGAATGCGGGTCCCAGGTGCCTCCGGTCATCAACAGCACCGGCTCGTGTTCAAGGTCACTGATGGCGCGGGCTACGTTGAGCGAGTTGGTCATCACCACCAGGCCGGGCTGGCGGCCCAGCTCGGGGATCATGGCGGCGGTGGTACTGCCGCTGTCGATGATGATCCGGGCGTGCTCGCGGATCCGCTCCACGGCGGCGCGAGCGATGGCCTGCTTGTACAGGGATACGGGTTGCACAGTTTCGGCCAGCAGCTCCTGCGGTACCGGTACCGCGCCGCCGTAGCGACGCAGCAGCAGGCCATTGCTCTCGAGCGCAGCCAGATCCTTGCGAATGGTCACCTCGGAGGTTTCGAAACGCTTGGCCAGGTTATCCACACTCACCTCGCCTTGCTCGTTGAGCAGGGCAAGGATGTTATGACGGCGCTGGGGGGTGTTTCGTTTCGACATGACAGATTAAGTTTCGATCCGAAAGATAAGTAGCCCAATCAAAACCTAACTCGGCGTCTTCGTCAAGCGCTCATGCGCCTGTGGGTAACTTTTGAAACGGATGTCACCTGCTGAAATAAGAAAGCCGACTTACTCACATAAGTCGGCTTTCTGATTAACGGCTGTGGATAAATCAGTTCTTGGTGATTTTCACAGGGCGCTTCCAGCCGTCGATATTGCGCTGACGGCTACGCGCGACTGCCAGCTGACCGGCCTCGACGTTTTGATTGATGGTCGAACCGGCCGCGGTAGTGGCGCCGTCCAGGATATCCACAGGCGCGACCAGCGAGTTGTTCGAACCGATAAAGACGTCCGCGCCCAGCACTGTCTTGAATTTGTTGGCGCCATCGTAGTTGCAGGTGATGGTGCCGGCGCCAATATTGGTGCGTGCACCGACCTCAGCATCGCCCAGGTAGGTCAGGTGACCGACTTTGGCACCCTCGCCCAGATGAGCGTTCTTCAGCTCAACAAAGTTACCCACATGCGCTTTGGCATCCAGCACGCTGCCCGGGCGCAGGCGCGCAAACGGGCCAGCATCGCTGCCCTCGCCCAGCACCGCACCTTCGATATGGCTGTTGGCCTTGACCACAGCACCCTTGCGCAAGGTGCTGTTCTTGATCACACAGTTGGGGCCGATCTGCACGTCATCCTCGATCACCACCTTGCCTTCGAGAATCACGTTGACGTCGATCAGTACATCACGGCCGACCGTCACCTCGCCGCGCACATCGAAACGGGCCGGATCACGCAGGGTCACGCCCAGCGCCATCAGGCGGCGACCTTCGCGCAGTTGGTAATGACGCTCGAGCTCGGACAGCTGGCGGCGGTCGTTGGCGCCCTGCACTTCCATGGCATCGTGCGGCTGCTCGGTAGCGACCACCAGGCCGTCTGCCACAGCCATGGCAATGACGTCGGTGAGGTAGTACTCGCCCTGGGCATTGTTGTTGGACAAACGACTCATCCAGTCGCTCAGGCGCGCAGCCGGCATCGCCAGGATTCCGGTGTTGCCCTCGGTGATCGCCTTCTGTGCCTCGCTGGCATCCTTGTGTTCGACGATCGCGGCAACCTGGCCCTGAGCATCGCGGACGATGCGGCCATAGCCGGTCGGGTCTTCCAGGTTGACGGTGAGCAGGCCCAATTGCTGTGGGCTGACCTGGGCCAGCAGGCGCTGCAGGGTTTCCACTTCAATCAGCGGCACATCGCCGTACAGCACCAGCACGGTGTCAGCGGTCAGCGCCGGGATGGCTTGAGCGACGGCATGGCCGGTGCCCAGTTGCTTGTCCTGCAGGACGAAGTTGAGGTCGTCTGCTGCCAGGCGTTCACGGACCAGCTCGGCACCGTGGCCGATCACCACATGAATGCCTTGCGGCTTGAGCTGGCGCGCGCTGTGGATAACATGGCCGAGCATGGAATTGCCAGCAACCGGGTGCAGCACTTTAGGCAGTGCCGAACGCATGCGGGTGCCTTGGCCTGCGGCGAGAATAACGATATCGAGTGACATTGACTGGCTACCAATCCGGGGCGGTCAGCGCTGTGACCGAAGAGAAATTTCGGAAAAAGAAAAAGGGTAGCCGAGGCTACCCTTTTACTCAATCGCAACGGAAGCGTCGGCCAGGGCCGATTACTTCCCTTTGCGCATCTGCTGGACGGTACGCAGCTGAGCTGCGGCCTCGGCCAGACGCGCGGCAGCAGCGCCGTAGTCGAAATCAGCGCTTTTGCTGTTCAGGGCGTTCTCGGCAGCCTTGAGGGCTGCTTGGGCCTGAGCTTCGTCCAGGTCGCCAGCACGTTGCACGGTATCGGCAAGCACCTTGACCATGTTCGGCTGGACCTCGAGGAAACCACCAGAGATGTAGAACACCTCTTGGGTGCCACCCTGCTTGGTCAGCGTGATCGGGCCTGGCTTGAGATTGGTGATCAGCGGCGCGTGGCCCGGAGCGATACCAAGATCACCCAGGTTACCGTGCGCAACTACCATCTCGACCAGACCGGAGAAAATCTCTCCTTCTGCGCTGACGATATCGCAATGGACTGTCATAGCCATCTGCTTGCCTCAACCTGATTGGCGCCCCTTGCGGGGCACCGGGATTACAGTTTCTTGGCTTTCTCAACAGCTTCTTCGATGCTGCCGACCATGTAGAACGCTTGTTCTGGCAGGTGGTCGTAGTCACCTTTGAGGATGCCGCTGAAGCCTGCGATGGTGTCTTTCAGGGAAACGTATTTGCCTGGAGAACCGGTGAAGACTTCGGCCACGAAGAACGGCTGGGACAAGAAGCGCTGAATCTTACGAGCGCGGGATACCAGCTGCTTGTCTGTTTCGGACAGTTCGTCCATACCCAGAATCGCAATGATGTCCTTCAGCTCTTTGTAGCGCTGCAGCACGTACTGAACGCCGCGAGCGGTATCGTAGTGCTCGTTGCCGATCACGTTCGGGTCCAGCTGGCGCGAAGTCGAGTCGAGTGGATCGACCGCTGGGTAGATACCCAGGGAGGCGATGTCACGGGACAGAACGACGGTGGCGTCCAAGTGGGCGAAGGTGGTCGCTGGCGACGGGTCGGTCAAGTCGTCCGCAGGCACGTATACGGCCTGGATCGAGGTGATCGAACCTTCCTTGGTCGAAGTGATGCGCTCTTGCAGTACGCCCATCTCTTCAGCCAGGGTCGGCTGGTAACCTACTGCCGAAGGCATACGGCCCAGCAGTGCGGATACTTCAGTACCGGCCAAGGTGTAACGATAGATGTTGTCGACGAACAGCAGAACGTCGTTACCTTCGTCACGGAACTTCTCGGCCATGGTCAGGCCGGTCAGCGCTACGCGCAGACGGTTGCCTGGTGGCTCGTTCATCTGACCGTAGACCAAGGCTACTTTGTCGAGAACGTTGGAGTCCTTCATCTCGTGGTAGAAGTCGTTACCCTCACGAGTACGCTCACCCACACCGGCGAACACGGAATAACCGCTGTGCTCGATGGCGATGTTACGGATCAGTTCCATCATGTTTACGGTCTTGCCGACACCGGCACCACCGAACAGACCAACCTTACCACCCTTGGCGAACGGGCAAACCAGGTCGATAACCTTGATGCCGGTTTCGAGCAGGTCGTTGCCGCCTGCCTGGTCAGCGAAGGAAGGTGCGTCGCGGTGAATACCCCAACGCTCTTCTTCGCCGATCGGGCCAGCTTCGTCGATCGGGTTGCCGAGCACGTCCATGATCCGGCCCAGGGTCGCTTTACCGACCGGGACAGAGATGGCAGCGCCGCTGTCGACTACAGCCAGACCGCGCTTCAAGCCTTCGGTCGAGCCCATCGCAATAGTACGAACCACGCCGTCGCCCAGCTGCTGCTGAACTTCCAGGGTGGTTTCCGCGCCTTGAACTTTCAGCGCGTTGTAAACACTCGGTACGCCGTCACGTGGGAATTCCACGTCGATGACGGCGCCGATGATCTGAACGATACGTCCGCTACTCATAGCTGGATCCTCTGAATTTTTGAACCGTTAAACCGCGGCAGCGCCGCCGACGATTTCCGAGATCTCCTGGGTGATCGCAGCCTGACGCGCCTTGTTGTAGATCAGCTGGAGGTCGCTGATCAGGTCACCGGCGTTGTCTGTGGCGTTTTTCATGGCGATCATCCGGGCAGCCTGTTCGGCCGCGTTGTTCTCGACCACCGCCTGGTAGACCTGCGACTCCACGTAACGCACCATCAAGCCGTCCAGCAGCTCTTTGGCATCGGGTTCGTAGAGGTAGTCCCAGTGGTGCTTGAGTTCTTGATCCGGGGTTGCCACCAACGGTACCAACTGCTCGACCGTCGGACTTTGCGTCATGGTATTGATGAACTTGTTCGATACCACCGAAAGGCGGTCGATACGGCCATCCAGGTAGGCGTCCAGCATGACCTTGACGGAACCGATCAGATCATTGATCGACGGTTCTTCGCCCAGATGGCTGATTGCAGCTACCACGTTGCCGCCAAAGATGCGGAAGAAAGTCGCACCCTTGCTACCGATCACGCACAGGTCGATTTCAACACCCTGCTCGCGATTGGCGTTCATGTCCTTGACCAGGGCCTTGAACAGGTTGGTATTCAAGCCACCGCACAGACCACGGTCACTGCTCACCACGATATAACCGACGCGCTTTACGGCACGTTCGATCATGAACGGGTGGCGGTATTCCGGGTTGGCGTTGGCCAGATGACCGATCACCTGGCGGATACGCTCCGCATAGGGACGGCTAGCAGCCATGCGCATTTGAGCCCTGCGCATTTTGCTGACCGCCACTTTTTCCATGGCGCTGGTAATCTTTTGCGTGCTTTTGATGCTCGCAATCTTACTGCGAATCTCTTTTGCGCCTGCCATGTATCACCTATCAGGTTAGCAAGCGGGGGCCGAAGCCCCCGCCGCGGCTTACCAGGTTTGGGTGGCCTTGAACTTCTCGATACCGGCTTTGATGCCCGAATCGATTTCGTCGTTGAAGTCACCCTTCACGTTGATCTTGGCCATCAAATCGGCGTGATCACGGTTGAAGTAGGCGATCAGCGCTTGTTCGAAGCTGCCAACCTTGGCGATTTCAACGTCGGTCAGGAACCCACGCTCAGCGGCATACAGCGACAGCGCCATGTCCGCGATGGACATTGGAGCGTATTGCTTCTGCTTCATCAGCTCGGTTACACGTTGACCGTGCTCGAGCTGCTTGCGGGTGGCTTCGTCCAGGTCAGATGCGAACTGGGCGAATGCAGCCAGTTCACGGTACTGAGCCAGGGCGGTACGGATGCCACCGGAGAGCTTCTTGATGATCTTGGTCTGAGCGGCACCACCTACGCGGGATACCGAAACACCGGCGTTCACTGCAGGGCGGATGCCCGAGTTGAACATGGCCGATTCCAGGAAGATCTGACCGTCGGTGATCGAGATCACGTTGGTCGGAACGAACGCGGAAACGTCGCCAGCCTGGGTTTCGATGATCGGCAGCGCGGTCAGGGAGCCGGTTTTGCCGGTCACTGCGCCGTTGGTGAACTTCTCTACGTACTCTTCGGAAACGCGCGATGCACGCTCCAGCAGACGGGAGTGGAGATAGAACACGTCGCCTGGGTATGCTTCGCGACCTGGTGGACGGCGCAGCAACAGGGAGATCTGGCGGTAGGCAACAGCCTGCTTGGACAGGTCATCGTAGACGATCAGTGCGTCTTCGCCGCGGTCACGGAAGAACTCGCCCATGGTGCAGCCGGCATAAGGTGCCAGGAACTGCAGTGCGGCGGATTCCGAAGCACTGGCAACCACCACGATGGTGTTGGCCAGGGCGCCGTTTTCTTCCAGCTTGCGAACGATGTTGGCAACGGTCGAACGCTTCTGGCCGACAGCAACATAAACACAGAAAATACCGGAGTCTTTCTGGTTGATGATGGCGTCGATGGCCATTGCAGTTTTACCGATCTGACGGTCACCGATGATCAGCTCACGCTGGCCACGGCCGACAGGGATCATGGCGTCGACGGATTTGTAGCCAGTCTGTACAGGCTGGTCTACCGACTTACGCCAGATTACGCCTGGAGCAACTTTCTCGACCGCATCGGTCTCGGTGTTGCCCAGCGGGCCCTTGCCATCAATTGGGTTGCCCAGTGCGTCGACAACGCGACCCAGCAGTTCCTTACCAACCGGAACTTCGAGGATGCGGCCGGTGCACTTGGCGCTCATGCCTTCGGCGAGGGTGTCATAGGCACCCAGGACCACTGCACCTACGGAGTCTTGCTCCAGGTTCAGGGCCATGCCGTACACGCCACCCGGAAACTCGATCATTTCGCCGTACATAACGTCGGCCAGACCGTGAATCCGCACGATACCGTCAGAAACGCTGACGACGGTACCTTCGTTGCGGGCTTGAGAGGCTACATCGAGGTTATCGATGCGGCCCTTGATGATTTCACTTATTTCGGAAGGATTGAGTTGCTGCATTGCTCTGCTGCCCCTTCAAACTCAAGATTTCAATGCTTCGGCCAGTTTCGCGATTTTGCCGCGAACAGAGCCATCGATTACCAGGTCGCCGGCGCGGATGAGGACGCCGCCGATCAGGCTGGCATCCTCTGACGCGTGCAGGCGAACTTCCTGGCCGAGCCGTGCACTGAGAACCTTGGCGAGTTTGTCTTGCTGTTCTTGGTTCAACGCAAAAGCACTGGTGACTTCCACGTCCACGGATTTTTCCAGTTCGGCCTTGTACAGCTCGAACAGGTCGGCAATTTCCGGCAGGAGCAGGAGACGGCCATTTTCCGCGGCAACATGAATGAAATTCTGTGCCTGTGCATCAAACTTGTCACCGCACACGTCAATGAACGTGGCGGCCTTTTGTGCGCTCGTCAGTCGCGGGGCCTTGAGCAGGCGCTGCATGGTGTCGTCTTGCGACACAGCAGCAGCCAGGCCGAGCATGGCTGACCAATTGGCCAGTTGCTGATGGGCCTGGGCATGCTCAAAGGCAGCCTTAGCGTAAGGTCGGGCCAACGTGGTCAGTTCTGCCATGATCGCCCTCGCTTAAATTTCAGCGGCCAGTTTGTTAACCAGCTCCGCATGCGCGTTTTGATCGATTGTGGCCCCAAGGATCTTCTCAGCACCGCCAACAGCCAGGGCACCCACTTGGGCACGCAGGGCGTCTTTGACGCTGTTCAGTTCCTGTTCGATCTCGGCCTGAGCCTGAGCCTTCACACGGTCAGCTTCGACGCGGGCCTGGTCACGGGCTTCCTCGACAAGCTGAGCAGCGCGTTTCTTGGCCTGCTCAATGATTTCAGCTGCCTGTGCTTTAGCTTCACGCAGTTGCTGACCCGCTTTCTCTTGGGCCAGCTCCAGGTCGCGAGCTGCGCGGTTGGCAGCGTCCAAACCATCGGCAATCTTCTTTTGACGTTCTTGCAGAGCAGCGATGACCGGAGGCCAAACGTACTTCATGCAGAAAACAACAAAAATCAAGAAGGCAACGGATTGGCCAATCAGGGTTGCATTAATGTTCACGCCAACACCTCGCTCGGTCTTTGTTCATCACCAGCCATCAACTCGTAGGACGAGATGATTAGCCAGCGAGTTGACCAACGAACGGGTTTGCGAAGGTGAAGAACAGAGCAATACCAACACCGATCATGGTTACGGCGTCGAGCAGACCGGCAACGATGAACATTTTGACCTGCAGCATTGGAACCATCTCAGGCTGACGAGCAGCACCTTCGAGGAACTTGCCGCCCAGCAGGCCGAAACCAATGGCGGTGCCCAGTGCGCCCAGACCGATCAGCAGAGCAACAGCAATAGCGGTAAGACCAACTACAGTTTCCATCTTTCCTCCCGACTTTTACGTCGTATTGGTTAGGTTTTTTAGTTTGAAGCGGTAAAACGAATCGTTTGGTACAGCTGCCCTTGCGGACTTTTTCAGCCCTCCCCCCAGCCAGGCGGGGAAGGCTATCAGACACGCCAGGCGGTCTTAATGGTTATCTTCGTGCGCCATCGACAGGTAGACGATGGTCAGCATCATGAAGATGAATGCTTGCAGTGTGATGATCAGGATGTGGAACACAGCCCACGCCCATTGCAGCACCACGCCCAGGCCGCTGAGCCAGAGCAGGCCGCTGCCGAACATCACCGCGATCAGGATGAACACCAGCTCGCCAGCATACATGTTGCCGAACAGTCGCAGGGCCAGCGAGATCGGCTTGGCGATCAGGGTAACGAATTCCAGCAGGAAGTTGACCGGGATCAGCAGCGCCTGAACGAAGACGTTCTTGCTGCCGAACGGATGCAGGGTCAGTTCGCCGATGAAGCCGCCGATGCCCTTGACCTTGATGCTGTAGAAGATGATCAGCGCGAACACGCTCAGGGCCATGCCCAGAGTAGCGTTAGGGTCGGTAGTCGACACAGCGCGGAACGGGATGTGCGGGTCGCCCGAGATCAGGATCGCCAGTTGCGGGATCCAGTCAACCGGTACCAGGTCGATGGCGTTCATCAGGAACACCCAGACGAAGATAGTCAGCGCCAGCGGTGCAATCACCGGGCTACGACCGTGGAACGAGTCCTTCACGCTGCCGTGAACGAAATCGACCATCACTTCGACGAAGTTCTGCAGACCGCCAGGCTGGCCGGAAGTGGCCTTCTTGGCTGCCATGCGGAAGATGAACAGGAAGATCAGACCCAGTGCAACCGACCAGCCCAAGGTGTCCAGGTGGAATGCCCAGAAACCCATAGCCTTGGCTTCAGCAGCCGAATGGGCCAAGCCCCAGCTGCCGTCTGGTAGTTGACCGTAGGTCAGGTTCTGCAAGTGGTGCTGGATATAGCCCGAAGCGGTTTCTGCTGCCATGGTTGCCTCAAACGCCCTTAGGTCTCGAAAGTCTTTTATTCATTAGCAGGGGCGCGAACCAGCTGACCAGTTGGGTCAGCATGAAGACGCCGAAGACTGCTAACGGCGCCAATGGCTTCACTCCTGCGAAGGTCAGTGCAAACAGCACTGCCGTCAAAATCAATTTGCCTGCCTCGCCTGCGTAGAACGACTTGACGATGGCCTGCGCTGCCCGGGCTCCGCTAAAGCAAAAAGCCTTCCAGGCAAAATACACATTGGGCAACCAGGCAATCAGTCCTCCACAGAGGCCTGAATATCCACTGACTGCACCCTTCCACTGCCACAACACCAAAGTTGCCAGCAGGACAACGACACATTGCGTCAGCAGCACCGGAAAAACCGCCCAGCGATGGAAAGGCAAGCGGTTTGGCGTGCGGGTTTCCATCACCACTACTCCTCGAATGTCGACCCTCAAGTCAGCATCGACTTGGCATAATTTGTGCCGACAAAATGCGCGCAGAGTATAGGGGTGGTTTAACCCCTATTCAACTCTTGGGTAGTGATTTCCGACTACGCGCTACAACAGGAATTGTTTCAGCGGATGTGAGCAAGCACACCCTGCAACTCATCTAGCGAGTTATAACGGATTACCAGCTGGCCTTTGCCCTTGTTGCCATGGCGAATCTGCACTGCGGAGCCCAGCCGCTCTGCCAGACGCTGTTCAAGGCGAGCGATGTCCGGATCAGGTTTGTTCGGTTCTACCGGATCAGGTTTACCGCTCAACCACTGGCGTACCAGTGCCTCGGTTTGGCGCACGGTCAGGCCACGTGCGACAACATGACGCGCCCCCTCTTCCTGCCGATTCTCTTCAAGACCGAGCAAAGCACGCGCATGGCCCATCTCCAGATCACCATGAGCGAGCATGGTCTTGATCGCCTCCGGCAACGAGATCAGGCGCAGCAGGTTGGCCACGGTCACCCGCGACTTGCCGACCGCATCGGCAACCTGCTGCTGAGTCAGTTCAAACTCCTGCTGCAGCCGTTGCAGGGCGATCGCCTCTTCCAGCGGGTTGAGGTCTTCACGCTGGATGTTCTCGATCAGTGCCATGGCAATGGCGGTTTCATCGGGCACATCGCGGACCATCGCCGGGATGGTGTCGAGGCCAGCCAGCTGAGTCGCCCGCCAGCGGCGTTCACCGGCGATGATCTCGAAGCGGTCATCAGCGATCGGACGGACCACGATCGGCTGCATCACGCCCTGGATACGGATCGAGGCGGCCAGCTCTTCCAGCGCCTCCGGGTCCATGTCACGGCGTGGCTGGTACTTGCCACGCTGGATCAGCTCGACCGGCAGGTGTTGCAGTTCTTTCTGGTCGATCTTGACAGCCTGCTCCTCGAGCGAGCTGACGGAAGGACCACTGAGCAGTGCATCCAACCCACGTCCGAGACCTCGTTTCTTAACGGCCATGCGGATTCCTTAAGTTGTTTGTGCAGTGCGTGATGGCCGACGTTGGCGGCGGACCAGCTCGCCGGCCAGGGCCAGATAAGCCTGCGCGCCACGCGATTGCTTGTCGTAGGCCAGCGCCGGCATGCCGAAGCTTGGCGCTTCGGCCAGGCGAATGTTGCGCGGGATCACGGTGTCGTAGAGCTGGTCGCCGAAGTGCTGCTTGAGCTGCGCGGAGACGTCATTGTTCAGGCTCAGGCGCGGATCGAACATCGTCCGTAGCAGACCCTCGATCCTCAGCTGCGGGTTCAGCTTGGCGGCGATGCGCTTGATGTTATCCACAAGGTCGCTGAGACCTTCCAATGCGTAGTACTCGCACTGCATCGGGATGATCACGCCATCGGAGGCTACCAGCGCATTGAGCGTCAGCATCGACAACGACGGCGGGCAGTCGATCAGGATGAAATCGTAGTTGTCGCGGATCGGCGCCAGCGCATTGAGCAGGCGGCTCTCCTTGACCTGCATTTCCAGCAGGACGACTTCCGCGGCGGTCAGGTCGCGGTTGGCCGGCAGCAGCTGATAGCCACCGTGCTCGGAGTAGTGCATCGCCTGGGCCAGGTCGCATTCGCCAATCAGCAGGTCATAGACCGAATGCTCGAGCTCATGCTTGTCGACCCCGCTGCCCATGGTCGCGTTGCCCTGCGGATCGAGGTCGATCAGCAGCACACGACGCCTGGTCGCAGCCAGCGATGCGGCGAGATTGATGCAGGTGGTGGTTTTACCCACACCACCCTTCTGGTTCGCAATTGCGAATACCTTAGCCATTGTTGCGTGTGTTCCCAGTCATGCCTTGCGGCGCAGTATCAGCAGATGACGCTGGCCCTGACAACCCGGAACGGTCAGGGCCTGCTCGCTTTCGACTGTGAAGTCTGCGGGCAATGCTACCAGTTCGTCGGCAGGATGCAGCCCTTTCATTGCAAGCCAGTGCGTCTGCGTGTCACCGAGGTGGCGCGTCCAGCCGGTGAAGTTCTCCATGCTGCTGAACGCTCGGGAGATGATCCCGGCAAACGGCTGCGCCGGTTGATACTCCTCGACCCGGCTGTGGATAACCTGCAGGTTGTCGAGCTTGAGCTCCAGCTTCACCTGGGTCAGGAAGCGGGTTTTCTTGCCGTTGCTGTCGAGCAGGGTCACTTGCTTGTGCGGGTGCAGAATCGCCAACGGGATACCGGGCATGCCACCACCGCTGCCAACATCGAGCCAGCTTTGCGCGTCGCTGTGGATAAACGGCATCACGCTGAGGCTGTCGAGCAAATGCCGCGAAACCATTTCATCAGGATCGCGCACTGCGGTGAGGTTGTAAGCCTTGTTCCATTTTATCAACAGGGCCAGATAACCCAGCAATTGCTGGTGCTGCTGCTCGCTCAGGGCGACGCCAAGCTGGCGCGCGCCTGTGGACAACTCTTCTGCGTGCTGCGGGGTGACCGAAGAACTCAAGCGCTTTGCTCCAATTCGCGGCCAGCGCCGCGTTTTTTCAGGTGGATCAACAACAGCGAAATCGCCGCCGGCGTGACGCCGGGGATACGCGAAGCCTGGCCGAGAGTCTCTGGACGGGTCTGGCCAAGCTTGCTCTGGATCTCTTTGGACAGCCCGGAAATCGTCGTGTAGTCGATATCCACAGGCAACTGGGTGTCTTCACTGGCGCGCAGGCGGGCGATTTCTTCCTGCTGGCGGTCAATGTAGCCGGCGTACTTGGTCTTTATTTCGACCTGCTCGGCAACCTGTGCATCGAGGATTTCGCCCCCGGTAGCCTCGATCAGGCCGACATAGTCGATCTCTGGGCGGGCCAGCAGGTTTAGCAGGCTGTACTCGTGACTCAGCGGCGTGCCGAACTTATCCACAATGGCTTGGCCTTGCGCAGTATTAGGGCGCACCCAGGTGGATTTCAGGCGCTGTTCTTCACGTTCGATGCCTTCGCGCTTGGTGCAGAACGCGGCCCAACGCTGATCGTCGATCAAGCCGAGCTCACGGCCCTTCTCGGTCAGGCGCAGGTCGGCGTTGTCTTCGCGCAGGATCAGGCGGTACTCGGCACGTGAAGTGAACATGCGGTACGGCTCCTGGGTGCCGAGGGTAATCAGGTCATCGACCAGCACCCCGAGGTAGGCCTCGTCGCGCCGCGGGCACCAGCTGTCACGGCCCTGCGCGCGCAGCGCAGCGTTGGTCCCGGCGAGCAAACCTTGTGCACCGGCCTCTTCGTAACCGGTGGTGCCGTTGATCTGACCGGCGAAGAACAAGCCGCCGATGACCTTGGTCTCGAGGCTGTACTTGAGATCACGCGGGTCGAAGTAGTCGTACTCGATGGCATAGCCGGGGCGCACGATGTGGGCGTTTTCCATACCACGGATCGAGCGCACCAGCTCCAGTTGCACGTCGAACGGCAACGAAGTGGAAATGCCGTTGGGGTACAGCTCGTGGGTAGTCAGGCCTTCCGGCTCGATGAATACCTGGTGGCTGTCCTTGTCGGCAAAGCGGTGGATCTTGTCTTCGATCGACGGGCAGTAACGCGGGCCGACGCCTTCGATCACGCCCGAATACATCGGCGAGCGATCCAGGTTTGAGGCAATGATCTCGTGGGTGCGGGCGTTGGTATGGGTAATCCAGCAGCTGACCTGACGCGGATGCATCTGCGCGTTGCCCATGAACGACATCACTGGAATCGGTGTATCACCCGGCTGCTCGGTCATTACCGAGAAATCCACCGAGCGGCCGTCGATGCGTGGCGGTGTACCGGTTTTCAGGCGACCGACACGCAGCGGCAGTTCACGCATGCGTTGGGCCAAGGCATTGGAAGGCGGGTCACCGGCGCGACCACCGCTGTAGTTCTGCATGCCGATGTGGATAAGCCCGCCGAGGAAGGTGCCACTGGTCAACACCACCGAATCCGCGAAAAAGCGCAGACCCATTTGTGTAACCACGCCCTTGACCTGGTCCTGCTCGACGATCAGGTCGTCACAGGACTGCTGGAAAATCCACAGGTTGGGCTGGTTCTCGAGAATCTCGCGTACCACAGCCTTGTAGATAGCGCGGTCGGCCTGGGCACGGGTTGCCCGTACGGCCGGACCTTTGCGGTTGTTCAGAACACGGAACTGGATACCGCTTTTGTCGGTGGCCAACGCCATGGCGCCGCCGAGCGCATCGATCTCTTTGACCAGATGGCTCTTGCCGATGCCACCGATGGCTGGGTTGCAGCTCATGTGACCGAGGGTTTCCACGTTGTGGGTCAGCAACAGGGTTTTTACACCCATGCGTGCAGACGCAAGCGCAGCCTCGGTACCGGCATGGCCGCCGCCGATGACGATCACTTCAAAACGGGAAGGGAAATCCACCACGCACCTCGTGCCTGTTTCGCGAATAGAAAAATTAAGCGGACAAGTATGCGACTTCCTGCCTTCTAAAGAAACCGTCTGCGCAAATTTTGACCAGCCTGTGGATGAACGGGATAACAGAAATTAAAAAGGAAAATATTTAAAAGCTTTGTTTTTATGTTTATTTCTATGCAGGCCATTATCTGTGGATAGAACGCTACAGGCCAGAATTCATGGTATGTACAGAGGAATTAAACCCTGTGTCCATGTGCCTATGAGGGCTCTGGATAAGCCCTTTGAGCCTGTGGATAGAATGCCATGTTACCCACAGGCGGATTTATCCTCAGAAAAAAAGCATGGTTATCAACTGAGCTAAGGGCGGCTTATCCACAGAGCTTAGACGCAGAGAACGAGCCTGTTGATCAAAATCAGCAGCCACGGATTAGGGATTTTTTACAAAGGAGGGAGTAAAACCGGACATTGCGTCCAGTGTGCTGCCGCTGTCATGGGCCGAAAGGCCTGCGCTCAGGCCCGTCGGCGACAGATTTGTGGATTATTTACCGATACAGAAGCTGGAGAAGATGCGCCCGAGCAGGTCGTCCGAGCTGAACGCACCGGTAATTTCGCCGAGTGCCTGCTGCGCCATGCGCAGATCCTCGGCCAGCAGCTCTCCCGCGCCCGCCAGCGTGAGCTGAGCACGACCGTGCTCCAGATGCGTACTTGCGATGTTCAGCGCCTCCAGGTGGCGCCGACGCGCGCTGAAGCTGCTTTCGGAGGTCTGTTGATAACCCATGCAGGCTTTCAGGTGCTCGCGCAGCAGCTCCAAGCCGGTGTCATCGCCCTTGGCGCTAAGCGTGATGGTGACGTGACCATCGGCGCATTGTTCAACTGCAACCGCTTCACCACTGAGGTCGGCCTTGTTGCGAATCAGGGTGACTTTACCCGGATCTGGCCGTTGGTCGAGAAATTCGGGCCACAAAGCGAAGGGATCTGCCGCTTCCGGCGCGGTACTGTCGACGACGAGCAGCACACGGTCAGCTTCGCTGATTGCCTTCAACGCACGTTCCACCCCGATCTTTTCCACATGGTCATCGGTATCGCGCAGGCCTGCGGTATCCACAACGTGCAACGGCATGCCATCGATGTGGATATGTTCACGCAGGATGTCCCGGGTGGTGCCGGCGATTTCAGTTACGATCGCCGCTTCGCGCCCGGCCAGCCGGTTGAGCAGGCTCGACTTGCCGGCATTGGGCCGGCCGGCGATCACCACGTTCATGCCGTCACGCAGCAATGCGCCCTGGCCTGCTTCCTTCTGCACTGTGGATAACGCAGTGCGAACCTCATCGAGCATGCCCAGTACGTGGCCATCGGCGAGGAAATCGATCTCCTCTTCGGGAAAATCGATCGCCGCCTCGACGTAGATGCGCAAGGCAATCAATGCTTCGGTCAGGCTGTGCACACGTTTGGAAAACTCGCCCTGCAGTGACCGCAGTGCATTTCGCGCAGCCTGAGTCGAGCTGGCCTCGATCAGGTCGGCGATGGCTTCTGCCTGGGCCAGGTCGAGTTTGTCGTTGAGAAAAGCCCGCTCACTGAATTCACCCGGACGCGCCAGGCGGCTGCCCAACTGCAGGCAACGCTGCAAGAGCATGTCCAATACCACCGGGCCGCCGTGGCCCTGCAGCTCGAGCACGTCTTCGCCGGTGAACGAGTTCGGCCCGGGGAAGAACAACGCGATGCCCTCGTCGAGCACCAGGCCGTCCTGGTCGCGGAACGGGCCGTAGTGTGCATAACGTGGTTTCAGGCTGCGGCCGGTAATGGCCAGCCCGGCCTCGCTCGCCAATGGACCGGACAGCCGGACGATGCCAACCCCACCGCGGCCTTGGGCGGTGGCAATCGCGGCGATGGTTTCACGCACAGGGTTCATGCTCGCAAGCCTCTCCACAAATTCATTACACAGATAGCAAAAACGCCCCACGAGGGGGCGTTTTTATTCACAGGCTAGCGTATCAGCCTGTTAGGCGGCAGCACTTTTGGAGGCTGCTTCGATACGGCGAGTGATGTACCACTGCTGCGAAATCGACAGGCAGTTGTTCACAACCCAGTACAGCACCAGACCAGCTGGGAACCACAGGAAGAAGAAGGTGAAGATGATTGGCATCATTTTCATGACCTTCGCCTGCATCGGATCCGGCGGGGTTGGGTTCAGGCGCTGCTGAATGAACATGGTCGCGCCCATGATAATCGGCAGGATGAAGAACGGATCCTTGATCGACAGGTCGGTAATCCACAGCATCCATGGTGCCTGGCGCATCTCTACGCTTTCCAGCAGAACCCAGTACAGGGCCAGGAACACCGGCATCTGCACCAGGATCGGCAAGCAGCCACCGAGCGGGTTGATCTTCTCTTTCTTGTACAGCTCCATCATCGCCTGGGACATCTTCTGGCGATCGTCACCGAAGCGTTCCTTCAGCGCGGCCAGTTTCGGCGATACGGCACGCATGCGCGCCATCGAACGGTAGCTGGCAGCCGACAGCGGGAAGAACAGACCTTTGATCAGCATCGTCAGGACGATGATCGACCAGCCCCAGTTACCCAGCAGGCTGTGGATATGTTGCAGCAGCCAGAAGATCGGCTGGGCAATGAACCACAGGAAGCCGTAGTCGACGGTCAGTTCCAGGCCTGGGGACAACTCCTTGAGCTTGGACTGAATCTTCGGACCGGCGTACAGCATGGCGCTGGTTTCGACCTTGCCACCAGCAGGCACGCTGAGCGCCGGGCCGGTGTAGCCGATGATGTAGTTGCCTTGGCTGTCTTTCCGGGTCTGCAGGACGTTGTTGTCCGACTTGGCCGGAATCCAGGCAGTTACGAAGTAGTGCTGCAGCCAGGCAACCCAGCCACCGGATACGGTTTCTTTCAGGCTGCCCTTGTCGATGTCTTTCATCGACACTTTCTTGTACGGCTCGGACGGCGTCCACAGGGCAGCGCCCAGGTAGGTCGCGGTACCGGTCGCGGTGCTCGACGATGGATCGGAGCTGGCATCACGCTTGAGCTGAGCAAACATGTTGCCCGACCAGGCCTGGCCGCTCTGGTTGTCGATCAGGTAGCTGACGGTCAGATCGTACTCGCCGCGCTTGAAGCTGAAGCGCTTGATGTAGTTGACGCCGTTCTCGCTGAACTTCAGGTCGACGACCAGTTGTTCCTGGCCATCGGCCAGCTGGAAGCTCTTCTGCTCGGCGGCATATACAGGGCGACCGGTGGCGCGGGCGTCCGGGCCATTGGCGCCGGTCAGGCCGCTTTGGGCCAGGTAGGTGCGCTCATTGCCGTTGTCGAACAGCTGGAACGGGATATCCGGATGATCCTGACGACGCGGGAATTGCGGCAGGTTCAGCTGGACGATGTCACCACCGACCGGGTCGATAGCCAGATCAAGGACGTCGGTCTTGACGCGGATCAGGTCCTTGCTGACGGCCACTGGAGCCAGTTCGGCCGGGCTGGCATCAGCATTGGCGCTCGGCACGTCGGCGCTGGCGCCGTCGTTGTTACCAGCCGGTACGGTGTCCGGCAAAGCCGGTGCAGCGTTGCTGGCAGCAGTATGCTGAGTCGGCAGAGCAGCCTGACCGTAGTCCTGGTTCCATTTAAGGACCAGCACGTAGGCCACGATTGCCAGGGCGACGATCAGGATCGTGCGTTTAATATCCATGATTACTCGGCTATCGAAGAAGTTCGGGAGGAGGGAGCGGGTGGGACGGGATCGAAACCGCCGTCGTTCCACGGATTACAACGCCCCAGGCGACGAACGGCTAGCCACCCGCCACGCAAGAGGCCATGGTTTTCAATGGCTTCGTAGGCGTAACAGGAGCAGCTGGGGTAGAAACGACAGTGGCTGGCCATCAGAGGACTAATGGCGTAACGGTAAAACTGGATCGGAACGAGGGCCAGTTTACGCATCTGGACTGTCTACCCCTGCAGGATCGGCAGTTACCGCTGGAGAGGGCCGACTGCGAGCCAGGCGCTTCCAGAGTTTGCCAAAGTGTTGGTGCAATTCTGGGTTTTCTACCTCGCCCAAGCCTTTGCGCGCGACGATCACAATGTCCAGCCCAGCAAGACTCTGCTGATTCAGACGAAAGGAATCACGCATCAAACGTTTGAGGCGATTGCGTTGAACGGCAAGCTTGACGCTCTTCTTGCCGATCACCAAGCCGAGGCGCGGGTGATCGAGGCCGTTCTCGCGGGCAAGGATAAGCAGGCTTTTGCCTGGAACCTTGCCAGTTGGCGAGTCGAAGACCGCTTTGAAGTGCCGGGCTGTAAGCAGTCGCTTATCCCGACTGAAGTCCTGACTCACCACCTGTGCCGAAAAATCAAACGGCCAGACGCTTACGGCCTTTGGCGCGACGACGCGACAGTACTGCACGACCGTTCTTGGTGGCCATACGGGCACGGAAGCCGTGGGTGCGCGCGCGCTTGATGGTGCTTGGTTGGAAAGTACGTTTCATGGCGTGTTACCTGGGTTCGACGACACGGGCCGGAATGGCCCCCGTTTTAAGAGATCGGCGATTCTAGAGAAAGCAAGCCAATAGGTCAATTTCCAACCAGCCTTTCCTTATGGATGGCAGCACTTTTTTCATCGGCGAGGTGGATGAGGTGGATGAGGTGTGCTGGACCGAGTGTGTCATCGGCCTGAGCGCTTTTCACAGACACGCTCAATATGAAAATATAAAAGAGGCATATATAAAGCTTTTCTGAATAACTTATAGATCTTATACACAGCCTTTTCTGTGGATAACATTACGCAGCCCTTTATCCATGCTATGTACAGAGATCGTAGACTCTGTCAGAAACAGGTGCTGCGCTTGTGCTGCGCATGGTCGAAACCTGTGGATCGAATGGCTGTTTATCCACAGGGGTTTTATCCACAGGCTTCAACCCAGGGTTGTGCATAGCCCTTATGTGGGGTTATCCACAGAGCTTATTCAGGGGTTAAGATGGCTTTTCGGACATGAATTGGCTGCTTTGGCACGCCATCCATGCCGCTCTTATGTGGATAAGTACTCACCCGCCCGGTACAATGGCGGTTTGCTTTTTGCCTCATCCGGCTTTCAACTCAGGGGATATCCGTGTCAGTGGAACTTTGGCAGCAGTGCGTGGAGCTTCTGCGCGACGAACTGCCTGCCCAGCAATTCAACACCTGGATCCGTCCACTACAGGTCGAAGCCGAAGGCGACGAGCTGCGCGTATACGCGCCTAATCGCTTCGTCCTCGACTGGGTCAATGAAAAGTACCTGGGCCGGCTGCTTGAGCTGCTGGGTGAGCACGGCAGCGGCATCGCACCGGCGCTGTCCTTGTTGATAGGCAGCCGCCGCAGTTCTGCAGCACGCGCAGCTCCCAACGCCCCGGTCAGTGCTGCGGCGGCAGCGATTGCACAGTCTCAGCAGCCTGTACCTGCGGCTCCGTCTGAAGAGCGCACTGCGGCCAAATCGATCGAGCCGGTAATGGTCAACGAGGTCGAAGAGCCGACTTCGCGCCACAGCTTTGACTCGATGGGCGGCGATACGCCCGTGCAGCCAACTGCACCTGGGCGCACTGAACAGCGCACTGTGCAGGTAGAAGGTGCGCTCAAGCACACCAGCTATCTGAACCGCACGTTCACCTTCGATACGTTTGTGGAAGGTAAATCCAACCAACTTGCCCGTGCGGCTGCATGGCAGGTGGCGGATAACCCCAAGCATGGTTACAACCCGCTCTTTCTGTATGGCGGTGTAGGCCTGGGGAAAACTCACTTGATGCACGCTGTGGGTAACCACCTGCTGAAGAAGAACCCGAATGCCAAGGTGGTGTACCTGCATTCCGAGCGCTTCGTGGCCGACATGGTCAAGGCGCTGCAGCTCAATGCCATCAACGAGTTCAAGCGCTTCTACCGCTCAGTCGATGCGCTGCTGATCGATGACATTCAGTTCTTCGCCCGCAAGGAGCGTTCGCAGGAAGAGTTTTTCCACACCTTCAACGCCTTGCTTGAAGGCGGTCAGCAGGTGATTTTGACCAGCGACCGCTATCCGAAGGAAATCGAAGGCCTTGAAGAGCGTCTGAAATCGCGCTTCGGCTGGGGTTTGACTGTTGCAGTCGAGCCGCCAGAACTCGAGACCCGCGTTGCGATCCTGATGAAGAAGGCCGACCAGGCCAAGGTGGATTTGCCGCATGACGCAGCCTTCTTCATTGCCCAGCGTATTCGTTCCAACGTGCGTGAGCTGGAGGGCGCGCTGAAGCGGGTCATCGCTCACTCGCACTTCATGGGCCGCGATATCACCATCGAGCTGATCCGCGAGTCGCTGAAGGACTTGCTGGCGCTGCAGGATAAATTGGTCAGTGTGGATAACATTCAGCGCACCGTCGCTGAGTACTACAAGATCAAGATCTCCGATCTGCTGTCCAAGCGTCGCTCGCGCTCGGTAGCGCGTCCGCGTCAGGTAGCCATGGCGTTGTCCAAAGAGCTGACCAACCACAGCTTGCCAGAGATTGGCGATATGTTTGGCGGCCGCGACCACACCACCGTGCTGCACGCCTGCCGCAAGATCAACGAACTGAAAGAATCCGATGCGGACATCCGCGAGGACTACAAGAACCTGCTGCGGACGCTGACGACATGATGATCGCCGGCGCAGCCATTTTGAAGGCAAGGGACTAGACCATGCATTTCACCATTCAACGCGAAGCCCTGTTGAAACCCCTGCAACTGGTCGCAGGTGTCGTCGAGCGTCGCCAGACCTTGCCGGTCCTGTCCAACGTCCTGTTGGTCGTACAAGGCCAGCAGCTGTCGTTGACCGGTACCGACCTGGAAGTCGAACTGGTTGGTCGCGTGCAGCTGGAAGAACCAGCCGAGCCAGGCGAAATCACTGTCCCGGCACGTAAGCTGATGGACATCTGCAAGAGCTTGCCAAGTGACGCGCTGATCGACATCAAGGTTGATGAGCAGAAGCTGCTGGTTAAAGCCGGTCGCAGCCGCTTCACCCTGTCGACGCTGCCCGCCAATGACTTCCCGACTGTTGAAGAAGGCCCAGGCTCGCTGACCTGCGACCTGGAGCAGAGCCGCCTGCGCCGTCTGATCGAGCGCACCAGCTTCGCCATGGCTCAGCAGGACGTGCGCTACTACCTCAACGGTATGCTGCTTGAAGTGTCCCCAGGCACCCTGCGCGCCGTTGCTACTGACGGCCATCGCCTGGCGATGTGCTCGATGACCGCAGGAATCGAGCAAGCTGACCGGCACCAGGTGATCGTGCCACGCAAAGGTATCCTGGAGCTGGCGCGTTTGCTGACCGATCCGGAAGGCATGGTCAGTATCGTACTCGGCCAGCACCATATCCGCGCCACCACCGGTGAATTCACCTTTACCTCCAAGCTGGTAGACGGCAAGTTCCCAGACTACGAGCGTGTGCTGCCTAAAGGCGGTGACAAGCTGGTGGTGGGTGATCGTCAGGCATTGCGTGAAGCTTTCAGCCGTACTGCGATTCTGTCCAACGAGAAGTACCGCGGGATTCGCCTGCAGTTGGCCGCCGGCCAACTGAAAATCCAGGCCAACAACCCTGAGCAGGAAGAAGCTGAGGAAGAAATCAGCGTCGACTATAACGGCAGCGCGCTGGAGATCGGCTTCAACGTCAGCTACTTGCTGGACGTGCTGGGCGTAATGACCACAGAACAGGTTCGTCTGATTCTATCCGACTCCAACAGCAGTGCCCTGCTGCAGGAAGCTGGCAACGATGACTCGTCCTACGTCGTCATGCCGATGCGCCTGTGATCTGTAGCTGAGCGAATGTCCCTACGACGTATCATGGTCACTGCGGTGCGCAACCTGCACCCAGTGACCCTCACGCCCTCCCCCCGCATCAACATCCTTTACGGCGCCAACGGCAGCGGCAAGACCAGCGTGCTTGAAGCCGTGTACCTTCTGGGTCTGGCTCGATCATTTCGCAGCACCCGACTGACGCCGGTTATCCAGTACGAGCAGCCGACCTGTACCGTCTTTGGTGAAGTGCAACTGGCCGAAGGTGGCACCAGCAACCTGGGTGTATCACGCGAGCGCCAGGGCGACTTCACCATTCGCATCGATGGGCAGAACGCTCGCAGTGCTGCGCAGCTTGCCGAGCTACTGCCGCTGCAATTGATCAACCCGGACAGCTTTCGTCTGCTCGAGGGCGCTCCGAAAATACGTCGGCAGTTTCTCGACTGGGGAGTGTTCCACGTGGAACCACGTTTCCTCGGTGCTTGGCAGCGCTTGCAGAAGGCGCTGCGGCAGCGGAACTCATGGTTGCGGCATGGTACACTTGACGCTGCTTCGCAAGCCGCCTGGGATCGAGAATTGTGCCTGGCGAGCGCGGAGATAGATGAATACCGTCGCACCTACATCAAGGCCTTGAAGCCCGTCTTCGAGCGTACCCTGAGCGAACTGGTCGAGCTGGACGGATTGACCTTGAGCTACTATCGCGGCTGGGACAAGGACCGGGAACTTAACGAGGTCCTCGCCACTTCTCTTCAACGCGATCAGCAGATTGGCCATACCCAGGCCGGTCCGCAACGTGCAGATTTGCGCCTGCGTATTGGTGCAAACAACGCTGCGGATATCTTGTCCCGTGGGCAACAGAAACTTGTGGTGTGCGCATTGCGCATCGCCCAAGGTCATCTGGTTAGCCAGGCTCGCCGCGGTCTTTGTATCTATCTCGTAGATGACCTGCCGTCTGAGCTGGACGAGCAGCATCGCCGCGCACTGTGCCGCTTGCTTGAAGAATTACGCTGCCAGGTGTTCATCACCTGTGTAGATCACGAATTACTGAGGGAAGGCTGGCAGACGGAAACGCCAGTTGCTTTGTTCCACGTGGAACAGGGCCGTATCACCCAGACCCACGACCATCGGGAGTGAAGGCATGAGCGAAAATCAAACGTACGACTCGTCCAGCATTAAAGTGCTGAAAGGGCTTGATGCCGTACGCAAACGTCCCGGCATGTATATCGGCGACACCGATGATGGCAGCGGCCTGCACCACATGGTCTTCGAGGTGGTCGACAACTCGATCGACGAAGCCCTCGCCGGTCACTGCGATGACATCACCGTCATCATCCATCCGGACGAATCCATTAGCGTCCGCGACAACGGCCGTGGTATTCCGGTCGACGTCCATAAAGAAGAAGGCGTCTCAGCTGCTGAAGTCATCATGACTGTGCTGCACGCCGGTGGTAAGTTCGACGACAACTCGTACAAAGTATCCGGCGGTCTGCACGGTGTTGGCGTTTCGGTAGTGAACGCCCTTTCTGAGCAACTCATTCTGACCGTACGCCGTAGTGGCAAGGTCTGGGAACAGACTTACGTCCACGGCGTACCGCAAGCGCCTATGGCGGTTGTTGGCGAAAGCGACAGCACGGGTACCCATATCCACTTCAAGCCGTCTGCTGACACCTTCAAGAATATCCACTTCAGCTGGGACATTCTGGCCAAGCGTATTCGCGAGTTGTCGTTCCTGAACTCGGGTGTTGGCATTCTGTTGAAAGATGAGCGCAGTGGCAAAGAAGAGCTCTTCAAATATGAAGGCGGCCTGCGCGCATTTGTCGAGTATCTGAACACCAACAAGACGCCGGTGAACAGCCAGGTCTTCCACTTCAGCACCCAGCGTGAAGATGGCGTCGGTGTTGAAGTTGCCCTGCAGTGGAACGACAGCTTCAACGAAAACCTGTTGTGCTTCACCAACAACATTCCGCAGCGCGACGGTGGTACTCACCTGGTCGGCTTCCGTTCTTCGTTGACCCGCAGCCTGAATGCTTACATTGAGCAAGAGGGCCTGGCCAAGAAGAACAAGGTTGCAACCACGGGTGACGACGCCCGGGAAGGCCTGACCGCGATTATCTCGGTGAAGGTACCGGATCCGAAGTTCAGCTCGCAGACCAAAGACAAGCTGGTCTCGTCGGAGGTGAAAACCGCCGTCGAACAAGAGATGAACAAGTTCTTCTCTGACTTCCTGTTGGAAAACCCCAACGAAGCCAAGGCTGTGGTCGGCAAGATGATCGACGCTGCCCGTGCTCGTGAAGCTGCGCGTAAAGCACGTGAGATGACTCGCCGTAAAGGTGCACTGGACATCGCTGGCCTGCCGGGGAAACTGGCTGACTGCCAGGAGAAAGACCCTGCCCTGTCTGAACTGTACCTGGTGGAGGGTGACTCCGCAGGTGGTTCGGCCAAGCAAGGCCGTAACCGTCGTACCCAGGCGATCCTGCCGTTGAAGGGTAAGATCCTCAACGTCGAGAAAGCTCGCTTCGACAAGATGATCTCGTCCCAGGAAGTCGGTACGCTGATCACCGCGCTGGGCTGTGGTATCGGCCGCGACGAGTACAACATCGCCAAGCTGCGTTACCACAACATCATCATCATGACCGATGCCGACGTCGACGGTTCGCACATCCGTACCCTGCTGCTGACCTTCTTCTTCCGTCAGCTGCCGGAGCTGGTCGAGCGCGGCTACATCTACATCGCTCAGCCACCGCTGTACAAGGTCAAGCGCGGCAAGCAGGAGCAGTACATCAAAGACGACGAGGCCATGGAAGAGTACATGACCCAGTCGGCTCTGGATGATGCCAGCCTGCACCTGGACGAATCGGCGCCAGCAGTTTCCGGCGTACAGCTGGAAAGTCTGGTCCAAGAGTTCCGCAGTGTGATGAAGACCCTCAAGCGTCTGTCGCGCCTGTATCCGCAGGAGCTGACCGAGCACTTCATCTACATGGATGAAATCACCCTGGAGCAGTTGGGTGACCACGCTCACATGCAGGCTTGGTTGAAAACCTTCCAGGCTCGCCTGCACAGCAACCAGAAGTCGGGCCTGGCCTACAACGCCAGCCTGCGTGAAGACAAAGAGCGCAACGTTTGGCTGCCGGAAGTGGAAATCACCTCCCACGGCCTCGCAAGCTACATCACCTTCAACCGTGACTTCTTCGGCAGCAACGACTACCGCACTGTGGTTAACCTGGGTGGCAAGATCAGCACCCTGTTCGGTGAAGGCGCTTACGTGCAACGTGGCGAACGGCGCAAGGCAGTCAGCGAGTTCAAGGAAGCCCTCGACTGGCTGATGAACGAGACTGCCAAGCGTCACACCATCCAGCGCTACAAAGGTCTGGGCGAGATGAACCCGGATCAGCTCTGGGAGACCACTATGGACCCAGCGGTTCGCCGCATGCTCAAGGTCACCATCGAAGATGCGATCGCCGCTGATCAGATCTTCAATACCTTGATGGGCGACGCAGTGGAACCTCGTCGTGAGTTCATCGAGAACAACGCGCTGTCGGTGTCCAACCTGGACTTCTGATCTGCCGTAAATGACCGGTGCTGCTCAAGCCTGGGCCCGCCGATCAACAAAAAGCCCGCAGTCGCGGGCTTTTTTTTTTCAGTATTTCACTGCCCTGTCAGCGGACTACCTCTTATTGAATGTCGTCCGGCTTCACGATCACCCAGTTCTTGTCAGCCGTCACCGGTAAGCCTTGCTTGGCCTGAGCAGTGGCGTTGGCTTTTATCATGCCGTCGAGCTGAGTCATGTATTTGTCCTTCCGGTTAATCCACAGGTGAATGCCACCTTTGCTGACATCAACCCCGTGGAACAGCATGTAGCCGTCACTGGTGGGTGTGTCGCCCCCGGCCAGTACCGGCTTTTTCCACTGGTCGATGTACGTCAGAATCGCCGCATGCTTGCCCGCCATCCAGGTAGCCGGCGTCCATAGGTAAGGGGTCAACTCAAGACCTAGGTTGGCTTTCTCGTCGTACTTGCCTGCGCTGATCTGCTTGCGTGCTGTGGTCAGCACACCGGTTGTGCGATCTTTCAGCAGCGTGGTCACACCGATTACATTTTCCGGTTTGACGTTGTAGCCATACTTGGGATCAGAGGCGACCATGCGTACCAGCTCCTCGGACGCAGCAGTGATCACATAGACCTCGATGCCGTTTTCCATGAGCTTGTTGTACAGCTCAGTCTGGCCAGTAAAGACTTTGGGCGGTTGGACTTCGGTGGTTTTTACCGTGTCGCCATCGTAGTAGGTGGCCGGCACTGGCTTCTTGGAAGCCATCAACTCATCTACGTAACCCTTCAGCTCTTGGAGGGTGAAGCCCGAAAACACCTGCGCTACCCATGGGTAGCAAACCATGTCATCCAGTTCACAGAGGCGGTAGTAGTAGCTGAACAGACTCTCTTTGTGGTCAGCAGTGTCTTTGAAGGGGATGAGCTTGAGGGAAGGGTCCAGTGTATCGCGGGTAATCAGCCCTTTGTTTTCCATGAACGGCAGCAGCGCTTCCTCAAGGTCGAAGCGGTAGCTGGTGTTGTCCATGTCGAAAACCGCGTAGTTACCCTTGTTGGCATTCGCGGCGATCATGGCATCGAGTTGTTTGGCAGCAGGCTCTGGCCAGTGCTTGAGTTCAGTCGCGCACACCTGGCTGGCTAGGCCGAGACAGATCGCGGCAGCCAATACTTTTGGTACGAGCTTCATGACGGTACGCCCCCTTGCAATGAGAACTGAGACCGTAGCAAAGATAAATTACAGCGCTGACGCCTGCGCGACTGTGGGTGGTCTCTAGGCGTCGTCTGCGCGGCTGATCGCGACATAGTGTGCAAAATCCGACGTCCCTGCGCAGGCATGTTCCACGTGGAACAGCAGCGCATTCGACCCTCTCAAAGCCCAAGCTCACGTAGCCGGCGATACAGCGTGCGTTCACTGATGCCCAGTACCTGCGCCAGCTCGCTGCGCGGCCCTTGGAACTGCTCCACCAACTGCGCGAGGTCGGCTAGCGAATTACGCGAGTCTCGTGTCGATACATTCGAGCTGGCGGGGGCCAGGTCCTCAGGCAAATACTCTGGGCGGATCAGCCCGTCATCGGCAAACAATCGCGCGCGTTCGAGGATATTGCGCAGCTCGCGGATATTGCCCGGGAAGGCATGCAAGCTCAGGCGCGCTTGCGCTTCAGGTGTCAGCGTGACGGTATGTGCGCCAGCCATGCGCTGTAACAAGCTCTGCGCCAGCATCGGTAGGTCCTCTACTCGCTCGCGTAGCGCTGGCAAGCGAATCGGAAAACCGCTGATTCGGTAGTACAGGTCCTCGCGAAAGGTACCTGCTGCCACCATCTCTTTGAGCGGCTTGTGGGTAGCCGAGATCAAGCGGAAGTCTGAGTGCACGGTGCGCAAACTGCCCACCGGGCGGAAGCTGCCCGACTCGATCAGTCGCAACAACTTGACCTGCATGGTCAGCGGCACTTCACCTATTTCGTCGAGGAACAGCGTGCCGCCATGGGCCGCTTCGGCGAGACCGATCTTGCGCTGGGTCGCGCCAGTGAACGCGCCTTTCTCATAGCCGAACAGCTCACTCTCGAACAGGCTGTCATTGAGCCCGGTGCAGTCGACCACCACCAGCGGGCCGGTCGCGCGCGGGCTGCCCAGATGCAGGGCACGGGCGAACAACTCCTTGCCCGTGCCGGATTCACCTTGCAGCAACACCGGAATCTGCGCCGGCGCGGCGCGTTGCAAGCTGGCCAGCGCCGCCTGGAACGCCGGCGCGCGGCCAACCAGCCCTTGCTGTTGTGGCTGGGCGGCAGCCAGGGTCACGGTGTTAAGGCGCTCGACGAAAGCAACCACCCTGCCCTGCTCATCGAGGATTGGCCGCAACTCGACGTCGACATGCTCGGGCCCGCGTGGGGTGTGATGAATGTGCAGGACCCGCTCCGGCACTTTGCTGTCCCAGGCTTTGCGCATCGGGCAGTGCTCGCCGGCCTGATCACAGGGCACCGCGTAGTGATGAGAGACGCGATGACATTTCTCGCCCAGCGGTGCACTGTCATTGATGCCGAACTGACGCCGGTAGGCAGCATTGGCCGCAAGGATGTTGTAGTCGGTGTCGAGCACGATCGACGGGTGCACATCGTGCTCAAGGTAGGACACCAGGCCGAGGATGGCTGGATGAGAAGCGGAAAGCGCAGACATGACCAGAACCGGTTGCGGGTACCTGGCGAGCGTAGCAAGGACTGCCAGTGACTGCCATTGGCTGACAGTCGACTGCCAACCACTGGCAGTGCTGGCAGCGAATTGTGAGGAAGACAACGCTGCGATAGCTGTAGCACTGCGGACAGGTGGGCCATAACGCCTCATTGAAACCCTGGCATGCATCTTGATAAACCCTGGGTTACTGCCTAAGCCTAACAAGGCGCTGCAGATATCTGGAGAGTGTGATGATCATCGGCAACAACATCCATGTAGAGAGCCTGTTCGACGAGGCCACTTCGACCATCAGCTACCTGGTGATGGACCGCCAGACCCTCAAGTGCGCGCTGATCGACAGCGTGCTCGACTACGACCCCAAGTCGGGACGCACCAGCCACAGCTCGGCGGACAAGCTGATCGCTCGGGTCGAGGCGCTCGGCGCCAGTGTGCAGTGGATTCTGGAAACTCATGTGCACGCCGATCACCTGTCGGCTGCTGCCTATCTGAAAGCCAAGCTTGGCGGCCAGGTTGCCATCGGTTCGCACATCACCCAGGTGCAGAAGACCTTCGCAGCACTGTTCAACGCCGAACCCGGTTTCGCCCGCGACGGCAGCCAGTTCGACGTGTTGCTGGAAGATGAATACGTGCTGATGATCGGCAATCTGCGGGCCCGTGCGCTACACACCCCAGGGCACACCCCGGCGTGCATGAGCTACGTGGTCGAGGATGCTGGCGAGAAGGCGGTGTTTGTCGGCGATACCTTGTTCATGCCTGACTACGGCACTGCCCGATGCGATTTTCCCGGTGCCGACGCACGCACGCTGTATCGCTCGATCCGGCGTTTGCTCGCCTTCCCCGACCACAGCCAACTGTTCATGTGCCATGACTACCTGCCCGAGGGTCGCGCCCTGCGTTTTGTCACCACCGTGGCCGAGCAGCGCGCCAGCAATATTCATATCCGTCAGGGCATCAGCGAGGACGAGTTCGTCGCCATGCGCGAAGCGCGTGACGCCACCCTCGATATGCCGGTACTGATCCTGCCCGCCGTCCAGGTCAACATGCGCAGCGGGCAGTTGCCTGAACCGGAGAGCAACGGCGTGCGTTACCTGAAAATCCCGCTGAACCAGCTCTGAACGTCGCCGGCCTAGTCCCCATACCAAGATCGAAAAGGAATACCCGCATGCCTGCCTTGCCATCCACAGCCAATAGCACGCGCATCGACCATCACAAGGTGGTGATCGTCGGCGCTGGTGCTGCGGGGATTGCCACCGCCGCCAGTTTGTTCAAGCGTGATCCGACGCTCGATATTGCGTTGATCGACCCGGCTGAGGTGCACTACTACCAACCCGGCTGGACCCTGGTCGGCGCTGGTGTATTCAGCGCTGCCAGCACCGCGCGCAGCATGGTCAGCGCCATCCCCAAAGGCGTGCGATTTATAAAAGCGCGGGTGATTAGTTTTGATCCCGCAGCGCAAAGCGTGGTTGTGGAGGACGGCCGCATCATCAGTTACGAACAGCTGGTGGTCTGCCCCGGCCTGACTCTCGACTGGCAGGCAATCGAGGGCCTCACGGAAACCCTCGGGCGCAACGGTGTGACCTCCAACTACCGTTATGACCTGGCACCTTACACCTGGCAATTGGTCCAGAACCTCAAGCAAGGCCGCGCCCTCTTCACCCAGCCCCCGATGCCCATCAAGTGTGCGGGCGCCCCACAGAAGGCGTTGTACCTTTCGTGTGATCACTGGCTGCGGCGTGAGCGCCTGGGTGCCATCAAGGCCAGCTTCTACAATTCGGGTCCGGTACTTTTTGGCGTTGCTGACTACGTGCCCGCATTGATGGCCTACATCGACAAGTACGCGGTGGATCTCAACTATTCACACCGCCTGGTGGCAGTAGATGGTCCGGGCAAGCGCGCGACGTTTATCCACAGCCTGGCCGATGGCAGCACGCAGACGCGAGTCGAGCCCTTCGACATGTTGCACGTGGTGCCGCCGCAAGTAGCGCCCGAGTTCATCCGCAGCAGCCCGCTGGCGGATGGCGCGGGCTGGCTGGATGTCGATCCGTTCACTCTGCGCCATCGGCAGTTCGCCAACGTGCACGGCCTGGGTGATGCGATCAATACCAGTAACGCCAAGACTGCCGCGGCTGCGCGCAAGCAGGCGCCGGTGGTGGCCAACAACGTGCTGGTAGCGCTCGGCCGGTCGCCCACCCTCGCGCACTATGACGGTTACGGTTCATGCCCGTTGACCGTGGAGCGCGGCAAGATCGTCCTGGCTGAATTCAAATACGGCGGTACGCTGGCACCCAGCTTTGCGCAGTGGTTGCTCGACGGCCGGCAGCCTACTCGGCTGGCCTGGCTACTCAAGGTGAGGCTGCTCCCTGCGCTGTATTGGCATGGGATGCTCAAAGGCCGTGAATGGCTGGCGCGGCCGCAACCTGCCGGCACCGAGAAGCAATCGTGATCGAAGTGCTGGGTGCAGCGCTGGGCGCGATCATCGGAGCGGTACTGGCGTTGACCGGTGCTGGCGGAGGCATTCTGGCAGTGCCGTTATTGGTATTCGGGCTGGGTTTGAATATGGTCGAGGCGGCGCCAGTTGGCCTTTTGGCAGTCGGCCTGGCGGCGTCAGTCGGTGCGCTGCTCGGGCTGCGCCAGGGCCTGGTGCGTTATCGCGCGGCGTTGTTCATTGCGCTGATCGGTATCTGCGCAACACCTTTCGGTTTGATGCTCGCTCATCGGTTGCCCAACGCACCGCTGGCGTTGGTGTTCGCCGCAGTGCTGATCCATGCCTGCCTGCGCATCTGGCGCAAGGCGGCGCGCGAGTTGCGTGGTGAGCCGCCGTGTGGCGAGCGGCTGATCATGCCCTGTGTACTCAACCCTTTGCAGGGGCGGCTGCGCTGGACCTTGCCCTGCGCACGTGCCCTGGCCGTGACTGGCGGTGTGGCGGGTTTACTGTCGGGACTGCTGGGCGTCGGTGGCGGCTTCGTCATCATTCCGGCACTCAGCCGTTATACCAACCTGGAGATGAAGAGCATTGTCGCCACCTCGTTGGCGGTGATTGCGCTGGTTGCCTGCGGCAGCGTAGTCAGCGCCAGCGTCGCCGGGGTGATGCACTGGCAGGTAGGTGCACCCTTCGCGGTAGGTGCGGTGATGGGCCTGCTACTGGCGCGCCCACTGGCCGGCAAGTTGGCCGGGCCGCGCTTGCAGCAGGTGTTTGCCGTGGTCGGCATCGGCGCAGCGCTGCTGCTGGCGAGCAAGGGCCTACTCGGCTAGCAGTTCGGCCTGCTCTGCTGCACACAGCGCCAGCAGGTAATCCCAGACTACCCGCAGGCGCACTGACTTGTGCAACTCGCGCCGGGTGCAGATCCAGTAGCTGCGCTGGATGGTTTCGCTGGGCAGCACCCGGCGCAGCTGTGGATCATGCCTGGCCATGTAGTTGGGCAGCACAGCGATGCCTAGGCCGGCGCGTGCGGCCTGCTGCTGAGCGATGACGCTGGTGCTGCGAAAGATCACATTCGGCGCACGGCAGAAACTGTTGAGAAACAGCAGCTCCTGGCTGAACAGCAGATCGTCGACGTAGCCAATCCAACTGTGACGGGCCAGATCCTCACGACTGTTCAGCGCCGGTGAGCGTTCGAGGTACTCGGGGCTGGCGTAGAGCGCCAGCCGATAGTCAGTGAGCTTGCGAGTTATCAACAGGTCGGCATTGGGCCGTTCCAGATGAATGCTGATTTCTGCCTCGCGGTTGAGGATGCTGACGAAGCGCGGCACCGCCACCAGTTCGACTTCCAGGCCCGGATAGCGCTCGAACAAGGCGCGCATGCGTGGGGTGAAGAACATGATGCCGATGCCTTCGGTGACACCCAGGCGGATCTTGCCCAGCGGCGTTATCGCCTGGGTGATCTCTTCCTGCGCCAACAGCGCGACGTTCTCCATCGCTTCGGCATGCTTGAGCAGTGCCTGGCCAGACGGCGTCAGCTCGTAACCCTGTGCATGTTGAACGAACAGCGCTGTGCCCAGGCTCTTTTCGATGCCCTCGATATGCCGCGCCACCGTGCTGTGGGTGGTGTTCAAGCGCTTGGCTGCAGTCAGCAGACGGCCGCTGCGCTGCAACTCGAGAAAGAACCTCAGATCATTCCAGTCGAACATGCTTATCCCTGTGCATAACTGTGAGCGGCTGTCAGGTTACTCAGGAAACGGCTGATATTGGCTGTGCTAAAACGCACAGCGGTTGAGCGAAAACTCGTGTTTCCTTAGCGAAATTACGCACTAAGATCAAAAGCGGCAAGAATAATAATCAGGCCCGAGGTCGCACATGCCATCAGCCGATTCTGCCTACGACTATGTCGTTGTAGGCGCTGGCCCAGCCGGATGTTTGCTGGCCAACCGTTTGTCCGCCGATCCATCCTGCCGGGTGCTGCTGCTCGAAGCGGGTGGGCGCGATAACTATCCATGGATTCACATCCCGGTCGGTTACCTCTATTGCATCGGTAACCCGCGCACCGACTGGTGCTTCAAGACCGAGGCGCAAGCGGGCCTTGGCGGCCGCAGCCTGGGTTATCCGCGCGGCAAGGTGCTCGGCGGCTGCTCGTCGATCAACGGCATGATCTACATGCGCGGCCAGGCCAGCGACTACGATCGCTGGGCTGAACAAGGCAACGACGGCTGGGCCTGGAAAGACGTGCTGCCGCTGTTCAAGGCCAGCGAGAATCACTATGCCGGCAGCAGCGACAGCCACGGCGCCGACGGCGAATGGCGGGTCGAACAGCAGCGCTACAGCTGGCCGATCCTCGACGCCTTCCGCGATGCCGCCGAGCAGAGCGGGATTGGCAAGGTCGATGACTTCAATACCGGCGACAACCAAGGCTGTGGATACTTTCAGGTCAACCAGCGCAGCGGCGTACGCTGGAATGCGGCCAAAGCCTTTCTGCGGCCAATCCTCAAGCGGCCCAACCTGACTCTGCTCACTGGCGTCGAAGTTGACCAGGTGCTGCTCGACAATACCCGTGCTACGGCGGTCAAAGCTCGCTGGCAGGGTGAGTGGCACGAGTTTCAGGCGCGGCGGGAGATTATCCTCTGCGCAGGCTCGGTCGGTTCACCGGGTATCCTCCAACGTTCCGGCATCGGCCCGCGCAAGCTGCTTGAAGATCTCGGCATCGGCGTACGCCATGACATGCCTGGTGTGGGCGGCAACCTGCAGGACCATCTGCAGCTGCGCCTGATCTACCAGATCCGCAACACCCGTACCTTGAACCAGATGGCCAACAGCCTATGGGGCAAGATGGGCATGGGCCTGCGCTATCTATACGACCGCAGCGGCCCGCTGGCGATGGCGCCCAGTCAGCTCGGCGCGTTCGTTCGCTCCAGCCCCGAGCAGGCCAGCGCCAATCTGCAATATCACGTCCAGCCGCTTTCACTGGAGCGCTTCGGTGAGCCGCTGCATCGCTTCCCGGCGTTCACCGCGTCGGTGTGCAATCTGCGCCCCGCCAGCCGCGGGCGCATCGATATTCGCTCGGCCGATCTGCATGCCGAGCCTGTGATCAACCCTAACTATCTGAGCGACCCGCAAGACCTGCGAGTTGCCGCCGATGCCATTCGCATGACCCGGCGCATCGTCCAGGCCCCTGCCCTCGCCGCCTTCGACCCGGTCGAGTACCTGCCGGGCGCTGCGCTCAACACTGAAGAAGAGCTGTTTGAGGCTGCGAGCAAGATCGGCACCACCATCTTCCACCCGGTCGGCACGTGCCGCATGGGCAGCGGCGCGTTCGATGTGGTCGACCATCAACTGCGTGTGCACGGCATCCCAGGCTTGCGCGTGGCCGATGCCTCGATCATGCCGCAGATTGTTTCCGGCAATACCTGTTCACCGACACTAATGATCGCCGAGAAAGCGGCGCAACTGATTCTCAAAGGAGCTGCAACCCAAACCTACCTCAGCGACGCAAGCGCAATACCGACGCCCTGACCAGGTGCGTGCAACAAGCGGCGGCTGGTGATCAGGGCCTGCCGGCAGTGGAACAACAAGAATAATCACTGTGGCCTGCGGGCCGAGGACAGCAACGATGTCTGATTACATTCAAGAGCAGGGAGCAGCGGCGAGCCCTACCAGCCGTCGCGAGGAAAGAAAGATCATTTTCGCGTCATCCCTCGGGACGGTTTTCGAGTGGTATGACTTTTTTCTGTACGGCGCTCTGGCGGCGGTGATCAGCAAGCAGTTCTTTGCGGGGGTCAACGACACCACGGCGTTCATCTTCGCCCTGATGGCATTCGCTGCGGGCTTCTTGGTCAGGCCGTTCGGCGCGCTGGTGTTCGGCCGCCTGGGCGACATGATCGGGCGTAAATACACCTTCCTGGTCACCATCGTGTTGATGGGCTTGTCGACCTTCGCGGTCGGGCTGTTGCCTACCTATGCCAGCATTGGTATCGCGGCGCCGATCATCCTGGTGATTCTGCGCATGCTCCAAGGCCTGGCGTTGGGTGGCGAGTACGGTGGCGCGGCAACTTACGTGGCCGAGCACGCACCGCCCGGCAAGCGCGGTTTCCATACCGGCTTCATCCAGTCGACCGCGACCCTGGGCCTGCTGCTGTCGTTGCTGGTGGTACTGGGTAGCCGCTACATCAGCGGTGATGAGTTTGAAACCTGGGGCTGGCGCCTGCCGTTCCTGCTGTCGATTGTGCTGCTGGGGATTTCCACCTGGATCCGCATGAGCATGCACGAGTCGCCAGCCTTCGTGAAAATGAAGGCGCAGGGCAAGCTGAGCAAGTCGCCGATTCGTGAGTCGTTCACCAATTGGAGCAACCTCAAGATCGTCCTGACGGCACTGTTCAGCATCAACGCCGGTCAGGCAGTAACGTTCTACACGGCGCAGTTCTATGTGCTGTTCTTCATGACCCAGATGCTCAAGATGGACCCGGCCCAGGCCAACACTCTGCTGATCATCAGCGTGGTGATCGGCGCGCCGTTCTTCGTGTTCTTCGGTTGGCTGTCTGACCGCATTGGCCGCAAGCCGATCCTGATGGTTGGCCTGCTGCTGGCAACCGTCCTGTACTTCCCGCTGTTCAAGGCCCTGAGCCATTACGCCAACCCACAGATCGACGCCGCCAGCCGTCAGTCGCCCATTGTGGTGATGGCTGACCCAGCCAGCTGCACCTTCCAGTTCGACCCGGTCGGCAAAGCGCGTTTCGACAGCCCGTGCGACAAGGTCAAGACCTTCCTGGTCAAGCAGGGCCTGCCGTACAGCTCGGCTGCTGCGACTGGCAGTGATGTCGTGGTGAACATCGGCGACACGGCCATCACCGGCTTCGACGAAGCGGCAATGCGTGCGGCGATTACCCAGGCGGGGTATCCGGCCAAGGCCGATCCTGCGCAGGTCAACGAGTTCATGGTGGTAGCGCTGATTGTAGCGATGATCCTGATCGCGACCATGACCTATGGCCCGCTGGCGGCGGTGATGGTCGAGCTGTTCCCGACGCGGATCCGCTATACCTCGATGTCCCTGCCGTACCACATTGGTAACGGCTGGTTCGGTGGGTTCCTGCCGACCGTATCGTTCGCGCTGGTGGTGTATACCGGGGATATTTTCTATGGGCTGTGGTACCCGGTGTTGATAACCGGGGTGAGCCTGGTGGTGGGGATATTCTGTTTGAAAGAGACCAAGGATGTGGACCTGGACAAGGTCTGATCTGAAACAGCCGGGGGCTGCACAGCAGCCCCCGTTTTCAATCACGAAAAAAACTTATGCACGGTTTTCGAAAAACTGTCACATAGATAAATAACTATAAATTTCAATCACTTAGAGTCAATCTCTAAGCATCATTTGAAAAGTTGCTCACAAGTTATCCACAATTTTCCAAGCTGTCTGCGGCGCTGCTTTCAGCCACTGGAGGCAGCGCACCCAGCGCCCGCTGGGTCTCCTGATTCCACGCCTCAGCGCGGTTATTCAGGTCAGCAATGGCCCGCGGCCCACTGCCTTCGGCATACATCGGCTCGCCAATCACCACCTCGATCACCCCCGCCTGCTTGCCCCAGCCAGACTTCGGCCAGTAACGGCCGGCGTTATGCGCAATCGGCAGCACCGGCAGGCCTGCGTTCACCGCCAAGGCCGTACCGCCACGGGAGAACTTGCCGATCTGCCCATACGGGACACGGGTACCCTCAGGGAAGATCAATACCCACACGCCTTGCTTGAGCAGCTCATCGCCCTTCTTGGCAACGTGGCGCAAGGCTTCCTTGGGGTTGTCGCGGTCGATCGCGATCGGCCGCAGCATGGCCATGGCCCAGCCAAAGAACGGCACATACAGCAGCTCACGCTTGAGTACCTGGCTCAGCGGTTGGAAGTACGCCGACAGGAAGAACGTTTCCCAGGTGCTCTGGTGATTGGACAGAATCACGCACGGGGTCGCTGGCACGTTCTCCGCGCCGGTGATCTTGTAGCGGATACCCAGCATCACCTCGGTCAGGCGCACGGCAAAGCGGCACCAGTAGACGTTGATGAAGCGGTAGCGCTTTTGAAACGGCAGAAACGGCGCGATGAAGAAGCTCAAGGTGCACCAAAGCAACGAGCTGGTGCCCAGCAGCAGGTAAAAAAGAAAGATTCTGATCGCCTGCAGGATCGACATAGTGGCATGTACCGTTGCGGGTCGTGCCCGCCTAATGAACTGTGCGCCAGGCGGCGTACAGTCTAGATAAGTGCTCTGGCGACAGCGGCCAGATCGTCAAAAATCAGCGTGCTTGCAGCGACGCCCTTGCTCAGGGTGCGCTCACCTTTGCCGGTTTTCACCAACACCGGTTGTGCTCCGACGGCCAGGGCGGCCTCCAGGTCACCTTTACTGTCGCCGACGAACCATACGCCAGGCAGCTCTGCCTGGTAATGGGCAGCGATTGCCTCGAGCATGCCCGGCTTCGGTTTGCGACAGGCGCAGCCCTCGTCCGGACCATGCGGGCAGTACACGACGAGGCCCAGTTCGCCACCCTGCTCGGCCACCAGCTCGCGCAAGCGCGTGTGCATGGCCTCGAGGGTGTCCAGCGAATAGTAGCCCCGGGCAATGCCGGACTGGTTGGTGGCCACCGCCACCGTCCAGCCCGCTTTGCTCAACTGCGCGATGGCCTCGATCGCGCCGGCAATGGGGATCCACTCCTCCAGCGACTTGATGTAGGCGTCGGAGTCGTGATTGATCACCCCGTCACGATCGAGAATCAGCAGTTTCAAGGCTTACCCCAGCAACGAGATGTCGGCCACACCCAGGAACAGACCGCGCAGGCGACTGAGCAGGGCGTAGCGGTTGGCACGGACCTTGGCATCTTCGGCGTTGACCATCACTGCCTCGAAGAAGGCGTCGACCGGGTCACGCAGCGCTGCCAGGCGGGCCAGCGACTCACGGTACTGACGGGCCGCGGCCATCGGTTGCACAGCCTGGTCGGCCTGCTGGATCGCCGAGTACAGCGAGAACTCGTTGGCATTGTCGAAATACTTCGGCTCGACTTGCTCGGAGATCGCACCCTCAGCCTTGCTCAGCAGGTTCGACACACGCTTATTGACCGCGGCCAGGGCCCCGGCTTCAGGCAGTTGGCGGAACGCCTGCACGGCCTGTACGCGTTGGTCGAAGTCCAGCGCCGAGCCTGGCTTGAGGGCACGTACCGACAGGTAGGTACCGACGTCGATGCCTTCGTCTTCATAACGTGCACGCAGGCGGTCGAAGATGAACTCCAGGACCTGCTCGGACAGCCCGGCTGGCTTGATCTTGCTACCGAACTGGTTGACGGCGAAGCTCACGGCGTCGGTCAGGTCCAGGTCCAGCTGCTTGTCGATCAGAATGCGCAGCACGCCGAGGGCAGCGCGACGCAGGGCGTACGGGTCTTTGCTGCCGGTTGGCAGCATGCCGATGCCGAAGATACCGACCAGGGTGTCGAGCTTGTCGGCAATGGCCACGGCAGCACCGGTGAGGGTCTGCGGCAGTTCCGCGCCAGCACCGCGCGGCATGTACTGCTCGTTCAGGGCCAGGGCGACGTCTTCCGGCTCGCCGTCGTTCATGGCGTAGTAGTAGCCGGCAACGCCTTGCATTTCCGGGAACTCGCCGACCATTTCGGTGGCCAGGTCACACTTGGATAGCAAGCCGGCACGCGCCGCACGCTGGGCGTCGCCGCCGATGCGTGGGGCGATGTAGGCGGCCAGCTTGGAGACGCGCTCGGCTTTGTCGTAGACGCTGCCCAGCTGGGCCTGGAACACCACGTTCTTCAAGCGCTCGTTGAAGGTCGCCAGCGGCTGCTTCTTGTCCTGCTTGAAGAAGAACTCGGCGTCGGTCAGACGCGGACGCACGACCTTTTCGTTACCGAGCACGATCTGCTGCGGGTCACGGCTCTCGACGTTGGCCACGGTAATGAAGCGCGGCAGCAACTTGCCGTCGCTGTCGAGCAGGCAGAAGTACTTCTGGTTGTCCTGCATGGTAGTGATCAGCGCTTCTTGCGGCACTTCAAGGAAGCGTTCCTCGAACGAGCACACCAGCGGCACCGGCCATTCGACCAGCGCAGTCACTTCATCGAGCAGCGCCGGCGGCACGATGGCCGTGCCTTCCTGCTGCAGGGCGAGCTCTGCGGTGCGCTTGGCGATCAAGTCGCGGCGCTCGGCAAAATCGGCCAGCACGTAGGCTTTGCGCAGGTCTTCGGCGTAGTTGGCAGGCGCGCTGATAACCACGTTTTCCGGGTGGTGGAAACGGTGCCCACGCGACTCGCGACCGGCTTGCTGCTTGAGGATGGTGCAATCGACCACCTGCTCACCGAGCAGCATCACCAGCCATTGGGTTGGCCGCACGAATTCTTCACGGCTGGCCGCCCAGCGCATGCGCTTGGGAATCGGCAGGTCGTTGAGCGAATCTTCGACGATGGTCGGCAGCAGGCTGGCAGTAGCCTTGCCCGGGATGTGCTGCGAGAAGCGCAGTTTGGCGCCGCTCTGGTCGATCTCGCTGAGGTCGACGCCGCACTTCTTGGCAAAGCCCAGGGCCGCCTGAGTTGGCTGGCCTTCGGCGTTGAACGCGGCCTGCATGGGCGGGCCATCGACGTTGATGGAGCGGTCAGGCTGCTGCACGTCGAGCTGACGAATCAGCACTGCCAGGCGGCGCGGCGCGGCATACACGCTCTTGCCGGCGTAATTCAGGCCAGCGGCCTGCAGGCCTTTTTCGATACCGGCCAAAAACGCGTCACCGAGGCTGGCGAGGGCTTTGGGTGGCAGCTCTTCGGTGCCCAGTTCAACCAGAAAATCTTGAGCACTCATTGTGCAGCCTCCAGCTTAGCCAACACTTCGTCACGCAGTTCAGGGGTCGCCATCGGGAAGCCCATGCGGGCACGGGCTTGCAGGTAGCTTTGCGCCACGTCGCGAGCCAGCGTACGTACGCGCAGGATGTAACGCTGGCGCTCGGTCACCGAGATGGCGCGGCGGGCGTCGAGCAGGTTGAAGGTGTGCGACGCCTTCAGGACCATTTCATAGGTCGGCAGCGGCAGGTCGAGCTTGATCAGGCGGTTGGCTTCGCTTTCGTAGAAGTCGAACAGCTCGAACAGTTTGTCGACGTTGGCGTGCTCGAAGTTGTAGGTCGATTGCTCCACTTCGTTCTGGTGGAACACGTCGCCATAGGTGACCACACCGAACGGGCCGTCAGCCCAGACCAGGTCGTACACCGAATCAACGCCCTGCAGGTACATCGCCAGGCGCTCGAGGCCGTAGGTGATTTCGCCGGTGACCGGGTAGCACTCCAGACCGCCGACTTGCTGGAAGTAGGTGAACTGAGTCACTTCCATGCCGTTCAGCCAGATTTCCCAACCCAGACCCCAGGCGCCGAGGGTCGGCGATTCCCAGTTGTCTTCGACGAAGCGCACATCGTGCACCAGCGGGTCGAGGCCGATCGCTTTCAGCGAGCCCAGGTACAGTTCCTGGAAGTTGGCCGGGTTAGGCTTGAGGACCACCTGGAACTGGTAGTAATGCTGCAGGCGGTTGGGGTTTTCACCATACCGTCCGTCGGCAGGCCGACGGCTTGGCTGCACGTAGGCGGCGTTCCAGGTTTCTGGGCCGACGGCGCGCAAAAAGGTCGCGGTGTGGAAAGTGCCGGCGCCTACTTCCATATCGTAGGGCTGAAGTACCACACAACCTTGCTCAGCCCAGTACTTCTGCAGGGCGAGGATGAGGTCTTGGAAGGTACGCACGGCTGGCGTAGGCTGGCTCACGAAATTCACCTGTATCTGGGGATGCGGATGTAAAGAGCGGGAGTATAACCCGATTCGCCTCGCCCTCTACTGATTGGAGCCTTATGCCACGCTGCTTTTGGTGTACCGACGATCCGTTGTACCAGGCCTACCACGACCAGGAGTGGGGAACGCCGCAGCGCGATCCGGCGTTGCTGTTCGAGATGCTTTTGCTCGAAGGGTTCCAGGCTGGGCTGTCCTGGATCACCGTATTGCGCAAGCGCGAGCGCTATCGCCAGGTCATGTATGACTTTGACCCGGCGCAGCTGGCGCAGATGAGCGATGAGCGCATCGAGGAATTGATGCTCGATGCCGGGATCATCCGCAACCGCCTCAAACTCAACGCGGCGCGGCGTAATGCCAAGGCCTGGCTGGCTGTGGATAACCCGGCCGAGTGGCTCTGGTCGTTTGTCGGCGGCACGCCGAAGATCAACCACTTCACCGACCGTAGCGAGATGCCGGCAGTCACCGACGAGGCCAAGGCGATGAGCAAGGCGTTGCAGAAAGCCGGCTTCACGTTTGTTGGTCCGACTATCTGCTACGCGTTCATGCAGGCCACCGGGATGGTCATGGACCACACCACCGACTGCGATCGCTACGCCGCCTTGGCGCGCTGAGCGGGTACAATGCGCGCTTGCTGAAATAAGGAATTCGCCTGTGGAAAAGTTCAAGGGCGCCCTGATGGTCGGGGTGCTGCGCCTGTTTGCCAAGCTGCCCTGGAGCGCGGTGCAACGGGTTGGCGCCGGCATTGGCTGGCTGATGTGGAAGATACCCAACGGTTCGCGCAACGTGGTGCGGATCAACCTGGCCAAGTGTTTTCCGGAGATGGACCCGGCCGAGCGCGAGCAGTTGGTCGGCCGCGCCCTGCGCGATATCGGCAAGTCGTTTGTCGAAAGCGCCTGCGCCTGGATCTGGCCGCCCCAGCGTTCGCTGGACCTCGTCCACGAAGTGCAGGGCCTGGAAGTGCTGGAGGCCGCCCTGGCCTCAGGCAAGGGCGTAGTCGGCATTACCAGCCACCTGGGCAATTGGGAAGTGCTCAACCACTTCTACTGCAGCCAGTGCAAACCGATCATTTTCTACCGCCCGCCCAAGCTCAAGGCCGTCGATGACCTGCTTCGCGAGCAGCGCGTGCAGATGGGCAACCGTGTGGCGCCGTCGACCAAGGAAGGCATCCTCAGCGTGATCAAGGAAGTGCGCCGTGGTGGCCAGGTGGGGATTCCGGCTGACCCGGAGCCGGCCGAGTCGGCTGGGGTATTTGTACCGTTCCTCGGCACCCAGGCGCTGACCAGCAAATTTGTGCCGAACATGCTGGCTGGCGGCAAGGCGGTCGGGGTGTTCCTGCATGCGCTGCGGCTGCCGGATGGTTCTGGGTTCAGGGTAATTCTCGAGGCGGCGCCCGAGGAGATGTACAGCACCGATGTAACGGTGTCGGCGGCGGCCATGAGCAAGGTGGTCGAGCGTTATGTGCGCGAGTATCCGAGCCAGTACATGTGGAGCATGAAGCGCTTCAAGAAGCGTCCGGCTGGCGAGCCGCGCTGGTATTGAGGTTTCTGGGGCTGCTGCGCAGTCCTTCGCGGGCAAGCCCGCTCCCACAGGTTACGGTGGCGCTGCAAATGCTGTGGGAGCGGGCTTGCCGGGACGCCGGACCGCCGCGAAGGGCCGCAAAGCGGCCCCCAGCAATCTCAGATTTTATTCAACTTCTTCAAAAACACCGCCATCTCTTTCTCGGCCTGCTTGTCGCCATGCGCCCGCGCCGCTTCAGTCCCTTGTTCCCACGCCTGCCGCGCCGCGGCCAGATCACCGCTCAGCTGATAAGCCTTGCCCAACAGCTTCCACGCCGCCGAATACTTCGGGTCCAGCTCAACGCAGCGGGCCAGATGCACCGCCGCCTCGGCGCCGTTGCCCTCATCCAGCCAGGCCTTGCCCAGGCCGAAGCGCAACAGTGAGTTATCCACACCCTTGTCGAGCATCTTCTGCAGCGATTCGCGCATTGCGGTGCCTCCTTAGAAAAAGCTCAAGCCTACGTGGAACAGCTTCTCGACGTCGCGGATATGCTTTTTATCCACAACGAACAGAATCACGTGGTCGCCGGTTTCCAGCACCGTGTTGTCGTGGGCGATCAGCACCTGCTCGGCACGAATGATCGCGCCAATGGTGGTGCCCGGCGGCAGGTCGATGTCGGCGATGGCCTTGCCAATCACCTTGCTCGACTTGGCGTCACCATGCGCCACGGCCTCGATCGCCTCGGCCGCACCGCGGCGCAGCGAGTGCACGCTGACGATATCGCCGCGGCGCACGTGGGCAAGCAAGGTGCCGATAGTCGCCAGCTGCGGGCTGATGGCGATGTCGATATCGCCACCCTGCACCAGGTCGACATAGGCCGGGTTGTTGATGATGGTCATCACTTTGCGCGCACCTAGGCGCTTGGCCAGCAGCGACGACATGATGTTGGCCTCGTCGTCGTTGGTCAGGGCCAGGAAGATATCGGCGTCAGCGATGTTCTCTTCCAGCATCAGGTCCTTGTCCGAGGCGCTGCCCTGCAACACCACGGTGCTTTCCAGGGTGTCGGACAGGTAACGGCAACGGGCCGCGTTCATCTCGATGATCTTGACCTGGTAGCGGCTCTCGATCGCTTCAGCCAGGCGCTCGCCGATCTGCCCGCCCCCGGCGATGACCACACGCTTGTTGGTCTCGTCGATGCGGCGCAACTCGCCCATGACCGCACGGATGTCCTTCTTCGCGGCGATGAAAAAAACCTCGTCATCGGCTTCAATGACGGTATCGCCCTGCGGCTTGATCGGCCGGTCACGGCGGAAGATCGCCGCCACGCGGGTGTCGACATTGGGCATGTGCGCGCGGATCTGGCGCAACTGCTGGCCCACCAGCGGGCCGCCGTAGTAGGCCTTGACCGCCACCAACTGGGCTTTGCCGTCAGCGAAGTCGATCACCTGCAGTGCGCCGGGGTGCTCGATCAGACGCTTGATGTAGTTGGTCACCACCTGTTCGGGACTGATCAGCACGTCGACCGGGATATGGTCGTTGTGGAACATTTCTTCCCGAGTCAGGTATGCCGATTCGCGCACCCGAGCGATCTTGGTCGGGGTGTGGAACAGCGAGTAGGCGACCTGGCAGGCGACCATGTTGGTCTCGTCGCTGTTGGTCACCGCCACCAGCATGTCGGCGTCGTCGGCGCCGGCCTGGCGCAGCACCGTCGGCAGCGAGCCACGGCCCTGCACAGTGCGGATATCAAGGCGGTCGCCAAGGTCGCGCAGGCGGTCGCCATCAGTGTCTACCACAGTGATGTCATTGGCTTCGCTGGCCAGGTGTTCTGCCAGCGTGCCGCCTACCTGCCCTGCGCCAAGGATGATGATCTTCATCCACTACTCCTAACCTGGTGTTTTATCCGCGCGAGGCGGCAATCTTGATCAGCTTGGCATAGTAGAAGCCGTCGTGGCCGCCTTCCTGAGCCAGCAACTGGCGCCCGTGCGGCTGGCGCAGGCCGGCCTCGGTGGCCAGGTCCAGTTCACGGGCGCCTGGCGTACGGGCCAGAAACGCCTCGATCACTTCAGTGTTTTCGGTCGGCAGGCTCGAGCAGGTGGCGTACAGCAGCATGCCGCCGACTTCCAGGGTTGGCCACAGCGCATCGAGCAACTCGCCCTGCAACGTGGCCAGGGCCGGGATGTCATCAGCCTGACGGGTCAACTTGATGTCCGGATGACGGCGGATCACTCCAGTCGCCGAGCACGGTGCGTCGAGCAGAATGCGCTGGAAGGTCTTGCCGTCCCACCAGTTGGCGGTGTCGCGGGCATCGCAGGCGATCAGCTTGGCGTCCAGTTGCAGGCGCGCCAAGTTCTCGCGCACGCGGACCAGGCGCTTGGCTTCCAGGTCGATCGCCACCACTTCGGCCAGGCCCTGCTCGGCTTCGAGCAGGTGGCAGGTCTTGCCGCCCGGTGCGCAGCAGGCATCCAGCACGCGTTGGCCGGGGGCCAGTTCGAGCAGGTCGGCGGCCAGTTGCGCCGCTTCGTCCTGCACGCTGATCCAGCCTTCGGCAAAGCCTGGCAGGCCACGCACGTCGCAGGCAGCCGCGAGCACGATGCCGTCGCGGCTGTACTGGCAAGCAGCGGCCGCGATACCGGCTTCGCCAAGCAAGGCCAGGTAGGCGTCGCGGCTGTGATGGCGGCGGTTGACCCGCAGGATCATCGGCGGATGAGCATTGTTGGCGGCGCAGATGGCTTCCCACTGCTCCGGCCAGAACGCCTTGAGCGACTTCTGCAGCCAGCGCGGGTGGGCGGTACGTACCACCGGGTCGCGCTCCATGCTGGCGAGCAGTTCTTCGCCCTCGCGCTGGGCGCGGCGCAGCACGGCATTGAGCAGGGCCTTGGCCCACGGCTTTTTCAGCTTGTCGGCGCAGCCCACGGTTTCGCCGATGGCGGCATGCGCCGGGATTCGCGTGTAGAACAGCTGGTACAAGCCCACCAGCAGTAGCGCCTGCACATCACTGTCGGCCGCCTTGAACGGCTTTTGCAGCAACTGCGCGGCCAGCAGCTCCAGGCGTGGCTGCCAGCGGGCGGTGCCGAAGGCGAGGTCCTGGGTCAGGCCACGGTCGCGTTCCTCGACCTTGTCCAGTTGCGTTGGCAACGAACTGTTCAGCGAAGCCTTGCCGCTGAGTACAGCAGCGAGGGCGCGGGCAGCAGCCAGACGTGGGTTCATTGGCCAAGCACCTTGCCGTCAGCGAACTTCTCGCGGCGGCTGTTGAACAGGTCGCTGAAGTTCAGCGCCTTGCCGCCTGGCAGTTGCAGGCGGGTCAGGCTCAGTGCCTGCTCACCGCAGGCGACGATCAGGCCGTCCTTGCTGGCGCTGAGGATCTGGCCGGGGGCGCCGCTGCCTGTGGACAACTTCGCTTCGAGGACCTTCACGCTTTCGCCATCGAGGCTGGTGTGGCACACCGGCCATGGGTTGAAGGCGCGTACCAGACGCTCCAGCTCAACTGCCGGGCGGCTCCAGTCGATGCGCGCTTCTTCTTTGTTCAGCTTGTGTGCATAAGTGGCCAGGGCGTCATCCTGCACTTCGCCCTGCAAGGTGCCAGCGGCCAGCCCGGCAATCGCCTCGAGCACGGCAGGCGGGCCCATTTCGGCAAGGCGGTCATGCAGGCTGCCGCCGGTGTCGCTGGCACTGATTGGAGTAGTGACCTTGAGCAGCATCGGCCCGGTGTCCAGGCCCGCTTCCATGCGCATCACGGTGACGCCGCTCTCGGCATCGCCGGCTTCGACGGCGCGCTGGATCGGCGCCGCACCGCGCCAGCGTGGCAGCAGCGAGGCATGGCTGTTGATGCAGCCCAGGCGCGGGATATCCAGCACCGCCTGCGGCAGGATCAAACCGTAGGCAACCACCACCAGCAGGTCCGGCGCCAGCGCGGCCAGTTCGGCCTGGGCCTCGGCATTGCGCAGGGTCGGCGGTTGCAGCACAGGGATGTCATGGGCCACGGCCAACTGCTTGACCGGGCTCGGCATGAGCTTTTGCCCACGGCCGGCCGGACGGTCGGGCTGGGTGTACACCGCAACCACCTGGTAAGGGCTGTCGAGCAGGGCTTTGAGGTGTTCGGCGGCAAACTCAGGGGTGCCCGCGAAGACGATGCGCATGGAGTTCTCGCTTGAAATAGAAAAAGGCTTGCCGGAGCAAGCCTTCTGCAAGGTGGGGGATCAGGCGTTCTGGCGGTGCTGCTTTTCCAGCTTCTTCTTGATCCGGTCACGTTTGAGCTGCGACAGGTAGTCGACAAACAGCTTGCCGTTGAGGTGGTCCAGCTCGTGCTGCACGCACACCGCGAGCAGGCCTTCGGCCTCCATCTCGTACGGCTTGCCATCGCGATCCTGGGCTTTGACCCGGATGCGCAGAGGGCGATCGACGTTTTCGTAGAAGCCCGGCACCGACAGGCAACCTTCCTGGTACTGGCCCATGTCGTCGGTCAGCTCTTCGAGCTCGGGGTTGATGAACACCCGTGGCTCGCTGCGATCTTCGCTCAGGTCCATCACTACCAGGCGCAGGTGGACGTTGACCTGCGTCGCGGCCAGGCCGATGCCAGGCGCTTCGTACATGGTTTCAAACATGTCGTCGATCAGCTGGCGCAAGGCGTCGTCAAACACCGTCACCGGTTTGGCAATGGTACGCAGGCGCGGGTCCGGGAATTCGAGAATGTTCAAAATGGCCATAGGGGTCAGGCAGTCACTGTGCGGTCGGTTGAAAACTGAACACACATAATAAAGGCAAACGCACGATTCAGCACGTAGCAAAGGTCAGCTAGGGTTTCAGAACGGCGCTTATAGCCGAATCTGTTGACAGGTTATAAAACTCTTATCAACACAGTTATCCACAGGTTGTGCCATCTGCATGACCCTTTGTCGATCAAGGATGATCAGCCATGCCCGTTCCCCTTTCGTCTGACTGTCCACCTGCTGAATTAGAGGCGAGGCTGCGCCTGCATCGCTTGCCTGACGTCGGTATGCGGCGTTTTCTGACACTGATTGAGGCGTTTGGCAGCGCCTCCTCGGCGCTCAGTGCACCGGCAACTGCCTGGCGCACGCTGGGGCTGACTGCCGCTGCCTGCGAGGCTCGGCGCAGCCCAGAAGTGCGCGATGGTGCCAGCGCTGCAATGGCCTGGCTAGAGCGTCCGGGCCAGCATTTGCTGATGTGGGACCAGCCTGGCTACCCGCCTCTGCTGGGCGAAATCGACGATGCCCCGCCGCTGCTGTTTGTGGCCGGCAACGTTGAAATACTCGAGCGCCCGCAGCTGGCTGTCGTCGGCAGCAGGCGTGCTTCGCCGCCGGCGCTGGACAACGCCGCGGCTTTTTCGCGCTGCCTCGCCCGCGCCGGTTTTACCATCACCAGCGGCCTGGCGCTGGGCGTAGACGGCGCCGCTCATCGGGCTGCGCTGGACGCTCAAGGCAGCACAATCGGGGTGCTTGGCACGGGTCTTGAAAAACTTTATCCACAGCGCCATAAAGCCCTCGCGCAGGAGATGATCGAGCGTGGTAGCGCAGTGGTTTCAGAGTTCCCGCTGGACGCCGGACCACTGCCTGGCAACTTCCCCCGTCGCAACCGGATCATCAGTGGTTTGTCGCTCGGTGTGCTGGTGGTCGAGGCCGGTACCGCCAGCGGCTCGCTGATCAGCGCCCGTCTGGCGGCCGAGCAAGGCCGCGAGGTGTACGCCATCCCAGGCTCGATCCATCACCCCGGCGCCAAGGGCTGCCACCAGTTGATTCGTGATGGCGCGCTGCTGGTGGAAAGCGTCGAGCAGATCCTAGACAGCCTGCGCGGTTGGCAAAACCTGCCGCCGGTGGCTGTGGATAAACCCGCCCACCCCCTGCTCGCCTTGCTCCACGCTGCACCGCAAACCAGCGAAGGGCTGGCCCGCAGCAGCGGGCAGGCGCTGGCGCAGGTGCTCGCCAGCCTGACCGAGTTGGAGCTGGAAGGCCGCGTCAGCAATCAAGCTGGGCGTTGGTTTGCGCGGTCTGGCTGAGTAAACTGCAGGTCAGCGTAATTCGGAGTAACAACAATGGTCAGCAGTTGGCGTGTGCAGCAAGCCGCACGGGAAATTCGCGCGGGCGCGGTGATTGCCTACCCGACCGAAGCAGTCTGGGGTCTGGGCTGCGACCCCTGGAACGAAGACGCGGTGTACCGCCTGCTCGCGCTCAAGTCGCGGCCTGTGGATAAAGGCCTGATTCTGGTGGCAGACAGCATCGAGCAGTTCGACTTCCTGTTCGAAGACTTCCCCGAAGACTGGATCAAGCGCATGGCCGACACCTGGCCTGGCCCAAACACCTGGCTGGTACCGCATCAGGGCATGTTGCCGGAGTGGGTCACCGGCCAGCACGACACCGTTGCCCTGCGCGTCAGCGATCATCCACAGGTGCGCGAGCTTTGCGCGCTAGTTGGGCCGCTGATTTCCACTTCGGCCAACCCCGGTGGACGGCCGGCAGCGAAGAGTCGCTTGCGGGTGGAGCAGTATTTCCGCGGGGATCTGGATCTGGTGCTGGGTGGGTTGTTGGGCGGGCGCAAGAATCCGAGTGTGATTCGTGATCTGGCCACTGGCGAGGTGGTGCGGGCGGGGTGAGCGTCTGGCTCGAGTCTGCCGGGGCTGCTTTGCAGCCCTTTCGCGACGCAAGGCCGCTCCTACAGGGACCGCGTAAGCAGGTCAGACGCGGTCCCCGTAGGAGCGGCCTTGCGTCGCGAAAGGGGTGCGTAGCGCCCCCAGCATTTCTGGCTGATACCGAATTCGTAAGTCCGCAGACTGTTGCCCAGCATTACTCAGTCATGTGCAGGATATTTCTGATTTTTACCAAAAGGCTGTGCGGATCGTATTCGGCGAAATATCCTACGCACGCTGTAGAATGCCATCACCTTCTCAGTGGGAACTCATGCCTCTAGGCTTCACATCGTCGCTGAATAACTCAGCGATCGGGTGTGGTAACCCGGAGATGATGATTCCCCATGTCAGTCATGGCAGCTGTGCGCGGGAGGCTTTTAGCCTGCCGGGTCTTGGGGTATCTCTCCGGTTTACCACCCTGCGTATAGCTGCCACCAATTCGCGTGGTAACGAGTTGTAGCGGCGATTGATTAGAGAAAACCCCATGACCAAGAAGCTTGTACCTGATCCGCCTCTCCCACTAACCACGAGTCACCCCTTCGGTCGCTGCGAAGCCGGCCATCCTCCGCTTTACTCGGTAAACCCAAACATCCCCATCGAAGACGCTCTGGTCCACGTCGCACTGCACCTGCGCTGTGCCTACGAAACCGGCCTGCAAGCCATGGAGCATATGCGCGAAGAAGGCCGCGGCCTGTTCTGGGCCAACCTCCATGCAGTGGAAGCGGCTGAAGGTGTGGTCGAGTCGCTGCTCGACAACTTCGAGGCAGGCACGCTGGAAAAGCGTATGTCTCTCATCTGACAGCCGCTGTGTTGGATATTGGGGCCGTTAGCCGGCCCCAATCACTCAGGGCAGCAGTACGGCCGAACCAACGGAGCGTAGCGCCCCAGTATTTCTGGCTGGTACCGAATTCGTGAGTCCGCAGACTGTTGCCCAGCATTACTCAGTCATGTGCAGGATATTTCTGATTTTTACCAAAAGGCTGTGCGGATCGCATTCAGCGAAATATCCTACGCACACTGTCGTATGCCATCACCTTCTCAGTGGGAACTCATGCCTCTAGGCTTCACATCGTCGCTGAATAATTCTGCGATCGGGTGTGGTAGCCCAGGTGCTTTTTTTCCATGACAGTCTATGGCGGCTGTGCGCGGGAGGCTTTCGAGCCTGCCTGGATTGGAAAATGCCCGGGTCTACCACCTCGCGTATCGCCGCCACCCAATTCACGTGGTAGTGAATTGAAGCGGTAAAGCTTAGGAGCATTTTCCAGTGGCCAAGAAAATCGTCCCAGATCCACCCTTACCCTCCACCACCGCCCACCCCTTCGGCCGCTGCGAAGCCGGCCATCCTCCGCTTTTCTCAGTAAACCCAAACATCCCCATCGAAGACGCTCTGGTCCACGTAGCGTTGCACCTGCGCTGTGCCTATGAAACCGGCATGCAAGCCATGGAACACATGCGCGAAGAAGGCCGTGGCCTGTACTGGGCCAACCTGCACGCGGTGGAAGCGGCTGAGGGTGTGGTTGAGTCTTTACTCGACAGCTTCGAATCCGGGACATTGAGCAAGAGGATGTCGTTGACCTGACGCCCGGTGCTGGCTGTATTGGGGCCGCATAGCGGCCCCGCAGCTCAGGGCAACAGCACCGTCGAGCCGACCGTGCGCCGCGCCGACAGCTCGCTCTGCGCTTTGGCCGCTTCGCTGAGCGGGTAGCGTTGCTGGATATCCACCGTCAGCTGGCCGCTGGCGATCATGGCGAACAGGTCATCGGCCATGGCCTGGGTGTTTTCGGCGTTGTTGGCGTAAGTGGCCAAGGTCGGCCGGGTCACGTACAGCGAACCCTTCTGCGCCAGAATGCCCAGGTTGACGCCACTGACCGCGCCGGAGGCGTTGCCGAAGCTGACCATCAAGCCGCGTGGCTGTAGGCAGTCCAGCGAGGTCAGCCAGGTATCGGCGCCAACGCCGTCGTATACCACCGCAACCTTTTTGCCGTCAGTCAGCTCAAGCACGCGCTTGGCGACGTCTTCGTGGCTGTAGTCGATAGTCTCCCAGGCGCCGAGGGTCTTGGCCCGCTCGGCTTTTTCCGCCGAGCTGACCGTGCCGATCAGCTTGGCGCCCAGCGCTTTAGCCCACTGGCACGCCAGCGAGCCAACCCCACCAGCTGCGGCGTGGAACAGGATCACTTCGCCCGGCTGCACGGCGTAGGTCTGTTTGAGCAGGTACTGCACGGTCAGGCCTTTGAGCATCACTGCGGCAGCCTGCTCGAAGCTGATGCTGTCGGGCAGTTTGACCAGGTTGGCTTCGGGCAGCGTGTGCACTTGGCTGTAGGCGCCCAGCGGGCCACCGACGTAAGCGACGCGGTCGCCGACCTTGAGCCGGGTGACACCTTCGCCGACCGCATCGACGATGCCGGCACCTTCGGTGCCCAGGCCCGAGGGCAGCGCTGGCGGTGGGTACAGGCCGCTGCGGAAATACGTGTCGATGAAGTTCAGGCCGATCGCCTGGTTGCGCACACGAACCTGCTGCGGGCCGGGTGGGGCCGGGTCGAACTCGACCAGTTGCAGTACTTCGGGACCGCCATGCTGGCTGAACTGGATACGCTGGGCCATCTCGCACTCCTGTTGTCGGATTGGATGCAGGCCTTCTATCGGACGCCTTTGCTTGACTGCCGTCAACTGCGACGCGCCGGTTGCCGGTGGTATGCTACGCGGCGAATTCTTCCCTGCTCCTCCCAGGTGACCCCGATGACCAGCCGCACCGAGGCCGTGAAGGCCTATCTGCTCGACCTGCAAGACCGCATCTGCTCTGCCCTCGAACGCGAAGACGGCGGCGCCCGCTTCGTCGAGGACGCGTGGGTGCGCGAAGCCGGTGGTGGCGGGCGCACGCGGGTGATCGGGGACGGCGCGCTGATCGAGAAAGGCGGGGTCAACTTCTCCCACGTGTTCGGCAGCGGCCTGCCGCCGTCGGCCAGTGCTCACCGGCCAGAGCTGGCCGGGCGCGGCTTCGAGGCGCTGGGGGTGTCGCTGGTGATCCACCCGCATAACCCGCATGTGCCGACTTCGCACGCCAATGTGCGGTTTTTCATCGCCGAAAAAGAAGGCGAAGAGGCAGTCTGGTGGTTTGGCGGCGGCTTTGACCTCACCCCCTACTACGGCAACGAGGAAGACTGCGTGCACTGGCACCGCGTCGCCGAGCAGGCCTGCGCGCCGTTCGGCGCCGACGTCTACCCGCGTTACAAAGCCTGGTGCGACCGCTACTTCCACCTCAAGCACCGCGGCGAGCCGCGTGGCATTGGTGGGCTGTTCTTCGATGACCTCAACGAGTGGGACTTCGACACCTGCTTCGCCTTCATTCGGGCGATCGGCGATGCCTATATCGACGCCTACCTGCCGATCGTGCAGCGGCGCAAGGCCACGCTTTATACCGCTGAGCAGCGCGAATTCCAGGAGTACCGCCGTGGGCGCTATGTCGAGTTCAACCTGGTGTACGACCGTGGCACCTTGTTCGGCCTGCAATCGGGTGGGCGTACCGAGTCGATCCTGATGTCGCTGCCGCCGCAAGTGCGCTGGGGCTATGACTGGAAGCCGGCGCCAGGCAGCGAAGAAGCGCGCCTGACCGACTACTACCTGCAAGACCGCGACTGGCTTGGCCAGTAAGCCCTGTGGATAACCGAGGAAGCGCCATGGACCAATACGTCGTTTTCGGCAACCCGATCGGCCACAGCAAGTCGCCGCTGATCCACCGCCTGTTTGCCGATCAGACCGGCCAGCACATCGAATACAACACCCTGCTGGCGCCGCTGGACGAGTTCAGCGACTGCGCTCGCGGCTTCTTCAAGCAAGGCCAGGGTGCCAACGTCACCGTGCCGTTCAAGGAAGAAGCCTACCGCCTGTGCGACAGTCTCACCGAGCGTGCCCAGCGCGCCGGCGCGGTCAACACCCTGACCAAACTGGCCGACGGCAGCCTGCAAGGTGACAACACCGACGGCGCCGGTCTGGTGCGCGACCTCACGCAAAACGCCGGGGTCGAGCTCAAGGGCAAGCGCATCCTCATCCTTGGTGCGGGCGGCGCAGTGCGCGGTGTACTCGAGCCGATTCTGGCGCATAACCCGCAGGCGCTGGTGATCGCTAACCGGACGGAAGAAAAGGCCGAGCAGCTGGCGCATGAGTTCGATGCGCTAGGGCCGGTGGTGGCCAGTGGTTTTGCCTGGCTCAGCGAGCCGGTAGACGTGATCATCAACGCCACCTCGGCCAGCCTTGCCGGGCAGATGCCGCCGATTGCCGACAGCCTGGTCGAAGCTGGCCGCACCGTGTGCTACGACATGATGTACGGCAAGGAGCCGACCCCGTTTTGCCAGTGGGCGACTCGCCTGCAGGCAGCCAAGGTACTCGATGGCCTGGGCATGCTCGCCGAGCAGGCGGCCGAGGCGTTCTTCATCTGGCGTGGGGTGCGGCCGGATACAGCGCCAGTGCTGGATGAGCTGCGCCGGCAGTTGGCGCGGGGTTGAGCCGCAAGCCGGGGTCGGGCAGGGTCTCAAATTGTGTGGGGTTTGAGAATGTCGGGGCTGCTTTGCAGCCCTTTCGCGACACAAGGCCGCTCCTACACTGACCGTGTCCAGCCAGTCTGACGCGGTCCCCCCCAGCATCCTGAAGTCCCAATCAATCCTCAAAGCGTATTGGACACGCCTGCGCCCCTTCCAGCTTCTGCAATTCCTCGACCACCTGCGGCCTTGCCCGCTGCAGCGTCAGGCTACCGCCATTACGCATCAGCCTCCGCGCTTCACGGTGGAGCATGTCAACGCCCGAATAGTCGATAAAGTTGACCTGCCGCGCATCGATCAGTACATGCGGCCCCTGGCAGCGTTGCAGGCGCACTTGCAGGTAGTGCGCTGCGCCAAAGAAGATCGACCCACCCACCCGCAGTACATCTGTCTCGCCTTCGCGGCTTTGCAGCACGCGGGGCTGTGAGGTGCGCTTGAGGTAGAAGAACAGCGAGGCCAGTACGCCGGCATAGATCGCGGTCTGCAGCTCCAGCAGCAGCGTTGCCATAGCGGTCAGGGCCATCACCAGAAACTCGGCGCGGCTGACCCGAAACAGCGCGCGGATGCCGCGCACATCGATCAAACCCCAGCAGATCAGCAAAATGCTGCCGGCCATGGCCGGGATCGGCAGGTGCGCAATCAGGCCGGCGCCGGTCACTGCGAACAGCGCCAACCACAGCGCGGAAAACACCCCGGCCAGCGGCGAACGTGCGCCCGCATCGTAGCTCAAGCCCGAGCGGGTGAATGAGCCGGACGAGAGGTAACCGGAGAATACGCTGCCGACCATGTTCGACAGGCCTTGGGCGCGGATTTCCTGATTGGCATCGATCATTTGCTCGGAGCGCGACGCCAGCGAGCGGGCAATCGACAGGCTGGTGACCAAGCCGAGCATGCCCACCGCCACGGCGCTTGGCAGCAAGTGCAGGATCAGTTCGAAATCCAGCAATGGCAACGGGCTCAAGGGTGGCAGCTGGCCGCTGAACGCCGGCACCCGCGCCACCTGGCCAAACCATTGCGGCAGCAACCAGGCGACCAGGCTGACCAGCAGCAGACTTATCAACAGGCTCGGCCAGCGTGGCCGCCAAAGCTTCAGCAGCAGGCCAAGCAGCAACGTCGCCAAGCCCAGCGTCAGCGCTGGCAGGTCGATTTCGCCAGCGTGACTGAGCAGATCCTGCAGGGTTTTCAGCGCGGTGGCCTGGCTCACCAGTTCGATGCCGAGCAGGTTTGGCAGTTGCCCCAGGGCAATGACCACAGCCGCACCAAGGGTGAAGCCGAGCACCACCGAGTGCGAGACAAAATTGACCAGTGCGCCAAAGCGCACCAGTCCGAGCACCAGTTGGAAGGCGCCGGCTAGAAACGTCAGCAGCAGGATCAGGCTGATGTAGTCGCTGCTGCCACTGACGGCCAGCGGGCTGACACTGGCATACAGCACGATCGAGATGGCCGCGGTCGGGCCGCAGATCAGGTGCCACGAAGATCCCCACAGGCAGGCGATGATCACCGGCACGATGGCCGCGTACAGGCCGTACTCGGCCGGCAGGCCAGCGATCAGCGCGTAGGCGATGGATTGCGGCAAGGCGAGGATGGCACCGCTCAGGCCGACCAGCAGGTCCTGGCGCATACTGCGCGGCGTTTGCCGGGGCAGCCACTTGAGGAAAGGCAGCAGGTGACTGAGGCGGTGCATGAGTTGTCCACAATCCTTAGATTTCGCCGAGATTCATCGCAGTGGGGCATCCCGGCTATAGCGCCTAGCCCCAGTTTTTTGGGGTCGTTCAGAGCTTGGCTTTGACTGCCTCAAGCGCATTGCTATCGACTTTGGTGGTCACGCCGAGCAACCATTCGTCCAGCGATTCGGGGTGCGCTCTCACCCATGCCTTGGCCGCTTGATCGAAGCTGATCTTGTTATCCACAACCTGGGCCATGATGCTGTTTTCCATGTCCAGTGTGAACTTGAGATTCCCCAGCAGCTTCGCCGCATTCGGGCACGCTTGTGGATAACCCTTGCGGGTCAGCGTGTATACCTCGCCTTTGCTGCCGAACCACTTCTCCCCGCCGGTCAGGTAATGCATCTTCAGTTTCACGTTCATCGGGTGCGGGGTCCAGCCAAGAAAGGTGATGAACTGCTGTTTCTTGATCGCCCGATCGACCTGGGCCAGCATCGCCTGCTCGCTGGATTCCACCAGCTTCCACTGACCAAGGTTGAATTCATTCTTGTCGATGATTTCTTTCAACGAGAGATTGGCTGGGGCGCCGGAGCCGATACCGTACAGCTTGTGGTCGAACTGGTCGGCGTGTTTCTGCAGGTCAGCGAAGCTCTTGACCCCGGCGTTCCACACGTAGTCGGGCACTGCCAGGGTGAACTCGGTTCCTTCCAGGTTGCGTGACAGCTGCTGGACATCGCCGTTGGCGACGAACTTGTCATGGAAGCTCTGGTGCGCCGGCATCCAGTTGCCAAGAAAGGCGTCGACCCTCCCATCCTTGAGGCCGCCGTAGATGATCGGCACGGCCAGACTATCTACTTTTACCTGGTAGCCCAGGCTTTCCAGCAGCAGCCGGGCTACTGCGTTGGTCGAGGCAATATCACTCCAGCCAGGGTCGGCTAGTTTTACGGTGCTGCATTGCGCGTCGCTGTCGGCTGCGTTGGCTGTGGCAACGCCCAGAGCCAGGGCAAGTACGGCGGTGGAGAACATGTGCATGGCGGCCTCTCTTCTCAATCCAGGGGTGCGGGCTGTGGGTAACGTGCCTTGCGCTCGAGGTCGTCGAGATCGATGTGGTTGCGCATGTACTGTTGGCTGGCATCTACCCAGGGTTGATGGTCCCAGCTGTTCAGCTTGCCGATGGCGAGCGCTGCGCCGACCAGCCGGCGGCGGCGCTGGCTGGCCAGTACCTGCTGGCGCAGGCTGGGGACATCCCAGCGCTCTTGTGCTTCATCGATAAACGCCTGCAGCAGCGCCTGGTGGTCCGGGCTGCCCGTGAGGTTCTCCCGCTCGTGCGGGTCGCGGCTCAGGTCATAGAGTAGACAGGGGTCGTCTTCGCTGTACACGAACTTGTATGGCCCGCGGCGGATCATCATCAGTGGGCCGACCGTGCCCTCAGCCATGTATTCGCCGATCACTTCGTCGTGACCGCCCTGCCCTTGCAGATGGCCGAGCAGTGAGCGGCCGTCAAGGTGCAGGTCTTTATCCACAGCGCCACCGGCCAGCTCTACCAATGTCGGCAGCAGATCACAGGTTGATACCGAGGCGCTCACCCGGCTTGCAGCAAAGCGCCTGGGCGCATGGATCAGCAGCGGAACCCGCGCCGACATCTCGAACCAGTGCATCTTGTACCAGAGGCCTCGCTCGCCCAGCATGTCGCCGTGGTCGCCGGAGAACACGATCAAGGTGTCGTCGGCCAGGTTGCACTCCTCCAGGGTCTGCAGCAGCTGGCCGATGTTGTCGTCGATGTAGCTGCAGGCGCCAAAGTAGGCTCGACGGGCATCGCGAATTTTATCCACAGGTAGCGGCTTGTCCCACAGGTCATAAACCTTCAGCAGGCGCTGTGAGTGGGGGTCCTGTTCTGCCTGACTGAGCCCGGTGGGCATCGGAATATCTACACCCTCATAGCGGTCCCAATATCGCTTGGGGATGGTGTAGGGGTCGTGCGGGTGGGTCATGGACACCGTCAGGCAGAACGGTCGCCCATCGTTCTCGCGCACATGGTCGTACAAGTACTGGCGCGCTTTGAACACCACCTCTTCGTCGAAATCCAGCTGGTTGGTGCGCACGCACGGCCCCGCCTGCAGCACCGAAGACATGTTGTGGAACCAGCTCGGACGCACGTGCGGTTCGTCCCAGTTCACCGCCCAGCCATAGTCGGCTGGGTAGATGTCGCTGGTCAGCCGCTCTTCGTAACCGTGCAGCTGGTCTGGGCCGCAGAAGTGCATTTTGCCTGACAGCGCAGTGCGGTAACCCAAGCGGCGCAGGTAGTGCGCATAGGTCGGTACATCGGCCGGAAAATCGGCAGCATTGTCGTAGGCGCCGATGCGACTGGGCAGTTGGCCGCTGACCAGCGTGAAGCGGGACGGCGCGCACAATGGGCTGTTGCAGTAGGCTGAATCGAACACTACCGCCTGTTCCGCCAGCCGGCTCAGATGAGGCATCTGCACAGGCGAAGGGGCATAGATTGGCAGCAGGGGTGCGGCCATTTGGTCGGCCATGATGAACAGGATATTCGGGCGCGTCATATTGGCTTCCATTGTCGAGGGTTATACGATCCGCGTGCCTTTCAAGATGCGACTTCCGATAACATGGGTAAAGCCCATGGCGGGCAATGACTGGGATTAGCTGAGCTTATGTTTGAGCACCTTGCCGCGCTGTCGCTGGATACCTTGCGCGTGTTCGAAGCGGCCGCGCGCCTGCGTGGCTTTACCCCCGCTGCATTGGAGCTTGGCACCACCCAGCCGGCAGTCAGTCAGCAGGTAAAGCGCCTGGAAGCAACTCTTGGCACGCGCCTGTTCGACCGTATTTATCGGGGCATTGAGCTCACCGAAGCCGGCCAGTTGTTGTTCGAACAGGTGCACCAGGGCCTGCAGGCGATGGATGACGGCATCGCCCAGGCCAGCGGCCGCGGTCAACGCGAGGTGCTGCAGGTGGCCACTGACTTTGCCTTCGCAGCATTCTGGCTGATGCCGCGGCTGCAGCGCTTTCATGAGGCTTATCCACAGGTGGATGTAAGCCTGGTGACCGGTGAACGTAGTCAGGGCATGTTGCGCCCTGACATCGACGTGGCGGTGCTGTTCGGCGATGGGCGTTTCCATCAGGGGGAGAGCCGCTGGTTGTTCGATGAGGAGGTTTTCCCGGTGTGCAGCCCGCGGATGACTGATGGCAAACCCTTGTCAGCCTCGGCTTTGCAACGGTTGCCGTTGCTGCATTTGAAGGGCGAGCAGGCCAGCCGCTGGTTTGACTGGGCGGGGGTGTTTCGCGGCTTTGGCGTGTCCAGCTCAGCGCCGGCTGGGCAATTGCGCTTTGATAACTACACGCTGCTGATTCAGGCGGCGATTGCCGGGCAAGGCGTGGCGATTGGCTGGGGGCATTTGGTGGACGGGCTGGTGGAACAAGGGTTGTTGTGCCGGCCATTGGCGGGGAGTTTGCGCTCGGACCGCGGGTATTACGTGGTATTACCGCCGCGCAAGCGCCGTGGGGCGTTGATCGAGCGGTTTGTGGATTGGCTGGAGCAAGAGCGCAACCGTTAAGAGGTTGGGCTGCTCTGCGGTCTCGGCTATCTTTTCATTGCATCACTGCCTTGCCGGCGGTGGCGGTGGAAGCGTAATCAGGAGCTATCGTGCAGAGAATCAAGGGTTACCACGCGCACGTCTATTACGACGCGCAGAGCATGGAGCAGGCGCGGGAGCTGTGCGAGGAGGCGACACGGCTGTTTCCCGTGAGCATGGGGCGCATGCATCAGAAGCCAGTAGGGCCGCACCCGGACTGGAGCTGCCAGCTGGCGTTTGCGCCGGAGGTGGTGGGCGTGGTGCTGCCGTGGTTGGCGTTATATCGGCGCGGGCTGGTGGTGTTTCTGCACCCGCTGACTGGCGATGAGCTGGCCGATCACCGTGATCATGCGATCTGGATGGGCGCTTTACGACCGTTGGACCTGTCGATCTTCGAGGAGTGAAGCAGGGCCATCCGCGCTGCAGCAGCGCGAGTGGCCCAGGTCAACTCAGCGACGAGCCGAGCGTACGCCTTCAGCCAGCGCCGAGCACAGGCTCAGCACATCGTTGACGGCCTGCTCGTTGCTGCTGGCGTTGGCGATCTTGTCGACCAGCGCCGAGCCAACCACCACACCTTCAGCCAGGCGCGCGATCGCCGCTGCTTGCTCAGGGGTGCGGATACCAAAGCCGACGCTGATCGGCAGGTCAGTATGGCGACGCAGACGCGCCAGCGCCTCGCTGACGTGCTCGCTGGTAGCAGAACCTGCACCGGTGACGCCGGCCACCGAAACGTAGTAGACGAACCCCGAGCTGCGCTCGAGCACGCGCGGCAGGCGCGCATCGTCGGTGGTCGGTGTGGTCAGGCGAATGAAGTCGATGCCTGCTGCCTGCGCCGGGGTAGCTAGCTCGGCGTCATGTTCAGGCGGCAGGTCGACGATGATCAAGCCGTCAACGCCAGCCTCGTTGGCCTCGGCAACAAACTTCTCTACGCCAAAGCGGTGGATCGGATTGTAGTAACCCATCAGCACGATTGGCGTGGTCTGGTTGTCGACGCGGAACTCGCGAACCATCTGCAAGGTTTTTGCCAGGGTCTGGCCGGCGTCCAGGGCGCGCAAGGTCGCCAGTTGGATCGCCACGCCGTCAGCCATCGGGTCGGTGAACGGCATGCCCAGCTCGATCACGTCGGCACCGGCGGCTGGCAGGCCCTTGAGGATGGCCAGTGAGGTGTCGTAGCCAGGGTCGCCGGCAGTGATGAAAGTGACCAGCGCCGAGCGGCCTTCGGCCTTGAGGTCGGCAAAGCGTTGTTCGAGACGGCTCATGCCTGTTTCTCCTGGGCGGCCATGTGGTTCATCACGGTTTGCATGTCTTTGTCGCCACGGCCGGACAGGCACACCACCATCAAGTGGTCGCTAGGCAGGGTCGGCGCGCGCTTGATGGCTTCAGCCAGGGCGTGGGCAGTTTCCAGCGCCGGGATGATGCCTTCCAGACGGCACGTGGCGTGGAACGCATCGATCGCTTCGTCGTCGGTGATGCTGACGTACTCGACCCGCTTCACTTCGTGCAGGAAGGCATGCTCCGGGCCAATGCCGGGGTAGTCCAGGCCTGCCGAAATCGAGTGGGCATCGGTGATCTGACCGTCGCCGTCCTGCAGCAGGTAGGTGCGGTTGCCGTGCAGCACGCCCGGTACGCCGCCGTTGAGGCTGGCGGCGTGCTTGTCGGTGTCGACGCCATGGCCGCCGGCTTCAACGCCGATGATCTGCACGCTGGCGTCATCGAGGAACTCGTGGAACAGGCCCATGGCGTTGGAGCCACCACCGACGCAGGCCACCAGACTGTCTGGCAGACGGCCTTGTTTTTCCTGCATCTGGGCGCGAGTTTCCTTGCCGATGATCGACTGGAAGTCGCGCACCATCGCAGGATAAGGGTGCGGGCCAGCAACGGTGCCGATCAGGTAGAAGGTATCGTCGACGTTGGTGACCCAGTCGCGCAGCGCTTCGTTCATGGCGTCTTTGAGGGTGCCGGTGCCGGAGGTAACCGGAACGATCTCGGCGCCCAGCAGCTTCATGCGGAACACGTTGGCTTGCTGGCGCTCGATGTCGGTGGCGCCCATGTAGATCACGCACGGCAGGCCGAAACGGGCAGCCACGGTTGCGGTGGCGACACCATGCATGCCGGCGCCGGTTTCGGCGATCAGGCGTTTTTTGCCCATGCGCTTGGCCAGCAGTACCTGGCCGATGCAGTTGTTCACCTTGTGCGCGCCGGTGTGGTTGAGCTCTTCGCGCTTGAAGTAGATCTGCGCGCCGCCGCAGTGCTCGGTCAGGCGCTCGGCGAAGTACAGCGGGTTGGGCCGGCCGATGTAATCACGTTGGAAGTACGCCAGCTGCTCGATGAACGCCGGGTCGGCCTTGGCCGCTTCGTATTCGCGGGCCAGGTCCAGCACCAGCGGCATCAGGGTTTCTGCCACGTAGCGGCCACCGAACGAGCCGAACAGGCCGTCGGCGTCGGGGCCAGCGCGGAATTGGGTCTGGGTCATGGAGCGCTCCAAGGCGATATGGATGACTGATGGGCTTTACTCTAACTTCACTGCGTCCGGCTGAAAACCGATAAGATTGCGCAAACATGTCAGGAAATCTCACAGGTTATGCGCCTCGACCTCCCTCCCCTGAATGCTCTGCGGGCATTTGAAGCGACCGCCCGGCTGAACAGCGTCAGCCAGGCCGCCGAACAGCTGCACGTGACCCACGGCGCGGTCAGCCGGCAGATCAAGGTGCTGGAAGAGCATCTTGGGGTGGCGTTGTTCGTCAAGGAGGGGCGTGGCGTCAAACTCACAGATGCCGGCGTGCGCCTGCGCGATGCCAGTGTCGATGCCTTCGACCGCCTGCGCGGCGTGTGTGCCGAGCTGAGCCGGGATGTCAGCGAAGCGCCGTTCGTGCTGGGCTGCTCGGGCAGCCTGCTGGCGCGCTGGTTTATCCCCAGGCTTGGGCGACTGAATGCCGAGCTGCCGGCGCTGCGCCTGCACCTGTCGGCGGGTGAAGGCGACCTCGATCCGCGCCGGCCGGGGCTGGATGCGCTGCTGGTGTACGCCGAGCCGCCGTGGCCGGCAGATATGCAGGTCCATGTCCTGGCTGCAGAACGCATCGGCCCGGTGCTCAGCCCGCACTTTGCCGGTTCGCAGAGCCTGCGCAACGCCCCAGCCGCAGCATTGCTGCAGCAAGCGTTGCTGCACACCACCTCGCGGCCGCAAGCCTGGCCTACCTGGGCGGCGCAGCATGGCCTGAGCACGGGCGAGTTACAGCTGGGGCAGGCGTTCGAGCATTTGTATTATTTGCTGGAGGCGGCCGTGGCAGGCCTGGGCGTGGCGATTGCACCGCAACCATTGGTAGCGGACGACTTGCGTGCCGGGCGTTTGATTGCACCCTGGGGGTTCTCGCCCACCAACGCCGCGCTGGCGCTGTGGGTGCCGCGGCGCGCCGCAGATGGGCGCGCCGAGCAACTGGCGCAGTGGCTGCGCCGCGAGCTGGAGCAGATGGCTTAGTTGCGTTTGGTCAGTAGGTAAGCCGCCAGCAGGCCCAGTGCGCCAACGGCAACGCCGGCGGCAGTCCATGGGTGCTCTTGGGCGTAGTCACGGGTAGCGATGCCGGTTTGACGGGTGCGGGTCTTGACCTCGTCATAGGCGTCGCTGATGACGCTGCGCGAGTGTTTCAGGGCGTTTTCGGCGTTGCCGCGAATGGCCTTGAGGGACTTTTGCGATTCTTCGGAGGCGTCATTCTTGAGCGTCTCGAGGGTGTTGAGGAGGCTCTCGATCTCGGCTTCCATGCTTTGCAGCGATGTCTTACGCAGGGTGTTGCGGGCCATGTTGACTCTCCTTCGCAATGGTAAGTGGCAGTAACTAGTGCGACTGTGCCGCGCGGCAAAAGTGCGATCGAACTTTTTCTCGAATTGACCGCTCGCAGGTAAATCAGGCCTGCACTGCTAGGCTCATCTGCGGTAATCACTCGAGGAACGCGCTAATGTCTGAGCATCGTACGTACAAGAAAATCGAGCTGGTTGGGTCTTCCACGACCAGTGTAGAGGACGCCATCAACAACGCTATCGCCGAGGCCGGCAAGAGCCTCAAGCATCTGGAATGGTTCGAAGTCACCGAAACCCGCGGCCATATCGAGAATGGCAAGGTCGCGCACTTCCAGGTCACCTTGAAGGTTGGCTTCCGTATTGCCGAGAGCTGAAACACTACCGGGCTAGAGTGTCCGTGCGGGATGGGGTAATACAGTTTAGGGGCGCGCGTTGCGCCCTGTTTGATTGATCTGAACAAGGAGAGCGATCGATGAACAAGCTACTGATGGCGATGGGTTTGCTGATGCTGGCCGGTGGTGCCATGGCCGCAGGCAAACCGTGCGAGGAGCTCAAGGCAGAGATTGCGGCGAAGCTGGATGCCAAAGGGGTCAGTGGTTACACGCTGGAGATCATCGACAAGGGTGATCCAGCGGGCAAAGTGGTGGGCTCTTGCGAGGGCGGCACCAAGGAAATCGTCTACACGCGCAAGTGATATTGCCTGCGTAATGGCCAATTGGGGCCGCTAAGCAGCCCCAATCGCATCTGCACTCAGTCGGCCTTGAGCGCCTGCGCGAGCAGTTCGTACGACCGGATGCGGTCGGCGTGCTCGTAAAGGTCACAGGTGAAGATCAGCTCATCAGCACCGGTCTGCTCCAGCAGCACCTCTACCTTGGCCCGCACCTTCTGCGGGCTGCCGATCATCGCCAGACCCAGGAAACTCATCACCGCTTCGCGCTCATGGGGCAGCCACAGGCCGTCCATGGTGCTCACCGGTGGGCGCTGCATCAGGCTCTGGCCACGCATCAGTGCGAGGATGCGTTGATATACCGAGGTCGCCAGATACTCGGCTGTCTCGTCGGTATCAGCGACCACCATCGGCACGCCGAGCATCACATAGGGCTTGTCGAGCACCGTCGACGGCTTGAAATGATTACGGTAGGTGCGAATCGCCTCATGCATGTAGCGCGGCGCAAAGTGCGAGGCAAAGGCGTAAGGCAAGCCGCGTATGCCAGCCAGCTGGGCGCTGAACAGACTGGAACCGAGCAGCCAGATCGGCACCTCGGTGTCATACCCCGGCACGGCGATCACTTTTTGATCAGGCGTGCGTGGGCCGAGGTAGCGCACCAGTTCTTCGACATCATCTGGGAAGTCGTCTGCGCTGCCCGAGCGCTCGCGGCGCAGGGCGCGGGCGGTCATCTGGTCAGAGCCGGGCGCACGCCCCAGGCCAAGGTCGATACGGCCGGGATAGAGGCTGGCGAGGGTGCCGAACTGCTCGGCGATCACCAGTGGTGCGTGGTTGGGCAGCATCACCCCGCCGGCGCCGACACGGATGGTCGAGGTGCCGCCGGCCAGGTAGCCGAGCAGCACCGAGGTGGCCGAGCTGGCGATGCCGTCCATGTTGTGGTGTTCAGCCACCCAGAAGCGGTTGTAGCCAAAGCGCTCGACGTGGCGCGCCAGGTCCAGTGAATTGTGCAGGGATTGGGCTGGGCCGGCGTCGGCGCGTACCGGGACCAGGTCGAGGGTTGAAATCTTCAGATCACGCAACTGCGTCATCGCTGCCTCCGCAAAAAAGTAAAGGGCGTTAGCCTTGTAGACTCTGTATGGGCAGATTCGATGTATTCAATGTTTGCCTGCGGATTGTTCTGAACTTGCCGTAGGTGGTGTCCTCTCAATCTTTACCTACACGCAAGCAAATGTTCAGGGGACACCATGAAAAAGACAGCATCAGCGGTATGGCAAGGTGGTCTGAAGGATGGCAAAGGCATGCTGTCCACCGAGAGCGGCGCGCTCAAGCAGAACCCTTATGGCTTCAATACCCGCTTTGAAGACACCCCCGGCACCAATCCTGAAGAACTGATCGGCGCTGCCCACGCCGGCTGCTTCTCGATGGCACTGTCGATGATGCTCGGTGAGGCTGGCCTGACCGCAGAGCGCATCGACACCACCGCCGAAGTCACCCTCGACAAACAGGACGACGGCTTCGCCATCACCGCCGTGCACCTGATCCTCAAGGCCAAGGTGCCAGGCGCCAGCCAAGAGCAGTTCACCGAGATCGCCAACAAGGCCAAGGCCGGTTGCCCGGTGTCGAAAGTGCTCAATGCGCAGATCAGCCTCGACGCCACACTGGAGGGCTGAGGCGGCGCAACTGGGGCGGTTTGTTGTAGTCTAAGGGTTGTCGGCAGTTGGCCTGCCGCTCCAGGAGCCGTCCCATGATTCGCGTTGCAATCGCCCTGCTGGCTTCGCTGCTCGCTACCTCTGCGTTAGCTGCAGTGAAGCCCTGCGAAGAGCTCAAAGCTGAAATCGAAGCGAAGATCCAGGCCCGAGGCGTAGCCTCCTACACCCTGGAGATTGTTGCCAACAGTGAGGTCACCGACCAGAACATGGTGGTGGGCAGCTGTGAAGGTGGCAGCAAGAAGATCATTTATCAAAAGAATGATCAGTAACGGTTGATGCCATGGGGCTGCTCGGACTCGAGCAGCCCCATTTTCTTTATGGGATGCAAAACACGTCGCTGGGCTCATCCACCAACACTTTGCGACTGGTGTCGTAGAGGTACACCTGCGGCTGCATGGCTGGTGCCCTGGCCTCCAGGCGATAGCGCTGGCCGGCTTCGAAGTTGTCGAACCGTACGGTCAGGTAGCAGGTGCGCTGGGTAGGGTCAGTAGTGAACAGCCCGCCACTGAGCTCATAGTCAAAACGCACTCTCAGCTCGTGTTGGCCGGGGGGGACCTGAAAGTAGCGGCCGTCGTCGAGGCGCTTGCCATCGAGGCGGTCAGCCATGATCACCTTGCCGGGTGTCATGGTGTAGAGGTCGACCCACGCCTGTTTTGGGTCAACGGGGGGCAAGGGGCTGGCGCAGGCCCCAAGTGTACTCAGGGCGATCAGCATCATGGGCTGGCGCATGGTGGAACTCCCACTTGCAGGTTACAAGCCTTGAGCATAGCGCCAATCGTCGCCATCAGCTGCGTTGGCAGCCCGCCGGTGCACCCTGGCCTACCAGCTTTTGTTGCTCATCGTAGAGTTTCAGCCACGGCCTGAAGCCGATGCTGCCTGCTTGCAGGCTGTAGCGCTGGCCAGCGTTGAAGTCCTTGAAGTCGACATTCAGCTGACAGTCGCGCCAGAGCGGCTCGGCCACCGGGCCAATGTTGCTCGGCGCTACCGGGAATTGATAGCGCACGGTCAGCTCATGCTTGCCGGGCTCGACCTCGAAGTAACGGTTGTCTTGCCAGTCGCGCTCGTCGACCTGCACGGCATGCAGCGCCGTGTCATCGCTCGGTTCGAGGTCGACCCAGGCTTTGCTCGGGTCGGCATCGGGCAGGGTCGAGCAACCCGACAACAGCAGTAAGGCGCCGATGGCTATCGGTGCACGCATGGCGATACTCCCTCTTGGCGAGATAGTCTGTGGCTTTGCACAACCTTGAGCGAGATGAACAGCGGCGATGCTTTACGATCTTTTTAGTCAGCGCTCAGGCCTTGGGGCACTCGACCGCGTTTTCTCACCTTTGGTTCCCGTACTGGCGCTTGTTCTGCTGAGCGGTTGCAGCAGCGTGAGTTACCACAGCCAACTGGCCGCGGGCCAATTGCAGTTGCTGCGTGCGCGCCAGCCGGTCGAGCAGGTGCTGCGCGACCCGGCGACAGATCCGGTGTTGCGCGAGCGGCTTGAGCACGCCGAGAAGGCCCGAGTGTTTGCCAGCGATGTGCTGAAGCTGCCTGATAACCGCAGCTACCGGATGTATGCCGATCTGGGCCGGCCGTACGTGGTGTGGAACGTGTTCGCCACGCCTGAGCTGTCGCTGCAGCCGATCACTCACTGCTTCCCGATTGCCGGCTGCGTGGCCTATCGCGGTTACTACCGCCAGGGTGCAGCGCGCGGTGCGGCGGCGTTGATGCGCCAGCAAGGGCTGGACGTGTATGTCGGCGGTGTCGAAGCCTACTCGACCTTGGGCTGGTTCGATGATCCGCTGCTGTCGTCGATGCTTGGCTGGGGTGACGAGCGGCTGGCTTCGTTGATCTTTCACGAGCTGGCACACCAGCGCTTTTACGTGAAGGATGACACCGAGTTCAACGAGTCCTTTGCCACTTTTGTCGAGCAGCAAGGCACGCGGCAATGGCGCGCCGCCCGTGGCCTTGCAGCGGTTGGCGAAGACACTTCACGGCAACGCGAGCAGTTCATTCAGTTGGTGCTCGATAGCCGTGAGCGATTGCAGCAGCTCTACGCGGGGCAACTCTCCGATGCCGCCAAGCGAGCGGCCAAGCAAGCCGAGTTTGCCCGTCTGCGCGCCGAGTACCGGCAGCTGCGCGATGGTCAATGGGCGGGCGACAAACGCTATGACGCCTGGATCTACGCACCAATGAGCAATGCCAAGCTGTTGCCCTTCGGCCTTTATGACCAATGGGTGCCGGCCTTTGCGGCAATGTTCCAGCAGGTCGGCGGGGATTGGCCGCGGTTCTATCAGGCGGTTGAACAGCTGGGCAAGCTGCCCCTGGCACAGCGTAAAGCTGAGCTGGGCAAGCTTGCGCAGCCGTCGGCGAAGCTGATCAGGCCCTGATAAACGCCTGATGCAGTTCAGCCAGCGTTTCGAAATGGAAGGCTGGCGCTTCAGCCGTCAGCTCTTCGCGGCTGCCGAAGCCGTAGCCCACCGCCACGGCCTGCACGCCGTTGCTGCGCGCGCCGATCAGGTCGTGCTTGCGGTCACCGATCATCAGGGTATGCGCCGGGTCGAGGCCTTCCTGCTCGAGCAGGTGGGCGATCAGCTCGACCTTGTTGGTGCGGGTGCCATCCAGCTCGCTGCCGTAGATCACCTTGAAGTGATGGTCGAAGGCAAAGTGGCGGGCAATCTCGCGGGCAAATTCCCACGGCTTCGAGGTGGCTACATATAGCGTGCGGCCTTGCTCGTTGAGCGCTTGGAGCAGCTCGGGCACGCCGGCATACACGCTGTTTTCATAGAGGCCGGTGACCTTGAAGCGCTCGCGGTAAAAGTTCACCGCCTGCCAGGCCTTGGCCTCGTCGAACTCGTAGAACTGCATGAAGGCCTGCAGCAAGGGCGGGCCGATGAAGTGTTCGAGGCGGGTCAGGTCCGGCTCGTCGATGCCCAGTTTGGCCAGGGCGTACTGGATCGAACGGGTAATGCCCAGACGCGGGTCGGTCAGGGTGCCGTCCAGGTCGAAAAGAATGGTCTGCTGGTGCATGGAGTCTCTCGGTTGTGCGGATGGGCGCCGCGAAGGCGTCATTCCGGGCGGTCGTAGCCTTCGGCCAGGTGCAGGTCCTTGAGCTTGACGTAGTTGGCGGCACTGTACGGGAAAAACGCCCGCTCCTTGTCAGTCAGTGCCCGCGCCTGTTTGACCGGGCTGCCGACATACAGGTAACCGCTTTGCAGGCGCTTGCCCGGCGGCACCAGGCTGCCGGCGCCGATGATCACCTCGTCCTCGACCACCGCGCCATCCATGATGGTGCTGCCCATGCCGACCAGGATGCGATTGCCCAGGGTGCAGCCATGCAGCATGACTTTGTGACCGATGGTCACCTCGTCGCCGATGATCAGTGGGAAGCCGTCCGGGTTGAACGGGCCGGCATGGGTGATGTGCAGCACGCTGCCGTCCTGCACGCTGGTGCGCGCACCGATGCGGATGCGGTGCATGTCGCCGCGCACCACGGTCAGCGGCCATACCGAGCTGTCCTCGCCGATCTGCACGTCGCCCAGCACCACCGCCGAACGGTCGACAAAGGCCCGGGGTCCAACTATCGGAGTGTGTTGCTGAAAGCTACGAATGGCCATGATAGCGCCTCTCTTGAATGCCAATAGGCGGGCTGCCTGCTGCGGACGGCGTCGATTGTAATTAAGATGGTCCCATGTTTCTCCTGCCAAGGTATCCAAACCGTGAGTGCGAACAACCCGCTTCTGCAGTCCTACGATCTGCCGCCCTTCTCGGCAATCCGTGCCGAACACGTGTTGCCGGCGATCGAACAGATCCTTGCCGATAACCGTAAAGCCATCGCTGAAATTCTCAAAAGCCAGGGCCAGCACCCTACCTGGGCTGGCCTGGTGCTGGCGATGGACGAACTCAACGACCGCCTCGGCGCGGCCTGGAGCCCGGTCAGCCACCTCAATGCGGTGTGCAACAGCGCCGAGCTGCGCGAGGCCTATGAGTCGTGCCTGCCGGCCTTGAGTGCCTACTCCACCGAGATGGGTCAGAACCGCGAGCTGTTCCAGGCCTATGAAGCCCTGGCCAACAGTCCCGAGTCGGCGACCTTCGACGTCGCCCAAAAGACCATCCTCGAGCACGCCCTGCGTGACTTCCGCCTGTCGGGTATCGACCTGCCGGCGGACAAACAGCAGCGCTATGCCGAAGTGCAGAGCAAGCTCAGCGAGCTGGGCAGCCGCTTCTCCAACCAATTGCTCGACGCCACCCAGGCCTGGAGCAAGCACGTCAGCGACGAAGCCGCCCTCGCCGGCCTGACCGAATCGGCCAAGGCGCAGATGGCTGCCGCTGCGCAAGCCAAGGGCCTCGATGGCTGGCTGATCACCCTGGAATTCCCCAGCTACTACGCGGTGATGACCTACGCCAACGACCGCGCCCTGCGCGAAGAACTGTACGCCGCTTACTGCACCCGCGCTTCGGACCAAGGCCCGAACGCCGGCCAGTTCGACAACGGCCCGGTCATGAACGAGATCCTCGATCTGCGTCAGGAGCTGGCGCAGCTGCTCGGTTACCCGAACTTCGCCGAGCTGAGCCTGGCGACCAAGATGGCCGAGTCCAGCGACCAGGTGCTGAGCTTCCTGCGGGACCTGGCCAAGCGCAGCAAGCCGTTTGCCGCGCAGGACCTGGCACAGCTCAAGGCCTACGCTGCCGAGCAAGGCTGCCCTGAACTGGCCAGCTGGGACGTCGGTTACTTCGGCGAGAAGCTGCGCGAGCAGCGCTACAGCGTTTCGCAGGAAACCCTGCGTGCCTACTTCCCGATCGACAAGGTGCTGTCTGGCCTGTTCGCCATCGTCCAGCGCCTGTACGGCATCGAAATCGCCGAACTCAAGGGCTTCGACAGCTGGCACCCGGACGTGCGCCTGTTCGAGATCAAGGAGAACGGCGAGCACGTCGGGCGCTTCTTCTTCGACCTTTATGCCCGCGCCAACAAGCGTGGCGGTGCCTGGATGGACGGCGCGCGCGACCGCCGCCGTACCGAGGCTGGCAGCCTGCAGAGCCCGGTGGCCAACCTGGTGTGCAACTTCACCCCGGCCGCGCCTGGCAAGCCGGCGCTGCTGACCCACGATGAAGTCACCACTCTGTTCCACGAATTCGGCCACGGCCTGCATCACCTGCTGACCCGCATCGAGCATGCCGGCGTATCCGGCATCAACGGTGTGGCCTGGGATGCGGTCGAGCTGCCAAGTCAGTTCATGGAAAACTGGTGCTGGGAGCCCGAGGGCCTGGCGTTGATCTCGGGCCACTTCGAGACCGCCGAGCCACTGCCGCAGGACCTGCTCGACAAGATGCTCGCAGCGAAGAACTTCCAGTCCGGCATGATGATGGTGCGCCAGCTCGAGTTCTCGCTGTTCGATTTCGAGCTGCACGCCACCCATGGCGACGGTCGCAGCGCGCTGGAGGTGCTGGAAGGCGTGCGTGATGAAGTCACGGTGATGCGTCCGCCGGCCTACAACCGCTTCCCGAACAGCTTCGCGCACATCTTTGCCGGCGGTTACGCTGCCGGTTACTACAGCTATAAATGGGCCGAAGTGCTGTCGGCTGATGCCTTCTCGCGCTTCGAAGAAGAAGGCGTACTCAATGCCGAAACCGGCCGCGCCTTCCGTGAGGCGATCCTCGCCCGCGGTGGTTCGCGTGAGCCGATGGTACTGTTTGTCGACTTCCGTGGCCGCGAGCCGTCGATCGATGCCCTGCTGCGTCACTGCGGCTTGAGCGAGGATGCAGCGGCATGAGTGAGGTGCCTGTGAGCAAGACCAAAAAACGCTTTATCGCCGGGGCGGTCTGCCCGGCGTGCAGCGAGCCGGATCGCTTGACCATGTGGAGCGAAGACGGCGTACCGCACCGAGAGTGCGTCGCCTGCGGGTTTACCGATACGCTCAACGAGCAGGGCCTGTCGGTGCCCAAGGAGCTGGGCACACGGGTCAATCAACAGGCGGTCAAGGCTGAGCCGGTCAAGGTGCAGACGGTGCAGTTTTTCCCTAACCCCAAGTTGAAAAAGCCCAGCGAGTAACTGAGCGCCGGGCGGTCATGGCATTGGCTGCGCATTCGGAGTACTGTATATAAAAACAGTTCTCCGAGTATGCTCATGTCAGTCTCTCCTGTGCGCGGTCGTGGCACCGCCGACAATCCTCACAACCGATTTGCGCCAAGCGTATCGGTGGCGGAGGATGACGGCTGGTATCAAGAGGTGCCGCTCACCCAGGGCACCGAGATCCGCAGCGAAACCGCCAAGACCATCATCACCCGCAACACCTCCCCCGACCTGCCCTTCGACCGTTCGATCAACCCCTATCGCGGTTGCGAGCACGGCTGCATCTACTGCTATGCGCGGCCCAGCCATGCTTACTGGGATTTGTCCCCAGGGCTGGATTTCGAAACCAAGCTAATTGCCAAGACCAACGCTGCCGAAGTGCTCGAACAACAGCTGAGCAAGCCGGGATACGTCTGTGCACCGATCAACCTTGGCTCCAACACCGACCCGTACCAGCCCATCGAGCGTGAGCAGTTGCTGACCCGGCGCTTGCTGGAGGTACTGCTGCGCTTTCGCCATCCGGTCACCATCGTCACCAAAGGCTCGTTGATTCTGCGTGACCTCGACCTGCTCACCGAGCTGGCTCAGCAGCGCCTGGTGCGGGTAATGATCAGCCTGACCACCCTCGATGATGAGCTCAAACGTGTGCTCGAGCCGCGTGCGGCAGCGCCCAAGGCACGCCTGCGGGCGATCCGGGTGATGCGCGCAGCGGGTATCCCGGTCGGCGTGCTGTGCTCGCCGATGATCCCGATGATCAACGACAGCGAGCTGGAGCATCTGCTTGAAGCGGCCAAGCAGGCCGGAGCGCAAAGTGCGGCGTACATGATGTTGCGTTTGCCGTTGGAGGTAGCGCCGTTGTTCGAACAGTGGTTGCAGGATCATTACCCGCAGCGCGCCGCGCACGTGCTCAGCCTGATCCGCCAGAGCCGCGGCGGCGAACTTTACGACAGCCGGTTCGGCAGCCGCATGCGCGGTGAAGGAGTGTTTGCCGAATTGTTGCAGCAGCGCTTCTCTCGGGCCATGCGCCGGCTGGATTTTGCCGGCCGCGAGGCGCAAACGCTGGACTGCTCGGCGTTCTGTCGGCCCGGCGGGCAGATGGCACTGTTTTGAGCCCAGGCAGTTACCCTTCAGCCCAACTAATACTGCACAATATTTTTACTAATGACTCTTGGCCTCTGATGTTTTTTTGCTATTATCAAAGTCCCGCCAAATGAAGCTGGAACGCCCGTTCTAGAGCCTTCAAATTAAGTTTCAATTAAGTTTTCCCCGGTAGCGTAGGAAATCAGTCCACACCGACTGTGATTCATGGCCCGTGCGTGTCATCTAATTCCCCGCATAGCCAGAATCTTTAACCGGTAATATGGAACTTACCCACACCGTCTAGAGGATGAATCATGCCCATCAAGGACCCATCCAAAGCCGCCCCGGCTGCTGTCCCGGCCGAAAGCGCCGATGCCGCCCTTAAGCATATCGTCGACGGCTTCCTGAAGTTTCATCACGATGTGTTTCCAGAGCAGCAAGAGCTGTTCAAGAAGCTCGCCACAGCGCAAACCCCACGCGCTATGTTCATTACCTGTGCCGACTCACGGATTGTTCCCGAACTGATCACCCAGAGCTCGCCAGGCGACCTGTTCGTGACCCGTAACGTCGGTAACGTGGTCCCGCCTTATGGCCAGATGAACGGTGGTGTTTCGACAGCCATCGAGTACGCCGTGCTGGCCCTCGGTGTGCACCACATCATCATCTGTGGCCACTCCGACTGCGGCGCCATGCGTGCGGTGCTCAACCCCGCTTCGCTGGAAAAGATGCCGACCGTAAAGGCCTGGCTGCGCCACGCCGAAGTGGCCCGCACAGTGGTTGAAGACAACTGCTCGTGCGGCAGCGAGCACGAGACCATGCAGGTCGTGACCAAAGAAAACGTCATCGCCCAGCTGCAGCACCTGCGCACGCACCCGTCGGTCGCTTCGCGCCTGGCCGCTGGCCAGTTGCACATCCACGGTTGGATTTACGACATCGAGACCAGTCGGATCGAAGCCTATGACGCCGTCAGCGACAGCTTCCTGCCGTTGGAGGCTGGCCAGCCGATCCCGAGCGCCACGCCGAGAGGCCGCTACTAAGCGACCCTGACACCCGCAAAACCTTGATAGCCGACCGCGCACCCTAAGGGGCGCGGTGCGGCCTTCGGCTGCCTTGAATTTCCCTGACCGAGTTGCCGGCATCTGCGCTGGCGGCGGGCGCCTGCGCGCCTGTCAGGGGCCCATTGTGCCCATGGCCAGCGGACCGGCCATGTGTCTAGAAAGGAGAAATACGGTGAACAAAACACAGATCAAGGCGGCCCTGCCGCGAGAATTACTGGCTTCAGTGGTGGTATTTCTGGTGGCCCTGCCCCTTTGTATGGGTATCGCCATCGCATCCGGCATGCCGCCTGCCAAGGGGCTGATTACCGGCATTATCGGCGGCATCGTGGTCGGCTTCATTGCCGGTTCGCCGCTGCAGGTCAGTGGCCCGGCGGCGGGCCTGGCGGTGCTGGTGTTCGAGCTGGTGCGCCAGCATGGCATGGCCATGCTTGGGCCGATTCTGCTGCTGGCGGGCTTGCTGCAGCTATTGGCCGGGCGTTTTCGTTTGGGCTGCTGGTTTCGGGTTACGGCACCGGCGGTGGTGTACGGCATGCTCGCCGGGATTGGCGTGCTGATTGTGCTGTCGCAGGTGCATGTGATGTTCGACACCGCGCCGCAGCCTTCGGGCCTGAACAACCTGCTGGCCTTCCCCGAAACGCTGCTGGCAGCGCTGCCGCTGGAAAACGCGGGGAATGGCTGGCAGGCCGGTGCGCTTGGCTTGGGCACCATCGCCATGATGTGGGCCTGGGAGCGCTTCCGGCCGCAGCGGCTGCGCTTTGTGCCGGGCGCGCTGCTCGGTGTGGCAAGCATGACCGCAATCGCCATGTGGCTGGCACTGCCGGTCAACCGCGTGGTGGTGCCGGCGGACCTGTCCGAAGCGATCGACTGGCTGCGCCCGGATGACCTGCTGAAGCTGGCCGACCCGACCTTGCTGGTCGCCGCCTTTGCCCTGGCCTTCATCGCCAGTGCTGAAACGCTTCTGTCTGCTGCAGCGGTAGACCGCATGCACAGCGGGCAGCGCTCGGACTTCGACAAGGAGCTTTCGGCGCAAGGCATCGGCAACATGCTCTGCGGCGTGCTCGGTGCGCTGCCGATGACCGGGGTGATCGTGCGCAGCTCGGCCAACGTCCAGGCCGGCGCGCAGACTCGCGCTTCGGCGATCCTGCATGGTGTCTGGCTGCTGGGCTTTGTGGTAGTGCTGAGCAGCGTGCTGCAGCAGATTCCGGTGGCGAGCCTGGCCGGGGTGCTGGTGTATACCGGGATCAAGCTGGTTGATTTCAAGGCGTTTCGCAGCCTTGGCCGATATGGCCGGATGCCGATGTTCACCTATGCCGCAACAGCGCTGGCGATCATCTTCACCGACCTGCTGACCGGGGTCTTGCTGGGCTTTGCCTTGACTCTGTTGAAGCTGGCGTTCAAGGCGGCCCGGCTGAAAATCAATCTGGTCGACCTGGCCAAGCCTGGGCATATGGAGTTGCGCCTGAGCGGCGCGGCCACCTTCCTCAAGGTGCCGGCCCTGACCCAGGTACTTGAGCAGGTGCCTGCGGGCACGACCCTGCATGTGCCGCTGGGCAACCTGAGCTACATCGACCACTCGTGCCTGGAACTGCTGGAAGACTGGGGGCGCAGCAATGCCGCCAAGGGCTCGCGCTTGAAGATCGAGCAGTGGCGCTTGAAGCGGCGGATCGAGGGGCGGCTGCGGACCACGGCGGGCGTGGGTGCCTGAGCGGGCACTGCACCTAAACAGTATTGGCCGGTCGCGGGTTGCCCGCGACCGGCCGGTTCACACTGCGTCAGCTCAAGCCGGTTGGCCGAGCTCGACCCCCAGCTGGCGCGACAGGCACGGCCAGCGTTTCCAGGCTTCACCGGTCGCCGGGCTGCTCAGCGTGGCGCGGTAGGCTTCGACCGATTCCAGGGCGAAGCTGTCGTCGTCGAGCATCTCGTCGACCGAGTGATGCACCACTTCATCCAGTTGGTTGGCAAACTCTTCGCCGATCAGTTGATGGGCGATCAGGTTGGCCACGGTGGTGTCCGCCGGAATCAGCGGCTGCCCGAAGTGCTTGATGTACAGATCGTTGACCTCTTCGACCAGACGATGGGCCAGGTAGGCTTCATCGAGCAGGCAATCGAGGCCGACATGCCCTTGCATGACGCTGGGCGGTTGCATGAAATAGGCTTCGGCGATCTTCAATACCGGTTTGATCTGCGACTCGATGCCAGCTTCGAGCGCGACCGCATGGGCAGCTTCGAGTAGCTCTGGAACCTCATCGATATAAGCGCCAACAAAGCGCGCCAGGGTGCCCTGAGCATCTTTCTCAGGGAGTTGGATGGACGGATGCAGGTGCGGCAGTTGCGCTTCGAGGCGCTGTTTCAATTGGCCGCTCTGGCTCTCATGTTGATGGGCTTGTTTGATCTGCTCGCGTACAGCGGCGATGTTCATGACAACTCCAGGGACATTGGGTGACAAACGGAAGACAGTACTTACGGAAAGCTCTAAGTTAGCTCGGTATACCGGATGCCTAAGACGCATTTGTTATAAGCAACGCAAACGTGTGCGAGCTCAAGAATATAGCGATGCCATCATTATGCCATGACCCAGCAATGGCGCGGGTTTGCTGGGTTTTGTGGCTTTGTGACGATGTTTTCATAGGCCGCGTTGCGTGGCCTAGAGCGCTGTCTATACTCGGGTTGAACGTGATTGGTTGATGAGGCCCACCTGCAGTTTGCAGAGGAGCTCGGTCGTCGAAGCAGGCTGTCTTGACCGCCGCCCCCCCTTGCCCAAGGTCTATGCCTCCGGGATTACAAGAATGATAAGGGGAACCCGCAATGATGCGACATCCACATGTCTGGATGGGCCTTCTGTTGTGGTCGGTTATCGGTCAGGCGCATGGCGCATGGACCGTCAACATGGCGCCCGGGGCTACCGAAGTCTCCCACGCAGTGTTCGACCTGCACATGATCATCTTCTGGATCTGCGTCGTTATCGGCATCGTGGTGTTTGGCGCGATGTTCTGGTCGATGGTGATCCACCGCCGCTCCACCGGCCAGCAGGCCGCGCACTTCCACGAGCACACCTGGGTCGAGATCATGTGGACCGTGGTGCCGCTGCTGATCCTCATCGTCATGGCCATCCCTGCCACCAAGACCCTGATCGAAATCTACGACGCCAGTGAATCGGATATCGATATCCAGGTCACCGGCTACCAGTGGAAGTGGCATTACAAATACCTGGGGCAGGATGTCGAGTTCTTCAGCAACCTTGCCACCCCCGCGGAACAGATCAACAACAAGGCGCCCAAGGACGAGCATTACCTGCTCGAGGTCGACCAGCCGCTGGTGATCCCGGTGGGCGCCAAGGTGCGTTTTCTGGTCACGGCCGCCGACGTGATCCACTCCTGGTGGGTACCGGCCTTTGCGGTCAAGCGTGACGCCATCCCCGGCTTCGTCAACGAAGCCTGGACCCGGGTCGAGAAACCCGGCATCTACCGCGGCCAGTGTACCGAGCTGTGCGGCAAGGACCACGGCTTCATGCCGGTGGTGGTCGAGGTCAAGTCGCAGGCCGATTACGACACCTGGCTGGGCGAGCGCAAGGCCGAAGCGGCCAAGCTCAAAGAGCTGACCAGCAAGGAATGGACCCTGCAAGAGCTGGTCGAGCGCGGCGACAAGGTCTATCACACCACTTGCGTCGCCTGTCACCAGGCCGAGGGCCAGGGCTTGCCGCCAATGTTCCCGGCACTCAAGGGCTCGAAAATCGCTACCGGGCCTATCGAAGGCCACTTGGGCATTGTCTTCCACGGCAAGCCCGGCACGGCCATGGCCGCGTTTGGCAAACAGCTCTCGGAAGTCGATATCGCCGCCGTGGTCACCTATGAGCGCAACGCCTGGGGCAACAACAAAGGCGACATGGTCACGCCTAAAGACGTGCTCGCGCTCAAGCAGGCAGAAGCCAAATGAGCCGTAAATTGCGCCGCAGCCAGTGGCTGGCAGGAGACAGGACATGAGTGCAGTGATCGACGAGCATGGCCACGACCATGCCCACGGCCCGGCCAAGGGCTTGATGCGCTGGGTGTTGACCACCAACCACAAGGACATCGGCACGATGTACCTGTGGTTCAGCTTCTGCATGTTCCTGCTCGGCGGCTCGTTCGCCATGGTCATTCGCGCCGAGCTGTTCCAGCCGGGGCTGCAGATCGTCGAACCGGCTTTCTTCAACCAGATGACCACCATGCACGGCCTGATCATGGTATTCGGCGCGGTGATGCCGGCGTTTGTCGGCCTGGCCAACTGGATGATCCCATTGATGATCGGCGCCCCGGACATGGCCCTGCCGCGGATGAACAACTTCAGTTTCTGGCTGCTGCCGGCGGCGTTTCTGCTGTTGGTATCGACCCTGTTCAGCGCCGGTGGCGGGCCCAACTTCGGCTGGACCTTCTACGCGCCGTTATCCACCACCTATGCGCCGGCCAGCGTGACCTTCTTCATCTTTGCTATCCACCTGATGGGCGTCAGCTCGATCATGGGCGCGATCAACGTGATCGCGACCATTCTCAACCTGCGCGCGCCGGGCATGACCCTGATGAAAATGCCGCTGTTCGTCTGGACCTGGCTGATCACCGCCTTCCTGCTGATCGCCGTGATGCCGGTGCTGGCCGGGGTGGTGACGATGATGCTGATGGATATTCACTTCGGCACCAGCTTCTTCAGCGCGGCCGGCGGTGGTGATCCGGTGTTGTTCCAGCATGTGTTCTGGTTCTTCGGCCACCCCGAGGTGTACATCATGATCCTGCCGGCGTTCGGCGCAGTCAGCTCGATCATCCCGGCGTTTTCACGCAAGCCGCTGTTTGGCTACACCTCGATGGTGTACGCCACCGGGGCGATCGCGTTTCTGTCCTTCATTGTCTGGGCGCACCACATGTTCGTGGTCGGCATCCCGGTGGTGGGCGAGCTGTTCTTCATGTACGCGACGATGCTGATTGCGGTGCCGACCGGGGTCAAGGTGTTCAACTGGGTCAGCACCATGTGGGAAGGCTCGCTGACCTTCGAGACGCCGATGCTGTTCGCCATTGCCTTTGTCATCCTGTTCACCATCGGCGGTTTCTCCGGGCTGATGCTGGCGATTGCCCCGGCGGACTTCCAGTACCACGACACCTACTTCGTGGTGGCGCACTTCCACTATGTGCTGGTGCCTGGGGCGATCTTTGGCATCTTCGCGTCGGCCTACTACTGGCTGCCGAAATGGACTGGCCACATGTACGACGAAACCCTCGGCAAGCTGCACTTCTGGCTGTCGTTCATCGGCATGAACCTGGCCTTCTTCCCGATGCACTTCGTTGGCCTGGCCGGCATGCCCCGGCGCATCCCCGACTACAACCTGCAGTTCGCCGACTTCAACATGGTCTCGTCGATTGGTGCATTCCTGTTCGGCGCTACGCAGATCTTCTTCCTGTTCATCGTCATCAAGACCATCCGTGGAGGCCGGCCAGCGCCGGCCAAACCGTGGGATGGCGCCGAAGGGCTGGAGTGGTCGGTGCCATCGCCGGCGCCGTACCACACCTTCCAGACGCCGCCGGAAGTGAAATAGGGCCTTGCCATGACCAGCCTGCCACTCAAACGCCTGGTGCGCCGCCTGCTGCTGCTGACGGTGGTGATGTTTGCCTTCGGCTTTGCCCTGGTGCCGCTGTACGACGTGATGTGCAAGGCGTTCGGCATCAATGGCAAGACCGGCGGGCAATACGAAGGCAGCCAGGTCAGCGACCCTTCGCGCACGGTGCGGGTGCAGTTCATGTCCACCAATGCTGGTGACATGAGCTGGGACTTCTACTCGCGTGCCGACCAGGTCGAGGTCAACCCGGGCGCGGTCAACCAGATGATCTTTGTGGCGCACAACCCGACCGACAAGCCGATGAGCGCTCAGGCGGTACCGAGCATCACTCCGGCCGAGGCGGCGGCGTATTTCCACAAGACCGAATGCTTCTGCTTTACCCAGCAGGTGCTGCAGCCGGGTGAGCGCATTGAGATGCCGGTGCGGTTCATCGTCGACCGCGACCTGCCGGGCAACGTCAAGCACCTGACTCTGGCCTACACCTTGTTCGACATCACCGCTCGCCACCCGCCGGTTGCCCAGTTGAGCACCGAGGGCGTCCAGCGCGCCCGCTGAGGGAAGGAGAACAGCAATGGCACATCACGATCACTACTACGTCCCGGCGCAGAGCAAATGGCCGATCATCGCCACCATCGGCATGTTCGTCACGGTGTTCGGCCTGGGCACCTGGTTCAATGATCTGAAGGCCGGCCACCCGGATTCGCACGGGCCGCTGATCTTCTTCTTCGGTGCGCTGTGCCTGGCCTACATGCTGTTCGGCTGGTTCGGTGCGGTGATCAGGGAGGACAAGGCGGGGCTGTACAGCGCGCAAATGAACCGCTCGTTCCGCTGGGGTATGGGCTGGTTCATCTTCTCCGAGGTGATGTTCTTTCTGGCTTTCTTTGGCGCGCTGTTCTATGTGCGCGTGCTGGCCGGGCCGTGGTTGGGCGGTGACGGCGCCAAGGGTGTGGCGCACATGCTCTGGCCGAACTTCGAGTTTGCCTGGCCGCTTTTGCACACGCCGGACCCGAAGCTGTTTCCGCCGCCCAAGGATGTCATCGACCCTTGGCACCTGCCGTTGATCAACACCCTGCTGCTGGTCAGCTCGAGTGTGACCATTACCATCGCCCACCACGCATTACGCAAAGGCCATCGCGGGCCGCTGAAGTTGTGGCTGGGACTGACCATCCTGCTGGGGCTGTCGTTTCTGGCATTGCAGGCCTACGAGTACTACGAAGCTTATGTGCATCTGGGGCTGACGTTGGGCTCGGGGATCTATGGTGCGACGTTCTTCATGCTGACCGGGTTCCACGGCGCGCACGTGACCTTGGGGACGGTGATCTTGATCGTGATGTTCGTGCGCGTGCTGCGCGGGCATTTTGATGCCAACCAGCATTTCGGTTTCGAGGCAGCCAGTTGGTATTGGCACTTTGTCGATGTGGTGTGGGTTGGCTTGTTTGTATTTGTTTATGTGCTGTAACGGCTTGCGCGGACCCTGTAGGAGCGGCCTTGTGTCGCGATAGGCGCGCGTAGCGGGCCCGGCGATCTGTGGTGGCTGCACGATTTATGGGGCCGCTGCGCGCCCCAATCGCGACACAAGGCCGCTCCTACACAGGGCGCGTGGGATGCAATTAGAAGGGCGCGTGGGAGACCAGTTGCCCGCTCATGAAGCCCCAGGCGATCAGACCGATGGTCAGCGCTGCGAGGCTGACGCGCACGGTCAGGGCCTTGAGCAGGCGGGTCGAGTCTTGATCGTCCTTGACCAGAAACACCAGGCCACTGAACAGGCTGGCAACAGTGGCCAACAACAGCAAAACAATGGCGGCCTTGAGCATGGCGGCACTCCCCGGGGGGCTTGGTGATGCAGGCAAGTATAGCGTTCGCACAGCGTGGCCCAAGGTGAAGCCGTTTCGCCCCGGGCTGGTGCCGACTCTGGTGGTGGTTGCACTGCTGCCGGGGTTGATCGCGCTGGGTTGCTGGCAACTGAGCCGCGCCGAGCAGAAGCGCGAACTGCTGGCGACCTACGCCGAACGCCAGGTCGAAGCGCCGCTGGCGCTGGCCGAGCTGCAGTCGCTAGCCGATCCGGCTTTTCATCGGGTGCAGCTGTTTGGCCACTTTGACGCCAATCACAGCCTGCTGCTGGACAACCGCCTGCGCGACGGCCAGGTCGGCGTCGAGCTGCTGCAACCGTTTCTCGATCAGGCCAGCGGCCACTGGCTGTTGATCAATCGCGGCTGGCTGCCCTGGCCCGATCGGCGTGTGCCGGCGCGCTTCGATACCCCTTCGCAAACGCTGGCGCTGCAGGCGTCGGTCTATATCGCCCCCGGCGCGGCCTTCCAACTGCACCCGGACCCGGTCGGCGGGCAGTGGCCGCACCTGCTCACTGCCATCGACCCCGCTGCGCTCTGGCAGCAGTTGGGGCGTGACGGTTATGGCCACGAACTGCGCCTGCTCGGCGGGCCAGCCAGCTACCGGCTGGACTGGCCGATAGTCGCCATGGGCCCGGAAAAGCACCTGGGCTACGCCGTGCAGTGGTTCGCCCTGGCGGCGGCATTGGTGCTGCTGTACCTGTACTTCGGCTGGCATAACAACAAGGAGCATCACCATGAGCGCCGCCACGAGTCCACTGGACGTGCCTGAAGGCCGCAAGCCCCGCAGCCGCGGACGCTGGCAGCTGTTGCTGATCTTGCTGGTCACCCTCGGCCCGATGATCCTTGCCACCAGCATGTACAAGTTCAAGTTCTGGGTGCCGGACGGCCGCAGTTATCACGGTGCAATGATCGGCAACGGCCTGAGCCGGGCCGACATTGGTATCCCGGCGCAGGAGCAGCGCTGGCAACTGCTGGTCAGCGCACCGGCGGCGTGTGATCAGCCCTGTCAGAACCTTGTGTACCTGGCGCGGCAGATCCAGATCGGCCTGGGCCGCGATGCCAGCCGCGCCAGCCATGCGCTGGCGGCTGCGCAGCCACTGAGCAGCGATTACCAGCAGCTGCTCACCCGCGAGTACCCGCAGTTGCAGCGTTATCCGCTGGACCTGCAGCGCTACGGCGAGCACGTCAGCGAGCCGGGGCCGCAACTGTGGATCGTCGACCCGCACGGCAACCTGGTGCTGCGCTACGACGCCACGGTCAAGGGCAAGCACGTGCTCGACGACCTGCGTCATCTGCTCAAGCTGTCCAACATCGGATAGGAGTTCTGCCATGGCCAGACCCGGCTATCGCCTCGCTGTGTTCGCAACCTTGCTGGCGCTGGTGGTGGTACTGCTGGGCGCCTATACCCGGCTGACCCATGCTGGTCTCGGCTGCCCGGACTGGCCCGGTTGCTACGGCTTTATCAGCGTGCCCAAAAGCGACGCGCAGCTGGCCCATGCCGAGCTGCACTTCCCTGAGCATCCCGTTGAAGCAGCCAAGGGCTGGGCCGAGATGGTCCATCGCTACTTTGCCGGTGGCCTGGCGCTGGTGATTGCCTGGCTGGCGTTGCAGGCGCTGCGCCGGCACGCCCGTGACGGCCAGCCCTACCGTCTGCCACTGCTGTTGCTGGGGGTGGTGCTGGCGCAAGCGGCATTTGGTATGTGGACGGTGACCTTGAAGCTGTGGCCGCAGGTGGTCACGGCGCACCTGCTTGGCGGCTTCACTACGTTGAGCCTGCTGTTGCTGCTATCACTGCGTCTATCCCGGGCCTTTGCGCCATTGCCGAAACTGCCGTTGAGCCTGCGCCGAGTCGCCGCGCTGGGGCTGCTGACCGTGATTGGCCAAGTCGCTCTGGGCGGTTGGGTCAGTGCCAACTATGCCGCCGTCGCCTGCATCGACCTGCCGACTTGCCATGGCCAGTGGTGGCCTGCGGCTGACTTCAGCAATGGCTTTCACCTGACTCAACATGTCGGCCCCAATTACCTCGGTGGCCAGCTCGACAGTGATGCGCGCACGGCGATTCATATCAGCCATCGGCTGGGTGCACTACTGGTCACGGCCGTACTGTTGCTGCTCAGCCACAAGCTCTACCGCAACGGTTTACGCGCCCTGGCCGGGCTGGTCATGCTGGCGCTGGCGGTGCAGATCAGCCTTGGCATCAGCAATGTCCTGCTGCACCTGCCGCTGGCCGTCGCGGTGGCGCACAACGCCGGTGGTGCTGCGCTGTTGCTGTGCATGGTGTTGGTGAATTACCGCATTCGCGTGGTCGACAAGGTCCGCGTCGGCCATGGCTGGCGCTTGACCCGCGTGGCCGGGGCACATGTACCGATGAGGAGTGACGCATGGCGACGGTTCTGAGCACGCCGCGGCAGCAGGCCAGCTGGCGCGATTATGTCGAGCTGACCAAGCCCAAGGTGGTGCTGTTGATGCTGATCACTTCGCTGGTCGGGATGTTTCTCGCGACCCGTGCGGGCGTGCCGTGGACGGTGTTGCTGTTCGGCAACCTGGGTATCGGCCTGTGCGCTGGCGCTGCGGCTGCGGTCAACCATGTGGTCGACCGGCGTATTGATGGATTGATGGCGCGCACCCATAAGCGGCCTTTGGCCGATGGCAGGATCGCGCCCATGGCAGCGCTGGCCTTTGCCTTGCTTCTGGCGGTGCTCGGCATGAGCGTGCTGCTGGTGTTCACCAACGCCCTGACAGCCTGGCTGACCCTGGCTTCACTGCTCGGTTATGCGGTGCTCTACACCGGTTTTCTCAAGCGTGCGACACCGCAGAATATCGTTATCGGTGGCCTGGCCGGGGCCGCGCCGCCGTTGCTCGGTTGGGTTGCAGTGACCGGGCAGATCACCGCCGAGCCGTTGCTGCTGGTGCTGATCATCTTCGCCTGGACGCCGCCGCACTTCTGGGCGCTGGCCATCCACCGCAAGGAGGAATACGCCAAGGCAGCGATCCCGATGCTGCCGGTGACCCATGGCGAGGCCTACACCAAGCTGCATATCCTGCTGTATACCTGGGTGCTGCTGGCGGCAAGTCTGCTGCCGTTCGCCATCCACATGAGCGGCCTGCTGTATCTGGCCTGTGCGCTGCTGCTGGGGCTGGGTTTTGTCCGCTGGGCCTGGGTGCTGTACCGTGGCACCCGGCCGCACGCGGCGATCAAGACCTTCAAGTACTCTATCGGGTACCTGTTCGCCCTGTTCATCGCCCTGCTCGTTGACCACTATCTGTTGATGCTGAATCTATGACCCGAACCCAGAAAACCGTCTTCATTCTCGTTGCCGTGGTTGCCTTGATCCTCGGCCTGACCGTCAACAAGGTGCTCAACGGCCGCAGCGAGGCCAACCCAGCTGAACTGATCGATGCCGGCATCATCCTGCTGCCGCAGAGCCGCAGCGTGCCGGCGGTGAGCATGACCGACCAGCACGGCCAGCCGGTCGAGCTCGATCAGCTCAAAGGCAAATGGTCGTTGCTGTTCTTCGGCTACACCTACTGCCCGGACATCTGCCCGACGACCCTGGCGCAGCTGCGCCAGGTCAAGAGCGAGCTGCCCAAGGAAGCCTTGGAGCGTTTGCAAGTGGTGCTGGTCAGCGTCGATCCGCACCGCGATACCGCCACTCAGCTGAAGCAGTACCTGGGCTACTTCGACAAGGATTTCGTCGGCCTGGCCGGCTCGATCGAGGACACCCAGAAGCTGGCCAATGCCCTGAGCATTCCGTTTATCCCTGCTGACACCAGCAAGCCCGGCTACACCGTCGATCACAGCGGCAACCTGGCTGTGGTCGGGCCCGATGGGCGCCAGCGCGGCTTTATCCGCGCGCCGTTCAACAACCAGAAGCTGGCGGCGCAGTTGCCGGGGCTGGTCAAGCGCGACTGAGGCCAGAAAGCACTGCGGGGCAAGCCCGCCGCCTGCAGTGCACAAGCAGCAGGCGGCGGGCTTGCCCCGCAGGTGTTGCGGTCGGCTCGATCAGAACGCCGGCAGTACCGCGCCTTTGTACTTCTCGGTGATGAACGCTTTGACTTCAGGCGAATGCAGCGCTGCAACCAGCTTCTTCATTGCGTCCGAGTCCTTGTTGTCCGGGCGTGCCACCAGGATGTTGACGTAAGGCGAGTCGCTGCCTTCGATCACCAGGGCATCCTTGGACGGATCAAGCTTGGCTTCCAGCGCGTAGTTGGTATTGATCAGGGCCAGATCGACCTGAGTCAGCACACGCGGGATGGTGGCCGCTTCCAGCTCGCGGAACTTGAGGTTCTTGGTGTTGGTGGTGATGTCTTTCACAGTCGACAAGATGTTGCTCTTGTCCTTCAGGCTGATCACACCGGCCTTGTCCAGCAGCAACAACGCGCGGCCGCCGTTGGTAGCATCGTTGGGGATAACCACGGTAGCGCCGGCCGGCAGCTCGTCGAGCTTCTTCAGCTTGCTCGAGTAAGCGCCCAGTGGCTCCAGGTGCACGCCGGCAACGCTGACCAGGTTGGTGCCTTTGGCCTTGTTGAACTCATCCAGGTACGGCTGGTGCTGGAAGAAGTTGGCATCCAGGCGCTTCTCGGCAACCTGTACGTTTGGCTGCACGTAGTCGGTGAAGACCTTGACCTTGAGGTCGACGCCTTCTTTAGCCAGCACGGGTTTGACGAACTCGAGGATCTCGGCGTGCGGCACCGGGCTTGCAGCGACGGTGATGGTCTCGGCAGCGTGCGCCGAAAAAGCCGCCACAGCGGCAACAACAGCAAGCAGTTTTTTCATCAAACACTCCTTGTGAGGGCCGCGACGGCCCCCGAACGGGTCGGCCTGGCCGACCCCATTGGGGTTACTTACGGGAAAAATGCACGACCAGTTTGTCGCCGACGCTTTGCAGAACTTGAACCAGGATCAGCAACATCACCACGGTGACCACCATTACATCGGTCTGGAAGCGCTGATAACCAAAGCGGATCGCCAGGTCGCCGAGGCCACCAGCACCGACCACACCGGCCATGGCGGTATACGACACCAGGGTGATTGCGGTCACGGTAATCGCCGCGAAGATGCCCGGGCGGGCCTCGGGCAGCAGTGCGTTGGTGATGATCTGGCGGGTGGTCGCGCCCATCGACTGGGTCGCTTCGATGATGCCGCGGTCAACTTCACGCAGCGCCGTCTCGACCAGGCGGGCGAAGAACGGCGTGGCGCCGACCACCAGTGGCGGGATGGCCCCGGCGACGCCCAGCGAGGTGCCGGTGATCAGTACGGTGAATGGGATCATCACGATCAGCAGGATGATGAACGGCAGCGAGCGCAGGATGTTCACCACCAGCGACAGCAGCGCGTACAGGCCCTTCTGTTCGAACATCTGCCGCGGCCCGCACAGGAACAGCAGCACGCCCAGCGGCAGGCCCAGCAGCACGGTGAAGAACAGCGAGCCGAACAGCATGATCATGGTGTCGATGGTCGCCAGCCAGATTTCGGCCCAGTCGACATTGGCGAAGAAATTCAAAGCGTCCATCAACGCAGTACCTCCATATGCACATCAGCTGCGCTGAAACGGTCGAACGCGGCTTGCATGTCGCCGCCGGTAACGGCCAGGGTCAATTGCCCGTAAGGCACGTCCTTGATGCGGTCGATACGCCCGGCGAGGATGCTGTAGTCGACCCCGGTTTCCCGGGCGACAGTGCCGAGCAGCGGTGCGTAGGTGGCATCGCCCTGGAAGGTCAGGCGCACGATCCGGCCTGGCACGTGGGCAAAGTCGTCGCGCTGTTCGCCTTCGTCGACTTGCTCGTCCTCTTGGACAAAACGCTTGGTGGTCGGGTGCTGCGGGTGCAGGAACACCTCGGCAACACTGCCTTGCTCGACGATCAGGCCGGCGTCCATCACCGCCACGCGGTCGCAGACCCGACGGATCACGTCCATTTCATGGGTGATCAGGACGATGGTCAGCTTCAATTCGCGGTTGATCTCGGCCAGCAGTTGCAGGACCGAGGCCGTGGTCTGCGGGTCGAGGGCGCTGGTTGCTTCGTCGCACAGCAGAATCTTTGGCCGGGTCGACAACGCGCGGGCAATGCCGACGCGTTGCTTCTGCCCGCCGGAGAGCTGCGCGGGATACTTCTTGGCGTGATCGGACAAACCGACCCGCGCCAGTAGCTCGGTGACGCGCTGGTCGATTTCGCTGCGCGACAGCTCACCGGCCAAGGTCAGCGGCAGCGCCACGTTGTCGGCCACGGTCTTGGAGGCCAGCAGGTTGAAGTGCTGGAAGATCATCCCGACCTGCTGGCGGAAGCGCCGCAGCTGGTTGGCATCGAAGCCGGTAACGTCTTCACCATCGACGATGATCTTGCCACCGCTGGGCGCTTCGAGGCGGTTGATCAGGCGCAGCAAGGTGCTCTTGCCAGCGCCGGAGTGGCCGATCAGGCCGAACACCTGGCCATTTTCAATGGTCAGGCTGGTCGGGTTCAGGGCGGGGATGTCCCTACCGGCGACGCGGTAGGTCTTGTGCACATGTTGAAACTCGATCACTGAGCGAACCTTGTGGGGCGCAATGGAAATAGGGTCTGGCGGTAAGCCGGGGGGCGCATTTTAGCCTTTTCCCCTGGGTCTTCTTAGCATTTATTTCGTATTGGTCCAATCCAACCGGCATAACGCGACAGTCGGCAATGGAATTGAACGCATGCGCACGGCCATCAGTCACTAGCTAACGAGCCCGAATGGGCCGCCCTGAATACCGATGAGGAGAGCCGACATGTCGCGCAAGCACCCGGATACCCCGAAACAGAGTGAGATGGCCGGTACCGACACCCCGGACCGTGCCAACACCAACGCCAAACTGCAGAGTCTGGAAGCCTACCGTAGCGACGCTACCGGCGAGGCGCTGCGGACCAATCAGGGCGTCAAGATCGCTGACAACCAGAACACCCTCAAGGCGGGTGCGCGCGGGCCGTCGTTGCTCGAAGATTTCATCATGCGTGAAAAAATCACCCACTTTGACCATGAGCGCATCCCCGAGCGCATCGTCCATGCCCGTGGCACTGGCGCCCATGGTTACTTCCAGAGCTACGGCAAGCATGCCGAGCTGACCAAGGCCGGTTTCCTCCAGGACCCGGAGAAGATCACTCCGGTGTTCGTGCGCTTCTCCACCGTGCAGGGCCCCCGTGGCTCCGGTGACACGGTGCGCGACGTGCGCGGCTTCGCCGTGAAGTTCTACACCGACGAAGGCAACTTCGACCTGGTCGGCAACAACATGCCGGTGTTCTTCATTCAGGACGCGATCAAGTTCCCCGACTTCGTTCATGCGGTGAAACCTGAGCCACACAATGAAATGCCTACCGGCGGTTCGGCTCATGACACCTTCTGGGACTTCGTCTCGCTGGTGCCGGAGTCGGCGCACATGGTCATCTGGGCGATGTCCGACCGGGCTATCCCGCGCAGCCTGCGGATGATGGAAGGCTTTGGCGTGCATACCTTCCGCCTGATCAACGCCGAAGGCGTGGCCAGTTTCGTCAAGTTTCACTGGAAGCCGAAGCAAGGCGTGCACTCGGTGCTGTGGGACGAGGCGCAGAAGCTGGCCGGCAAGGACACCGATTTCCATCGTCGCGACCTTTCCGAAGCGATTGAAACCGGCGACTACCCTGAGTGGGAACTGGGCGTGCAGATCGTGCCTGAGGCCGACGAGCACAAGTTCGACTTCGACCTGCTCGACCCGACCAAGATCATCCCCGAAGAGCTGGTGCCGGTGACGCCATTGGGCAAGATGGTGCTCAACCGCAACCCGGACAACTTCTTCGCCGAGGTCGAGCAGATCGCCTTCTGCCCTGGCCATATCGTGCCGGGTATCGACTTCACCAACGATCCGCTGCTGCAGGGCCGCCTGTTCTCCTACACCGACACGCAGATCAGCCGCCTCGGTGGCCCGAATTTCCATGAGATCCCGATCAACCGTCCGGTTGCGCACAACCACAACGGCCAGCGCGATGGCATGCACCGCATGGAAATCAACAAGGGCCGTGCCTCGTACGAGCCGAACAGCATCGATGGCGGCTGGCCGAAGGAAACCCCGGCAGCGGCTGAAGACGGTGGCTTCGACAGCTATCAGGAGCGGATCGATGCACGCAAGGTTCGCGAGCGCAGCGAGTCGTTCAGCGATCACTTCTCGCAGGCGCGCCTGTTCTTCCACAGCATGAGCCCGAACGAGCAGCAGCACATCATCAAGGCCTACAGCTTTGAGCTGGGCAAGGTCGAGCGGGAATACATCCGTGCCCGTCAGGTCAACGAGATCCTCGCCAATATCGACCTGAAGCTGGCGGCGGCAGTAGCGGCCAACCTGGGTCTGCCGGCGCCGAGCAAAGGCACCGTGCAGGTCAAGGGCTCGAGCCTGGCCGAGTCGCCAGCGCTGAGCCAGCTCAATCACCCGGGCAGCGTGGGTATCAAGGGTCGCAAGATTGCCCTGCTGCTGGCTGACGGTGTGGATGCGGCGGACGTCGATCGTCTGGTCAAGGCACTTGAGGCGCACAGCGCCAGGCCAATGCTGCTGGGCCCAACCTCGGCGCCAGTAAAAGCGGCCGATGGTTCCAGCCTGGCGGTGGATGCGTCGATGGAAGGCATGCCGTCGATCATGTTCGATGGTGTGTTGGTGCCGGCCGGCAAGGCCGCAATTGATGCGCTGGGGCAGAGCGGTTTGGCCAAGCACTTCCTGCTGGAAGCGTACAAGCACCTGAAGGCCATCGCCTTTGCCAAAGACGGCAAGGCGCTGGTCGGCAAACTCGGCCTGGCCGAAGACAAGGGCTTGTTGCTGGGCAATGATCAGAAGGCGATCGATGCCTTCGTCAAAGCGGTCGAAGCGCACCGGGTCTGGGAGCGCGAAGCTGCTGCAGAAGCCATTCCGGCTTGATAGATCACCCCGGCAGGCTCGCCTGCCGGGGTTTTATTTCAACGCTGATGCGGTACCAGCACGACCTGAGCGGGCAATGAGCGCTGGATTTCATGGCGCTGGTTGAGCTCATAGCCACTGTCGAGCTTGTGTACGCGCTTGCCCAGCAGCGTTTTCAGCCACGGCGCGTCGTCCTTGCGTGGCACCTGGAACACCACTTCACACTGATAACTGATCACGTCTGCGGCGATGTCATCCAGCTGCCGGCGCAGGGCGCGGCTGTCTGTGGTTTTCAGGGCGATCACGGTGCTCGGTGCGGTGGGGTCGATCATGCGCGCCTTGGGCTTGGCTTCAGCGGCCTTCAAGGCAGCTTCGGCACGGTCCAGCTCGGCTTTGCGCGCATGGGCCACGGCATCCCCGGCGGCCAGCGCCGGCGCTTGCGGCATCAATGCCCGGGCCCGCGCCAGCGCGGTCGCGGCGGCATTCACGTCACCCTTTTGCAGGACGATCTGGCTGCGCTGCAAGTAGGCTTCGGCGAGCTGGCGCTGGTGCTGCTCCACGCGCGGGTCTTGCGGCGCCTGGGCTTGCAGGGCGGTCAGCTGATCTTCAGCAGTGGCCAGTTCGTTGCTGGCGATGTTCTGCTGCAGCTCGGCCCATGGGTCGGCCTGGGCAGGCACGCTCGGCTGTTCGACCGGGGCGCTGGCACACGCGGCCAGGCCCAGCGACAACACGGCAACAAGCAGATAACGGGAGGCGAACGGCTTCATTCCTGCGACTCTCTATTTGCGCAAAAAGCGAGCAAGTCTACACCCAGGTGCGCACGCTCGAAAACAAGTCTTACAGACCCTTTACCCGCGCATTGGTTGCAAGATGCGCCAAAGTGCGACCCGTGTCTCAGCGTTTGGGCAGGGCCAGGCTCAGCAAGAATAGCACTGCCGCGCAGACCACGATCGATGGCCCGGCCGGCGTGTCCTTGAACCAGGACATTGCCAGCCCGCCACATACTGCCACCACACCGAGCAGGCTGGCACCCAGCGCCATCTGCTCGGGCGAGCGCGCATGGCGCTGGGCGGCGGCGGCCGGGATGATCAGCAGCGAGGTGATCAGCAGCACGCCGACGATCTTCATCGCCACCGCAATCACCACGGCGATGAGCAGCATCAGGGTCAGGCGCAGCGCCGCTACCGGCAGGCCTTCGACGGTTGCCAGCTCTTCATGTACGGTCACCGCCAGCAGTGGGCGCCAGAGCGCGGCGAGCAACAGCAGCACGGCTGCACTGCCGCCGATGATCCAGCCCAGGTCCGTTGGGCTGATCGCCAGCAAGTCGCCAAACAGATAGGCCATCAGGTCGATGCGCACGTCGTGCATGAAACTCAGCACCACCAGGCCCAGCGACAAGGTGCTTGGAGCAAGAATCCCCAGCAGCGTATCCGACGCCAGCGGCTGGCGCTGCTGCAGCGTCACCAGCAAGATCGCCAGCAGCAGGCAGCCGACGGTTACCGCCAACGCCGGGCTGACATCCAGCACGAAGCCCAAGGCAACGCCGAGCAAGGCCGCGTGCGACAACGTGTCGCCAAAATAGGCCATCCGCCGCCAGACCACGAACGAGCCCAGCGGACCTGCAACAACTGCCAGGGACAAACCGGCCAGCAGGGCGTAAAGAAGAAAATCAGCCATGCTTGCAGTGCTCTCCGTGAACATGGGCGCCAGGGGTGACAACTGCGCCGTGCAGGTCGTGGCTGTGGTCGTGGTGATGGTGATAGATGGCCAGGCTCGGGGCGTTCTGGCCGAACAGTTCGACAAAGGCCGGGTCGCCGCTGACCTGCTCGGGGTGGCCGGAGCAGCACACATGGCGGTTCAGGCAGACCACCTGATCGGTGGTGCTCATGACCAGGTGCAGGTCGTGGGAGACCATCAGCACGCCGCAGCCGTAACGGTCGCGCAGGCGTGTGATCAAACTGTACAGCTCGGACTGCCCCGCCACATCGACGCCTTGTACCGGTTCATCGAGCACCAGCAATTGCGGCTTGCGCAGCAGGGCTCGGGCCAGCAGCACGCGCTGCATCTCGCCGCCGGAAACAGTCTGTAGCGGGCTGTCGATGACCTGCTCGGCGCCGACTTCCTGCAATGCCGCCAAAGCTGCGCCGCGGTCTACCCCAGGCACCAAACGCAGGAAGCGCAGTACCGACAGTGGCAGCGTCGGGTCGACCTGGATCTTTTGCGGCATATAGCCGATACGCAGCCTGGGCTTGCGCCAGACGCTGCCACGATGCGGCTTGAGCAGGCCGAGCACGGCCCGCACCAGGGTGGTCTTGCCAGCACCGTTGGGGCCGATCAGCGTGACGATCTGGCCTGGCGCAACCGCCAGGTCGATGTTGTCCAGTACGGCTTCGCCAGCAAAGCTGACGCCGACTTGCTCAAGTCGGATCAGGGCGTCGCTCATGCCGCGCCTCGGCAGTTGCCGCACAGGCCGACCACTTCCACGGTCTGGGTTTCAACCTTGAAGCCGACCGCGTTGGCGCTGGCGATGATCGCGCCACTGATGCTGTCCTGCTCAAGCTCGATGGCGATATGGCACTCGCGGCAGATCAGGAACTGGCCCTGATGGGCGTGTTCCGGGTGGCTGCAGCCGATGAAGGCGTTGAGCGAGGCGATGCGGTGCACCAGGCCGTTCTCGAGGAGGAAGTCCAGCGCCCGATAAACGGTCGGCGGCGCCGCGCGGCGGCCATCCTGCTCGCTCAGTACGGCAAGAATATCGTAGGCGCCCAGCGGCTTGTGGCTCTGCCACACCAGCTCCAGCACCCGCTTGCGCAGGGCAGTCAAACGCAGACCCTGACGCACGCAGATGGCGTCGGCTTCAGCCAGCGCACTGTGCACGCAATGGGAGTGGTCGTGGGGACGGTGAGCCAGCGGAGTAATCGACATGGGCGGCGACGGTTCTTAATGGAGACGTTATTATGTTACCTGTTTCTGACACGTCGAGTATTCACCGTGCCCCGTTTCCTTGTGCTTTTTGTCGCTTTGCTCGCCTGCTCGGCCCATGCCGATGTGCGTGTGCTGACCAGTATCAAACCGCTGCAGCAGATCGCTGCGGCCGTTCAGGACGGTGTCGGTAGCCCTGAAGTGCTGCTGCCGCCGGGTGCCTCGCCGCACCACTATGCGCTGCGGCCGTCCGACGTACGGCGCGTGGCCGATGCCGACCTGCTGTACTGGATCGGCCCGGACATGGAGAACTTCTTGCCGCGGGTGCTCGGCAGCCGCAGCAAGCAGACCGTGGCGGTGCAGTCGCTGAAGGGCATGCAGCTGCGTCATTTTGGTGAGGACAGCCATTCCCATGATGAGGCCGGTCATGATGAAGCTGACCATGACGAGCATGATCATGACCACCGCCCGGGTAGCCTGGACGCGCACCTGTGGCTGTCGTCGGTCAATGCACGGGTAATTGCCGGGCAGATGGCGGCCGACCTGAGCAAGCTCGACCCGGCCAATGCGGCGCGGTATCAGAGCAACCTCAAGGCCTTCGATACGCGCCTGGATGCGCTTGATCAGCGGATCAAGACCCGTGTGGCGGGCGTTGCCGCCAAGCCCTACTTCGTCTTCCACGAGGCGTTCGATTACTTCGAAGCAGCTTACGGCCTCAAGCACACCGGCGTGTTCAGCGTGGCTTCGGAAGTGCAGCCGGGTGCTCAACACGTGGCGGCGATGCGCAAGCGCTTGCAGGAAGTGGGCAAGACCTGCGTGTTCAGCGAGCCGCCGCTGCGCCCACGGCTGGCTGAAACGCTGACCGCAGGGCTGCCGGTGCGGCTGGCCGAGCTGGATGCGCTGGGTGGCAGCGAGCCGGTGGACAGCAAAGGCTACGAGCGCTTGCTGGAAAACCTTGCGAACGGCCTGGCCGGTTGCCTGGAACAGCTCTGACGGCTCTTAAAGGAGCGTCCCGGCAAGGACGCTCCTGAAAGGCTTAGAGCGCGAACGGCAGCTTCAGGTCGATATGCTGACGCTGGGCCAGGCGCACTTCGAACTCGCGTGGGTCATGAATGGTGACGTCCATGCCGGCGAACTGCTCGGCGGCAATCAGCCGCGACAGCCAGAAGCGCACACAGGCTACCCGCAGCATCAGCGGCCACAGCTCGGCCTCGGCCGCGGTGAACGGGCGCAGCGCGGCATAGGCGCCGAGCAAGGCCTGTGCGCGCGGCAGGTTGATCCCCGCCGCTTCGTCCAGGCACCAGTCATTCACGGTAATTGCGATGTCATACAGCATCGGCCCTGAGCAGGCGTTGTAGAAGTCGATCAAGCCGGTGAGGTGGGTGCCTTCGAACATCACGTTGTCGCGGAACAGGTCGGCGTGCAGGTTGGCCCGTGGCAGCGCCAGGATCTGCGCCTTGTGCGCGGCAATGTCAGCCAGGGTCGGCTGCAGCAGGGCCCGCTGCTGCTCGCTCAGGTGCGACAACAGCTCGGCGCCCGACTCCAGCATCCAGTCCAGGCCACGGTCAGTCTTGCGCTCAAGGATCTGCTCGCGGGTCGCCAAGTGGATATGCGCCTGCAGTTCGCCAACCTGGGCGCAGTGCTGGTTGTTCGGCGCCATCACATGCTTGCCGTTCAGCCGTGGCTGCAGCAGCGCAGGCTTGCCGCACAGCTCCCGCAAGCCATGGCCATCGCGGTCGCGCAGGGCGTAGGGCACTGGCATGTCGGCCTGGTGCAGCACATCCAGCAGGTCGATGAAAAACGGCATGTCTTCGGCCGGGCCGCGCTCGATCAGGGTCAGGACAAACTCTCCCTGCTCCATGCTGACGAAGAAGTTGCTGTTCTCGGTACCGGCGGCGATGCCCTGGAAGTCGAGCAGACGGCCCAGCTGATACGGCGCCAGAAAGGTTTCCAGCTCGGGCCGGGACACAGGGGTGAAAACTGACATGATGAAAAGTTGCCCATGCGGGCACTTCCGCCGGGAAGTGCCAGGTTGATGTGACGGTACGCGTCAGATTACCACTCGAAGATCTTCCACGATGGAATCAGCATGTCCGGCTGGTCGGAGCGGATGAAATTGCCATCCGAGCCATCGGCGCGTACCAGAAAATAAGGCTTGCCGCCTTTCGGCGTGACTTTGATCGCATACAGGAAGCCGTTTTGCCGGTATTCCTGAATGGTTTTATCGCCTTCCGTGCGAATGGTCACATCGGGATCAGCCGATGGGGCGTCGTCCGCCGCCTGGGAGACGATCGGCATGGTTGCCAGAAGGCCGAGCAGTAACAGGCGATTGAGTGTCCGCATGATAACCTTGTCCCTTTGTCGTCATTGATCTGGCTATTCTAGCGCCGGACCCGTCGAAAAGGTTGATTCTGCTCATGAGCCTAGCTCCCCTCGTCCTGGTGGACGGTTCGTCCTACCTGTATCGCGCCTTCCACGCGCTGCCGCCGCTGACCACCTCCAAGGGTATGCCCACCGGTGCCGTCAAGGGCGTGCTGAACATGCTCAAGAGCCTGCGCCGGCAATATCCGGACAGCCTGTTCGCGGTGGTCTTCGATGCCAAGGGCGGGACCTTCCGCGACGCCCTGTTCGCCGACTACAAGGCCAACCGGCCGAGCATGCCGGACGACCTGCGGGTGCAGGTCGAGCCATTGCACGCCAGCGTCAAGGCACTCGGCTATCCGCTGCTGTGCGTGGAAGGGGTCGAAGCCGACGACGTCATCGGCACCCTGGCCCGCAGCAGTGCGGCGGCCGGGCGCCCGGTGATCATCTCCACCGGCGACAAGGACATGGCCCAGCTGGTCGACGGCCACATCACCCTGGTCAACACCATGACCGGCAGCGTCATGGACATTGCCGGTGTGCACGAGAAGTTCGGCGTCGGCCCTGAGCACATCATCGACTTCCTGGCGTTGATGGGCGACAAGGTCGACAACATCCCCGGCGTGCCCGGCGTTGGCGAAAAAACTGCCGTCGGCCTGCTGACCGGCATCGGCGGTGGCTTGAAGGACGTCTACGCCAACCTCGACAAGGTCCCGGCGCTGCCGATTCGCGGCGCCAAGAGCCTGCCTGCCAAGCTCGAGGAGCACCGCGATGCGGCCTTCATGTCGTATGAGCTGGCTACCATCAAAATTGATGTGCCGCTGGATATCGAAGTCGATGCGCTGGTCTGCGCGGAGCCGGATCGCGACGCGCTGCTGGCGCTGTATGCCGAAATGGAATTCAAGAGCTGGATCGCCGATGTGCAGCGTGATGCGGCAAAGGTTGGCGAGGAGCTGGCGCCGGCGCCGGTAGAAGAAGCGCCGCAGGCCAAGGTCGAGCCGCAGTACGAGACCATCCTCGACCAAGCCCGCTTCGATGCCTGGCTGGAAAAACTGCGCCAGGCGCCGCTGTTTGCCTTCGACACCGAGACCACCGGGCTGGACGCGCAAAAGGCGCAGCTGGTTGGCGTGTCGTTCGCGGTCGAACCGCATGTGGCCGCCTATGTGCCGCTGACCCATGACTACGAAGGCGCACCGGCCCAGCTCGACCGTGACCAGGTATTGCTGGCGCTGAAGCCGCTGCTGGAAGACCCGCACAAAGGCAAGATCGGCCAGAACGCCAAGTACGACATCAATATTCTGGCCAACTGCGCAATTGGCGGTGATGAGGCCAATGGCATCGATATGCGGGGTGTCGCCTACGACACCATGCTCGAATCCTACGTGCTCAACTCCAACGCTACCCGCCATGACATGGACAGCCTGGCGCAGAAGTACCTCGACCACACCACCATCACCTTCGAGCAGATCGCCGGTAAAGGCGCCAAGCAGCTGACCTTCAACCAGATCCCACTGGACAAGGCCGGCCCTTACGCCGCCGAAGACGCCGACATTACCCTGCGCCTGCATCAGGCACTGCAGGCGCACCTGGCGAAGACCCCCAGCGTGCAGCCGGTGCTGATGGACATCGAGATGCCGCTGGTGCCGGTACTGGCGCGGATCGAGCGCCAGGGCGCGCTGGTCGATGCCAATCTGCTGGCCATCCAGAGCGGCGAGCTTGGCTTGAAAATGGCCGAACTGGAGCGCGAGGCGTATGCCCTGGCCGGGGAAGAGTTCAACCTTGGCTCGCCCAAGCAACTCGGGGTGATCCTCTACGACAAGCTGGGCATGCCGATCCTGAGCAAGACCAGCAAAGGCCAGGCATCTACCGCCGAGGCAGTGCTGGCCGAGTTGGCCGAGCAGGACTATCCGCTGCCCAAGGTGCTGATGCAGTACCGCTCGCTGAGCAAGCTCAAAAGCACTTACACCGACAAGTTGCCGCACCAGATCAACCCGCGCACCGGCCGGATTCACACTTCGTATCAGCAGGCTGTGGCAGCCACTGGGCGCCTGTCGTCGAGTGATCCGAACCTGCAGAACATTCCGATCCGCACCGCCGAAGGCCGGCGTATTCGGCAGGCGTTCATCGCCAGCCCTGGCTACAAATTGCTCGCGGCCGACTACTCGCAGATCGAATTACGGATCATGGCCCACCTGGCCAAGGATGAAGGCCTGTTGCATGCCTTCCGCAACGACCTGGACGTGCACCGGGCGACTGCTGCAGAGGTATTTGGCGTTGATCTGGCTGCCGTCACCACCGACCAGCGCCGTAGCGCCAAGGCGATCAACTTCGGCCTGATCTATGGCATGAGCGCCTTTGGTTTGGCCAAGCAGCTTGGCGTCGACCGTAAACAGTCGCAGGACTATATTGACCGCTACTTCACCCGCTACCCAGGCGTGCTCGCCTACATGGAGCGCACCCGCGCCCAGGCTGCCGAGCAGGGCTATGTCGAAACCTTCTTCGGTCGTCGCCTGTACCTGCCGGATATCAACGCGAAGAATCAGGCCCTGCGCAAAGGCGCCGAGCGCACCGCGATCAACGCCCCGATGCAAGGCACTGCCGCCGACATCATCAAGCGCGCCATGGTCGCTGTGGATAACTGGCTGAGCAGCAGCGGGCTGGATGCGCGGGTGATCCTCCAGGTACACGATGAACTGGTGCTGGAAGTGCGTGAAGACCTGGTCGAGCAGATCAAGGCCGAGATCCGCCCGCACATGAGCGACGCGGCTCAGCTGGACGTGCCGTTGCTGGTCGAAGTCGGCGTTGGGGCGAACTGGGACGAGGCGCACTAAGACGTCTGGCGCGGGGTCTGCGGCTATCCGTGGACCCACGTTGCTTAGGCGTTTTTGCAGGCTAGGCAGCCCCTGTTAGCGCAAATAATTGCAAGCGCTGAGGAACTAAACCAGTGAAGCGGGACTCAGATCTACTGAATGGCTGGTGAAGCCGTTCGATGCTCCTATGTTGTGTTAAGTGTTGGCAGAATATCTGGACCCCGCCCTAACGGTCCGGACTTGAACCCCGAACTTCCCCCTCCCCATACGAAGTCCGGGGTTTTTTTTGCCTGCGATTTGGCTGCAGCGGCAATTTGCCGCTTACAGCACCCTCGCGTCAGCGCTTACTCGACAGGCTTGTCTTCCAGTTCCATCCAGCCGGCCAGGACCACGTAGGCTTCTTCCAGGCCCTGGCGCTTGGGCGCCGAGAACAACTGGATGGACGCGGTATCGCCCCAGCCCTTGCGGATTTCTGCCTGGATTTTCAGCAGGGTGTTCTTCGCTGCGCCGTAGGTGAGCTTGTCGGCCTTGGTCAGCAGAATGTGCATGGGCATGCCGCTGGCCTTGGCCCAGTCCAGCATCATCTTGTCGAAATCGGTCATCGGATGGCGCACGTCCATCATCAAAATGATCCCGCGCAGGCACTCACGGCCGCCCAGATAGGCTTCCAGGTGGCGCTGCCAGTGCTGCTTGAGCGGGATCGGCACCTTGGCATACCCGTAGCCCGGCAAGTCGACCAAACGCCGTTCATCGTCCAGACTGAAGAAGTTCAACAGCTGCGTGCGGCCTGGGGTTTTCGAAGTCCGCGCCAGGCTGGCATGGGTCAGGGTGTTGAGGGCGCTGGATTTACCGGCGTTGGAACGGCCGGCGAAAGCCACCTCGTAACCCTGGTCTTCCGGGCATTGATCGACCTTGGCGGCGCTAAGGGCGAAGGTGGCTTTCTGGCAGAGGCCGAGGATGGGGTTCTTGACTTGCATGGGATATCCGATGTGGGTGTTGCCTGAGCCAGGCTCGGCAAGCAGTGTCGTTTCCGTTTGGATCGCGGAAGTATATAATGCCCCAGTTTTTGTGTGTGCATTCTCCCAGCGAAGGAGGCGCACATGGGGTGTCGAACAATAGCTCGCGCATTAGAACGCAGCGCGGCCCCCAACCCTGAAAGGTCGTTACGCAAGGCGCAATGGCTAATGGCTGTTGGTATGTTCCTACCGTTTTTCAGTGCACAGGCTACACAGGATCCCGAGGCGTTGTACAACCGCAGCTGTGCTGCCTGTCACGCCGGACAACTGCCACAGGCCCCGATGAAGGGTGACGTGGCGGCCTGGGAGCCAAGGCTGGCGCAGGGTATGGAGGTACTGGTGGCGCATGTTAACAAGGGTTTCAAGGCTATGCCGCCGCGTGGATTGTGCATGGACTGCAGTACCGAGGACTACCGTTTGGTCATCCTTTGGATGAGCGGCAGTCCCGATACATAACATTTCACCCTTAGCCGTGTTGGATTAGCTGATGAACAAACTATTCGTGAGTCTGCTGTTGACCATGGGGGTTGCAGGTGCGGCAAGTGCTGCGGACCCTATCAAAGGCGACGCCGCCGCCGGTCAGGCGAAAACCGCCGTCTGTGGTGCCTGCCACAACCCCGACGGCAACAGCCTGGCGCCTAATTTCCCGAAACTCGCTGGCCAGGGCGAACGCTATCTGGAAAAGCAACTGCACGACATCAAGACCGGCAAGCGCGTGGTGCTGGAAATGACCGGCATGCTCGAACCGTTCAATGACCAGGACCTGGCCGACATCGCCAGCTACTTCGCCAGCCAGAAAGGCAGCGTCGGCGCAGCCGATCCGAAGCTGGTCGAGCGCGGGCGTGCCTTGTTCAATGGTGGCGACCTGAGCAAGGGCATGCCTGCCTGTACCGGCTGCCATTCGCCCGATGGCGCAGGCATTGCCTTGGCAGGCTTCCCACATCTGAGTGGCCAACACGCTCAATACATCAGCAAGCAGCTGACCGACTTCCGTGAAGGCAATCGCACCAACGATGGTGATGCGATGACCATGCGCAGCATCGCCAGCAAGCTGAGCAACAAGGATGTTGAGGCGTTGGCGAGCTATATTCAGGGGCTGCACTGAGGGGGTTAACCTTCAGTTAATGATTGATTGGTAAATGATGAAGGGTGGCTGGGTTGGTGCCAGTCGGTCGAGGCTCGGCTGACGCATTGCGCCCCGGCTGCCCTTTTTTTCGTCTGTTGCCGTTACACTATCGAACTCGCACCCTTCCCGGCCGGTCTTAGTTGAGGTCGCGTCGAGGTGACCACTGAATGCTCAGGAGTAATGCATGCGTAAACTGATTCTCAGCGCTGCGCTGGTCGCCGCCAGCGTTTTCGGTATCACCGCCGTTCAGGCAGCCGATACGGCTACCGCGGGTAAAGAATATATCGAGCTGAGCAACCCGGTTGCAGTCTCCCAGCCAGGCAAGATCGAAGTCGTCGAGCTGTTCTGGTATGGCTGCCCGCACTGCTACCACTTCGAACCGGTGATCAATCCGTGGGCTGAAAAGCTGCCTGCCGATGTCAATTTCAAACGCATTCCCGCCATGTTCGGCGGCCCATGGGATGCTCACGGCCAGATGTTCCTGACCCTCGAAGCCATGGGCGTCGAGCACAAGGTTCACGCCGCAGTGTTCGATGCGATCCAGAATCAGCGCAAGCAGTTGACCAAGCCTGAAGACATGGCTGAGTTCCTCGCCACTCAGGGCGTCGATAAAGACAAGTTCCTTGCCACCTTCAACTCCTTCGCTATCAAAGGCCAGGTCAAACAGGCCAAAGAACTGGCGAAGAAGTACGAAATCACCGGTGTTCCAAGCATGATCGTCAACGGCAAATACCGCTTTGACCTCGGTACCGCCGGCGGCCCGGAAGGCGTACTCAACGTCGCCGATCAGCTGATCGCCAAGGAGCGCGCCGCTAAGTAAGCGGCGAACCCATGGCTCGCGTGCGAACCACCCGAGGCGTTGGCCTGCATCAACCGCAGGTCAACGAGCATCACCTGCAGGCACCCGGCCTCCCGGAAGATGGTCGCCTGCGCCTGCTCAGTTTCAATATCCAGGTTGGTATCAGTACCGAGCGCTACCGCCATTACCTGACCCGCAGTTGGCAGCACCTGCTGCCGCACACCGGTCGGGCCGGCAACCTGCAGAAGATCGGTGCGCTGATCAGCGACTTCGATCTGGTGGCCTTGCAGGAAGTCGATGGTGGCAGCATGCGCTCGGGCTACATCAACCAGGTCGAGCACCTGGCCCAGTTGGGCGCGTTCCCATACTGGTATCAGCAGCTCAATCGCAACCTGGGGCGTTTTGCCCAGCACAGCAATGGCGTCCTCAGCCGGCTCAAACCGACTCATCTGGAAGATCACCCGCTGCCCGGCCCCGCCGGTCGCGGTGCTATCCTGGTGCGCTTCGGCGAGGGTGATGATGCGCTGATCGTGGTCATGATGCACCTGGCGCTCGGTGCCAAGACCCGTGCGATGCAGCTCAGCTACATCCGCGAGCTGATTGGCGGCTATCGTCACCAGGTGTTGATGGGAGACATGAACACCCACGCCAACGATCTGTTGGAAACCTCGCCACTGCGCGACCTTGGGCTGATTGCGCCGCAGGTCGAAGCGACCTTCCCGAGTTGGCGCCCGCAGCGCTGCCTTGATCATATTCTGCTCAGCCCGAGCCTGACGCTGGAGCGTGTCGAGGTATTGGCCCAGCCAATTTCCGATCACCTCCCAGTTGCGGTCGAGATTCGATTGCCTGACGCATTGACTGTGGATACCCTGCCCGTCTTGAGCTAATTGCCATCACCGCGCAGTGGATCCGGGCATGACAGACGACGCAGAGCGTTGGAAAGAAAAATACCTTAAAAGCATCGAACAGCAGGAAAAGCTCGAGCGTCGCTGGGACGCTCGGCTCGACCTGCTGCGTCGTGGCCTGGTGCGCAGCACCCTGGCGGCTGAGGGTAGCGACAAGGCGGTGGACCAGTGCATGAAGGAAATGCGCGAGGTCATCCGCAGCGACAACATGGACGCTGGCCTTGCCAACCTGATCCCGCGCCTTGAAAAAACCGTGCTCGACTCCGAGCAGCGGCGCGAAACCCGCATGAATCAGGTCAGCGACGCGCTGACAGCACTGGTTACCCAGTTGCAGAGTTTGCCGCTGCCTGGCGAAGTCGCCCGGCCGCTGAAAAAACTGGCGAAAAAACTCGACGGCGGCGTTGGCCAGTCTCGCGAACTGCCGCCATTGCTAGGCGAACTCAGTGGCCTGCAGGGCAAAGCGCTGAGTTCGCTGCAAAACCAGGACGATGAGCATCGCCCGGGTTTTCTGCAACGATTGTTCGGCAAAAGCGACAGCGAGTCGCGCGCGGATACGCCGGAGCCGAGCAGCCCCGCGCCGAACGTGCCCGGTGCTGAAGCGCAGGCTCTGCCAATCCTCGCCAGTGAGCCCCAGCCGCCCGTCGTGCCGGCCGAAGTACAGGCTCCAGCAGCTCCTGAGCCGGTCATCCCCGTCCGCGCAGCCGATTTCCTCCCTACAGTCGTTGAGCAAGGTGTTCAGCCAGCACTCACTGAGCCCATGCAGGTACAACCTGTAGCGCCCGAGTCGTCAGGGCCTGCGCTGGTAGGGCCACTGACATCGGTGGGCGAGAGTGACGAACAGCCCGGCGAACCGCAGCAGCAAGCATTGGCAGAGGTCGAGCCGGACGAACTGGGGCCGAGCGAGGCGCCAGAGGTGGATGCTGAGCCAGTCGACGACGACGGCCCCTACGCTTTGCCCGACGCCGTCGAGCCGCCCTACAGCCAGGTTGCCCTGCATATCGAACAGACCTTGATCGGGTTGCTCGACGACCTCAGCCTGCCCGAACGGCACAAGGCGCAGGCGCTGGAAATGCGCGAGCGGGTTGCACGTGGCTTGAACTGGTACGAGTTGATCCCGGTGCTGGATGACCTGGCCGTATTGATGCTGGCCATTACCGACAGCGGTCAGCACGAGTTCGAAGCGTACCTTCAGCAGCTGAACGAGCGCCTGGAGACCTTCCAGAGCCACTTGCACGAAGCCAGTGCCGGGCATGCCGACAACACCAGTGCTGCCCGCGAACTCGACAGCCAACTGCGGGAGCAGGTTGATGGCCTGCAAAGCAGCGTTCAGGGCGCAGCTGACCTCAACAGCCTCAAACATGTCCTCGACAATCGCCTTGAAGGCCTGCTGGTCACCATCGACGACCATCAGCAGGAACGTGACCGCCGCGAACAGGAGTTGGCTGGGCGCCTGCACGGCTTGGCCGAGCGTGTGGCGAACATGGAGCAGGAGGCGCTGGGCTACCGCGAGCACCTTGAAGAGCAACGCCAGAAGGCCCTGATCGACCCGTTGACCGGGCTGCCCAACCGCGCCGCCTGGTCCGAGCAGGTCGAGCGCGAAGTACTCGACTGGCAGGAAAATGGCGGTCACCTGCTGATGGCGATCCTCGATCTCGACCATTTCAAGCGGATCAACGATGGCTACGGCCACCTGGCCGGGGACAAGGTCTTGAAGATCGTCGCCGACCAGTTGCGCAAGCGCATGCGCGGGCGCGACTTCATTGCCCGATTTGGCGGCGAGGAATTTGTCGTGTTGCTGCCGCAGACCTCGCCGGCAGCCGGCTTGCAGGTGGCTGAAACCCTGCGCGCGGCCATCGAAGCCTGCCCGTTCCACTTCAAGGGCGAGCGGGTAGTGATCACTACCTCCATTGGTATCAGCGCCTTTCGCACGGGCGAGCGCGGCGACCAGGTGCTCAAGCGTGCCGACACCGCGTTGTACCGGGCCAAGGATCTGGGGCGCAATCGGGTGGAGCAGGGCTAAGCGGTTTCCTACAAACAGTGGGCAGGGAGCACGTTATACTGTAGCAACTTCGTAGCTGCTGATATGTGTTCCCTGCCGATGAAAACTCTCTTTACCGCCCTGCTCGTTCTGGCCCTGGCCGGCTGTAGCTCGGGGCTGCGCATTGATCGCAGCCACACCTCTGTGAACCAGGATGAGCGCATCCAGTTTGTCGTGCTGCATTACACCAACGCTTCACTGGAGCGCTCGCTCGCGCTGCTTACCAAAGGTGAAGTCAGCAGCCACTACCTGATTGGCGACGGCCCGGCCACGGTGTATCAGTTGGTCGACGAAAGCCGCCGCGCCTGGCATGCCGGCGACAGTCAGTGGGATGGGCGTACCTGGCTCAACTCGACCTCGATCGGTATCGAAATCGTCAATCCCGGTTTCGATGACACGCCCAACGGCCGCGTCTGGTATCCCTACAGTGAGGCGCAGGTACAGTCGCTGATTGCCCTGCTCAAAGACATCGTCAAACGCAATAACATCAAACCTCGCTACATCATTGGCCACAGTGACATCGCACCGCTGCGCAAGCTCGACCCGGGCCCGCTGTTCCCATGGAAGCGCCTGGCGGATGCAGGCCTCGGCATCTGGCCTGATGGCAACGCAGTCGCGCGTCAGCAGGGCTTCTTTGCGGTCAATCCGCCCAGCATCAACTGGTATCAGCAGCAGCTGGCGCGGTTTGGCTACGCGATCGAGCAGACCGGCGAGCTGGATGTAGCTACCCGGCACGTGCTGGCGGCGTTCCAGATGCGTTTCCGCCCGCAGCGCTTTGACGGGCAACCTGACGCGCAAACCGCGGCCATGCTGCAAGTACTCAATCAGATGCGCTGAGGCTGCTGCACCGACTGCCTGAGTGTGTTGGCCGAGCTATGCGTGGGTGGCAGTCGTGAGTAATACGCCAGACGGCGATGCTGATTACCCGATCCGTTGCTATACCTTTGGTAATCAACTGGATGAGTGCGATGCCGACCTTTCTCGATGGGTTGCGCCAAATTTTCCACCGTCCCTGGCTGCTGGCCGCATTCGCGGCCCTGGCCAGCGCCGTCCTGTTGATTGCCGGCAGCGTTGGCGTTGCCCTGCAACAGATGAAAGAAAGCGAAAGCGCGCAGATGAACGCCCAGGGCGAGCGGTTTCTCGAGCGTCTGGAGCAGGTGTTTGGGCAACTGCGCGAGGGCGTCGATCAGCTGCAGGCGCTGCCCTTGCGCGGCTGCGACGGGCGCATGCTGGCGGCGTTGCAGCAGGTCAGCCTGAGCTCGCGCTTCATCTACGAAACCGCTTACCTGGACGGCAACGAACTCTGCTCCAGCCGTGGCAAGGAAAGCGCCATGCAGCCGCTGCGCCCACCGGATATCCGCGGGCCCACCTACAGCTACTGGCTCAACACCACTACTGAACCTGATGAAAACCTGGCCGCGTTGATGCTTGGCCGGGGCAAGTTTCTGGTGTCGACCTCGCGCGGGCATCTGACCGATGTGGTCGATCTGCCACCGGGAGGGAGCCTGTTGGTAGTGCTCGATCATGGCAGCCGAGCTATCCCCGTGCTGGGCCCGGCTCAGCCGTGGCCACCGCTGGCCGAATGGCCGCCGCCTTCGGGCCAGTCATTGTTCGAGCAGAGCGACCGGCTGATCTACAGCATGCCGACCAAATCGCCGGACTATCAACTGGTGCTGATCGCCCCGCGTGTGGGCCTGCCCCTGAAGATGAACGGCCTGCTCTGGCTGTTGTTTCCGGGCAGTTTGTTGTTGGCTTGCTGCATCGGCTGGCTGGTGCTGCAGCTGATTCGGCAGCGCCGTTCGATGAGCTCCGAGCTGCAGAACGCACTACGCCGGGGTGAACTGCAGGTGCTTTACCAGCCTATCTTCGAGCTGGACAGCCGGCGCTGCGTCGGTGCCGAAGCGTTGGTGCGCTGGCGCCGCCCGGATGGCAGCCTGACCAGCCCCGACCTGTTCATTCCGTTGGCCGAGAACACCGGGCAGATCCGCGAAATCACCGACTTTGTGTTGCAGCGAGTGCTGGAGCAACTGGGCCAGTTGCTGCGCGCCAACCGCCAGCTGTACATCTCGGTCAACCTTGCCGCGTGCGATGTGATGGTGCCGCGGATCGGGCCGGTGGCCGCGCGTTTACTGGCCTTGCACCGGGTCCCGGCCAGCCAGATCGCCTTTGAGGTCACCGAGCGCGGGCTGATCGACGTGGTGGTGGCGCGCGACAACCTGCAAGCCTTGCGCGCGGTTGGCCATCAGGTGCTGATCGATGACTTTGGCACCGGCTATTGCAGCCTCGCCTACCTGCAGACCTTGCCGGTGGATTGCCTGAAGATCGACAAGGCGTTCATCGACGCGCTTGGCCATGATGCCGCCAGCAGTGGCGTGGCACCGCACATCATCCGCATGGCCCACGACCTGCACCTGCGGGTGATCGCCGAGGGCATCGAGTGCGAGGATCAGGCGCTGCTGCTCAATAGCGAAGGGGTCAACTATGGCCAGGGTTGGCTGTTTGCCCATCCACTCAGCGCCCGCCAGTTCGCCGAGCTGATTACTCGTGGGCGGCGAGTCCGCTCACGGCGCATCGATGATGAGCCGTGAGCGGGTTCAGACTGGCAGGGCCATGTAGAACTGGGTGCCCTCGCCTGGCCTTGAAATGACCCCCATGCGCCCACCGTGCAGCTGGACGATTTCCTTGCACAGGGCCAGCCCGAGGCCTGCCCCGCCCTTTTTGCGCCCAACCTGAACGAAGGGTTCGAAGATCCGCCCTTGCTGGCCGTAGGCAATACCCTCACCGTTGTCTTCGACGCTGATGATCACCCGCTCGCCGTGGCGCCGCGCATGCAGGCGAATCCGGCCACCATCAGGCGTATGGCGCACGGCATTGTGCAGGAGGTTGTCCAGCACCCGATCAAGCTGGGCAACGTCGGCCTGGATACGTGGCAATGGCTGTTCGAGCTCGATCACCAGCTCGACCTGCTTGTCCGCTGTCAGCTCGGCGATGCGCGCCTGCGCCCGCTCAAGCATCTCTTCGACACCGCAGTGGGCCAGCTCGAGTTTCTGCAAACCACTCTGATAGCGGGAGAAGTTGAGCAGATCATTGATCAACTGGGTCAGGCGCTGCATTTCTTCGCCGATGGTGTCGAGCAGGTCGTTTTCGCGGGCCTGTGGCGGGAACGAGATCCGCTCGCGCAGTAGGCCAAAGGCCATGTGCATGCCGGTGACCGGGGTGCGCAACTCATGCGAGGCGCGCAGCACGAACTCGCTGCGCACGCGCTCGAACGCACGTTGCTCGGTGACGTCATGCAGCACCATCACCGCACCCAGAATCGGCCCTTGCGGATGGCTGACCGGGGTCAGGCTGTACGACAGCAGGCGCGTTTCGTCTTCGACTTCAATGCTCAGGTCTTCCGGTGGCCGGTCCAGGCTGCCGCCGCGCAATACCTGGCGCAGCTGCTGTTCAAGCTCGGGACGTTGCAGCGCCTCGACCAGGCTGGTGCCATGGCGGCTGGTTTCCCAACCCAGCTGCCGCTGGGCAACCGGGTTGAGATGCTCGAGGTGGCCTTGCTGGTCAATGATCAGCAACCCGTCGTCGATGCTGTCGAGCACAGCTTGCAGGCGCTGCTGACCAGCGAGGACTTCGTCGATATTGGTCGCCTGATGCTTGCGCAGGGCGTCTGCCATCAGCCCGAAGCGGCGGGTCAGCTGGTTCAGTTCGGTAGCCTGGGACAGCGGCAGGGTGACATTGAAGTTGCCTTGGCCGACTTCATCTGCGGCTTTGGCCAGGGCTTCGATCGGCAGGCCGAAGCGGCGCGCGATGTTGTGCGCAGTGACAAAGCCGAGGATCAGCACAGTCAAGCCCATCAGCCCGAGCAGGCCACTGATCAGCAGCGCGCGGTCACGGCTGGCCTCTTCACTGCGGGATATCTGCTCCAGTGACTGCTTGTAGGAGTCGATAAGGTCGGTGCGGACCTGATTGAAAGCAGCGCCGAGGGGCTTGTCGGTGGCCATGCTGCGGGCAGGATTGGGGGTTTGCCGGTAGGCCTGGAGGAAGGCCTGGTAATTGCTGCTGGCCTTGCTGAAACCGGTTTTCTCGCCGCCTTCCTGCAAGCCCTGGCTGAGCAAGGTCTGGAACTGGGTCTGCAGGTTGTTGAGGCTGTCGGCGTCGCTGTCCTCGTCCAGAATCAGAATCAACTGTTCGCCGAGGTTCTGCCGCAGCTTGAGGCCCAACTCCAGCGTATGGGTGGTATCACGCACCAGCGCTTGCTGAGTCGAGGCCATCTGCAAAACGCTGACCAGGCCCAGTAGCAGGCCCAGCAGCGCCACCGTGACCAGCGCTGAAATGCTTAAAAAGAGCCTCGCACGCAGCTTCATGGGCCACTTCACAGGTTGAATTGCTTGCGTTTGCGGTACAGCGTCGAGGCGTCGATCCCAAGCGTCTTGGCAGCCTGATCAAGGGTATCGCTGGAGGCCAGCACCGCGCCGATATGGGCCCGTTCCAGCTCGTCCAGGCTCAGCGCAGCACCAATTCGCGGTGCATTGCTGGTGGTTTGCTCGGCCATGCCGAGGTGGCTGACTTCAACCCGCTCCTGCGGGCAGATGATGCTGGCGCGCTCGATCACGTTACGCAGCTCGCGAATGTTGCCTGGCCAACGGTAGTTGAGCAGGGCCGCGCGGGCCTCGTCGCTGAACCCACGTGCCGGCCGCGCATATTCCTTGACGAAGCGGGCGAGGAAACGGTCAGCCAGGGTCAGGATATCGTCGCTGCGCTCGCGCAGTGGCGGCAGGTGCAGGGTGATGACATTGAGGCGGTACAACAGGTCCTCACGGAAGCGCCCTTCGCGGACCATGTCATCCAGATTGAGGTTGGTTGCGGCCAGAATGCGCACATCGGCACGGCGGGTAACCGGATCGCCGACGCGCTCATATTCCTTATCCTGAATAAAACGCAGCAGTTTGGGCTGCAGAGCCAGCGGGAAGTCGCCGATCTCGTCGAGGAACAGGGTCCCGCCATCCGCCTGGTTGACCCGCCCCAAGGTGCTTTCGCTGGCACCGGTGAAGGCGCCGCGGGTATGCCCGAACAGCTCGCTTTCCATCAGCTCGGCATTCAACGATGGGCAGTTGATGGTCACGCAGGCCTTGCGCGCACGCTTGCTCCAGCCGTGAATGGCCCGGGCCAGTTCGCCTTTACCAGTGCCGGATTCGCCGAGGATAAGGATGTTGGCGTCGGTGGTCGCCACCTGCCGCGCGGTTTCCAGCACGGCCATCATTGCCGGGCTGTGCGAGTCGAGGCCGTCCTTGGGCTTGCGTACTTCGCCTTCGAGGGCTTCCAGACGCGCCGACAGCTGGCGTACTTCAAGCTGCTTGGCAGTGGCCAGGCGCAGTTGGTCCGGGCTGCACGGCTTGACCAAGTAGTCAGCAGCGCCAGCCTGGATCGCATCTACTGCGGTATCGACCGCCGAATGGGCAGTGACGATCACTACGCGCATCCACGGTGCCTGCACGCGCATCTGCGCCAGTACATCGAGCCCGTTGTCTTCGCCTAAGCGAAGATCGAGGAAACACAAATCGAATACCTGACGCTGCAGCAGCGCCTCGGCCTGGGCCGCACTGTTGGCCGTGGCCACGCTGTAGCCTTCGTCTTCAAGGCAGTAGCGGAAGGTTCGCAGGATAGCGGACTCATCATCTACCAGCAGAATGCGGCCTTGATTGTCCTGGGTAGACTCCATTTTCCTACGCTCCATTAGGATTTATCTGAGTTAGTGTCGGAAAGATCGGGCAAGTTGCATGGTCAATTCTGAAGGATTCCGTCCTTTGCATGCTAGCCGTTGGTCGCGTATTCGGTTAACCAATTGAATATAAAGGTTTTTATCAGTGATTTTTGCCTGGCACGGTGGTTGCGAAGATATTTGGATTTGTTTCAAAAGGAGCACTCAGCATGGCATTTTCCCCACGAAGCGCCGTTTTGGCGCTGTCCATCGCCGCTTTCGCCTCTCCGGTGTTTGCTGATCCGTTGCAAGACGCCCGCCTGCAAGGCGCGCTGCAAACCGCACTGTCGCTCAACCGTCTGCTCAATCCGTTTCGTATCGAGGTGGCGGTGCAGGAGCAGCAGGCGCGCCTCACCGGTGAGGTCGAAAGCGCCGTGGAGCGCAAGCTGGCCGAGGACGTAGCGCTGGCTACCCGCGGCATCGAGCAGGTGGATAACCAGTTGCAGGTCAACCCCGGTCTGGTCGAGCAGTCCTTGGACCTGCGCGCTTACGCCCAGCGGCTGGAGGATGCGACCCTGACGGCTATCGTCCGTGCGCGTTTGTCCTGGGCGCAGGTAACCAGCAAGGCGCCAATTGAAGTAGACAGTCGCGATGGTGTGGTCACCTTGCGCGGTCGCGTCGACCGGGTCGAAGCCAAGGAAGTGGCAGGCGTGCTGGCACGCACCACCGACGGTATCCACCTGGTCAACAACCTGATCAGCCTCGACACAGCGGCGATGGCCAAGGCGCGGGAAACGCCGGTGGCCGCAGTGCAGGGCGAGCAACCCTCGGACAGCTGGATCATCGACAAGATTCAGAGCAGCTACGGCTACAGCCGTAACCTGGATGGCCTCAACCTGAAGGTCAGCAGTGAGCAAGGCATGGTTCGCTTGGCGGGTGAGGTGGTCAGCCGGGAGCAGAAAACCATCGCTGTGGAGGTCGCGCGGCAAATCCTTGGTGTGCGCGGGGTTGACGCTGATTTGCTCAAGGTAGCGACCAAGGTCGAGGGCTGAGTCGTGCAATACGCACGACGCTAACGGCCCCATCGTGCAGGATACGTCCTACAGACAATGCCTACATGTTTTTAAGTACTTGAAATATATACGTTTTTTAACATTGGCAAGACTGGCATGCAGGCTGCAATTACTTGTTCATAGCGTTTAACAAGAACATTGCAGGAGACATCGACATGAGTCGCCAACCAGTCAACCAGTCGCAGACCACCGCAGTGCCAGTACGTCAGTTTCTGTTCGTGGCACTTGCCCTGTTGGTAACCCTGGCCGCCGGCCAGTTTTACTACAGCCTGCAGACTGCACGACTGGCCGATCAGGTGGCAGCGCAGACAGCGCTGTTGAGCCAGATTCAGGCGACCCGTGCCAACAACCTGGTGCGTGCGGCAGATCCACAGCCGTCGCCAAAGGCCTCGTCCCCCGCCACTGTGCAAAACGTAGTACCGCAGGATCGCTGGGTGTTCTGAGGCGCCTGCATACAATTTCAAGGGAAAAAGGAGATTCATCATGCTTAGTTGGGCTATCACATTCCTGATCATCGCCATTGTCGCTGCCGTGCTGGGCTTCGGTGGTATCGCTGGCGCCGCTACCGGTATTGCCAAGATCCTGTTCATCGTTTTCCTGGTGCTGTTCATTGCTTCGTTCTTCTTCGGGCGCGGCAGGCGCTAAGCCATGAAGCGGATGATCAGCAAAGCCCTGGCTACTGCCCTGCTGTTGGGCAGTAGCGCGGCGGCGATGGCGGCCAATGATGGCCAGGTCCACGCCAACCAATTGTTGGCGACAGACCCCGAGTATGTTGAAACCTGGCAGGACACCCTGAAAGGGGAGGAGCGATTGCCCGAATGGGTGATCAACCTCAGCGGCAGTTCGCAGGAGCAGATGTCGGCGGTGACAGAGGATGGCGACAAGTACCTTGTCGGTCCGCTGTGCGAATCGGCTGACAACTGCACCTACAAGCGCCTGATCGTGGCGTTTAGCTGGGACAAGGACGATGCCTACGGGATGCTCGTGGAAGTACCCGAGGGATTGCCCAAGGACAAGTCGCCAACCCGCCATGCGCAATACCGCTGGCTGGGCAAGCCGGATGACGGCATGAAGGCGATGTTGCAGGAGCAGCTCAAGCGTGATCCGAAGTGGTACTGACTAAAGTTCACGCAACTGTAATGCAATAGAAGCCGAACCTTTCTAAGGTTCAGGCTTCTATGGTGCGCCGACTCGAAGAGGGTTGGCACATGACCATGGGGCCGGGCTGTTCTGACTGTTGCAGGGTCGGAGTGGCCTAGGGGTACAGGGAGTGCCTCCATCGATTGGGCCGGGTCAGGAAAAGATGGCATCGGAAGTCTCAGGTCTGGCAGTGCCGAATGCACTGTGCCAGGCCTGGCTTCCGAAGCGTCTATGGATGTGCTCCGAACGCTTGTCGCCAAATTGTGCTGAAGACACATTTTGTCGTGACCGTACATCGAATTATTTTCCTCCGTAACCTCTCCTTTCCTACACCCTGTTCATCCCATTCGGATTGTCGAACAGAAGTTGTGCATGACCATGCCATATCTGCCAAATTGGCCGTTTCATGGCGCTTTGGTCTTGTTCGGAAAGCCGAACGTTATAAATCAATGACTTGCAGCTGCGTCGTTTTGCCTCGGTCTACTATGCCGATCCGGCATAGGGTAGTCGTTTCCGGCATTAGACTGACCCCGCCTGCGTAGCAATAGTTGCCGCCTTTTTCGCTAGCCAGAGCGCCGAACCGCTCGCTTGCGCTGACCTTCGATGGAGTCGTCGTACGGAACAATCTCGCTGCCAAGCATGCTTCTAATGGCTCTGGCACGCGCGTTTCCGCTCGATGCCCCTGACCACTAGAAGAAAAGGTAACGACATGAAGAAGGCAAAACTAAGCCTCGCCTGGCAAATCCTCATAGGGCTTGTACTGGGCGTTGCAATCGGCGCGCTGCTGAACCATTTCAGTGCAGAAAAGGCATGGTGGATCACCAATGTCCTGCAGCCTGCCGGTGATATCTTCATTCGCCTGATCAAGATGATCGTCGTCCCGATCGTGATTTCGTCGCTGATCGTGGGCATCGCCGGGGTTGGCGACGCGAAGAAGCTGGGCAGCATCGGCCTGAAGACCATTCTGTACTTCGAGGTGGTGACGACCATTGCCATCGTCGTCGGCCTGGGCCTGGCCAACCTGTTCCACCCTGGTGTCGGCATCGACATGAGCACTCTGGGTACGGTGGACATCTCCAAGTACCAGGCCACTGCGGCCGAGGTGCAGCATGAGCATGCGTTCATCGAGACCCTGCTCAACCTGATTCCTTCGAACATCTTTGCAGCGGTTGCCCGCGGCGAAATGCTGCCGATCATCTTCTTCTCGGTGATGTTCGGTCTGGGCCTGTCGAGCCTGCAGGCTGACCTGCGTGATCCGCTGGTACGCACCTTCCAGGCCGTATCGGAAACCATGTTCAAGGTCACCCACATGATCATGAACTACGCCCCGATCGGCGTGTTCGCCCTGATCGCCGTGACCGTCGCCAACTTCGGCTTCTCGTCGCTGCTGCCGCTGGCCAAGCTGGTGGTGCTGGTGTACTTCGCCATCGCCTTCTTCGCCTTCATGGTGCTGGGCCTGGTCGCGCGGATGTTCGGCTTCTCGATCATCAAGATCATGCGCATCATGAAAGACGAGATGATCCTCGCCTACTCCACCTCTAGCTCCGAGACCGTGCTGCCACGTGTGATCGAGAAGATGGAGAAGTACGGCGCGCCGAAGTCGATCTGCAGCTTCGTGGTTCCGACCGGCTACTCGTTCAACCTCGACGGCTCGACCCTGTACCAGAGCATCGCGGCAATCTTCATTGCCCAGCTGTATGGCATCGACCTGTCGTGGAGCCAGCAGCTGCTGCTGGTGCTGACCTTGATGGTCACCTCCAAAGGTATCGCCGGTGTGCCGGGCGTGTCGTTCGTGGTCCTGCTGGCGACCCTGGGCAGTGTTGGCATCCCGCTGGAAGGCCTGGCATTCATCGCCGGTGTCGACCGCATCATGGACATGGCGCGGACCGCCCTGAACGTGATTGGCAACGCCCTGGCCGCGCTGGTCATCGCTCGTTGGGAAGGTATGTACGACTCGGCCAAGGGTGAGGCGTATTACAACTCGCTGCCGCATATGGCCGGTAACAAGGCTGCTGGCGCTGTGGGCGAGGCTGCCAAGCAGTAAGATTTGCGGTGGTTGGGGCCGCAAAGCGGCCCCTGCCCCAGACAACGCAGACCCACAAGAGCCCCGCATGCCGGGGTTTTTTGTTGCCTGCAGAAAGTACCCAGCCGCTTGCGTTATCATGCGTGGCATTTTTCGGGGGAACACGCGGATGCTAAACGGCCTTTGGCTCAGCTTTTTCCTGGTCGCGGCCATCTCCGCCATGGCGCAGTGGCTGGTCGGCGGCAACGCCGGGATCTTCGCCGCGATGGTCGAGAGCATCTTTGCCATGGCCAAGCTGTCGGTCGAAGTCATGGTCCTGTTGTTCGGTACCCTGACCCTGTGGCTGGGCTTTCTCAAGATTGCCGAACAGGCCGGCATCGTCGAGTGGCTGGCGAAGATGCTCGGGCCGCTGTTCGCCCGGCTGATGCCGGAGGTGCCCCGCGGCCACCCTGCGCTGGGCTTGATCACCATGAACTTCGCCGCCAATGGCCTGGGCCTGGACAACGCGGCGACGCCGATCGGCCTGAAGGCCATGCGCGCACTGCAGGAGCTCAACCCGAGCAGCACCACGGCGAGCAATGCGCAGATCCTGTTCCTGGTGCTCAACGCCTCGTCGCTGACCCTGCTGCCGGTGACCATCTTCATGTTCCGCGCCCAGCAAGGCGCACCTGACCCGACCATGGTGTTCCTGCCGATCCTGCTGGCCACCAGCGTCTCGACCCTGGTCGGGCTGCTGTCGGTCGCGGTAATGCAGCGGCTGCGCTTGTGGGATCCGGTGGTGCTCGCCTATCTGATCCCTGGCGCGCTGCTGCTGGGCGGCTTCATGGCGTTTCTGGGCACGCTGTCGGCGACTGCGCTGGCAGGCCTGTCGTCGATCCTGGGCAACCTGACCCTGTTCGGCATCATCATGTCGTTCCTGGTGGTTGGCGCCCTGCGCCGGGTCAAGGTGTACGAAACCTTCATCGAAGGCGCCAAGGAAGGCTTTGACGTCGCCAAGAGCCTGCTGCCGTATCTGGTCGCCATGCTCTGCGCGGTGGGCGTGCTGCGCGCGTCTGGGGCGCTGGAGTTGGCATTGGACGGGATTCGCCACCTGGTCGAGTGGGTGGGCCTGGACACGCGCTTCGTCGATGGCCTGCCCACTGCGCTGGTCAAGCCGTTCTCTGGCAGCGCCGCGCGGGCCATGATGATCGAAACCATGCAAAGCCAGGGCGTCGACAGCTTCCCGGCATTGGTTGCGGCAACCATCCAGGGCAGCACCGAGACGACCTTCTATGTGCTGGCGGTGTACTTCGGCGCGGTCGGCATCCAGCGCGTGCGCCATGCAGTGGGCTGCGCGCTGCTGGCCGAGCTGTCCGGGGTGATCGCGGCGATCTGCGTCTGCTACTGGTTCTTCGCCTGAGCCTGAGCGACCTGAGCCAGTGTCCAGTCGACCAGCTGGCTCATCAGTTGGTCGCTGGCGGCACCAAAGCCGGTGACCACCGCAGGCACCTGAGTAGCACTTAGCGGCTGGCGCACTTCAAAGCGCCGGCTGGCGACGATGCGCTGGCTGCGGCCCTGCACCAGGCGCGCATCGTAGCTGATCACCACCTCTACCCTGCCCTCGCGGTATTCGCTGTTGAACGCCAGCAACTCGCCGGCCAGCTCGTAATCGGCTTGCAGATTGCTGTCGTCAGCGCTCAGGCGCTGTACCCGGCCATCACGCTGGAAGCCATCGAGCAGCCGATTGCGTACCAGCAACGGCACCGGGTCGCTCCAGCGGGCGCCTTTGTAGCCACTGATCACGTCGCCCTGGGCGATCACCGCAATGCGTTGCCCGGCGAGCGCCTCGCTGGCCAGTGGCTTGTTCACCCGCAGTGACCAGGTCAGCGGCGCGTTGCTGCTGGTGGGCTGCTTGACCGGCAGGCGGTAGATATCCACCGGCGGGCTTTGCGGCAGGATCGAGCAGGCGCTGGCCAGGCTCAGCGTGGCCAGCAGGGCGATCAGGCGCAGCGGGGTCATGGCTGGAACTCCTTGTCATTGTCGCGGCCCAGCAGATAGCCGCTTGGGTCGGCTTCGAGGCGGCGCGAGATGCCCTTGAGGGCGTTGAGGGTTTCGCGCAGTTCGCGGATCGCCGGGGTCAGCTGGTTCAAGCCCTGGGCGCCATCGTCGATGGCCTCGCGGTTATTCTTGAGCAGGTCGTTGATGGTTGCGGTGCTCTCGGCCAGGGCGTTCATGGCCTGCTCGGCGCTGCCGAAGGCTTGCTTGCCCTGGGTGCCGAGCAAGCCGTTGGCGTTGCGCATCAGCGCCTGGGTCTCGGCCAGGGTGGCGTTGGCCTGTTTGCCGACTGCAGCCAGCTGGGCGATGGCGTCGCTGATACTGCCTTTTTGGCTGGCGAAAGCGCCGGTGGTCTGCTCAAGGTTGGCCAAGGTGTTGCTGAGGCGGCTGACGTTGTCGTCGGAGAGCAACTGATTGGCGTTGTGCAACAACAGGTTGATGTTGCCGACCACGTCGCTGCTGTCGTTGAGCAGGCGCGAGATCGGCGATGGCGAGGCAACGATCACCGGCAATTGGCCGTCCTTGCCTTTCAGTTCTGGGCTTTGTGGGGTGCCGCCGCTGAGCTGGATAAAGGCGTTGCCGGTAACCCCGGCCAGGGTCAGCTTGGCCTGGGTGTCCTGCTTGACCGGCGTGTCGGCGCTGAGGCGGATGCGTGCCAGCACCCGACGTGGGTCTTGCGGGTCCAGGCGCAGGGTGGTGACGTCACCGACCTTGATGCCGTTGTACTGCACCGGGCTGCCGCGCGAAAGACCGGAGACCGCCTCGTTGAATACCACCTGATAGTCCTTGAAGGTCGAGTCGACGCTGGACTTGGTCAGCCACAAGCCGAACAACAAGGCGCCAGCCACGACCAGAACGGTGACCAGACCGATCAACACATGATGAGCTCGGGTTTCCATGCTTCAGCGCTCCTGCCCGACACGGCTGGCAGCTTGAGCCGCTGCGCGCCCGCGTGGGCCGTGAAAGTAATCGTGGATCCAGGGATCGTCGGTAAGCTCGACCTCGGCCAAGGGGCCGGCTACCAGCACCTTTTTCTGCGACAGCACGGCGATGCGGTCGGTAATGGTGTACAGCGTATCCAGGTCATGGGTGATCAGGAACACGCTCAAACCCAACGCATCACGCAGGGTCAGGATCAACTGGTCGAAGGCCGCCGCACCGATCGGGTCGAGCCCGGCGGTGGGTTCATCCAGAAACAGGATGTCCGGGTCCAGCGCCAATGCCCGCGCCAGCGCCGCGCGCTTGATCATCCCGCCTGACAGCGATGCGGGGTACTTGTCGGCGGCGGAAATCGGCAGCCCTGCCAGGGCCAGCTTGACCCCGGCAAGATGCTCGGCATCAGTGCGCGACAGGCCGGCGTGTTCGATCAGTGGCAGGGCAACGTTTTCGGTAATGGTCAGCGACGAGAACAACGCGCCCTTCTGGAACAGTACGCCAAAGCGCCGCTCGACCTGCGAGCGCTGTTCGTTGTCGAGGGTGGCCAGGTCCTGGCCGAACACCTTGACCTGACCCTCGTCGGGCTGGCGCAGGCCAACGATGCTGCGCAGCAGCACCGACTTGCCGCTGCCCGAGCCGCCGACTACCGCGAGGATCTCGCCTTTGTATAGATCGAGGTCGAGATTCTCGTGCACGCTCTGGCTGCCAAAGCGGTTGCACAGCCCGCGCGCCTGGATCACTGCCTGGGTTGCTGCACTCACCAGCCCATCTCCATGAAGAACAGCGCTGCAACGGCATCCAGCACGATCACCACGAAGATCGACTGGACCACCGCCGAGGTGGTGTGGGCGCCTACCGACTCGGCACTGCCGCTGACCTTGAAGCCTTCCAGGCAACCGATCGCGGCAATCAGAAAGGCAAAGAACGGCGCCTTGGCCAGGCCTACCAGCAGGTGCTGCACACCGATATCGGTCTGCAGCAGGGAAAGGAACATGGCTGGCGAGATATCCAGCGACAGCGCACAGACCACGCCGCCTCCGACGATGCCGCAGATCATCGCGACAAAGGTCAGCAGCGGCAGCGTGATCAGCAATGCCAGTACTCGCGGCACTACCAGCAGTTCGATCGGGTTGAGGCCGAGGGTGCGGATGGCGTCGATCTCTTCGTTGGCCTTCATCGAGCCGATCTGCGCAGTAAAGGCGCTGGCAGTGCGCCCGGCCATGAGAATGGCAGTCAGCAGCACGCCAAACTCACGCAGGAACGAGAACGCCACCAGGTCGACGGTGAAGATGGTCGCACCAAATGCGGCGAGCACCGTGGCGCCGAGAAAGGCCACCACTGCGCCGACCAGAAAGGTCAGCAAAGCGATGATCGGCGCGGCGTTGAGGCCAGTCTGCTCGATATGAGCAACGACCGGTGTGAGCCGCCAGCGGTGTGGCTGCAGCGCACGCAACAGCAGGGTCTGGATGATCAGGCCAATGAAGCCGAGCAGTTGCAGGGTGTCGCCCCACAGCTTGTTGACCGAGCAGCCGATGCGCTCGAGCAGCATCAGCAGCACCGGCCGTTCGGCTTGCTTGAGTGGGATGCAGTAGTCCTGCACCGAGTGGTAGACCGTCTTCAGCAGGGCCCGGTTGGCCGCGCCGAGGTCATCGGTGCAGCGCGACAGCCGCTCGCTGCCGAGCAGTTCGGCCAGCAGCGAGGCGCCGGCAGTGTCGAGGCGGCCGAGCTGGCTGAGGTCGGCGCGGGTGTCACTGCTGTATTGACTGCGCAGGCGCTCGCTGTCGCGCTTGAGCTGGGCGTAGTGGGCCAGGGTCCAGTCACCGCTGATGCGCAGGCACGGCGGTTGGCTGCTGGTGTCCAGAGTGGCGCTCGGTGTAGTCATGGGCTCCATGCTTCTGACAGTGCGCGAGGAAGGCACCGATCATAGCGCAGTGCGGGCGCTGCCGGGCAATGGCGATCTGCTCAGCTGGCTGGGGCCGCAGCAGCGTCGACCACCTTGAAGCGCAGCACGCCGATAACCTGGCCGTCCTCGGTCAGCACGCGGACTTGCCAGCGGCCCACCGGGTTGGGCGGGAAGTTCTGCTTGTGGGTCCAGGCGCGGTAGCCTTCCTTGCGCCCGCCATGAATATCCAGGGCGATCCGGTCGACCTCTTTACCGTTCAACTGCCAGACGTGATAGATCCGCTCGTTGAGCCCGCGCGGTGCGTTGATCGCGGTGTATGCATACAGCCCCGCGCCGCGAATCTGGTTGACCGGAATCTCATCCAGCGAATCACCCGGCTGGCGGTTGATCACTTCGGTGCTCACCGCCACTTCGGTCAGCCACAGGGTGGCGGGCGGCACCCAGGAGCGCAGCAGCCAGCCGCCGGCACCCACCGACAGCGTCACCAGTACCAGCGCGACGCCGCGGCGCCAGTTGGTGATCGGGAAGCTGCTGGCCAGGCTTGGGAACGACAGCGCCATGGCCGCGATCAGCGCCAGCTTGAAGCTCTGCGCGGTGGTCAGGTGAAGGATGATCGGCAGCGCCGTCAGCAGCGCGGCAAACAGGGTCAAGGTATGCAAGGCCATGAACAGCCAACGCCGCGGCGCCAGCCAGCGGTAGTAAAGCGGGTCGACGATCGAGATCACCCCAGCGGCGCCGAGCAGGCCCGTAAAGATCAACTGGCCGCTGTTCCAGGTGGTGGTGATGAAAAAGAATGGCAGGACGAAGAACAGGCTCTCCTGGTGGATCATCTGCGTGGCGTAGCGCAGTAGCGGCTGCGGGATCTCCCGCTTGAAGGTGCGGGCGAACAAACCAGTCAGGGTGTTCTCCAGCATCAGCCATATCCAGCTGACCAACAGCAGGATCGCCACCCAACTCGCCAGCCCGGCCTGGCGGTCGACCAGGATGAAGCTGCCGATCCCGGACAGGAAGCCGCCCAGCGCAATCACGCCTGGGTAGCGTTTGAGCAGTTCGATGATGCGCTGGACGATATGCGGGATGGGCGGCATGGACGGGCTACAGAAAGAGTATGGGGGCCACCATCGCGGCGGCCCCGCGATGGCTCTGCACAGGATACCGCTGAATCAGCGCTGGCGTGTAGCGCCGCTGGGCTTGCTCGGTGTGTGACGGCGACGGCGCAGCAGGCCCAGGGCGAGAATCACACCGAGCAGCAAAGCCACCAGGCCGTACAGTTCGTCATAGCCAAGCAGCGGCTGCTCGATGCGCACGTACCCCGGCTCCTTGAGCAACTCCTGCAAGGCGGCGTCGGCCTGTTTCAGGCTGACCTGGCGTAATGCGCGGATCGGGTCGCTGAAGCGGCCGTCGGTGTAGTTGTTCAAAGCGCCCCAGTAATAGTCGGCCAAGGCGCTGTTGCCCTGGCTGTTCCAGCTCTCGCGGGCGATGGCGGCTTCCTTGATGCGGGCAAAGGTATCCGCGTCGAGGCCGTTTTTGCGCAGGTGCTCGAACAGCTCCTGCAACACCTTGATCGCTGCGTTGAGGTCTTCGCGCTCGAGGTCGGCGTTGAGGCTGAGCATGCCGCTGTCGCCGAAGCTTTCACGCTGCACCGAAGGCCCGTAGGACAGGCCGTGGCGCAGGCGTAGCTGGTCGTAGACTGCCCACTCCAGGTAACGCGAAACCAGGTCGAGGGTCTGCTCGTGGCCGCTGTCCAGCACCGGCTCGATGAACAGCCAGTGCAGTTTGACGCTGTCGCCCAGCCAGCCGCGGGTCAGGTCGCGGCGCTGCTCGGCCTGTTGGCTGATGCTGTCGAGGTTACGCCGCTCGCCGGGCTCGGTCGCCGGCAGCTCGCCGTAGCTGCGTTCGAGATAGGCCGGCAGCAAGCGGTCAAGGCCGCCGACCACGATCAGGGTCATGTTGTTGGCTGCGTACCAGTGGTCGCGCAGAGCCTGCACTTGCTCAAGAGTCATGTCGTCGAGGTTGGAGCGCGCCGGGCATTTCAGCCCCAGCTCGACTGCCAATTGGTCACTGGCGCGATGGCCGATGTCCTGGCGGTCGAGCCAGCGTTGCAGGTGGCCGTAGTGGCCGCCGTCTTCACGCTCGATGATCTGCTTGGCAGTGGCCAGGGCCTTGGCGTCGATTTTGGTATCGCGAACGGCCGCCAGCAGCAGGTCGAGCACCTTGCGCTGGTTGCGCGCCGGGGCCTCGATAACGAAGGTGGTGTCGGCGCTGCTGGTGTAGGCATTCCATTCGCCGCCCAGTGCCTGCATGCGTTCTTCCAGGCCGCCCTCGCCGGTTTCATCGATGCCGCTGAACAGCAGGTGCTCGAGCAGGTGCGGCAGCTCACGCTGGTCGCACTCGAAGTCATCGAGGCCGACCCCGACGATCAGGCGGATCGCGACATGGTCGCGCTCGTAGCCGGATTTGAGGATGACCTGCAGGCCGTTGGGCAACAGGTAGCCTTCGACCTTGGAGCGGTCGAGGGCCAAGGTCGGCAGGCTGCAGATCAGCAGGCAAATCAACATCAGGCTACGCATAGGCGAGCAGGGGTCTCCAGATGGTGCAGGTCAGGGCTGGCGGGCTTCGTCCGGCACGCTGTCGAGCATAAGCCCGCCGGTGTCCGAGCCGCCCAGTACCACATAGGCACTGCTGCAGAACAAAGAGTTCAACCGCTTCATGTCGGCGATCAGCTCCAGATGCAGTGAACTGGTCTCGATACTCTGCACCACTTTGCGTTGCAAACGGCTGACATGGGCGTGGGCCAGGCGCCGTTCCTGGGCGCGGAAGCGGCGTTTCTCACGGAGCAGCAACTGCGCGCTTTCCGGGTCGGCGCTGAGAAACACCGACAGGCCCAGGCGCAGGTTGGCCAGCAGTTGTTCCTGCAGGCCGGTCAGCTCTTCCAGGCCGACCTGGGAGAACTCGCGGCGCTGTGAGGTCTTTTGCTGCTGGACCTTGCGCAGCATGCGCTCGACCAGGTCGCTGGCCATCTTCAGGTTGACCGAGATCTCGATGATCTCGGCCCAGCGCCGGTTGTCCTGGGCGCTGAGGTCCTCGCGGTCCATCTGCGCCAGGTACAGCTTGATCGCGCTGTACAGGGCGTCGACGTCTTCAGTGTAGGCGCGGACCTGCTGCGGCAATGCGGTCTGAGTGCCGCGCAAGGCGGCGAGCATGGCCTCGAGCAGGCTCTCGACGATGTCGCCCAGGCGCAGGGTTTCGCGGGCGGCGTTGGCCAGCGCCAGGCTTGGCGTTTGCAACGCGGACGGGTCGAGATGGCGCGGGCGGATCTGGCCGTTGCTGCTTTCGCGCTCCGGCAGGAGGAAGTTGCACAGCCGCGCCATCGGCGTCACGGTCGGCAGCATGAGCACGCAGCGCAGCGTGTTGTAGAGCAGGTGGAAGCCGATCACCAGTTCCTGCGGGCTGAGCTTGAGGGTGTCCATCCAGTCGACCAGCGGGTGCAGCACCGGGATCATCAGCAGCAGGCCGATCAGTTTGTACAGCAGGCTACCCAGTGCCACCCGGCGGCCTGCCGAGTTCTGCATGCTGGTAGTCAGAAAGGCCAGCAAGCCACTGCCGATGTTGGCGCCGATCACCAGGCCGATGGCCACCGGCAGGCTGATCAGGTCCGAGCCGGCCAGGGTTGCGGTGAGCAGCACAGCCGCCAGGCTCGAGTAGGAAATCATCGCGAACAGGGCGCCGACCAGGGCGTCGAGAAGGATATCCCCGGTCAGCGAGGCGAACAGTACCTTGACCCCTTGTGCCTGGGTGATCGGCGTAGCCGCCTGCACGATCAGTTGCAGGGCCAAAATGATCAGGCCCAGGCCAATCGCTACCCTGCCCATCTGGCCGAGGCGAGTCTGCTTGCGCGAGAGGAAGAAGATCACCCCAATGAACAGCAGCAGGGGCGACAGCCACGACAGGTCGAAGGTCAGCACCCTGGCCATCAGCGCGGTGCCGACGTCGGCCCCGAGCATGATTGCCAGCGCCGGGGTCATCGCCATCAGGCCTTGGCCGACGAACGAGGTCACCAGCATGGCAGTGGCGTTGCTGCTCTGGACCATGGCTGTGACGACGATGCCGGCGAGAAACGCCAGCGGGCGTTTGCTCATGTTCTGGCTGATCACCCGGCGCAGGTTTGAGCCATACACCCGCAGAATGCCGGTGCGCACAATGTGCGTGCCCCACACCAGCAGCGCGACCGCCGAAAGCAGATTGAGCAGAGTCAGCATAGGCAAGGCCCCCGTTGCAATTGCCCCAAGACGGGGCCAAAAAATGAAGCCGTGAGCCTGGCCCGGGGCTGGGTGGTTGTCCCAGTGCTCACTCAAGCTTTAGTCGTTTTGTGCGTCTGCTGCCAGCTTGGCATGGCTGAAACCTATTTGAAACATTTCACTGGTGCAGGAGCGCCGGGGCGCCGCCCACAAAAAAGGCCCCGAAGGGCCTTTATCTGCAACTGCCAGGCTTACTGACCAGGCACGTCCTTACGCAGCTTCACCGCATCAGGCTCGGCGCCTTCCTTGCGTGCACGGGCAGTACGCATACGGATGTTGATGGCTTCTACCGCCAGCGAGAACGCCATGGCGAAGTAGACATAGCCCTTCGGCACATGCACATCGAAAGATTCGGCGATCAGCACGGTACCGACGACGATCAGGAACGAAAGCGCGAGCATCTTCAGCGATGGGTGCTTGTCGATGAAGTTACTGATAGCACCAGCGCAGAGCATCATCACCAGCACCGCCACGACGATCGCGGCGATCATCACCGGTACGTGCGAGACCATGCCGACTGCAGTGATCACCGAGTCCAGCGAGAACACGATGTCGATAATGGCGATCTGGATGATGGTGTAGAGGAACTTGCCACCAGCGCCTTTCGGGCCGTCGCTGCTCTCGTCTTCACCTTCCAGGCCGTGGTAGATCTCTTGCGAGCTCTTCCACAGCAGGAACAGGCCACCGAAGAACAGAATCAGGTCGCGCCCGGAGATGCCTTGGCCGAACACTTCGAACAGGTCGGCGGTAAGGCGCATTACCCAGGTGATCGACAGCAACAGCAGGATCCGCGTGACCATGGCCAGGGCCAGGCCGAAGATCCGGGTACGCGGCTGCATGTGCTTGGGCATGCGGCTGACCAGGATCGAGATCATGATGATGTTGTCGATACCGAGGACGATCTCAAGTGCCGTCAGGGTCAAAAAGGCAACCCAGATTTCTGGGCTGGTCAGCCATTCCATATGTATTCCTTCAAACGTAAAAAGGCGCTGCGCCCGATAGGGACGCAGCGCGATGGGGCTTATGAATTAGAGACTGCTGAACAGCGGGAAAGTCCCCAGCAGCAGTGCGCCGAGCATTATGCACATGCACACCAGCACTGCCCACTTGAGCGTGAAGCGCTGATGATCGCCGAACTCGATGCCGGCCAGCGCGACCAGCAGGTAGGTCGAGGGTACCAGCGGGCTGAGCAGATGCACTGGCTGGCCGACGATCGACGCGCGGGCCATTTCCACCGGGGTGATGCCGTAGTGGCTGGCCGCTTCGGCCAGCACCGGCAGCACACCGTAGTAGAAGGCATCGTTGGACATGAAGAAGGTGAACGGCATGCTGACAAGGGCGGTGATCACAGCCAGGTACGGGCCGAGTGCGTCCGGGATGACTGCCAGCAGGCTTTTCGACATGGCGTCGACCATGCCGGTGCCGGACAGGATGCCGGTGAAGATACCCGCGGCGAAAATCAGCCCGGTCACTGCCAGCACGCTGCCGGCGTGGGCCGCAATGCGGTCCTTCTGCTGTTGCAGGCATGGGTAGTTGACGATCATGGCGATGCTGAAGGCAACCATGAACAGCACCGGCAGTGGCAGCAGGCCAGCGATCAGCGCGACCATCAGGGCCAAGGTGAGGGCACCGTTGAACCAGATCAGCTTCGGCCGGCGTGCTTCAGGGAACTGCGACACGCTGATAGCGCTGTGGTCGATGTCGTCGGTCGGCAGGTGCAGTTCACCCAGGCGGGCGCGCTCACGTTTGCCGTACATGTAGGCGATGACCAGGATGGCCACCACGCCGAAGGCCATGGCTGGGATCATCGGTACGAAGATGTCGGACGGGTCTACATGCAGGGCACTAGCGGCGCGAGCGGTCGGCCCGCCCCATGGCGTCATGTTCATGACCCCGCCCGCGAGGATGATCAGGCCGGCCATGATCCGCGGGCTCATGCCCAGGCGGCTGTACAGCGGCAGCATGGCGGCGCAGCAGATCATGTAGGTGGTTGCACCGTCGCCGTCGAGCGAGACCACCAGGGCCAGCACTGCGGTGCCGACCGAGACTTTCAGCGGGTCACCCTTGACCGCCTTGAGGATCAGCCGCACAGCCGGGTCGAACAGGCCGGAGTCGATCATCAGGGCGAAGTAAAGAATGGCGAACATCAGCATCACGCCGGTTGGCGCGAGCTTGGTGATGCCTTGCAGCATCATCGGGCCGATTTCGGAGGAGAAGCCACCGAACAGGGCGAACAGGATCGGTACCAGGATCAGCGCGATCAAGGCCGAGAGGCGCTTGGTCATGATCAGGTACATGAAGGTGATGACCATGGCAAAGCCGAGGAAGGTCAGCATGGCAGTACTCCAGGCGTGGCGCGACGAATTAAAAAAAATGCTTCGGGCGGATCAGCGCGTGGGGCGCTGTGCTTGGAATAGCCGGAGGGGTATTGCGAAGAGGCGGACACAGGAAGACATCAGAATCACCATTGTTGTTGTTGATTGGGCCGGGTGCGGACTGGTCCGGGTACCCTGGCTGACCGGTCTTGTGCCGGTAGTGGGGGCTATCCTATGAGCGCAAGCTTTCAGCCAGCTTTCGCTGGCGCCAAGGTGACGAGAGGTAATCATGTCTGAGTTTGTCGAGGGCGGCTGCCATTGCGGCGCCATCAGGTATCGCCTGGCGGGCGATCTGAACGATGTTGCGCATTGCCATTGCTCGATCTGCCGGCGCGTCAGCGGTGGCCTGGTGGTGACCTGGATCACCCTGCCCAGGCGCGACTTTCGCTGGCTCAAGGGGCGGCCGCGGCTGTATGTGGCGCCTGCCAGTTGCAGTCGGTTTTTTTGTGGCGACTGTGGCGCGCATGTGGCCCTGAGCACTGAGCACAGCCCGCAGAGTATCGATGTGACCGTGGCAACTCTGGATCAGCCAGAGCGAGTCCAGGCCAATCGGCATATCTGGACCAGCAGCCGGGTAGCCTGGCTGCATCTGGATGAACAGTTGCCGGAAGAAGCCGAAGAAGCGCTGTAAGCCGCCGTTGCTGGTAACGGCGGCTTCTGTTCAGGGCAGTTGCAAGCCGCCAGCTGCTTTGTGCAGGGCGCGCAGGTGCTCACCGATCTGCTTGACGTTGGCTTCCACCGCTTTGATCTCCTTGCCGCGTGCCGGGTCGAGCAAGGCGCGGACTTCGGTATCGAGGTCGGTGCTCAGGCGCAACAACTGCGCCTGCCGCTCACGACTAACCTGCTCCAGCTGTTTGCGCTCGTCGGGTTGCGGCAAGCCGTAGCCATCGGTGCCCAGCAGCTCTGCCGGGCGGCTGAGGAAGCCGCTGTTGGCCAGCATCTGCTGCAAGGTGGCGTTGGCCTTGTCGACCGTGCCGTCCTTCAGCGCGGTGGAATTCAGGTAGCGCTGCTTGACCTCGTCCTGGGCCAGCAGCAACTGCCGGCGCAGCGCCGCTTGTTCGAGCAGCAGCAATGCCGCGCTGGTGCGCAGATCGGCCCGCTGGAACCATGGCTGGCGCTGTTCGGCATCTTGCGCCAGCCAGTCTTCAACTTCGACCTGCTTGACCGGCAACTGCTTTCTGAGCACGTCGAACATGGCCTGGTAGCGGTCACGGTAGGAGTCGAAGCGATAGCCCAGGCGCAGGGCCTCGCGGCGGTCCTCAAGCACACTGGTATCGGCCAGGCCGCGGCCTTTGAGCACCTCGAGCAAGCCGTTGGGCATGATGTTGTCGAGGTCTTTCAGGCGCGGGTTGGCGCTGCCGCTGCGCAGCAATTTGAGTCCTTCGACTGCGCAGTTGTTGGACAGGAACCAGTAGTTGCCGTCATAGCTCCAGTGCATCTCTGCCGCCTGACGCACGACGTTTTCGACTTCAGCGCGGCTGAGTTTGAGCGGCACCGAGGCAAGGCTGCGCAGTTCGGTCTTGGTGTACTCGTCGATCACCTGGTTCAGCGGCAGAACGAACAGCCGTGACGGATAAGCGCCGACCAGGCCAGACCAACTGGACAGCTGCACATCGTTGACGAAGGCGCGGTACGACAGCACCAGGCTCTGGTCCAGATCCAGCCGGCAATCCGGGCCACGTGGCCGGCCCGGTGCGCAGATCACCAGGCGCAGCATGCTGTGGCCCCAGCGGCTGACCAGGTTCTGGTTGGCCTCGGCCAGCAGGTAGTCGATTTCGTAAACCCGCTCGGGGTCGATTTCCCCCAACGGCTGGCGGGCGAAGTCATTGCCGGCATTGATGAATGGCAGGGTTTTCGCGCATTCGTTCTGTTGCGGCGCCCAGCCAAAGTGCTCGCGCAGGTACTGATTGAGGGCCGGCCGGCGGCAGCCGTAGCTTGGGTCGAGGAGGAAGTACTCCATATTGACCGCCACGTATTCCTTCGGGCTGCTCAGCTCATAACTGTCGGGGCTGCGCACCAATTGGTTGTTGTGCTGTTCGCGCTCGCCGCGGCGGCCGACATACTGCGGCCAGCCGGCCAGGTCAAGCAGGCGTGGGTCATCGCTGAGGGTGAAGCGTCGTTCGCCTTCGCCGCGGCATTCCCCTGGCAGGCCGATCTTGCCCAGCGTGTCCTGTTGGCGCTTGCAGCGGTTGATCAGCAGGCGATCGGCGCTGGGCCACAGGCGGGCGCGGTCATAGATATGGGTGAGTTCGTGAAGGACGGTGGCCAGCAGCTCCTGGCGTACCGTGCCGTGCGGCCGGCCGGTGGCCTGGGTGGCCGCGCTGCCATCGGCAAGCGCGGGCAGCAAGCGCCGGTTCAGGTCAAGCGTGGACACCAGCGAGGCCTGGCCATAAGCGTCGGCGGGCATGTGCTCGCTCCAGCTGACCTGCACGCGCCGATCCAGCTGCTGCTTGAACCGCGGCGGCAGCTTTGCCAGCGCTTCATCAAGCAGCGCCTGGGTGGCTTGCTGTTGTTGCTGGTCAAGCCCGTCAGCCTGCAGATCGAGCTGCAGGTCGGCCAGGGCGGGCGCGCCCAGCAGCGTCAGGACGCTGCCCAGCAGCCAGGCACGCATACGCTTCACAGCGCGAGAATAGCTTCGGCGAGCACCTGATCGCTGGCGTCGCGTGCTTCAGGCACACGCTGGCGAATGGTATTGAGTGCCGCTTCAAGCTGTGCACCGCGAATATCACCGCGGCTGGCAACGAAGCTGGCGGCGTCGTCGTGGGCATCCTGAACGATCTTCGAGTCGCGGATCGAAGTGGTGGTATCAGAAGTGAAATCGATCGAACGGCCAAAGGCGCGGACGATGATATTGCTGGTAGCCACCAGAGTCTGTGCATGGGCCAGGTCGGCCAAGAGCAGCATGCCGAGGGAAGCGGCGATCAGCGATTTACGCATGGAGCATCTCCAAACTAATACAGGGAGTCGAATTGAATCATTGGACGAGAATTGCTTCTGCCAGTTCAAGGTCGTCAGCAGATTGATAGCCAGCATGATGGCGCAAGGTGCGCAGTGCCGCCTGCAGGCGTACACCACGGATCAGACCGTCGGTGGCAACAAAGGCTGCGGCATCATCACGGGCCTGCACCATCAGCTTGCGATCGAACGGTGCGCTGGTCACCTTGCTGGTGACGTAACCAGTAACAACCAGGCTCTGGGTCGAGACATCCATGGCATGGGCGCTGCCCATCCCGGCGAGGGCAATCAGCAATGGCGAAAGATAACGCATGGGGTTTGGCAGGCTTGAACTCGGAGGGCGAAGGCTAACCCGAATACACGGCGCAGAGCCAGTGCACCCGGGTGTGCCGCAGGGCGGTGTTACAGGGCGAGGATCGCCTGCGCCAGTTGGGCATCACTGGCCTGCAGGGTTGGCGCCTGCTGGCGGATGTGACGGAAAGCGCTTTCCAGCTTGGCGCCACGAATCACACCTTCGCTGCCAACAAAGCTGGCGGCATCGTCGCGCGCAGCCTTGACGATCTTGTCGTCACGGAATGACGAGGTCACGTCGGAGGTGGCATCGGTAGTGGCAGCAACAGCGCCGACTACGGCATCGGTGGTGACGATGAAGCTGGTGGCATTGGCTGTGCCAGTCAGGGTCAGCAACAGGGCGGCGCCCAGCAAGTGGTTACGGGACATGGCGATGACTCCTGCAGATAAGGGCGGTGTGCTTGTGGTTATCGGACGCTCACTCGGCCTGTAACGGTACTTTATTTCACCGGCCGTTAGCGCAAGCGTATCACGCGTTGCTGTTTCTGGATGTGACGCAGCATACGTGCAAACTGTACTGGTATAAACCGAAAATCATTGAATTGTACTGGTTGCCGAGATATGGAGTTATGTATCAGCCGTAAAAACAAAAAACCCGTCACAGTTGCCTGTGACGGGTTTCAGGAATTCTCGGTGCCGGCCTGGGCCGGCAAGCCGGAGCTTAGCGCCAGAACGGCTTGCTCAGCTCTTCGTAACGCTGCGACTCGCTGATACCGGCGTCAGCCAGAAGGCGACCATCCAGGCGAGCAAGTTGACGGCGGCTGGCAATGCGACGCTGCCACAGGAGCAGAGTGGACAAAGCGCGCAGAGGCAGCGAGGTGTTGGATTGGCTGTTGCTTTCAAAAACCAGACCGGAACTGAGGGTGCGTTCCATGATATGTCTTCCTTCCGCTTGTGGCGGCATTAGGTAGTGATTTAACTGATGCCAATGATCCTCCTCTTGTGTCCATAACAGTAGGTACAGTTCACTTGTATTGGGCGGGTTCAGTTAACTGCATAACACGACTGTTGCACTGTTAATTGGCGAAACTGTACTGGTGCGCATCATTATGGTGCATTTATGGCTGTTGGGACTGCCTGACTTGCCGATTGAGTCAGTATTTACCGGTACAGTAGTACAGTTTAATTAAGTCAAAGCATTCAAACTGTTTTGTTGCGTTTGCTTGCCAAGCACTCAGGCAGCACAAAGCCGCGTCGAGCACCTTCTGCCTGAGGCAAAAAGTACACGACGCGGCTTCGTAGGAGGTCAAACCAGCCTACTCATTTGCAGTCAGCCGACCAGCATGCGCCCGGTTTCTTCCAGGTTTTCATGCCAGCTCAGCGCTTCGCGCAAAATGTGCGGCGTGTGTCCGCCGCGCTGGCAGGCGCGCTCGAAGTAATCGTTCAGCGCCGCCCGGTAATCGGGATGGACACAGTTGTCGATGATCACCCGAGCCCGCTCGCGCGGGGCCAGGCCACGCAAGTCGGCCAAGCCCTGCTCGGTGACGAGGATGTCGACGTCGTGCTCGGTATGGTCGACGTGGCTGACCATCGGCACTACGCTGGAGATCGCGCCCGCTTTAGCGATCGACTTGGTGACAAAGATCGCCAGGTGCGCGTTGCGGGCGAAGTCACCCGAGCCACCAATGCCGTTCATCATCCGCGTGCCGCAGACATGGGTCGAGTTGACGTTGCCATAAATGTCGAATTCGAGCGCTGTGTTGATGCCGATGATACCCAGACGCCGCACCACTTCAGGGTGGTTGGAGATCTCCTGCGGGCGCAGGACCAGTTTGTCCTTGTAGCGCTCGAGGTTGCCGAACACATCGGCGTTGCGTCGGCTCGACAGGGTGATCGAGCTGCCTGACGCGAAGCTCAGTTTGCCGGCGTCGATCAGGTCGAAGGTCGAATCCTGGAGTACTTCGGAGTACATGGTCAGTTCTTCGAACGGCGAGTCGATCAGGCCGCACATTACCGCGTTGGCGATGTTGCCGATGCCAGCCTGCAGCGGGCCAAGCTTGTTGGTCATGCGCCCTGCTTCGACTTCACTCTTGAGGAAGTTGATCAGGTGGTTGGCGATGCCCTGGGTCTCGTCATCCGGAGCCAGCACAGTAGACGGCGAGTCGGGCTGATTGCTGATGACGATGCCGACGATCTTGGCCGGGTCGATGGCAATCGCCGGGCTGCCGATACGGTCGTCGACCTTGGTCAGCGGGATTGGCGTGCGGGTCGGCCGGTAGCTTGGGATATAGATGTCATGCAAACCCTCGAGGTTGGGGTTGTGCGACAGGTTGATCTCGACGATCACCCGTTTGGCGAAAATGGCGAAGCTGGCCGAGTTGCCCACCGAGGTGGTCGGCACGATGTGGCCCTGTTCGGTGATCGCGACCGCTTCGATGACGGCAATGTCCGGCAGCGGCAGCTGTTTGTTACGCAGTTGCTCGACGGTTTCCGACAGGTGCTGGTCGATGAACATCACCATGCCCTGGTTGATCGCCTTGCGCAGTGTGCTGTCGACCTGAAACGGCATGCGCCGGGCGAGTACGCCGGCTTCGGTCAGCTGCTTGTCGAGGTCGTTGCCCAGGCTGGCGCCGGTCATCAGCGTGATTTTCAGCGGCGAGGTCTTCGCGCGCTCGGCAAGTGCGTGCGGCACGGCCTTGGCTTCGCCGGCGCGGGTAAAGCCGCTCATGCCGACGGTCATGCCGTCCTCGATCAGGGCAGCGGCATCGGCCGCACTCATTACCTTGCTGTGCAGGGAGGACAAGCGGATACGATCACGGTACATGGATTGTTATCTCAGGCTACTCAAGCTAGATGCGCAGTCTAGTGATTTCGCCCTGCTCCGTCCCACGACCATGGTCGTATGAGCGGCTTCGGCGCCGCGCCGTTGATCTGGATCAGGCAAATGCAAAAACCCCCGGTAATACAGCTCCGGGGGTTTTTGACTGTCTATATAGCAGCGGCTTAGTCGACGGCTTTGACCATGTCTTCGATGACCTTCTTGGCATCGCCGAACACCATCATGGTCTTGTCCAGATAGAACAGCTCGTTGTCCAGACCGGCATAACCGCTGGCCATCGAGCGTTTATTGACGATGACGGTCTTGGCTTTGTATGCCTCAAGGATCGGCATGCCGGCGATGGGCGACTTGGGATCGTTCTTCGCCGCCGGGTTGACCACGTCGTTGGCGCCCAGCACCAGCACCACATCGGCCTGGCCGAACTCGGCGTTGATGTCTTCCATCTCGAACACCTGGTCGTAAGGCACTTCGGCTTCGGCCAGGAGCACGTTCATGTGCCCAGGCATGCGCCCTGCCACCGGGTGGATCGCATATTTGACGGTCACGCCGTTGTGGATAAGTTTCTCGGTCAACTCCTTGAGCGCATGCTGCGCGCGGGCCACCGCCAGGCCGTAGCCCGGCACGATGATCACGGTGTCGGCATTGCTCAGCAGGAACGTCGCATCATCAGCGGAACCGGATTTGACCGGGCGTTGCTCCTGACTGCCGGCTGCTGCGCCGCTGTCGGTTGCGCCGCCAAAGCCGCCAAGGATTACGTTGAAGAACGAACGGTTCATCGCCTTGCACATGATGTACGAGAGAATCGCCCCGCTCGAACCGACCAGCGAACCGGCGATGATCAGCATCGAGTTGTTCAGCGAGAAGCCGATACCGGCCGCGGCCCAGCCTGAGTAGCTGTTGAGCATCGATACCACCACCGGCATGTCGGCACCGCCGATAGGGATGATGATCAGCACGCCCATGATGAACGCCAGAATCAGCATCAGGGTGAACGCGCTGTAGTGGCCGGTGAAGGTGAACAGCAGGCCGAGGGCAATAGTAGTAAGGCCCAGGATCAGGTTGAGTTTGTGCTGGCCGGCGAACTGTACCGGTGCACCCTGAAACAGGCGGAACTTGTACTTGCCCGAAAGCTTGCCGAAGGCGATTACCGAGCCGGAGAACGTCACCGCACCGATGGCAGCGCCGAGGAACAGCTCCAGGCGGTTGCCGGTCGGGATCGGATCAGTGATAGCAGCAACGATGCCCATCGATTGCGGTTCAAGCACGGCGGTGATGGCGATGAACACCGCCGCCAGGCCGATCATGCTGTGCATGAAGGCGACCAGCTCAGGCATCTTGGTCATCTCGACGCGCTTGGCCATGATCGAGCCGGCAGTGCCGCCGATCAGCAGACCCAGCAGCACATAGCCGATACCGGCAGTGGCCAGCTCGGCACCGAGCTTGTAGATCAGGCCCACCGTGGTGAGCATGGCGATGCCCATGCCGATCATGCCGAACAGGTTGCCGCGGCGTGATGTGGTCGGGTGTGACAAGCCCTTCAATGCCTGAATGAAGCAGACCGAAGCGACGAGGTAGAGAAGCGTTACCAGATTCATGCTCATGCTTACTTCTGCGCCTCGTTCTTGATTTTCTTCTTGAACATCTCGAGCATGCGCCGGGTGACCAGGAAGCCACCAAAGACGTTGACCGCGGCCAGGGCCACGGCCAGGGTGCCCATGATCTTGCCTGCTGGGGTCACGGTCAGGGCGGCAGCGAGCATGGCGCCGACAATGACGATCGCCGAGATCGCGTTGGTCACCGCCATCAGCGGTGTGTGCAGTGCCGGGGTCACGTTCCAGACCACGTGGTAACCGATGTAGATGGCCAGCACGAAGATGATCAGGTTGTAGATGCCGTGGGAAATCAACATGTCTTCCATAGCTGTGCTCCTTAACCGTTGTTGCGGATGACATTGCCGTCGCGGCACATCAGGCACGCAGCAACAATGTCATCTTCGAGGTTGATCACCAGCGCACCGTCCTTGTCGAACAGCAGCTTCATGAAGTCCAGCAGGTTGCGTGCGTACAGCGCCGAAGCATCGGCCGCGACCTGGGCAGGCAGGTTGGTCGGGCCGACGATGGTCACGCCATGCTCCAGCACGACCTGGTCGGCCACGGTCAGCGGGCAGTTGCCGCCTTGCGCTGCAGCCAGGTCGATAACCACCGAGCCGGGCTTCATCTGCGCCACGGTTTCGGCGCTGAGCAGGGTGGGAGCCTTGCGGCCCGGGATCAATGCGGTCGTGATGACGATGTCGGCCTGCTTGGCGCGTTCGTGCACGGCTTGCGCCTGACGCTGCATCCAGCTGGCCGGCATTGGTCGCGCATAGCCGCCGACGCCTTGAGCGCATTCGCGCTCTTCATCGGTTTCGAACGGCACATCGAGAAACTTGGCGCCGAGCGATTCGATCTGCTCCTTGACTGCCGGACGCACATCCGACGCCTCGATCACCGCGCCCAGACGCTTGGCAGTAGCGATCGCCTGCAGCCCGGCGACACCGGCGCCGAGAATCAGCACGCGGGCAGCTTTCACCGTACCCGCCGCCGTCATCAGCATCGGCATGAAGCGCGGGTAATGATGGGCTGCCAACAGCACCGCCTTGTAACCGGCAATGTTGGCCTGCGACGACAGTACGTCGAGGCTCTGCGCCCGCGAAGTACGCGGCGCCGCTTCGAGGGCGAAGGCGGTAATCCCGCATTCGGCCATCTTGCCGATCAGTTCGCTGTTGAAGGGGTTGAGCATGCCTACCAGCAGGCTGCCGCGATTGATCAGGGCCAGCTCCTGATCAGACGGCGCAACGACCTTGAGCACCAGTTGCGCGCCAAAGGCATCGGCAGCGCTGCCAAGGGTGGCGCCTGCGGCTTCATAGGCACTGTCCGGAATGCTGGCGTTAAGCCCGGCCCCCCGTTGGACGGTGACCTGATGGCCTTGGCCAACCAGCTTCTTGAGGGTATCGGGGGTCGCAGCGACCCGCGTTTCGCCCGTCTGCGTCTCGAGAGGAACACCAATGTGCACGACTTTTCTCCTGCGGACCTTCTTATCGTTATTTAAGCCAGCAGGCGCACGGTCAACACCGCAACGCCAGCGACGCAGCCATAAGGCTCGAACCCGCCGAATCCCGGGCGGGCGAAGCATTTTGCAGAGGAACACAGCGGCCATCAACCGATTCTGGAGTGATACCGATGCATAACTACAAGTCACCCTGTGACCGTATGTCGCAAGTAACCGGCCGGGGGCGCTCTAGTACGGGCTTTTGGAAGATTAGACGATAAAACGAATTATTTTTTAGTGATTTCGCAGCTAGCATGCTCGAGGTCGTAAAAGACGCTGAAAGCCCCGTCTTTACTGGGTTTATAGCGATTTAGGCAGCCAGCATTACAGTTTTCATATATGCGACATAACAGTATATCTGTAGGTGTTTAAAATATTTGACTACAGAGTCAGCTTGTCTGCTTTGTGCCGTGCGTCTCTACGTAAATACGGGCTTGCTCTGCCAGCCAATCTCGGAACGCGCGCAGTGAAGCTGAAGCGACCTTGCGCTCGGGAATCATCAGATAGTAGGCCTTGGTGCTGGACAGCGCATGCCTGTTAGCGACCACCAGCCTGCCCTGCTGCAGCTCTTGTTGAATCAGGAATGGGGGAATCAGGGCGATGCCCATGTCATGCATGGCCGCCTGAGCCAGCATCGAAAACAGCTCATAGCGCGGACCGGTCATGTCGCGCTCGATGTTCAGTTCCAGGCTGCTGAACCATTGCCGCCAGGCGTAGGGTCTGGTGGTCTGCTGCAGTAAAGGCAGCTCGGCGATCTGCTTAGCGCTCAGTTCCAGCTGGCCCTGCAGCAGTGAGGGGCTGCAGACCGGCAATGGGTTCTCGCTCATCAGTCGGTGCGACTCGGTGCCTGACCAGTCGCCATCGCCGAAATAGATCGCTGCGTCGAATGCGGTGTCGGCGAACAGGAACGGCCGGGTGCGGTTGGTCAGGTTGACGGTCACCTCGGGATGACGCTGTTGAAAGTCCTTCAACCTCGGCAGCAACCATTGGGTGCCGAAGGTCGGGACCACCGCCAGCTCGATCACATTGGCGCCCTGCTGGCGCATCACCGACAAGGTGTCGCGCTCGACAGCATCCAACTGAGTGCTGACCTGACGGCTGTAAGACAAGCCGGCCTCGGTCAATTGCACCCCGCGCCTGGAGCGGCGAAACAGCTCGACGTTGAGAAACGCCTCCAGCGCAGCGATCTGGCGACACACGGCGCCTTGGGTCAGGGCCAGCTCAAGGGCGGCTTTGGTGTAGCTCTCGTGGCGAGCTGCTGCCTCGAAGCAGATCAGGGCAGTCGTGCTGGGGATCTTGCGCCGCATGTACGTCAACCTCACTTATATGTGCAGCAATTACGAATGCTGAGGATATACGGAGTGACGAAATGTCACTAGTAGGTGCGTAATAGTCGTTTGTCGTGGCTGATGATCGGGCCTAGGATCATTCCATGACCCTACTGCCCTGCCCCCTTTTCGAGGATTACGTTCATGGCCGGTAAAGCTAGCTTCAACTGGATCGACCCGTTGCTGCTCGATCAGCAGCTCACTGAAGAGGAGCGCATGGTCCGCGACAGCGCTTATCAGTTCGCCCAGGACAAGCTGGCGCCGCGCGTGGTCGAGGCGTTCCGCCATGAGCAGACCGACCCGAAGATTTTCCGTGAAATGGGTGAAGTCGGCCTGCTCGGCGCGACCATCCCAGAGCAGTACGGTGGCAGCGGCTTGAACTACGTGTGCTATGGCTTGATTGCCCGCGAGGTGGAGCGCATCGACTCCGGCTACAGGTCGATGATGAGCGTGCAGTCGTCGCTGGTGATGGTGCCGATCAACGAATTTGGCAGCGAAGCGCAAAAGCAGAAATACCTGCCCAAGTTGTCCAGTGGCGAATGGATCGGCTGCTTTGGCCTGACCGAGCCTAACCATGGTTCTGATCCGGGGGCGATGATCACCCGTGCGCGCAAGGTCGAGGGCGGTTACAGCCTGAGCGGCAGCAAGATGTGGATCACCAATAGCCCGATCGCTGATGTATTCGTGGTCTGGGCCAAGGATGACGCCGGTGATATCCGTGGCTTTATTCTGGAAAAGGGCTGGAAAGGCCTGAGTGCACCGGCGATTCACGGCAAGGTTGGCCTGCGCGCCTCGATTACCGGCGAGATCGTCATGGACAGCGTGTTTGTCCCTGAAGAAAACATCTTCCCAGAGGTGCGCGGCCTGAAGGGCCCGTTCACCTGCCTCAACTCGGCCCGCTACGGCATCTCCTGGGGCGCGTTGGGCGCAGCCGAAAGCTGCTGGCACACCGCACGTCAGTACACCCTCGACCGCCAGCAATTTGGCCGCCCGCTGGCAGCCAATCAGTTGATCCAGAAAAAGCTGGCTGATATGCAGACTGAAATTACCCTGGGCCTGCAAGGCTGCCTGCGCCTTGGGCGGATGAAGGACGAAGGCACCGCAGCCGTCGAGATCACCTCGATCATGAAACGTAACTCTTGCGGCAAGGCCTTGGAGGTCGCGCGACTGGCCAGGGACATGCTCGGTGGCAATGGCATTTCCGATGAGTTCGGCGTGGCGCGTCACCTGGTCAACCTTGAGGTGGTCAACACCTATGAAGGCACCCATGACATCCATGCGCTGATTCTTGGCCGCGCCCAGACCGGTATCCAGGCGTTCTATTAATAGAGGAGCCAGGCCATGGGTGCGCTTTCCCATCTGCGGGTGCTGGACCTTTCACGCGTACTGGCCGGGCCATGGTCCGGGCAGATCCTCGCTGACCTTGGCGCCGACGTGATCAAGGTCGAGCGGCCAGGTGCGGGTGACGATACTCGCGCCTGGGGGCCGCCCTTCCTCAAGGACGCCTATGGCGAGAACACCAGCGAGGCTGCTTATTACCTGTCGGCGAACCGTAACAAGCGTTCGGTGACCATCGACTTCACTCAGCCGGAGGGCCAGCGCCTGGTGCGTGAGCTGGCGGCCCGGTCGGATATCGTCATCGAGAACTTCAAGGTCGGTGGGCTGGCGGCCTATGGCCTGGACTACGCAAGCTTGAAGGCGGTCAACTCCAGGCTTATCTATTGCTCGATCACAGGCTTTGGCCAAACCGGGCCTTATGCCAAGCGTGCTGGCTACGATTTCATGATTCAGGGGCTGGGCGGGCTGATGAGCCTGACCGGCCGGCCTGAAGGGGAAGCGGGTGCGGGGCCGGTCAAGGTTGGCGTAGCGCTGACGGATATTCTTACCGGGTTGTATTCCACCGTAGCGATTCTGGCCGCCCTCGCCCATCGCGATCAGGCTGGCGTCGGCCAGCATATAGATATGGCCCTGCTGGATGTGCAGGTTGCCTGCCTGGCCAATCAGGCGATGAATTACCTCACCACCGGCAATGCACCGCGGCGCCTGGGTAATGCGCACCCTAATATAGTGCCGTATCAGGACTTCCCTACCGCCGATGGCGATTTCATTCTCACCGTGGGTAATGACGGGCAGTTCCGCAAGTTTGCCGAGGTAGCTGGCCAGCCGCAGTGGGCGGACGATCCACGCTTTGCCACCAACAAGCAGCGCGTTGCCAATCGCGCTGAGCTGATTCCGCTGATCCGTCAGGCGACGGTGTTCAAGACGACGGCCGAGTGGGTTGCGCAATTGGAGTTGGCCGGGGTGCCGTGTGGGCCGATCAATGACCTGGCGCAGATGTTCCAGGACCCGCAGGTGCTGGCCCGAGGGCTGGCGCTGAGTATCCCACATCCACTCGCAGGTAGCGTGCCGCAGGTGGCTAGCCCGATTCGGCTGTCCGAGACGCCGGTGGAGTATCGCCAGGCGCCGCCTCTATTAGGGGAACACACCGAGGCTGTGCTGAGCGAGCTGCTTGGGTTGGATGAACAGGCAGTGCGGCAGCTGCGCGCGGCGGGCGTCCTTTAAGACTGAGCATGCTTCTGTAGGTGGCGTGCGCTGTTCATCACCTCTGTTACAAGAATATTGCAACGTGTTGAATTAGTGCTTGACGCATTCCTGTGAGCCCTTATAATGCGCCCCACTTCCAGCGTAGTTGGAACGGAAAACTCCTTGAGTTTCAAAGAGTTAGAAGTTTCAGAGGTGCTGCAAGGGCTTCGATCGAAAGATCGCCAGCGGTGAAAAAGGCAGTTGACAGCAGGTTGTAACGCTGTAGAATTCGCCTCCCGCTACGAGAGATCGAAAGCGAGTCAAGTGTTTGAAGTTGAACGAGTTTCTCGCAAA